>JBGPFE010000004.1:0-137281 GCA_041483135.1 Gammaproteobacteria bacterium | reverse complement strand
TCGCATCGGTGGTGTCGCTGCGCAAAGCGAGCGTCAGCCTGCCGGCGCCCAAAGAAATTCTCGACCGGCTGACCGCCGAGGCCGACCTCGTCGTCAGCGCGATGGCCGACTGAGGGTCGTGCACGTCGTGGAGTGTCCACGACATGTCTGAGCTCCGCAAGCGCGGTCTCGTCACCGCCGTCATCTGCTCCGATCCCTTCATCAAGCTGGGGAAAACGCAGGCGAAAGTGTTCGGCGTGCCGGACCTGCCGCTGGTGGTGATTCCGCACCCGCTCGGCGGCCTGTCGCTCGAACAGGTGGAGGGACGCGCCCATGTGGCGATTCCGCAAGTGGTCGAACTCATCAAGGAGCACGCCAGATGACCGGTCTCGCCGAGCTGCTCAAGCCCGCGGGCGCGAGCATCGAAGCCGACGATGACTTCGAGTGTATCAACAAGCTCTATCTCGAGCGCGGCTGGGGCGACGGGCTGCCTATCGTGCCGCCGACCATGCGGCGCGTCGAACAGATGCTCGCGTACTGCGACCGGCCATGGCACGAGCCGGTGGCGAAGATGGCTCCGCGCTACGGCGAAGCGACGCCGCTGCGGCTCGCCGCGAACGCGGTGATGGCGGGGTGCCGGCCGGAGTATTTCCCGCTTTTGGTGCTGGCGATCGAAGCGATGTGCGAAGAGCCGTTCAATCTCTACGGGGTCCAGGCGACCACGCATCTGTGCGCGCCGCTCGTCATCGTGAACGGCCCCGTGGCGACGGAACTCGCTATCAATTCCGGTCACAACGCATTCGGCCCGGGCGCGCACAGCAACGCGACTATCGGGCGCGCGGTTCGCCTCGCGCTCCTCAATATCGGCGGCGCGATTCCGGGTACCGGCGACATGTCGACTTTCGGCGCGCCGTCCAAGTACAGCTACCTCGTTGCGGAGAACGAGACGGCAAGCCCGTGGGAGCCGCTGCACGTCGAGCGCGGCTTGCCGCGCGAGGCGAGCGCGGTGACGGTCATCGGCGCCGAATGCCCGCACAACATCAACGATCACGAGAGCCTCACCGCTGAGGGCATCCTCACAACGATCGCCGGCACGATGGCGGTGACCGGCTCGAACGACGTCTACTACGCGGCGCAACCGCTGGTGATCATGGGCCCCGAGCATGCGAAAACGGTCGCGGGAGGCGGTTACTCCAAGGCCGACGCCAAGCGCTTTCTCCAGGAGCATGCGACGCTGCCGCTCGGCAAGTTCTCGAAGGAGAACATCGAGCGCCGCTTTCGCGTCACGTTCAGGGAGAGATACGCGAACGCAGGCCCGGATGCGCCGGTGTTCGCGGTGCAGCGCGCCGAGGACATCATCATCGCGGTGATCGGCGGCGCGGGCAAGCATTCGGCCTACGTGCCGACGTTCGGCGCGACCAAGGCCGTCACGCGCGCTCTGAAAACGCGCGATGGGAAACTGGCGCGCTCGGTCGCGGAATTTAAACGGTAACGAGCAAACGGTAATGCGCAGGCAGCAGTTCTCAGCAGAATCGCGGCGCATGCATGGCAAAAAGCGTATCGTTGGCGCAATGAGGACGAAGATGTTGCGGTCGATCGCGGCTTTTGTGCTGATGATGCTGGCGAATATCGCGGCGGCGCAGATTTTTGAATGTGTCAATCCCAAGGGTGAGAAAGAATACGCTTATTACTGCTCGCCCGGCACCGTGCAGCAACGGCCAATCGGCAAGAGCGGGGAAAGCGGCGGGGACAGCCTGCCGCCGCAGAAATCACTCCAGGAGCAGAACGTCGAGTTTCTGAAGCGCCAGGCCGAGCGCCAGGAGGCTGAAGCCAAGGCGGCCAGCGAAAAAGCCGGGGCGGAGGAGGCCGAGCGCAATTGCAATGACATGCGCGGTCAACTCAAAGTGCTCGAAGAGGGTCAGCGGGTCACCCGGTTTGACCCGAACACCGGGGAACGGATGTTCATCAGCGACGAGGAGCGCGCGGCGCAAATCGACAGCGCGCGTAAATCGGTCGAGCAGTGGTGCAAAAAATGATGGTGGTTGTTTAACTGCCTGCGGCTGCGTGCCCGGTCTGAAGAACAATCTATGGCCAGGCCGATTTCGATGGCGGGTATTTCACTTTTCCGGCCCGGCGTAGACACCCGCTGTATCGGGGAACATGCACTTGACGATCTTGAACTTGGAAATGTCCACCGTCGCGTCCATGTGCAGGAAAACCGCGGCGTCACGCAAGTGTTTTTCGATGCCGAAGTCAAGCATGATGCCGTTGCCGCCATGCAGCTCCACCGCGTGCTGCGTCACCTTGAATACTTCCTCCGAGGCAAACAGCTTGGCCATATTGACGAGCTGCTCGGCGTCCGGCGCACCCTCGTCGACCGCGCGTGACGCCTCGTTCAACAGCGATCGCACGGCGCAAATCTTGGTGGCCATCTCGGCGAGGCGTATCGCCACCGCCTGATGCTTGATGAGCGGGCGGCCGCCCTGCACGTAGTTCTGCACGTAGTCGGCGGTTTTTTCGAACGCGGAAACGGCGATGCCGAGGTTTTTTGACGCCTGAATGATCTTGCCGGGGCGGAAATAGACCCCGGCCTTGGTCAATGCGGTGTTCTCGACGAGGCAGTGATCCTTGGGCACGGCGCAGTCCTCGAACACGATTTCGCCGTTGTTCATGAAGCGTCCGCCCAGCGTCTCGTTGCAGCGCGCGACCGACAATCCGGGCGTATCGCGCGGCACCAGAAAGCTCGAGGTGCCCTTGGTCATGCCGGCGCCGGGCTTGGTCGTGGCGTAGACGACGTAGAGCTTCGCATCGTAGCCGTTGCTGATGAACTGCTTGCGGCCGTTGATCACCCACTTATCGCCTTTGAGTTCGGCCTTGGTGTGCATCATGGCTTCGGGCACGTCGTACGGCAGCCAGCGGTCGGAAGCGCCGCGCGGCTCGGTCAGGCAGTGCGAGAGCAGGAAGGTCGGATCCGCGACGATGCGCGGAAACCACAGCTCCTGCAGGTGGCGCGGCGCGATATTGCGCAACAGCACCGAGACCTTCCAGATCTGCACCAGCTTGTCGGAGAGACCCGCATCGCCGCGCGAGATCTCTTCGGAAATCATCGCGAAGGTCTGCACTTCGGTTTTGGGATCGACCGGGGTTCCGCCGAACTCTTCCGGGACACCGAGCGTGCGAATGCCGATCTTGTGCGCCTGCTCGAGGATCTCGCGCGGCAGGCGGTCTTCCGGGGTCATGCTCCATTCGCGCTGCCAGTTCTTGCGGATGAAAGGGGTGACGAAATCGTTGACGAATGCGCGGCAGGCGTCCCGCATCATGCGCTGCTCTTCGGACAGTCCGCGGTCGTTCGTAATCATGGTGTGTGTTTCCTCTGGTTGATGATATAAAAAACAGCGTCAACGCCGTGTCCCTGTGGTGGCGTGAGGCATAGCCATTTGGTCCGGCGCGCCCTTGAGCGTTGCCCGGCTTTCGGGCCGGCCGCCTGTATCAGGTTACGGTTCTTGCGAGCGGATCCTGCACCGGCTTGCGGAACTCCTCCGGGATGCCGGTCACGATCCCGTTGTCTTCCCCGACTTTGCCGCCACCACGCCAGACGAGACAGGGGAACGCGCACTGCCCCGCGACAATATCGCCGCTCAGATGGCCGTCAGCCCGACTGCCTTGATAACCTTTGCGTTCTTGACCATCGATTCCCGCACCAGCTTGCGGAATTCTGCCGGCCCTCTGATGACGATCTCCGTGGCCTGGAAGGCAAACGCCTTCTTCACTTCGGGCTGTTCCATTGTCTTTAAAACCGCCGCCCGCAGCTTATCCGTGATGGTCTTCGGCGTTCCTTTCGGAACGAAGAAGCCCTGCCACCCGCTGTAGTCGAAGCCCGGCACGATTTCCGCGATCGGCGGAATGTTGGGCAGCAGCGGGGAGGGCTTGGGCAGGCTGTGCCCGATCGCGCGGAGGCGTCCTGAGTTGACGTGCGACATCACCGCCGGCGCCGGCGTGAGAGTCCAATGCGACTCCCCGGCGATGACCGAGGCGACCGACGCGCCGCCGCCCTTGTACGGCACGTGCAGCGACTGGAAGTTGGCGGCCTGCATGAAGTACGCGCCGGAGAGATGGCTTTGCGAGCCAGCGCCCGCGGAGGCCATGTTGACCTGTCCCTGCTTGCCCTTGCAGTAGTCGATGAGTTCTTTTACTGACTTGACCGGCAGCGAGGGATTGACCACCAGCACGTTGGGCGTCTCCGCGAACTGCGCAACGTAGTCATAGTCATTCACCGGATCGTAGGTGGGTTTCTTCTGGAGCAGCACGGCAACCGTCGAGGCCGCCGTGGTTGCGCTGATCATCGTATAGCCGTCCGGCGTGGCGGTCTTGGCGATCTCCATGCCAATCACGCCGCCCGCGCCGGCGCGGTTGTCCGCTACCACCTGCTGACCCAGGACCTCGCCTAGCTTCGCGGCGACGATGCGGCTCAGGGTGTCGACCGAGCTTCCCGGCGCGTTCGGCACGAGCATGCGCACCGGACGGTTGGGATAATCTTTGGCGGCGTCCGCGGCGGATGCCGGTGCGCCGTTGAGAAATACCGCGAACACGAGCGCGGGTGAGACGAACTTTCTGATAATCATCGTTCCTCCGTTGATTTTATCGGGATGCCGGTAAGGCCTCGTTTTTGGGATTGATTCTGTCCGTTTTGCCGCGTGAAATCAACCGTGGGCGCCGCGGGCTTCAAATCCCGGCGCTTGGCCGCAAGCCGCAGCGGCGCAACGACGTATGGGGGTCAACCCTCCGGCTTGATGCCGGCTTCCCTGACTACGCGCGAAAATTTTTCGACTTCAGAACGCACGAATTTGCCGAAGGCCTCGGACGAGCCGCCACCCGGCCGGTAACCCTGCCGTTCGATGTTGGGTCTCACGGTGGCGTCGGTCAGCACTTGGTTCATTACCTTGTTTAGCCGCGCGACGATCGATTGCGGTGTCTTTGCCGGCACCCACATGCCGAACCATGCGGTGACATCGAAGCCTGGCAGCCCCGATTCGTCGAGCGTCGGAATCTCCGGTGCAAGCGGCGAGCGTTGCAGGGAACTCACCGCGATGCCGCGCAGCCGCCCGGCGCGCGCATGCGGCAGCATGTAAGGGATGCCGCCGAACATGAATTGCGTCTGCCCGGCGATCGTTTCCTGCACGGCCTGGGGCGTCGCTTTGTAGGCGATATGCACGATCTGCGTGCGGCTTGCCTGCTTGAACAATTCGCCCGCCATGTGCGCGATGCTGCCGACGCCGAACGACGCGTAATTGAGCTTGCCGGGCTGCGCTTTGGCGAGCGCAATCAGCTCGGCGACCGATTTGGCGGGGACCTGCGGGTTTACGCCGAGCAGCAGGTCGACCGACGCGAGCTGCGTCAACGGCGCGAGATCGCGCCTGACATCGTAATCGAGCTTGTAGAGACTGGGGTTGATCGCGATGGCGAGCGCGTTGGCGATCAGGG
Source organism: Gammaproteobacteria bacterium (assembly GCA_041483135.1). Lineage (GTDB taxonomy): Bacteria > Pseudomonadota > Gammaproteobacteria > Burkholderiales > SG8-41 > PALSA-1004. Next base: position 131,821 of record JBGPFE010000004.1, on the reverse strand, counting down.
TGTAGCCGTCGGGCGTGGCCCGGACGCCCATTTCCTCGCCGATCACGCCGTTCGCGCCCGGGCGGTTGTCGACGACGATCTGCTGACCGAGCAGTTCCGTCATTTTCGGTGCCAGCGAGCGGATCAGGATATCGGTCGCGCCGCCTGCCGCCATCGGGATGATCAGACGGATCGGGCGGCTGGGATAGTCTGGTTGTGCGCCGGCCGATGGTATCTGCATGACGGCGGCGGCGAACAGCACGGCGGCCGCGATGATGGCTTGTTGCGATGAACCTGCTGACATGGGTCCTTCTCCCCGAAAAGCAGACAGGGCGCTATTGTCGGCCGGCGCGGCGTCGTTGGCTAGCCTCGCCTGAGCATGATCTCAATGCCAAACGGCGAACCAAAAATCCGGACACCGGCGCAGGCCGTCATCCTGCTGCGCGCCGGGACGGGTCGATCCGGCGATATACATGCGCGGGGAAATATGGGTAAGCTTAAGCGCCTTGCTCTGAATTCATTTGCGGGAGACTGCGGTTGCTCTTTCGGTATGCATTGCCGATTCTGCTTGGTGTGCTTGGTCTGGTGCTGACAGGGCAAGGGCTGTGCGCCGACCCGGGGAAGCAGGCGGTTCAACGCCTGCAGCTTCAACAGCAGCAACAAACGGACGAGTTGCGTTTGTACCTGGAACAGGAGCGCCATCGCGCGCAGCAGCCGAAGCTTGACCCGCGCCAACAGCAGCAGCTGCAACAGCTCGAGCTTCAGCAGCGCCAGCAGTTGCTTCAGCTCGATCAACAACAACAGCTCGATTTGCGCCGGCAGCAGAACCTGAGCTCGCCGTCCGCCGCAAGCCGGCATGCCGAAATTCAAATCGAACAGCAGCGTTACTCACAGGAGCGACAGCAACAACTGCAGCGTTTCGAGTGGGAACTGCCACGGCAGTCGCAAGCTTTCAAGCCGGCGCCGTCGGCGCGTTAGGGCGACACTCGCGACAACGTGAACGGCAGGACAGGACGGGCGATCAACGGCAAGCCGGTGATTGAATCCCGCCTGTTCAAATCAGAATGCCATCTGGCCGCCGTTCACGTGGAGAGTCTGGCCGGTGATGAAGCTCGCGCCGGGTCCGCACAGGAAGCGCACGGTGGTGGCAATTTCTTCCGGCTCGCCACGACGTCCGAGGGGAATGAGATCCGACGGGTTGGCGCGCGGCGCGCGGCCGGCGGCACGCGTCGTGTTCATTTGCCCGGGCGCCACGCAGTTGACGCGGATTCCGTATTGGGCGAGGTCGCGCGAGAGCGCGCGCGTCATGCCGACGAGCCCGTGTTTCGCGACCGAGCCGTGGACGCGATTCTTCGCGCCCGACAGCGCCATCAGGCCGCCGAGCGTGACGATCGCGCCGCCGCCGGCCTTGATCATGGCAGGCAAACACGCCTTGGTGCAGTGAAACGAGCCGTCGAGCGTGATCGCGAGAATATTCCGCCATTCATCGAAACTCATGTCGATGAAAGGTGTTTCCTTGCGCACCGAAGCGTTGAGCACGAGCATGTCGATGCGGCCGAACTGCTTGACCACGTTGGCGACCATCGCATTCACCGCATTGGCATCGGCGACGTCGGCCATGAAGACCGCCGCCTGACCGCCGGCTGCGCGAATCTCCGCGACAACTTTCTCGGCGTCCTCGCGCGACGCGCGCGTGTTCACGGCGACCGCAGCGCCGCCCGCCGCCAGCTCGAGCGCGATGGCGCGCCCGATATTGCGCCCGGCGCCGGTGACCAGCGCTACTTTGCCCGCAAGCTCATTTCCCGGCGCAACCGCGCCCGCCGCTGTCATCATGCGTATCTCCCGTGACAAGATGATTTAGGTAACATTCCTGCCGCAAGCATAGCCGATTCTGCCTGAATTGACTTTGAACGGCACGCCGGCATCGGTTACCATTCCCGCAACAATAACCAGAAGGAGGAGGCCCGTGAACATATTGCGCACAGCCTGTGCCAGCCTTGCGGTTTTGCTGCTGCCATTCGCGGTTGCGCAGGCCGCTTCGCCACGCGAAGGACAGTACCCCGACAAGCCGATTCGCGTGATCGTGCCGGTACCTGCCGGCGGCACGCCTGACGTGGTCGTGCGCACCGTGGCGCCGGGCGTATCCGGCCTGCTCGGTCAGCAGCTCGTCATCGACAACCGCGGCGGGGCGGGCGGCCTCATCGGGGTGGAACTCGCGGCACGGGCAAACCCCGATGGTTACACGTTGTTGTTCAGCAGCCCCGGGGCATTGACGATCCTGCCGCATCTCAAAAAACACGTTCCCTACGACACGCTCAAGGATTTTGCGCCGATCAGCCTGGTTTCGAGCGGGCCTTTCCTGCTGATCACGCATCCCGCGGTCCCGGTCAGGACGGTGAAGGAGCTGATCGCGCTCGCCAAAGCCGAACCCGGCAAGCTCAATTACGCCTCGGCCGGCAACGGCGTCGCCAATCACCTCGCGATGGAATTGTTCAAGAGCATGGCGGGCGTCAGCATCACGCACGTGCCGTACAAGGGAGCGCCGCAGGCGGTGACCGATCTGATCGGCGGCAACGTGGACCTGATGTTCAACTCGATTGCGCCGGTACTGCCGCAGATCAAGGCCGGGCGCTTGCGCCTGCTCGGCATCGCGGGCGCGAAGCGGTCGCCTCAGATGCCCGATGTGCCGACGATCAGCGAGGCGGGAGTGCCGGGCTTCGAGGCGAGCAACTGGTTTGGGCTCTTTGCTCCCGCGAAGACGCCGAAAGCAATCGTCGCCCGGCTTAACGCTGCGTTCGTGAAAGTCGTCCGTGCGCCGGAAACCCGCGCGCAGTTCGAAATCCAGGGCACCGATCCGGTGGCCAACAGCCCCGAAGAGTTCGCTGCGTTTATGCGCCGGGATCTCGAGAAATACGCGAGGATCGTGAAACTCTCCGGCGCGAAAGTCGATTAGGCGGACGCAGGAGTCGCGCGCGATCGATTCGCGAAAGCGAATCTTCGCCCCGACATTCTCATCGCATGCTAGATGCGGCCGATTTTCCTGACCGCCTCGCTGAGGCGCTTGTTGTCGGTGTCGAAGAATTTCCTGAAATCCGGGGTGTCCAGGTAATACGGCACGACGCGGGCGTTGTCCAGCGCCTTGTTGAACAAGGGGTCGCTGGCGGCTTTCCTGATCAATTCGCGCATTTTGTTGAAAATCGGCTCAGGCACGCCGGCGGTCGTGAATACTCCCACCCACAGATACGCCTCGACGTTATAACCAAGTTCCTTGAGCGTCGGCATGTCTGGCAGCAAGGCATAGCGCTTGTCACCCCAGCTTGCGAGCGCCCGCATCTTGCCGGTTTGTAAATACGGGAACACCGCCGCCGGGCCGGCGTCGGTAATCATAGCGTGTCCGCCCAACGCCTGCACGACCGCGGGCCCCCCGCCGGTCGTCGGCAAATGCCGCATTTTCAGACCACCGGCCGCGTCCAGGAACATGGCCATCGGCACATGGGTGATGCCGTACGGGCCCGACGACGAGAAAACCAGTTCTCCCGGCTTGGACTTCGCCAGGTTGATCAGTTCCTTGACCGACTTCACTGGCAGCGAGGGATGAACGACCAAGATCAAGGGGTCGGCGCTCAGCAACGCAACCGGCGCAATCTGCTCGAGCGCATACGGTGATTTGATCCCGTACAGTTTGTCTTTTTCGATCACCAGAAAAAGATTCGGGGTCGTGACGAGCAGGTTATAGCCGTCGGGCGGCTGATTGGCGATGTACGCGGTGCCGACCGCGGCCGTTCCGCCGGGCCTGTTCACCACAGGCGCGGGCTGACCGGCAATCCTCTCGAGGACCGGCGAGAGGGGTTGGGCGTGGATCTGATTCATCCCGCCCGGCGGGTTTGGCACGGTGATGGAGATCGGGCGCGAAGGATAATCCTGCGCGTAACCGGCGCTCGCGGCAATCCCCAGGCCGACAGCAAGCATCAGGCATTTCATGATTTCTCCTCGTCTGTGAATGGAGTGCGCGATGTCCGCGCCACTCTCGATATAATTCAGATACCAACATACCGTAACCCTCCTAACCCGGCGATGTCAACCGCGCGCGGCTCGGCTACCGATGTCATACAATCCGCATTCCGCTCCCGCATCCGCAAAGGACTTGAAACGATGACCGCAACAAAAAACGAAATCCGCGACGGCATGAAAATTGAGTGGGACGTGCCGGTCGCGATGGACGACGGCCTCGTGCTGCGCGCGGACGTGTTCCGGCCTGCCGCCGACGGAAAATATCCGGCGCTCGTGAGCTACGGCCCGTACGGCAAGGGGCTCGCGTTCCAGGACGGCTACAAGACCGCGTGGGAGCTCATGGTGAAGGAGAATCCCGACGCGGTCGCCGGCACCAGCAACAAGTATGCGAACTGGGAAGTGGTCGATCCCGAGAAGTGGGTGCTCGACGGTTACGCGTGCGTGCGCGTGGACTCGCGCGGCGCCGGCCGCTCGCCCGGCTACCTCGACCACAACAACGCGCGCGAGAACAGGGATTTCCACGATTGCATCGAATGGGCGGCGGCGCAGCCGTGGTGCAGCGGCAAGGTGGGGCTGAACGGAATTTCGTACTACGCGTCGAGCCAGTGGCGCGCGGCGGCGCTCAAGCCGCCGCACCTCGCGGCGATCTGCGTGTGGGAAGGGTGGGTCGATTACTACCGCGACTCGGTGCGCCATGGCGGCATCGCCTGCGTGTTCCGCAAGAACTGGCAGGAGATGCAGGTGAAAACGGTGCAGCACGGGCGCGGCGAGCGCGGGCCGAAGAGCCGCGTCACGGGCGAGCTCGTCTGCGGCCCGGAGACGCTCTCCGAGGACGTGCTCGCCAAGAACCGCGGAGACATGTGGGAGGGCGTGCTCAAGCACCCGCTCATCGATTCCTACTATCGCGAGCGCACGGGCGACCTGTCCAAAGTCACCGTGCCGCTATACTCCGCCGCCAACTGGGGCGGGCAGGGCCTGCACCCGCGTGGCAACTTCGAAGGCTACATGCGCGCGGCGTCGAAACAGAAATGGCTCGAGGTGCACGGCGGCTCGCACTGGGCGCCGTTCTACACCGATTACAGCGTGAAGTTGCAGAAGCGCTTCTTCGATTATTTCCTCAAGGGCGTGAAAAACGGCTGGGACAAGCAGCCGCGCGTGCTGCTGCAGGTGCGCCATCCCGGCGAGAAGTTCGTCGAACGCTTTGAAAACGAATGGCCGCTCGCGCGCACCAAGTGGACGCATTTCCACCTCGACCCGAAAGACAAGGCTCTGTCAACGACCCCGGTTGCGGCCGAGCAGACGATCACTTACGACGCGATGGGTGACGGCGTGACATTTTCGACGCCGCCGCTCGCCAAGGAAACCGAGATCACGGGCCCGTCAGCGCTGAAGCTTTTCATTGCGTCTTCGACCGCCGATGCGGATTTTTTCGTGGTGCTGCGCGTGTTCGACCCGCACGGCAAGGAAATCGTGTTTCAGGGCGCGCTCGATCCGCATACGCCGGTCGGCCAGGGCTGGCTCAGGGCGTCGCAGCGCAAGCTCGATGCCAAACTTTCGCTGCCATATCGCCCGTATCACGCTCACGACGAGAAGCAGCCGCTCGTGCCGGGGCAGATTTACGAGCTCGACATCGAGATCTGGCCGACCTGCATCGTCGTGCCCAAGGGCCACCGCATCGCTCTCACCATCCGCGGCAGGGATTACGTGTACGAAGGCGAGGCGACGCGGCTGTCGAACATGAAAAACCCGATGCGCGGCTGCGGTCCTTTCGAGCACGACGATCCGACCGACCGGCCGCCGGAAATTTTCGGCGGGAAAGTCACGCTGCACTGCGGTCCCAAGCGGCAAGCTTCCGTGCTGTTGCCGGTCATACCGCCGAAGTAAGGATGATTGCTTCGCGATCGGCCGCATGAACCGCGTTAGCCAAAAATCCATTCGCAAGGGAGCAAACCGCACATGACAACGACCCCTCGCGCCGTGGATTCCCACGCGCACGTCTTCTGCGGCGATACTTATCCCTACTCGCCGGACACGCTGTACAAGCCGCACCCGGGCCAGGCCGGCACCGCGGCGAAGTTCCGCGCCGTGCTCGATGCGCACGGAATGACGCATGGCCTGCTGGTAGGCGCCGGGCCGTACGGTGCCGATAACCGGTGCATGCTCAACGCCATCGCCGGATCCGGCGGGCGCTTCAAGGGAATCGCGCTCGTCAAGGCCGGCGTTGCCGACCGCGAGCTCGCTTCACTCGCCGACCAGGGCGTGGTCGGCATCCGCATCAACCTGATGGGCCACGGCATGACGCCGCTCGTCGAGCCCGGCGCCGACCGGCTGCTCGCGCGCGTAAAAGAAATGAACTGGTTTCTGCAGGTGCATTGCCAGAAGGACCAGCTCGCCGAGGCCGCGCCGATATTGCGCAAAGCGGGCGTGCGCGTCATGGTCGATCATTTCGGCCGGCCCGACGTGAAGCGCGGCGTCGCGCAACCCGGTTTCCAGGCGCTGCTCGAATTCGGCAGGTCGGGCGACGCGGTGATCAAGCTGTCCGGACCGTTTCGCTCCTCGCTTGAAGGCTATCCGTATCGCGATGTGGATCCGTTCATCGCCGCCGCCATCAAGGCGTTCACGCTCGACAACTGCGTATGGGGCTCAGACTGGCCGTACGTGCGCATGGACGAGCGCATGGACTATGGTCCGCCGTTGACATGCCTGGCGCGCTGGCTGCCGGATGCGAAGGACCGGCAGACAGTGCTGTGGGACACGCCGGCCCGGCTATTCGGATTAAAATAGCCTGCGATTTTCCGCAGACGAAAATCCAGGCGGCTTCCCGCAGCCCATGCGGGATCGGAGGAGCAATGTTAATCAGGCGCAACGGCAGGCGCTCATGCGTGGCGGCGTTGATCGCGCCCGTCGCGTTTTTGGCATGGGGCGGGCAGAGCAGCGCCCAATCTTATCCCGCGAAGCCGATCCGGATCGTCGTGTCGCTGGCGGCCGGCGGCGGAGTCGACACCTCCGCCCGCATCGTCGCGCAGAAACTGACCGAGGCGTGGGGCCAGCAGATCGTCGTCGAGAACCGGCCGGGCGCGGGCGGCACGATCGCAACCGAGATGGTTGCGCGGGCGGTGCCCGATGGATACACGCTGCTGATGACTTCGTCGGCATTTGCGATCACGCCGAGTCTGTACAAACTTGCCTACGACCCCGTCAAGGACTTTACGCCGGTCATGCAAATCGTTCTCTCGCCGCATCTATTGGTGGTCCATCCGTCGGTGCCCGTGCACTCGGTCAGGGAACTGATCGCATTTGCCAAAGGCCACCCGAATCAGCTGCTGTGGTCGAGTTCCGGCAACGGCAGCCCGCAGCATCTCGCCGCGGAACTCTTCAAGATGATGACAGGCGTGAAGATCGTTCACGTGCCGTACAAGGGGACGGCGCCGAGCATCAATGACCTCATCGGCGGGCGGGTGTCGCTGACCGCGGCGAGCGTGGTTTCGACGATGCCCCAGGTCAAGGCCGGCCGGTTGCGGGCATTTGCGGTCTTGAGCAGCCAGCGATCCCTGGCAGTGCCGCAGTATCCGAGCGTGGCGGAAGCCGGTGTGCCCGGCTACGAAGTCGACGTATGGTACGGCTTGTTTGCGCCGGCCGGGACGCCGAAGGTCGTCGTGACCAGGCTGTACGAGGAAATTGCGCGCACTCTTGCGCAACCCGTGTTGAAGGAACGCATGTACGGATTGGGCCTCGACCCGGCCGGGATGCAGCCCGACCGGTTCGCGAGTTACGTGCAAACGGAAATCGCGAAATGGGCCAAGGTGGTCAAGGCGGCCGGCGCCAAAGCCGAGTAAGCGCAATCATGCGCCAGCATTTCTGAATGGACCAGACACTATGAATACCATCTTGCGGAGCGCGGCCGCTGTAATGTCTGTCGCCGTCGCGGCCGGCGCACCGGCCGCGGCGAGCGCGCAGGACTATCCATCGCGCACGATCCGGATCGTCCTGCCGTTTTCTCCCGGGGGCGGCACCGACCTGCTCGCGCGCCTGCTCAGCAAGCGCTTCTACGAAGCGTTCGGCCAGACCGTGCCGGTCGACAACCGTCCGGGCGCGGGCGGCACCCTGGGCGCCGAGCTGGTGGTGAAAAGTCCGCCCGACGGCTATACGCTCCTGATGTCGACCGCATCGGTCGCCGTTAACGTGACGCTTTATCCGAAACTTCCGTTCGACGCGCGCAAAGATTTGATTCCGATCACGCAGGTCGCATCGGCGCCGCTCGTCGTGACGATCCATCCGTCGGTGCCCGCGCGCAGCGTCAAGGAGCTCGTCGAGCTCGCGAAAAGAACCAGGGGCGGACTTAATTTCGGATCCAACGGCACCGGCACCACGAGCCACCTCGTGATGGTTCTGCTGCGTGAGGCGGCAGGGATTACGCTCACCCACATTCCCTACAAGGGCGCAGGCGCCGCGATTACGGCGCTGCTCAGCGGCGAGGTCGAGATGGGAACCCCGGCGGTGATCAGCGTGCTGCCCCATCTGCGAAGCGGCAGGCTGCGGGCGCTGGCCGTAACGACCAAGCGCAAATCGTCGGTGCTTGCCGAACTGCCGACGCTCGATTCCATGTATCCGGGATTCGACATCGACAACTGGTTCGCATTGTTCGCGCCGGCCGGCACGCCGCAGACGGTTATCAACCGGATATACGCCGAGGTCGTGAAAGGCCTGCAGCATCCCGAGATGAAGGACTTCATGCAGCGCGAGGGCGCCGAGCCGGTCGGCAGCTCGCCCGCGGAGTTCGCCGCTTTTTTCGGCCGCGAAGTCGAGAAATACGCGAAGATCGTGAAGGACTCGGGCGCGAGGCCGGAGTAACAGGAATGCACCCGCCCCGTGAACTCCGTATCGCTACGCGTGTAACGGGCGGCTGATTGCGATGAAGATTTCAGTCCGGATTCCCGCCGCCATCGCCGCCGCGGCATTGCTCGCATGCGAGGCTGCGGCGGCCGGCTATCCCGAGCGGCCGGTCAGGCTGATCGTGCCCCAGGCGCCCGGCAGCGCATCGGACACGGTTGCCCGGCTCGTCGCTGCGGCGCTGGCGCAGCAGCTCGGGCAGCAGGTCGTCGTCGACAACCGTCCCGGCGGCGCGCTCATGATCGGCATGGAATTGACCGCGCGGGCGACCCCCGACGGCTACACGATAGGCTACGCGCCCGTGGGCGCGCTCGCGATCAGCCCCAATCTCGCGAGCCACGCGCCGATCAACGTGCTGCAGGATTTCAAGGCCGTTGCGCACCTGGCCAACAACCAGATGCTGCTCGCGGTCACGCCGTCGCTTCCCGTCAGAAGCGTGCGCGATCTGATCGATTACGCCAAACAGAACCCGGGCAAGCTCTCGAACGCTTCCTCGGGCAACGGCACGCCGGGTCACGTGGGGTTCGAGCTTTTCAAGCTCATGACCGGCACGCAGATCGTGCACGTGCCGTACAAGGGCGGGGCGGCGGCCACTACGGATCTCATCTCGGGACAGGTGCAATTGCTGATGGAAAGCCTCAACTCCATCACGCCGCACGCCAGGTCGGGCCGGGTGCGGGGGCTCGCGGTGACCGGCGCGAAGCGCTCGCCGGCGCTGCCCGAGCTGCCGACCATCGCTGAAGCGGGCGTGCCGGGCTACGAAGCCACCACCTGGAACGGCATCGTCGCGCCGGCCGCCGTGCCCGCGGCGATCGTGGCGCGGCTCAATGCCGAGATCAACAAGGCGCTCGCGACGCCGGCGCTCAGGGAAAAATTCGCCGCGATCGGGGCCGAGCCCGCGGGCGGCACGCCCGAGCAGTTTGCCGAGCTCATCCGCACCGAGTACGCGAAATGGGGTGACGTCGTGAAGCGCTCGGGTGCCAAGGTGGACTGAACGGACGGGATCGGGCGCGCCCTCACTGGCCCGCGCACCGCTTGCATTCGCAACCTCAGGCATGATGGTTTAGACTGTGTCCCCATCAGCCTGGACCGGACGCTGGCCCGGGCTGGTATTCAACTACATTTCTATCAGGAGATTTTTGTGGCTACTGGCACAGTGAAGTGGTTCAACGCATCCAAGGGTTTCGGTTTTATCCAGCCGGATGACGGCTCAAAAGACGTTTTCGTGCATGTGTCGGCTGTCGAGAAAGCCGGTCTGACCACATTGAAGGACGGCCAGAAGATCGGCTACGAACTGGTCAAGGGCCAGAATGGCAAGACATCGGCTGAGAATTTGAAGTCAGTCTGATCCGGCAATAACCGGGGCAGGGCGGAAATCGACCCCGGCTCCATTTCTCCGCCAGGTTTGATTAAGTTGTTCCGGCTGCTCGTCGCTGCTCCCGTGGCGTTGCTCGCGGTGATGGCGGCGGGCCACGCCGCGCAGCCGGCGGCCGGCGGACCAGCCGCGGATTTCCCGGGCAGGCCGATCCGCATCGTGGTCGGCTTCACGCCCGGCGGCGGGCCCGACATCACCGCGCGCTTCATCGCGCAGAAGCTCACCGAAAGCTGGCGGCAGAACGTCGTGGTGGACAACCGGCCGGGCGCGGGTGGCACCATCGCCGCCCAGACCGTGGCCCGCGCGAACCCCGACGGCTACACGCTGCTCTCGGTATCTTCCGCGCATGCCGTGGCGCCTGCCGTCTACGCCAAACTGCCGTACGACACGCGCAAGGACCTCGCCGGCATCACGCTGACCGCGAACTCCAAGTATCTGCTGGTGGTTGCGCCTGCGCTGGGCGTGAAATCACTGCATGATCTGCTCGCGCTCGCGAAGGCGAAGCCCGGGCAACTCAACTTCTCCTCCGCCGGCGTCGGCAGCGGCACGCATTTCGCCGGCGAGCAGTTCAAGAGCATGGCCGCAATCGATGTCGTGCACGTTCCGTTCAAGGGCATACCCGAAGCGCTGACCGAGACCATGACCGGGCGCGTGCAGTTCTTCATGGCGCCGATCGCGAACGCGGTGAACCTCGTGAAAGAGGGCAAGCTCGTCGCGCTCGGCGTCTCCTCGGTGCGGCGCGATCCGCTGGTTCCTGATGTGCCGACCGTCGCCGAGGCCGGCGTGCCGGGTTACCACTCGGAGCTCTGGTTCGGGCTGCTGACGACGCGGCAGACGCCGCGCGCTATCGTCGCGAGGCTCAACCGCGAGATCACGCGCATTCTCAACGAACCCGGCTTGCGCCAGCGCTGGACGCCGCTCGGGCTCGACCCCCAGCCGACCACGCCCGAGCAGTTCGACCAGCTCATTGCCGACGAGATCGCCGCGTTCACGGCAATTGCCCGCGCGGCGAACATCAAGGCGGATTGATGGCGCGACGCGACTGGTCCGCGAGCTGCGCTTGGCGATAGTTCATGCGGGGCGGCGGTTGTCGCAGAACGGCTCCGCCCGCAATTGTTTACCGTCCACCGGAGGACCGGTCATGAAAGCTGTTCTCATCGCATTTGGTTTCGTCCTTGCGCTCGCCTCGGGCGGGGCCGCGCATTCCCAGTCATATCCGAACAAGCCGGTGCGCATCATGGTGGGCTACGTGCCGGGCGGTGGCGTTGACACCACCGCTCGCATCGTTGCCGCGGCGCTGACCGAATTATGGGGCACCCAGGTGGTGGTCGAGAATCGGCCCGGCGCGGCGGGCAACATCGCCACCGAAGTAACGGCGCTGGCCGCCCCCGACGGTTATACGCTGGTGCTGTGCAATATCGGCTCGCACGGCGTGACACCGGCGCGCTTCGGCAAGCGCCTGACTTTCGATCCGGTCGGCGATTTTGCGTTTCCCGCCATGATAGGCGGCGTGCCCAACATTTTCATGGTGCACCCATCGGCGCCCATGAAAACACTCGAGCAGTACATTGCCTACGCCAGGGCAAATCCGGGCAAGCTCAACTTCGGCTCCTCCGGCGTCGGCGCATCGCCCCACATGTCGATCGAACTACTCATGAGCATGACCGGCATCAAAATCGTGCACGTGCCGTACAAGGGCGCGGCCGCGGCGCTTTCCGACGTGATCAGCGGACAAATAGAATCGTCGGTCGGCAATCTGGCGGGAGGACCACTCGCAGCGGTCAGGTCCGGCAGGGTCAGGGGGCTGGGGGTCACCTCGGCCAAACGCAGCGCGCAGTTGCCGGACGTGCCGACCTTCCAGGAACAGGGCGTGCCGGGGTACGATGTCACAGGGTGGTACGGGCTTTGCACTCAATCCAAGGTGCCCCAGCCCATCATCGCCAAGATCAACGCCGACATGAACAAACTGCTGGCCGGCGGCACCCTGCTCCGAAAACGTCTCGAAGAACAGGCCATCGATGTTTCACCGGCCTCTCCTGAGGAGTTTGCCGCGCACGTGAAGGCGGAAATCGCGAAGTGGACCAAGGTCGTGAAAGACACGGGGCTCGCGGGGGATTAGGGATCGCAGAATTTCGCCGGCTTCTGGCGAAGGTTTTTCTGGTCTGGAAGGGAGGACAGCTTGAAGAAAATCATCCTGGTCGCATTATCCTTCGGCATGGCGGCGTCAGCCGCAAGGTTTGCCGGGGCGCAAACCGAAAATTATCCGGGCAAGCCGGTGCGCTGGGTCGTGCCGTTTCCGCCGGGCGGCAGCGTGGACTTGATCGCGCGCCTGGTAAGCCCGAAGCTCGCCGAGAATCTGGGGCAGCAGATCGTCGTCGACAACCGCAGCGGGGCGTCGGGCAATATCGCGACCGAGCTGGTGGCGCGCGCCGCGCCCGATGGTTACACGCTGCTGTCGCACACCGTTCCCTTCGTGGTAAACACCTTCCTGTACAGCCGGGTGCCTTATGACGTGCTGAACGATTTTGTGCCGGTGTCGTTACTGGCGTCGACGCCTGGCCTGCTGACCGTGCACCCTTCGCTGCCCGTCCACTCCGTGCGCGAGTTGCTGCAGCTGGCCAAGGCGAGGCCGGGAGAGCTGAATTATGCCGCGGCCGGCGTCGGCACCAACCCCCACATTGCCGGCGAGTTGTTCAATTTTCTGGGGAAGGTGAATATCGTGGCGATCCAGTTCAAAGGGGGCGCCCCCGCGGTCATCGCAACGATCGGCGGCGAGGTCGGAATTACTTTCACCAGTCTCCTCGAGACGGCTCCGCATGTGAATTCCCGGAAGCTGCGCGCGCTCGGCGTCACCAGCACCAAACGTTCCGCGACGCTGCCGAACGTTCCCACCGTCGCGGAAGCCGGGCTGCCCGGTTATGAGTTTATCGCGTGGCACGGCATGCTCGCGCCCAAAGGGACACCCGCGGCGGTTGTCGCGTTGCTGAACGAGAAGCTCAAGAAGGCCATGGGCTCCCCGGAGCAAACACGGCGACTTGAGGAAAGCGGCCTGGACGTTATCGCCAGCTCGCCCGAGGAATTTTCGGCCCACCTGAAAACCGAACTGGAAAAATGGGGCAAAGTCATCAGGGAAAGAGGCATGCGCGCCGATTGACGGCACCTTTCGGAACAGGGGACGGCAAGGATGTGCCGGCGGCGCGGTGAAGCAAACGGCAAATGGGGTCAGTGAATAGTAATCGGTGAAGACCGTTTATCCCTTACCTCTCACGCAAGGCCAGAGTCAGCGCGGCAGCTACTCGCCGCGGATCCCCGCGACTTTTGCGACTTGCACCCACTTCGCCATTTCGGATGCGACGTGCCTGCCCAACTCGTCCGGGGTGCTGATCGCCGGCTCCGCGCCTTCGTTGATGAGCCGCTTCCCGGTATCCGGCAACAGCAGCACGGCCTTGATGTCTTCGTTCAGTTTGCGGATGACCTGAGCCGGCGTGCCGCGCGGCGCGGCGACGCCCCACCAGTTCTGCGTTTCGTAGCCGGGCACGCCCGCTTCGCTGATGGTCGGCACATCCGGCAGTATGACGCTGCGCCTGGCGCCGGTAGTCGCGAGCGCGCGCAGCTTGCCGGAACGGATATGCACGGTCGTCTGGATCAGCGATGACAGGCACAGCTGCGCCTGTCCCGCGATGGTCTCGATCAGCGCCGGACCGCCGCCTTTGTACGGAACGTGCAGCATGTCGATGCCGGTCATGTGCTTGAACAGCTCCGTGCCGAAGTGCGCGTTGCTGCCCACGCCCGTCGAGGCGTAGATCAGTTGTCCGGGCTTGGCCTTCGCGAGCGCGATCAGCTCCTTCACCGAATTGACGGGCAGGCTCAGCGTCACGACCAGCACATTGGGCCCCACGCCGAGCATCGCGACCCACGCGAATGATTTCAGCGGGTCGTAGGGCAGCTTGTGGATGATCGGGTTGGTCGTGAACGAGGTGGAGATCACGAGCAGCGTATAGCCGTCGGGTTGCGCGTTGGCGACGATCTCGCTGCCGATGATCGAATTGCCGCCCGCCCGGTTGTCGACGATGACCTGCTTGCCGATGCGGTCGCTCAAGTTCACGGCCACCACGCGTCCCACGATGTCGTTGCTGCCGCCCGGCGGGAAGGGCACGACCAGCCGCACCGGTCGCGCCGGGTAAGTCTGGGCGCTCGTTGCAAGCGGGTTTGCCGTCAGCACAAGCGCGGCGATGCCGGCAGCCAGGGCGCAAACCGCGTGCGATCGGGTATTCGACATCACGGTATCTACCCGCTGGTGGATCTGATGCGGCGCCATCGTAAAGAAGTGCCGCAGCCGATACTTGCCGGACTCGACGCCGATCGTCACGGATCAATCCACCGCCAGATCGAGCATTCCCGCCTTGGGCGTGAAGCCCAGTCCCGGCGCTTCCGGCAGCGTGGTGAACCCGTTCACCGGCGGCGGCGCGCCGTCGAACAGCGCTTCGACGATCTTCCAGCCTTGCCAGTGATATTCGACGCGCCCGCCGTTCGGCACGGCGGCCTGCAGGTGCATGTTGATGTGCGGCCAGTTGCCGCCCATCGCGATCGGAACGTTGAACGCCTGCGCGAGCGCCGCCGCCTTGAGGCCCTGCGTGTAGCCGCCGATATCGCGCACGTTGGGCTGCAGGTAATCCACCGCTTCGTGTATCAGATACTCGCGCAAGTACATCAGGTCCGAAGTCGCGGTGCTGCCCGCTGCGATGGGGATCGTGGTCCGGGCGCGCAGACGCGCCATCAACCGCGGGTCGGCCTGGAGCACCGGGTCCTCGAACCAGGTCAGGTGGCAAGGCTCGCACAGCTTGGCGAGACGCAGCGCCTGGGGGAACGTCGCGCCCTTGTTGGCGTCCATCATGAGCTCGATCTTCGGTCCCACGGCTTCCCGCAGCGCATGCACGCGCGCCGCGTCCGTCTCGATGTCTTCGTCGCTGGGCTGGCCGAGGATTTCATCGTATTGATGGGAGCCCGCGGCGACCACCATTTTAAGGCGCGTCTGGCCGTCCTTGATCAGCATGCGGGCCACCTCGATCAGCTCCTCGATGCTGTAGCGCGGCAAGCCGAATGTGATGTACGCGGGAATCCGGCTGTGCGCGCCGCCGAGCAGCTTCCAGATCGGCTGGCCGAGCGCCTTGCCCTTGATGTCCCACAGCGCGATGTCGATCAGGCTCGCCGCGCAGTTCCACGCGCCCATGAAGTACTTGCGCGCCGTGGCCCAGAAAAGCCGGTTGCGCACTTCCTCCGGGCGCATGGCATCCATGCCTTCGATGACCGGCGCGGCTTCGCGGTTGATGAACTCGCGGATGCCGTACTTGAGCGGATAGGCGACGAGCGCGTGGCCCTTCAAGCCGTCGTCCGTTTCGATCTCGACGAAATTGGCGAGCGCGTGCTGGGTATCCTTCACCAGTGGAAACGTGAACGGTATGCGCAACAACCAGCAGGTGACTTTGCGGATCTTCATGGTGTCTCTCTCTTAAGCGATTGTCGGCGGGATGAAGGCGTGGATATTCGCGCAGAAGGAAATGCGCTCAGTCCCGGACTCGCGCGAAACGTTCGACAGGCGAACCGGCACGCAACGGCGAGCCCGTTACGGAATCATTTGCCGCTTGCCGCCGCCGCGGGACGTTGATAGCCGGCCAGATGCTCGGCGATGCGGAGTTTGGCGTCATCGTTGCTCAGTCCGGAATGCAGGAAGATCCGCGCGTCGCCCACGTACTTCTGCATCGGCATGTCGCGCATCACGCCCATCGCGCCGAACACTTCGGCCGCATCGAGCGTGACCTGGTGGATCATCTCCGCGGCGACGACCTTGGCGACGGTCGCGAGTGGCAGATCGGACAGGCTGCGGTCGGCGTGCGCATCCGGATGGTCCAAAGCCCAGGCCGCCTGCCAGATCGCGTTGCGCACCGTTTCGAGCCTGATCGCGATGCCGGCGAGCAGCGTGCCGATCGCCTGGTGCTCGACGATCCGCCGTCCGCCCTGGATGCGCAGTTTCGCGTAGTCGAGCGCGGCCTCGTACGCGGCGCGCCCGATTCCGAGGTTCACGGCCTGCATCTGCGGCATGCCGTGCGCGAGCGATGTTGCGCCGCCGGCGAACGGACTCGCGCCTTCCGCGCCGAGCAGGTTCGCCGCGGGCACCCGGCAATCCTTGAATGCAAGGTCGCCGCGATGGCCGTGATACCAGCCGGCAGCCGCGTCGCACTCGATGACCGTCAGCCCGGGCGCATCGCGCGGCACGAGCAGAGTGCTCACGCCTTTCGCGCCCGACGCCTTGGAGTCGGTCCTGACCTGGACGGCGAAGAGTTTCGCAACCGGCGCATTGACGACGAAGCTTTTTGCGCCGTTGATTACCCAATCGCCGTTGCTCGTGTGCGCGGCGGTTGTCTTGATGCCGCTGTCCGGCACACCGGGCCGATGATAGTTCACGCCGAGTTCGGTATCGGTGCCGGGCTCGTGTCCCGCCAATGCAAGGTGGAATCGATCGTCTGCCACGAGCTGCGGCAGCCAGCGCCCGCGCTGCTCGGGCGTCATTGCCTGATCGAGCAGGCGGTGGGCGAGCGTCGAGGTTTCCGCGAGCGTAATTGCGAGGTCCACGTCGCCCACGGCGAGTTCTTCCGTCACGATGCACGAAGTGAGATTGTCGGCGCCCGCGCCGCCCCGATCTTCGGCGAGAGCCAGCGTGCGCAGGCCCATCTGCGCGGCCTTGTCGACGAGTTCCGGCGGCAGGCGCCGGTCGCTGGCTTCCAGCCGCGCCGGCTTGATGGCGACGGGTTTGATTTCGCGCGCGACGAAGTCGCGCACGGTATCGCGCATTTCCAGCTGTTCCGCGGTGAGATGTAGATCGTACATGACGGCAAAATTGCGCGGGACACGCAGCTTTCCCCCGGTTCCGCGCCAAGCCCGAATATACGCATAAGGTTTATCATGCGCAACAGTGGTGGGTGCGGCGTTATATAATTTGGCGCACAAGCGGGTAATAAACGTCAGCGAAGAGGAATCAGCGTGCGGCGATTTATCGTACTGATGCTGGCCTGGGCGGTTTGCGTTGCCGGCGGCGATGCCTGGGCGCAGGCGTATCCGGCGCGCCCGATCCGGCTGGTGGTGCCGTTTCCGCCGGGCGGCAACGTGGACACTTTCGCGCGAATGCTGGCGCAACAACTGGAAACCCAGCTGGGACACCCGCTCGTGATCGACAACCGGGGCGGCGCGAACGGCATCGTCGGCTGCGACATCGTCGCCAAGGCGCCGCCCGACGGCTACACGATCCTCGCCACGTCGTTTTCCTTCGTGGTCAACCCGAGCATCTACAAGCAGTTGCCGTACGACGTCGTGCAGGACTTCACGCCGATTACGGCGTATGCATTGGGGCTGGGCTATCTGTTGACGGCGAACCCGGCGCTGCCCGCGCAGTCGGTGAAGGAGCTGATCGCGCTCGGACGCAACAAGGACAATCCACTGCGCTACAGCTCGGCCGGCATCGGCAACGGCACGCACCTTGCGGCCGAGTTGTTCAGCCTGAAGGCGGGGATCCAGATGCTGCACATTCCATACAAGGGCGGCGGGCCCGCGGTCAACGCCGCGCTTGGCGGCGAAGTGCAGATCACTTTTCCGGCGGTCGCGGTCGGCGCGCCATTTGTGAAGGCGGGGCGGCTGCGCGCGCTCGGTTTCACCGGCGCCGCGCGCGTGGCGTCGCTGCCGGAGGTGCCGACCATCGCCGAGGCCGGTTTGCCCGGTTTTCAGTTCGATTCGGGCTGGCACGCCATGTTTGCGCCGGCGAAACTGCCTCCGGCCGTGCTCGCGCGGCTCTACACGGAAGTGCGCAAGGCGCTCGAGGTTCCGAAAGTGCGCGAGTTCCTCGCGGCCGGCGGTTACGAGGCGCGCGCCGATCCGCCGCCCGAGTTTCAGAAGCGCGTCGCGTCCGACGTCAGGCTTTACGCGGAAGTCGTCAAGGCGGCGAAGATCTCTCCGCAATGAAGCGGCGATGAGTGATAGGTAATGAGTGATGCGTGATGGTAAGCGCGACTTTCAAGCCGGCACAGGATAGTCGGGCGGGTTGGCCATGCCGTGAGTAGTTGCAAGCAACAGGAGGAGAAATGAATATACGCACGCACTTGTTCCAGCTCGCTCTGGCGTTCCTGGCCGCGACATTGGGCATCACAGCCGGTACAGCCGGCGCGCAGTCTTATCCGACCAAAATAATCCGGGTCATCAACCCCAACCAGCCGGGCGGCAACAGCGACATTCTTTTCCGCCTGCTCTCGCCGAAGATGGGCGAAATACTGGGGCAGCAGCTCGTCATCGATTACCGTGCGGGGGCCGGCGGCAACATCGGCGCCGAGATAGCGTCGAAAAGCGCCCCCGACGGCTACACCACCCTGATCGCCGCCGCGAGCTTCCTGATCAATCCCTCGCTGATCAGGAAACTGCCGTTCGACGCGGTCAACGACTTCACCCCGCTCGGTCTCATCGTCGACATACCCGCGGCGCTTCTGACGCACCCGTCGCTGCCGGTGAAGAGCGTGAAGGAACTCATCGCGCTCGCCAAAGCGCACCCGGGAGGGATTTTCTTTTCCAGCTCCGGCCAGGGCGCCGTCGGGCATTTGTCGGGGGAGCTGCTCAATTCGATGGCGGGGATCAAGCTCGTGCACGTGCCCTACAAGGGCGCGGGCCCGGCCATCGTCGATTTGATCGCGGGCCACGTGCAGCTGTCGTTCGTGAGCATCCCGGCCGTCATCGGGCATGTGCGCAACGGCAAGCTGCGCATGCTGGCGCAATGCGGCGCGGAGCGTTTCCCGTCGATACCGGATGTGCCGACCATGCAGGAGGCGGGCGTACCCGGCTTCATCGTCAGCAGCGGCTTCAGTTTTCTCGGGCCCGCCGGCATGCCGCGGCCCATCGTCGAGAAACTCAATTCGGCGCTCGCGCAAGCGCTGCATGACCCCGTGATTCGCAAAACGTTGATCGAGCGCGGCGCCGCCCCGGTCGGCAACACGCCGGAGGCGCACGCCGCGTACATCAAGTCCGAGATCGAGAAGTGGCAGCGGGTCGCGAAAGCCGCCGGCATAACGCCGGAATGATCCAAAATGCGTGAGGAGTGAGGCGTGAGGAGTAAGGGGTAAGAGTCTCTGTAGAGTTACTCCCCTGTTTTATCGGCGTTCATCTGCGTTCATCGGCGGTTTCAGGACTCCAGGTACGCGAAGAGCTTCGGATCGAGTTCCCCGCGGTATTTGGCGAGCACCGGCTGCACCGCGGCGACGAACGCCGCGTGTTCTTCCGCGGTCAGTCGTATGACTTCATTCTGCCGCGGATCGATCTTGCGCAGGATTTCCTCGTCTTCCGCCGCGGCGAGCTTGAGCTGCAGCGCGGTCGCCTGCCGCGCCGCCTCGTCCACCGCGGCCTGCACATCCGGTGGCCAGCTCAGGTAATGCTGCTCGTTGCATATCATCGTGGTCGCGCCGAAGAAATGGCCGGTGAGCGAGATATAACGATGAAAATTGTGGACGCCGAAATTCCAGGTATTGGTCAGCGGGTTCTCCTGCGCGTCGAAAGTATCGCCCGCGATTTCCTGCACGAGCTGCTTGACGTCGGCTGCGATCGGCACGAAACCGAGCGCGGCGAGCGCTTCGCCGTGCAGCGCGCTCATCTGCGTGCGGATGCGCAGTCCGCGGCAATCGGCGGGCATGCGGATCGGCCGCACCTTGTTCGTGATATGGCGGAAGCCATTGTCCCAGATGCCGAGCAGGCGCAGCGGCGTGCTCTCGCGCATGCGGCGCTTGAATAGTTCGCCGAGTTCTCCCGCCAGCGCCCGTTGCACGGACGCGCGGTCCCTGACGACGAACGGCAGCTCGAAGAGCTTGAACTCGGGCACCGGTTTGGTGAAGCGGACCGTGGATATGTAGCACAGCGACAATTCTCCGCGCTCGACCATGACGGGAAGATCGCCCGACGGGCGGCCGAGATCGAGCACGTTGCCGATCAGCTCAAAGCGGATGCGGTCGCCCAGCCGCTGCCGGATCAGCTCGCCGAAATGCGCGGCTGCGCGATTGTGTATCGAAGCCGGCTTCTGGTAGCCGCCGAATTTGATGACGATCGGATTCATCGGATTATTATTTCCGGTCGCAAACGGCGTAACTCCTGACCGCGGCGCGCGGGCGGGAGAACAGGGCTGCGCCCGCGTTTTTCCCCGTCAATACTTCAATCCAGCCTGGCGCCGGAAATTTTCACGACTTTCGCCCACTTCGGCAGCTCTTCCCGCAATAGTTTGCCGAACTCCTCGGGCGAGTTGCCGACCGGCTCGAGCCCCTGACCGAGCAGGCGTTCCCTGGTTTCCGCATTGCTCAGGCCCTTGACGAGCGCGGCGTTCAGCCTCATGACGATCTCGCGCGGCGTCCTCGCCGGCGCGACCAGGCCGAACCAGGTGCTGATTGCGTAGTCGGGAAACACGGTTTCGGCGATGGTCGGCAATTCCGGCAACACGACGGAACGCCGGCTGCCGGTCTGCGCGAGCGCGCGCAGCCTCCCCGCCTTCACCAGCGGTATGGAAGTGAGCAGGCTGTCGAACATGAAGTCGAGCTGCCCGCCGAGCAGATCGATCATCGCCGGCGCCGCTCCCTTGTACGGCACGTGCACCAGCTCGACGCCGGCCATGCTCTTGAATAATTCGACGGCGAGATGGGTGACGGAGCCGCTGCCCGCGGAACCGAATCGGAGCTGGCCGGGCCTGGCTTTCGCCAGCGCGATGAACTCCTGGACCGACTTCACCGGCAGCGACGGATGCACCACCAGCACATAGGAGACGGCCGCCACGGTGCTGACCGGCGCGAAATCCCTGAGCGTGTTGTACGGAATGTTCGGGTACAGGTTGGGCGTGATGCACAGCGTCGCCGCGCTCCCCATCAGCAACGTATACCCGTCGGGCGCGGCTTTGGCGACGTAGTCGGTGCCGATCGTGCCGCTCGCGCCGGTGCGGTTGTCCACCACCACCGATTGTCCGAGTGCTGCGGTTAGTATTTGCGCGGCGAGACGGGCCGAGAAGTCGATCGGCCCGCCCGGCGAGGAGCCGACGATCAGCCTGATCGGTTTCGCCGGATAAGTCTGGGCGCCGGCGGGCTCGCCGCTTCCCGTCAGCAGCAATATCAGGACCGAGCTGCAGACAGCCGCTGCTCGACTGAAGCAAATCATTGCACGCATGCGCATGTTCCTTTGCCTGGTTGCATGGGTCATGCCGCGGCCGGCTGGCCCGGAAAGGCGCGCACTTCCGCCACGCAGCGCAGCTTGCTTCCGGCAGTCTGGAATGCCGTCGAACATACGGCGGGCGGGTGGGAATGTAAAGGCCCGCTGCGCCGGACCAGGGCCGGCATGACGCCCGGATGATTTCAACCTTGCGCCTTCATCCCCGGTTTTCCCGTGCTACGATGTCACGCGGATACTGGACACCTACGGGGGCACGCATGGTTAAACTGGAATTTCACGATCCATCCGGCACGCTCGAAGTGACGCAGCGGCATGCGCCGCGGCTCGCGTCGCTCGCGGGCAAGCGCATCGGCTTCGTCAGCAACGAGCAGTGGCAGGCCTACCGCATGCTGCCGCTGCTGAAGACGATGCTGGAAGAGGATTTCCCCGGCATCGAAGTGCTGCCGATCGACACCTTCCCGCAGGGCAATGCGGTGATCGGCAACGCAGAGACCGCGCAGCTGGTGAAGCAGAGCGGCGTCGCGGCCGTCATCATCGGCAACGCGGCTTGAGGGGCCTGCGCCACAGCATGCGGCCGTGCAGCCGCTAGGATAGAAACGCAGGGCATCCCGACCGTCACGCTGACGCGGACCGATTTCGTGGGCGTGATGAAGAACGCGGTATCAGGGCTCGGGCTCGCGCCGGACGCGGCGATGATCACGTTCCCGATCGACATGTTTCTGCCCGGCAGCGACATCGCGCCGCTCAAGCAGCGCAAGCAGGAGTTCTACGACGGCCTCACGCGCTGGACTTCCGGGTTTGCGCTGGCCGCACCGGGCGCGCGCCCGCTGCTGAACGTTGAAGGCGCGACTTACGAAGACGCGCTCATCAAGGCCAACAACCTGCTCCTCACCAATCTGTGGGGCGACGGCCTGCCGCTGTGGCCGGCGACGCCAAAGCGCGTGGACTGGATCATCCGCGGCACGGTGCTGCCGCGCACTCACGTGCTCGGCAAGTTTCCGCCGCGCGGCGGCGTCGCGACGGTCGAAGCGTGCGCGGTCGCGCTCGCGATGGCGGGCGGGCGGCCCGAGTACCTGCCGGTGCTGGTGGCGGCAGTGGAAGCATTCCTCGATCCCGCGGCGAACGGCGAGCAATTGCAGGCCACTTCAGGCGGTCCTTTTCCGGTGATCATCGTCAACGGGCCGATCGGCAGGCAGATCCGGCTCAACTCCGGCTTCGGCTGCCTCGGGCCGGACCCGCAGCGTCCCGCGGGCGCGAGCATCGGGCGCGCGCTGCGACTTTTGCAGCAGAACCTGGGCGGCGCGTTGCCGGGCATCGGGACGATGGCGAACTACGGCGCGATGCGCTACACCAACGTCGTCTTCGCCGAGGACGAGGAAGGGTTGCCGCCAGGCTGGCCGCCGCACGCGGCCGAGCGCCACGGCTACGCGCCGGGCACGAATTCGGTCTCGCTCGTGTTCGCGAACGGCGTCACCAACATCCGGCGGCGCGGCGCGAAGAAGGAAACGCCGGCAGAGGACGCGCTGCAGGGCATGCACCGGATGGCGGATTTCATGCGTACGCCCAACCTCGCCGGTCTCGCCGGCTACGAGGAGGGCACGCCCGGCATCCTGATGGTTCCGCGGGTGGTCGCGCAGACGATGACGGGGCTCGGCTGGACCAAGCAGTCGATGCGCGAATTCTTTTTCGAGCACTCGAAAATTCCAGCCGCCGATTTGCGCCGCGCGGGCGGGCCGGCGTGGATCGAAATCGATTCCAATCCCGTAACGCGCGCGAGCCTCGCGCTCGATCCCTGGCCGATCACCGCGAAGCCGGAGAACTTCGTGCTGATCGTCGCGGGCGGCTCGCACCCGACCAACAGCTACTGGCTGCAGGCTTTCTCGCCGCGCGTGACCGGGCGCGAGATCCGCGTGCCGGAATCGTTCGAGCGGCTCCTCGCCGACGCCGACCGCGACCTCGGCTGCGGGTCGGATGCGTGCCTGATCTGAATTCGGCGCCCAAGGGGGCGAGCATGCTGCGAATTTATTCAGTACCGGCACTGGCGGCGCTGTTGCTGCCGGCGGCGCCTGGCGTCGCCGCGCAGGATTATCCCGCGCGCCCGATCCGCCTCATCGTGCCGGTCGCCGCCGGCGGCGGCAACGACATCGCGGCGCGCATGATCGCGCACAAGCTCACCGAGGCGTGGGGCCAGCAGGTGGTCGTAGACAATCGCCCGGGCGCGGCGACCGCGATCGGTTCTGAGCTCACCGCGCGCGCGAGCCCCGACGGCTACACGATCATGCTGGTGTCGGTCAGTTTCGCGGTCAACGCCGCCATGCACCCGAAGCTGCCGTACGATCCGCTCAGGGATTTCGCGCCGATCACGCAGGTCGCGCGCGTGCCGCAGATCCTGCTCGTGCACCCGGCGGTGCCGGCGAAATCGGTCACTGAACTGATCGCGCTCGCGAAAGCTAAGCCCGGCGCGCTCAACTACGCGTCCGCGGGCACCGGCTCGTCGACGCATCTGCCGATGGAGCTTTTCATGAGCCTCGCGCACATATCGTTCAATCACGTGCCGTACAAGGGCACCGCGCCGGGCCTCACCGACCTGCTCGCGGGCCAGGTGCAACTCATGTTCAATGCGATACCGCCGGCATTGCCGCACATGAAGAGCGGGCGCGTGCGCGCGCTCGCGGTCACGAGCGCGCAGCGTTCGGCGTCGCTGCCCGAGGTGCCGACCATCGCCGAGTCGGGGCTGCCCGGCTACGCGTACGACTCATGGTTTGCGATCTTCGCGCCGGCGCGCACGCCCGCCGCGATCATCGACAAGCTCAATCGCGAAATCGTGCGCATCGTGAAGCTGCCCGATGTGCACGAGCGTTTCGTCACGATGGGTGTGGATCCGCTCGGCACCAGCCCGCGCGAGCTCGGCCAGCACGTGAAGTCCGAAATCGCGCGCTTCACGAAGATCGTGCGCGACCGCAACATCCGCGCGGAGTAGCCCGGCCGCAACTCTTCCACGGGATATTTTGTCCCGTGGTATTCGGACCCGGCGCCGAACCCCGAATCCCGGTTCCTGAACTCTCAATCCTGCTTCGGTTCAGGCCGCTTTGAGCAGAACGTTCTGCTCGCTTTCGAGGATCTTGCGTACCGCCGGGCGCTTGAGCATGCGCTCCTTCCACGCGGTGTAGGCGGCGAGTTCCTTCATCGGCAGCTCCGAGCGCACGGCCCAGCCGTAGAAAACGAGCGCGTAGGGATCGGCGACCGTGTACTGCTTGCCCATGATCCAGTCTTTGCCTTCGAGCAGGGAATTGATTTCCTGCAAGTTGGCCCAGAAATTCTTGCGGCCGGTTTCCTTGACCTCCGCTTTCGCGGCGTCGCTGTCGGCAAAACGCTCGGAGCGCGCGAAACGCTGATACGAGGGGTGAACAATATTCGAAAACCACGCCATCATCGAAATGCAGCGCGCCTCTTCGAGCGGGTCCGCGGGCAGCAAATTCGCCTTCGGGAACTGCTTCGCGAGGTAGGCCAGTATCGCGGTGTTCTCGACGAGGACTTTGCCGTCGACGCTCAACGCCGGCACTTTACCCCGCGGGTTGATCCTGAGATACGCCTCGGTCTTCTGCTCGCCTTTCGTGAGGAGCGTCGGCTTCTCGGTGTAAGCCGCGCCGGCCTCTTCGAGACCGATGTGCGAGGCCATCGAGCAGGCACCGGGACTGAAATAAAGCGTCAACATGGTAATGTCTCCTGAATTGATCGATTAATCGGGGCGGTTGTCCGGGATGAACATACGCTCGAGTTCGCCGCAGCAATTATAAGCCGCGGAGCGTGCGTCGCGCTCAATGCTTTCACCCGGGCGATCGGGTCAGCGGGTGGCCGGCTCGCTCGATGCAATCGCATCGACATGCTTCGTCCTTGACTCCGGCGCGAACGTGATGGAAGCTTCGTGAACAACAACTTCAACCGTTGCCGCCATGTTGCGCCGCGAAGATCTACGTCTCATCACCGGCCAGGGCCGTTATACGGCCGACTGGAATCTGGCCCACCAGTTGCACGCGGTTTTTCTGCGCGCCGACCGGGCGCACGCCGAAATCGCCGGTCTTGATGCGGTGCGCGCGCTGGCCCATCCCGGCGTCAAGGCGGTGCTCACCGGCGACGATGCGCGCGCGGCGGGATTCAAGTCGCTGCCCAACGTCGTCAACTTCCCGGGCAAGGGCGGCCAGCAGATGCGCAAGCCGCACCACCCGGTGCTCGCGCAAGGCCGCGTGCGCTACGTCGGCGAGCCGGTCGCGATGATCGTCGCCGATTCGGCCGCTGCCGCGGAAGACGCGCGCGACCTGCTCGGGATCGAATACCGCGATCTGCCCACTGTTGCGAGTTTTGACGCCGCAGTGGCCGCCGGCGCGCCGCAACTGCATGACGACGTTCCCGGCAATCTCGCGTTCGAGTACGATTCGGGCGACGAGCAGGCGGTGGCGAGCGCGTTCGCGCGCGCGAAGTACGTGAGCAAGCTCACCGTCGACAGCCAGCGCCTCGTCGGCAATGCGCTCGAGCCGCGCGCCTGCCTCGCCGCGTTCGATGCCGCCAGCGGGCGCTACACGGTGCACCTGCCGCTGCAGGGCGTGGGCGGCATGCGCGGCCAGATCGCGGCGGTCACCGGGCTCGACAAGGACAAGATCGTCATCGTCGCGCAGGACATCGGCGGCAGCTTCGGCGTGCGCGGCGCAGTCTATCCCGAGTACTTCGCGGTGATGCTCGCGGCGAAGCGCCTCGCGCGCCCGGTGAAATGGGTCTCGACGCGCAGCGAAACCTTCGTGAGCGATTTTCAGGGCCGCGCGTTGTCGCTGACCGGCGAGCTTGCGCTCGACGCCGACGGCAAATTTCTCGCGATCCGCTTCGACGACCGCGCCGATCTCGGCGCGTATGCCGCCGCGTTCGGACCCTTCATCGCGACCCGCAACGTGACGATCACCATGGGCGGCGTCTACCGGATTCCCGCGATGTACGCGCGCGCCCGTCTCGCCTACACCAACATGGTGCCGGTGTCCGCGTACCGCGGCGCGGGGCGGCCCGATATCGCCTATGCGATCGAGCGGCTGGTCGACTACACCGCGCACGAGCACGGCTTCGACCCGCTCGAGCTGCGGCGCCGGAATTTCGTGCCGCGCGATGCCATGCCGTACAAGACGCCGAACGCGGGAACGTACGATTCCGGCGATTTCGAGGCGGTGATGGACGATGCGCTGAAGCGCGCCGACTGGCACGGGTTTCCGGCGCGGCGCGCGGCCGCCGCGCGCGACGGGAAGCTGCGCGGCATCGGGATTGCAACGTATCTCGAAGCGGGCGGCGGCGGCAGCGCGCCCAAGGATCAGGTCGCGGCCGAGTTCGATGCGAACGGAGACATGACGCTGTTCGCGGTCACGCAATCGTCGGGGCAGGGACATGAAACCGTGTTCCCGCAGATCGTCGCCGCCACGCTCGGCATCGACGCCGCGCACATCCGCTTTCACCCCGGCCCGCCAGGCGCCGAGCTGATGGGCAGCGGCACCGGCGGCTCGCGCGGCGCGCTCGGCACGGGCAGCGCGTTTCGCGTGCTCGGCCAGAAATTGATCGAGCTCGCGCGGCCCCACGCTGCCGCCAGGCTCAAGACGGAGGAGAGCGAGCTGCGTTACAGCGCAGGCAGCTTTCATGCCGGCGATCGTTCGCTCGGGTTCGTCGAGCTCGCGCGCGCGCTGGCGGGCGCGACGCCTCACCCGCTCGCCACCGTCGCCGAAGGCAGCTTCGGCGCCACCTATCCGAACGGTTGCCACATCGCCGAAGTCGAGATCGATCCCGCGACCGGCGCAGCAGTTGTCGCGCGCTACACGGCGGTCGACGATCTGGGCAACGTCATCAACCCGACGCTCGTCGAAGGCCAGGTGCACGGCGGCGTCGTGCAGGGCGCCGGACAGGTGTTCGGCGAGCACGCGGTGTACGATGCAGCCACGGCGCAGCTGCTGACGGGCAGCTTTCTCGATTACTTCATGCCGCGCGCGGGCTGGCTCAAGGACATCGCGGTCTACGACCATCCGGTGCCGACGCCGATGAACGCGCTCGGCGCGAAGGGCGTCGGCGAATCCGGCTGCAGCGGCTCGCTGCCCGCGCTCGTCAACGCAACGATCGACGCGCTGCGGCCGCTCGGCATCGGGCATCTCGACATGCCGTTCACGCCCTGCAAGCTGTGGGATGCGATACGCGGGGCGCGCCCGCGGCGCAAAACCGGCTGATGGCCAGCGTTGCCCGCTATCCCTTTGCCCCTCACATCTCGCAAGTTTCGCGCATGATCTGCTCGCGCAGTTCCCGGTAGCGCGCGCCGACGTCGGCGCCGAAGAGCGGATCGGCGCCGGCCGGGACCGCGGTCGCGACGGCCGCCCAGTCCTCAGGCGTCAGCAGCTGCGCCGCGCGCGGCAGCACGTCGTCTTCTTCGACGGCGAGATGATGGCGGTAATACACGAGGTAAGTCGCCGCCGCCGCTTCCACCGTCACGCGTTCGACCACGGTGTCGTCGAGTATGTCATCGAAGTACTTGAGAAGCAGCTCGCCGGCGACGAGGATCACGCGATGCTCCTGCAGCAGCCGGTTTATCCCGAGCCGCAATCCGGGGTCGCGCTCGACGAGGCGCGCAAACGCCACGTCTTCGCGCGGATGATGATGGCGGTCGGCGAAATGATGCAGGTAGTAGACGATGTCGCGCATCAACTCGTAATTGGGGTGCTCGCCTGCGTGGAACGCAAGCATTTGCCGCTCGAAAAAGTCGAGCAGCTGCCTGAAATGCATATGCTCGCCATGCCAGACGCTGATCGGATCAACCATAAAGCTCCTCCATGACGATGGTTCGCCTCGAACGAGAGCCGGGCGATTGTCTGTATTATTTCCCCGGCGCGTGGCGCGCGGTTGACCTGGATCAAAGCAAGTGCTTTGCGGCGGGCGCGCGGTGTGGAAATTCCGGCGCGTAATGATATAAAGAAAGTCCCCGCGCTACTTGGCGAGCCCGAGCTCGGTAAGAATCGAGCGCAGCTGCTCGGCTTGCTGCGCGAAGAGTTTCTTCGTCGCCTCGCTTCCCAGGTACGTGGGCGTGAGCGAGTTCTTCTCGAGTGCCTGTATCCACTCCTCCTGCGCGGCCGCCCTGGCAACCACGGCTTCCCACCAGGCGATCTGCTCGGCGCTCATGCCGCGAGGCCCGATCAGCGCGCGCCAGCTGCTGAAGACGACGTCCACGCCCTGTTCGCGCCACGTCGGCACCTGCGCCAACTGCCCGCCCAGGCGGCTGCTCGCGGCCACGGCGATCGCGCGTACCCGCCCGGACTGCACATGCGGTCCCACCAGGCCGGTCGTCGTTATCGCCAGATCGACGTGGCCGCCCAATACCGCGGTGATCGATTCCCCGCTGGAATTGAAAACGGCGATCTTGAAGCGCTTGCTGTCGGCGCCCACCGCCTTGCCGGCGAGGCTCACCGCGATGTGATTTGCATTGCCGAGCGCGCTGGCGAGCGCCATGCTCACGGACTCGGGGTCTTTCTTCAGGCGCTCGAGCAGGTCGCGCCCGTTCCTGATCGGCGAGTTCGCATTGACGATGAACGCGATGTGCTCGTCCGCCAGCATCGCGAGCGGCGTGAAATCCTGATAGCTGAGAGGATTCGCGCCGGTGATGCGGTTGGTGATCACGGTAAACGGGGTGACGAGCACATAGTGTCCGTCCGCCGGGCGCGAGGCGAGATAGGTGAAGCCGACCGCATTGCCGCCGCCCGCCTTGTCCACCACGGTCACGCTGGATGCGACCAGGCGCTTCTCCTGCAGCACGCGTTGCAGGAGCCGCGCCATATTGTCGAGCGCGCTGCCCGCCGCCGCGGGCGCGATCAACTCGATGTTTTTGGCGGGCTGCCACTGCGCAACCGCGCACGGCGCAACCGCGAGCAGCAGCGCAAAACCGGCGATCAGGCGTTTCACGAAGTCAGATTGACAGGCCGGCGATCGGCGGTCAAGCGACGCCGGCTGAGCAATGAGTTATGAGGTCTCCCATTACCCATTACCCGTTCCCCCCTTTTTTTTTGCGAATGTCATGGCGCCACTCCCACGGCGGGAGCGGATGCGGCTCCGCCCACAGCCCGAGCCGCTTGAGATGCGCTTCGGTTTCGGCGGCGGCGTAGTGTTCGCGCTCCGCGCGCGGCTGCTCCTTCGCGTACTGCTTGTAGTGCCAGGCAAGACCCGCGGACAGTTGCGCGAGCCCCGCGTCCACCGTCTTCGCGCAGTCGGCCGCGGCGCAGCTTTCGTCCGGCGCAATCACTCTGCCGATGATGCGGCCGTAGCGGTCGTGCTTGTCCCAAGCCACTTCCACGATCTTGCCGAACACGAGTTCGGACAGGTGCTGTTTGGCGCGCGCGCCGTACGGCTGTTTCTTCTCCGGCGCGTCGATTCCCGACAGGCGCACCCTGGCCGGGTGCCGCGCCGCGTCGAGCACGGTGATCGTATCGCCGTCGGCGACCGCGACCACGCGGCCGGTCAGCTGGTGACCGGAAGCGGGTAAAGCGAAGAGTAGTGCGGCGAGAAGTAGTAGTGCGGTGAAGCGCGGGGCTCGCGGCGGCATCAACTGCGATGGCCCCGGCGGACGAATCCGGCTGCGGTCACGATGGGTTGCTTAATTGCGGCTCCACATGGTTGCGCGGGAGCATACCGCAGTTTTGACCCTGACGACGGGAAAAAAATTCACGGGCCCGGCGCACTTTCCGCGAACCCGCATCTTTCGTCCATCATCCCGCTACCTTCAATAGCGGTATACGCGGCCGCCCTGGACGCGGACCCTGTCGCCGGCGCGCAGATCGGTGATGTCGTCCTGCGTCACGGTCTGATACACGCCGTTGTCCATGCGCACCGACACGCGGAACGTTTCGTTGGCGCCGCGCGCGCGCCGTTGGACCTCGTGACCCGCGACCGCGCCGCCCGTGGCGCCGACGATGGTTGCGGCGGTCTGGCCGCTGCCGCCCCCGACCTGGTGGCCGATGAGTCCGCCGACGATGCCGCCAATTACGGTCCCGGCGACGTTGTTGCTGTCGCCTTTCCTGACGACCTCGATCCTGTCCACGATGCCCGTGCCGGAACTTGCGGACGGTTGCGACTGGTAGGGCTGATCCGCGCAGCCGGGCAGGACGGCGACGGCGACCATTGCCAAAATCAAGCAGATGTTTTTCATGTGAGCTCCTGACATGGAAGAATGATCAAGCGGTTGATCGTTAGTGGCGCTTTTCACGTGCATACCGATCAGACCGGCCAGGCAGTCGATGGTTCGTGCCGGTTGCATGCATATCCGCGACTTTACAATCCGTTACAACCGGCGCGGTCGCCCGGAAAACGGGGCGTATGAACGGGGTCCCGCATATCGGCTCGTATTCATCCTTCGTCTTTGTTTGGGTGATCGGGTAATTAAGCGATTAAGTTATTGAGTGATTGTGTGATTAAGTAGTTTGGTTACTCAATCGCTAAATCACCGAATCACCGAATCACCGAATCACTGAATCACCTCATCACTTAATCGCTGGCTTATACTATCGAGGCGTAAGCTTTAGCGAGCGCAGGGCCTGACTTGAACCTCGACGAGACAGCGCCTGGCCGCGCATCCAAAAACAGGGAGGAGAACATGCACAACCGCACATTCCGGCACCGCTTGCTCACGATCCTGAGCGTGTTTTGCGCCTGCGCGGCGCTCCCCGCCGTCGCGCAGGATGCGAACTGGCCGAGCAAGCCCGTCCGGTTCATCGTGCCGTTTCCGCCGGGCGGCACGACCGATCCGCTCGCGCGCCTGGTGGGCGCCCGGCTCACGCCGGCGCTCGGACAGCAGTTCATCGTGGACAACCGGTCGGGCGGCTCGGGCTCGATCGGGGCGACGATCGCCGCCAAGGCGACGCCGGACGGCTACACGTTCCTGTTCGTCTTCGACACGCACGCGGTCAACCCGACGCTGTACCCGAATCTGCCGTTCGACACGGTGAAGGATCTCGCGCCGGTGATGCTGATCTCGACCGCGCCGAACTGCATCGTGACCGGCGTCGCGAAGCCGTACAAGAATTTTGCCGACGTGATCAGGGCCGCGAAGGCGAAACCGGAGTCGGTGACCTTCGGCTCGATCGGCAGCGGCAGCCTCGGGCACCTGATGATGACGCTCGTGCAGCAGTCGGGCGGCTTCAAATTGATCCACATCCCCTACAAGGGCGGCGGGCCGATGATGCAGGAAGTCCTGGGCGGGCAGGTCGATCTTGCGATCGGCACGGTCGCGCTGGTCACGCCGCAGGTGACCGGCGGTAAGCTGCGCGCGCTCGCGGTGACCGGCGACAAGCGCTCGGGCGCGCTGCCCGACGTGCCGCCGCTCGTGGAGCAGGGCTTCCCCGGTTTCTCGGCGTTGTCCTGGTGGGCCGTCTTCGCGCCGGCCGGCACGCCGAAGCCGATCCTCGGCAAATTCCACGCCGAGCTCGTCAAAGTCTTCAACCAGCCCGACCTGCGCAAGCAGTTGACCGAGCAGCTCGGCATGGACCTCGCCGTCAGCAGTCCCGAAGCGCTGCAGAAATTCCTGGTCGCCGAGATCGCGCGCTGGGGCAAAGTGGTGCGCGATAACAACATCCGGGCTGAGTGATTGAGTAATTCAGTGATTGAGCAATTGAGCGATTGAGGAACGCCAATCACTTAATCCCTGAATCACCTAATCACTGGCTCCATCCCTTCACCCTTCGCTTCCCCTTGCCCCCGCGGCATCACCACAACGTCTACGTGGTACTGCTCTCGAAGGACGTGCTGTACGAAGCGAAATTCAGAAAGTGCAATCCCGATTACGATCCTGCGAAGCCGTGCGTGTATGTTGGTATGACCGGCCTCAGTCCGGATGACCGGTTCGACAAGCACAAAGCCGGCATCAGGGCGAACAAGTTCGTGCGGCTTTACGGACAGCGGCTGCTGCCCGAACTTTACGAGTGCTACAACCCCATGCCCTATGAGGCGGCGCGGGACATGGAAGTCGAGCTGGCGATCGGATTGCGGGAGGCGGGCTACGGGGTGTGGCAGGCGTGAGCGATTGAGCGATGAGTGATGAGTGATGAGTGATGGGCGATGAGCGATGAGGTCTCCCATTACCCATTACCCATTACCCATTACCCATTACCATCCTATATCCTTGATCCGATGGTCACCATCGAAGTCTTGAAGTCCGTGCCGCTGTTCTCGACGCTGTCGCCGGCGCAGCTCTCGGCGCTGGCGAAGTGCGTCATGCCGCGGCGCTACCCGCGCGGCGCGCCCATTCTGCAGGCGGAGCAACCGGCCGATGCGCTCTACGTCATGCAGTCGGGCCGCGCCAAGGTTTTCGAATCCCGCCCGGACGGGCGCGAGGTGATCCTGTCGATCATGGGGCCGGGCGACTTCTTCGGAGAAATGGCGCTGCTCGACGACCTGCCGTGCTCGGCTAGCGTCGAAACGCTGGAGCCGTGCGTGTTGATGCAGATATCCAAGGCCGACTTCACGCGCTGCCTGGCGGACAGTTTCGATCTGACGACGCGCATCATGCTCGTCCTGGTCGACCGGCTGCGCCGCGCCGATCGCCAGATCGAAAGCCTGGCGCTGATGGACGTCTACGGCCGGGTGGCGCGCGTGCTGCTCGAATTGGCCGTGCCCATCGACGGCCGGTATATGATCACGTCAGCGCCGTCGCGGCTGGACCTCGCGCGCATGGCCGGAGCGTCGCGCGAGATGGTAAGCCGCGTGCTGAAAGAACTGAAGGATTCGGGCCATATCCTGGTCGATAAACGCCGCGTCGAATTGCTCGACAAGCTGGGCACCCGGCGGCGCCTGCGCTGAGCGCGCGCGGCGGAACGTGTTGCGGAAATTCACCCCGGCTTCATTTATCGCCGGCTCAGCGCCTGACTGCCGCGCCTGACCTCCGGCCTACACGCCGAGTCCTTTCTGTATGCGCGCCGCGATCAACATGAGGAACCCCTTGTACGCGTCGCCTCTTTCCAGCAGGTAGTCATGGTCGACATGAAACTCCACGGACCCCAGGTTGTTCCAGACCTTCACTTTGTGCCTGCCGGTGACCATCCTGAGCTTGCCGTCGTCCCAGAGGACGGAAATCTCCATTCCGGCGCAAGCGTCGTGAATGTCCTTCGTGACGCCGGCCATGGTGTTCTGGTAGGCAAACAGATCCTGTTTCGTCATGCGCTGCTCTCCGCTTGCGAAGTGCGCTTGCGTTCGTAAAGGACAGTATCGCACTTGAGGCGCGGCGATATTTTGACGTGGGTCAAGCCGCCCGCTATATGGCCGCAGCCATTCATGCCCGCGCAAATCGCGCGCGAGCCAATATCCATGGGGGTAGCGTTTATCCGGGGGCAGCCTTTGTTTTGGCGATTGAGCGATTGAGTAATTGAGCGATTGGAGAAACCTAATCACTTGGCCCCTCGCTTCGCTCTCCCCTAATCACTTAATCACCAGTGGCTCATTCCTGCGACTGCTCGGCGGCTCTCAGGGGAACTCCAAAACGCAAACACTGCCTCACTCAACCCGCAACCCGCAACCCGCAACTTGAACTTACCCTTCACCCTACGCGCGCAATTCACAATGCATCCCAGTAACGAACGATCCGCTGCCGCATCGCGGCGTCCGGCAGCGCGCCGCGGCCCGCCTGCAGGTTGTCGAGCATGTATTCCGGCTTGTCGGTGCCCGGAATGACCGCGGTCACCGCCGGGTGCGCAAGAATGAACTTGAGAAAGAACTGCGCCCACGTCCGCGCGCCGAATTCGGCCGCGAAGTCGGGCAGCGGCCGCGCGCCTGCTTTGCGGAAGAGCGAGTTGCGCCCGAAGGGCAGATTGACGAGCACGGCAGCGCCGGCGTCGCGCGCGGCGGGGAGCAGCGCGTTTTCGGCCTCGCGGTCGCCGAGCGAGTAATTCACCTGGAAGAAATCGGGCTTCTCGCGCGCGAGCACTTTCGCGATCGCGGCGTACTGGCCGCTGAAGCTCGTCGTCATGCCGGCGTAGCGGCAAAGCCCCTGCTGTTTCCATTCGCGCAGCAGGCCGAAGTCGTAGTTCGGATCGCCGACGTTCCACGCCTGCATCAGGTCGACGCGGTTCGTCTTCAACCGGCGCAGCGATGCCTGCATCGACGCCGTTGCGGCCTCGCGGCTCGCGCCGTAGGAAAACTTGGTCGCGAGAAAAAGTTTGTCGCGCACGCCCAGGTCCGCGACGATCTCGCCGACCCGGTCTTCCGCGCGGCCGTAGGAATACGCGGTGTCGATCAGCTTGCCGCCGCCCGCGACGAGCGCCTGGATGACCTGCCGGCGCTCGGCGTACTTCACCGGATCGTTCTCGAAATCGAAGATGATCGCGGTGCCGATGCCGACGATCGGCAGCTGCTCGCCGCCATGCGGGATCGGGCGCGTCTTCAGCGGTTCGTCCGCTGCCGCCGCTGCATGCGCGAATCTTGCGAGCACGCTGCCCAGCGCGGCTCCCGCGCCCGCGGCCAGAACCCGGCGGCGCGAGGGATGAGAGGGAGAGCTCATGGCGGAGATTTTACTCCCGGCTTGCTCGCTTGGCGGTGAGACGAGGGCGGAAGCACTAGGCCAAAAGTAATACTCATAACGCGATCTGCCTGAACCCGGCGTGAAAGCGGTGTTTCGTTCGACACAATGCCAGTGGCTTTGTCGGCGAGTCGCATGAGATGCGCGTTATTCATGGGCGAGTGGAATCCATATATGCCCGCCAGAAAAGCGCCGCTTTCACATGAGGCTCTGGAGCCGCTGATCTTTTCGATCCGCGGCCATCGGGTCATGCTGAGCACCGATCTTGCGGAGCTATACGCGGTGGAGCCGCGGGCGCTGGTGCAAGCGGTGAAGCGGAACATCGGTCGCTTCCCCGAGGATTTCATGTTCCGGTTGTCCTCGGACGAGGCATCGGTCTTGAAATCACATTCGGTGAGCTTGAAAGGGCCGGGTTTCCAAGCTTCAAGATCACAATTTGTGATCTTGAAGGCCGGGCGCGGGGTGAATTCAAGGTCACAGATTGTGACCTTGAAGCGTGGCGAAAATATCAAGTACGCACCCTACGCCTTCACCGAGCAGGGTGTCGCAATGCTCTCCAGCGTGCTGCGCAGCAAACGCGCCGTCATGGTCAACATCGAAATCATGCGGGCATTCGTGCGGTTGCGCCAGATGCTCGGGGCGCATGCCGAACTCGCCCGCAAATTCGCGGCGCTGGAACGCAAGTACGACAGCCAGTTCAAAGCGGTCTTCGATGCAATCCGCGAACTCATGACGCCGCCGCCGGCGAAGAAGCGCCCCATCGGCTTCGGCCCATGGGAAGACAGGCGTTAGGCGGGAAGCGCATTCCCTTCATCCCGGATCCCGGCTTTATATCCGGCTTGCCAAATGGTAACATATTAGTTGCTATATCAAATGTCAGCCATTCGCATTGTCCAATACCTCGACGTGCATGGGGATTCGCCCTTCGCGAGATGGTTCGATGGGCTCAACGCCGAGGCCGCGGCGAAGATTTCCACCGCGCTTTATCGATTGGGGGAAGGCAACTTTTCCAACGTCAAGGGTGTCGGCGGCGGTGTGTTCGAATATTGAATCGACTTTGGTACCGGCTACAGGGTTTACTTCGGGAAAGACGGCGAAACGTTTGTGATACTGCTCGGCGGCAGCACGAAGAAACGTCAACATCGGGCGATCGAGAGCGCCGGGCGGGCGTGGATCGATTACAAACGGCGCAAGGCGGCTGGAAAATAGTCAGGAGCGTTCATATGGCACTTACCAGAAACTTCAAAGATACGATCGTTGCCCGCGCGCAACGCGACCCCAAATTCCGGCAGGCCCTGTTTACGGAGGCCATCAATGCCTGTCTTGCCGGCGACACGCAAACCGGCAGGGCGGTGTTGCGCGATCTCGTCAATGCGACGGTCGGATTCGAGAAACTTTCCGTTGCGGTGAAGAAACCCAGCAAGAGCCTGCATCGCATGCTGGGGCCCGCCGGAAATCCGAGCACGGAGAACTTTTTCGGAATCATCAGCGCATTACAAAAGAGGGCCCGCGTCAAGCTGCGGGTGACCGCGCGTTCGCTCTGATCGCGCTGCTTCCGGATTGGTTGACCGCCGATGAGCGATGAGCGAGGAGGTCTCCCATCTCCCTTCATCCTTCCGCCTTCATCCTTGATTTTCCCGGGGGCAGCCCTTGTTTTGGCGATTGAGCGATTGAGTAATTGAGCGATTGGAGAAACCTAATCACTTGGCCCCTCGCTTCGCTCTCCCCTAATCATTTAATCACCAGTGTCTCATTCCTGCGACTGCTCGGCGGCTCTCAGGGGAGCCCGGGTGGTACGGAGTCGCGTGTGAAACGGCAGCGAGAATGGTTACGCCCTTCACTCATTCACCCGTGCCTGAGTGATTGAGCGATTGGGCAATTGAGCGATTGAGCAACCAAATCACTTAATCACTTAATCGCTTAATCCCCTAATCACTGAATCTATCCCTTCACTCCTTCACTCCTTCACTCCGTCCCCATTGTGGTTACGCGCGTTCCCTCGCTACCTGCAATGATTCGCATACTCCGCTTCCGCGGCGTCGGCCTTGGGTTTCCATTTGGCGCCATTATTCTTGAATTCCGCCCGCGCCAGCTTGTACTTGGCCGCCAAGCTCTCGCATTTGATTCTTTTTTCCTCCGCCATCTTGCGCGCCAGCGCCTTTTGCTTCTCGGTTGTCGCGAAAGCCAGGGCGCCGTCGTAGTCCTTTTTGTCCATTCGCGACTGGAATGCCTCGTTCATGGCCTTGTTCGCCGCGTCAGCGGGCTTGGCCTTGCCGCCGCTTTTGCCCGGCGCGGCGGGCCGGTCCGGGGCATTGAAGACGCCCTCGGGACTTCCGCAGGGTTTCTCCTGAAAAACCGGCGAGCCGTCGCTGTTCTTGCACTTGTACACTTCCGCAAAAGCGGGGAGAGCGGCGGCGCCGGTCAAGCCGACCATCAAAACGAATCGCGGAAAAAAAGTTCTGGTTCCAAGGGCCAAATTCATTTGCTTTCCCCTCCCATTCGATGCGTCACGAGTCGATTTTACTGCTTTGCCGGCAGCCGCACGCCCCGGTTCACCGCCACTCGCGTGGTGTCCCTGTGCTGCTCGACAAGGCCGGCGGCTGTGGAACTCGCGCAATTGTTTCGGGATCAATATGCCGTGGGCGTGAACTGTCAGTGGAATGGAGATCGTCGCGCGGCTCGCCCAGTCCTCGCCGAAATCCCGGCCTTGCCTGCGACTGCTCGGCGGCTCTCAGGGGAGCTCGGGTGGTACGGAGTCGCGTGTGAAACGGCAGCGAGAACGGTGACGCCCTTCACTCATTCACCCTTCACCCCTTCACTCCTTCACCCTTCACGGGTTAGCCCCCTTCATCCTTCCGCCTTCATTCCTGATCCTCGACTCCCGAAACCCGCGTGAAACGCAATACCCGTGCCGGTATTGGCATTGCTGTTCGCGCGCTCGCGCCGATGCTGCGCGCAATAGTTCCTGCGGGTATCATGGATAATGGCGTAGAAGTAAGCAACGGTAACGCTGCTGGCGGTGCCGGCAGACGCAGTCGAAACTGGAGTGGCATTATCACCAAAGGAGGTGCCCCATGTCCGAATCGAAGAGCAAGATCAATCCGTTGATTGCCACCGCCGCGATTGCGGTAACCCTGTTCAGTGCGGTCGGCATAGGCGTGATGACAGGCGTGATCCCGAGTTCCAGGTCGTCGCCTGAGGCGCTCAGCCAGGCCGATACCAAAGCGGCGCCCGCGCCAGTGCCGGCGCCGGAAGCCAAAGCGAGCGCCCCGGCCGTGCATAAACGCAGTCCGGCCGCAGAAACCAGGCGGCCGGCGCGGGTCGCGGCCAACGAACCCGCTCCCCAGCCTGCGCCCGTCGTATCGCGCATATGCGCGGAATGCGGCGTGATCGATACGATCAACGTGGTCGATCGCAAAGGCTCGGGCAGCGGCGTGGGCGCGGTCGGCGGCGCGGTCGTCGGCGGTCTCCTCGGCAATCAGGTCGGCAGCGGCCGCGGCAACACCGCGGCCACGGTGGTGGGCGCCGTGGGCGGCGCCGTCGTGGGGAATGAAGTCGAAAAGCACGTGAAGTCCACCAAGGAATATCACATTTCAGTCCGCATGGATGACGGCAGCACCCGCAATTTCACGTTCGACGCCGCGCCGGCGTACGCCGTCGGCGAGAAGGTGAAAGTGATCGACGGCAAGCTCGTCAAGGGCTGATCGATCCGCAGTCCGTCCGGGTTTTCGCGCACACGAACGGCGGGATGCAAAATGACCACCGACGCGCAGCCACGAATGGGTATCTGGTTCCACCTTGCGCAAATCGCGCGCTTTGTTTTCTGGCTGCTTCTGATCGGCGTGCTGCTGTTGATACTGGTCGGCGGTCGCGACACCACTCAGCAGCAGCGCGCGAGCCTCCTGGACAAGTTCCAGACCGAGCGCAAGTCGCGCGTTATCGCGCTGATTCACCGGCAGGAGAGTCAGAGTATCCTGGGCGTGCAGGTGTCGAGCTACATCAACATCGAGGATTCGGAAGCGGTGTTGCGCGCCATCCGGCTGACGCCCGACGATCAGCCGATCGATCTGATCCTGCACACGCCCGGCGGGCTGGTGCTGGCGGCCGAGCAGATCGCCAAGGCGCTGGCCGAGCACAAAGGGAAGGTCACCGTGTTCGTCCCGCACTACGCGATGAGCGGCGGCACCCTGATCGCCATTGCGGCGCAGGAAATCGTCATGGACCGCAACGCCGTGCTCGGACCCGTCGATCCGCAGATCGGGGACGTCCCCGCGGCCTCCATACTCAAAGCCGTCGAGATCAAGAAGGAACGCGCCAGCGACGAGACGTTGATAATGGCGGACATGGCGGCGAAGGCCCGGGTCCAGGTCGCGAGTTTTGTCGCCGATCTATTGACCAGGCGCATGCCGCGCAAGCAGGCCGAAGCGCTCGCCGTGGCATTGAGCGAGGGCCGGTGGACGCACGATTTTCCGATCACGGTGCAGGCAGCCAGGCAGATGGGCTTTCCCGTGACCACCGATATGCCACGCGTGGTCTACGAGCTGATGGACTTGTATCCCCAGGCGAACGCGCAGCGGCCGTCCGTGATCTACGTGCCCATGCGCGGCCCTGGTCCCGCCAAGCAGGGCAGCAGCAGCGAGATGCCGAAATCCGCGCCGCAGGGCGCGGGTAAATAGCGGCGCTTGCCTTCCGCTCTCGCGCCTTCATCCTTCGCTCACCTCGCCGGCGGTTGGCTCCGCCGGAACCGCGCGGGCTATAATGACCGCGGCTTGTTTGACCTGGCACATTCGCGGGGCCCGTATGCTGAAACAGGGTAGTCGGTTGGCGCGATTGCTGATGTCGCTGGCGCTGCTCGGCGCCATGCCGGGACTCGCGCCGGCCGCGACTGCCGAGCAGAAAGTCGCGCTCGTGATCGGCAACAGCGCGTATCCCGCGGCGTCGCTGCGCAATCCCGTCAACGACGCGTCGGCGATGGCGAAGAAGCTGCGCGCGCTCGGCTTCGACGTCATCCTCAAGACCGATTCGAACCTGCGCGAGATGACGCGCGCGATCAGCCAGTTCGGCGAGAAGCTGACGCTCGGCAGCGTCGGGCTCTTCTACTATGCCGGGCACGGCATGCAGGTGCGCGGCAAGAATTTCCTGATCCCGGTGGACGCGGAAATCAAGACCGAGGGCTCGGTGCGCAGCGAAGCGGTCGACGTGGACCAGGTGCTGGAGCAGCTCGGCCCGGCGCGCCTCAGCATGGTGATCCTCGACGCGTGCCGCAACAATCCGTTCGAGCGCCGCTTCCGCAGCGTGGCGGGCGGCGGGCTCGCGCAGATCGATGCGCCGACCGGCACGCTGCTCGCCTACGCGACCGCGCCCGGCAAGGTGGCCTCCGACGGCACCGGCAGCAACGGGCTTTATACCGAGGCGCTGCTCAAGGCGATCGACACGCCGGGGCTCAAGGTCGAAGACGTGTTCAAGCAGGTGCGGATCAACGTGCTGAAGGAATCCGACAACCTGCAGACGCCCTGGGAATCGTCCTCACTGACCGGCGAGTTCTATTTCCGGCCGGACAACAAGGCCGCGGCGCAGGAGGAAAAACTGAAGCAGGCCGAGCGGGAGCGGCAGGAACTGCTCAAGGAAGTGGCCGACGAGCGCAAGCAGCGCGAGCAGGACGCGCGGGCGCTCAAGCTGGAGATGGAGAAGCTGCGCGCGGAGCTGCTGGCGCTGAGAGTAACACCCGCCGCTGCGCCGGCGACGCAAGTCGCTTCCGCGAGGGAAACGGCGGCGGCCGCGCCGGCGAGACCCGCGGCGGCCCCGGCCCAGCCGGTATCCCGGCCTGCCGCTGCGGCGACTGCCGCGAAACCGAAACCGGCCGAGGCGCCGCCGCCCGCGTCCCCCGAGCAACCGGTCGCCGTCCCCGCCGCGAAACCGGCGGCGCCCGAGCAGAAGCCGCAGGTCGTCGCGCTGGCAGCGCCATCGAGCGCCACAAAGCCGGCCTCTTCGTCCGAATGGGAATCGCGCATCGCGCTGCTCGAACGCTCGCGCGGGCAACTGACGCTCGCCAAGGCGACCGCGATTCTGCTGGACATCAGCGATCCGGAACAGCTCACGCAACTGCTCGCGTTCGAAGGCCAGCTCAAGCGCATGAGCTGGCAAAGCGCGTACGCGATTGGCGCGGGGCCCACGGGAAATCTGAGCTGGGGCAGCAGCTACCGTTGGGGGCGGCCGGAGCACGCGGAGGAAAAGGCGATGGAGAACTGCACCAGGCACGCGCCGAACGCCTGCAAAGTGGTCATGAAAAACGGCGAGTTCGACGAGCGGGTGTTCATCGACGTCGCGAAGCAATTCGGCAAGCGCGGCGTAACGGGCGTGAAAACGGGTTTTCTCAAAAGCGTTGCGAACTGGCAGGGCAAGTTCTAGTGCCGTTCCAACTATTTGCGGCAAACCTGACTGTCCTCGGCGGCCAGATCACGGCAGGCAAGCGGCGCGCCCGCGTTGGGAGAAACAAGTTGGATCGGCACCAGGCGGCTTTCTTCTCCCGGTCCTGAATCCCGTCTCCCGCCTTCATCCTGGTATGGGTGATTGAGCGATTGAGCGATTGAGTGATGAGTGATGAGTGATGGGCGATGAGCGATGAGGTCTCCCATTACCCATTACCCATTACCCATTACCCATTACCCATTACCCATTACCCATTACCCATTCCCTTCACCGCTTTCCATTGTCATCCCGCTATTGACGGCGGTGCCGGCGAGGCGGAAGCTTGCGCGTACCTGAGCGCTTGATCCCGAGTCCCTTATTTCGACATGTCGGCCGAGGAAAACAAAGCACTGATCCAGCGCCTCTATGACGAAGGCATCAATCGCCACGATGCGGCCGGGGCCGCGGCGTTCTATGCCGGGGATGCCAAAAACCACGGGCAGACGGTGGGCCGGGCGGGGATGCAGGCGGTGTTCGAGGCGCTCTTCAGCGCTTTCCCCGACTTCAATTACCGGATCGAGCAGAGCACGGCCGAGGGCGACCGCGTCGTCTGCAAAGTCACGATGCAGGGCACCCATCTCGGCCAGCCGACGCTGCCGCACACCTTCAGCGGCATGTTGAACGGCGTTGCGCCGACCGGAAAGCGGGTAGCAGCGCTGCAGTTCCACAGCTTCCGCGTCGCTGGCGGGCAAATCACAGAGCATTCCGCCGTCCGCGACGACCTCGGGATGCTGTTGCAGCTGGGCCTGCTCAAGCGGCCCGGGTAGTTTCCCGTACTCGCTCCTCTCGTCTCTGGCCTGGCGTCTCTCGGGTCCTCCACGTCTCGCGCTGCGTAGGATTGCCGCGCGGGTCGCGCAAGGAGGGCACGATGTGCCGCGCAGGGACGTCTTGCGCAGGTATGGGCGGAGCTGGGTGAATTTCGTGCGGGTTTACCGGCCACTGGCGGATTCGTGGTCTGTATACGATAATTCCGGTGCGCGGCCGGTTCTGCTGGAGCAATCGCCATGAAATCGAAAAACGGGGTAGGGAAACCGAATCAACTCTCGCGCGCGGTCGCGCGCGGCCTGCGCCGCGCGGCGCTTCGGGCGCGCGAGACAGCGCGCCGGTACGGCATGCCGATCTATATCTGGAAGGACGGCAAGATCGTCGCTGTCAAGCCATAGCCGTTGCGCGCAGCACAGAATCCCGAGTCCTGAATGGTGCTTTTCCCCGGGGGCAGCCCTTGTTTTGGCGATTGAGCGATTGAGTAATTGAGCGATGAGTGATGAGTGATGAGTAAGAAGGTCTCCCATTACCCATTACCCATTACCCATTACCCATTACCCATCCCCCATTCCCCATTCCCCATCACCCATTACCCGGCCGCTGTGCGGCCGTGTCAGGTTTTTCCCGACAGACTCCCACCCATAATCGGCATACAGTGTGACGTCGTTATACCGTTCTTGACGGTGGCGCGGGTGAGGCGGAAGCTTTGGCGCGAAGGGATCCTGGCAGAAAGTTTTTGGAGAAACGACTGCCGACCCATCGAGTGTTGATTTGCGCTCTGCGCATAAGGGGGAAATATGAGCATTACACGGTCTTTACTGCTCGCGCCGGTGTTCGCGTTATCGGTTGGTTGCGCGTCCATAACAGGTACGACGATCCAGAGCATTTCCGTCCAGACGGTCGATAGCGACGGCAAGGAAGTCAAAGGCTGCGCGTGCGAACTGATCAACAAGAAGGGAAAGTGGTTTATTACCTCCCCGGGATCCACGACGATCACGCGCTCCAACGATGACCTTTCCGTCCTGTGCCAGAAGGACGGCCTGGATCCGGGCCGCGCATCCGTGGTTTCCTGGACGAAGGGTTCCATGTTCGGCAATATCCTTTTCGGCGGCGGCATCGGCGCCATCGTCGACCATAACAACGGCGCCGCCTACGAATACCCGGCGCTCCTTGAGATTTTGCTCGGCAGCAACAAGATCATCGATACCACCAAGCCGGAGGGCCAGCAGGTCGTCATCAAGCCGCTGGACGATAAATCGGGCAAGCCCGAGATCGGGGCCGCAAACCCTGGCGACGCCAAGCCCGAAACATCCCCCGAATCCAAAGCTGCGAAATAGATATGAAATGAACCTGCATCGGCAGGTGCAAGGTTTTCCCTTCACCCTTGCATGGGTGATTGAATAATTGAGTGATTGAGCGAT
Organism: Gammaproteobacteria bacterium; assembly: GCA_041483135.1. GTDB lineage: Bacteria > Pseudomonadota > Gammaproteobacteria > Burkholderiales > SG8-41 > PALSA-1004. Next base: position 88,122 of record JBGPFE010000004.1, on the reverse strand, counting down.
TGAGGAACCCCAATCACTTAATCCCTGAATCACCTAATCACTGGAGCCCGCTCGATTTGCGGGCGTCCTTTGTCAGGCTTTTCCCGAGAGCTATTTCCCGGTAGTTGTCGTACAGTGTGACGTCGTCATACCGTTCTTGACGGCGGGGTGGGGGAGGCGGAAGCTTTCGCGATAATTCACTCCGACGATATACATTTACTAAATATGGTGCTTGACACAATATTACCCATTGGGTAATATTCAGTCATCGCGTAGCATAATAAGAGGGGCAGATGATCATCAAAGGACAGCAGGTCCATGTAAAGCCGGAGTGGCAGGACGCGGGCGACGATGAATTCACATGGATCGCCCTAGAAGATGAGGATGGCGACAGAGTAAAGATTTTACCCCTCATGCCGGAGTTCACTTTTCCGCCGATATCAGTCGTTGATACTAGGATGTTGATCGAAGGTGAAGCAACCAAGTCCTGATACCCTTCGCACCGCCCGCAAACGCCTCGGCCTGACACAAGTACAGGCGGCACGCCTTGCTTTTGTGTCACTACGAGCATGGGTCAAGTACGAGTCGGGCGAGCGCGCTATCCCAAAGCCTACTTGGGCGTTGTTCCGCGTGCTGGCGGGCATCACCACGTTAGGGCAACTACGGCGCGAAATTCTCTGAGCCACGCCGTCCGTTTTGCCGCCTAAGAAAATAAATAGAATCAGTGTCAGATATGTGTTTGATTCACGACGTTATTCATGATCCGCCATGAACGAATCGGACATCATGCGTATAGCCACTTGACTGGGTATCGATAGTGTCATAATGTCCGCATTTATTCCCAGCGGAACATATTGTGATAACTCCAAGATCTGGCACCGACGCCGCGTGGACGTACCTTGAGGCCGCACGTAAACACCATTCACAAGCTGCAATTGCTCGGCATCTGGAAGTTGACGTAAGAACTGTAAGGCGCTGGGAACTGAGGCAGACCCAGCCCCCTGCTTACGCGGTTCATGCGCTTCAAACATTGCTTCCACTCCAGCTTCCGTTTCCAGAACCTGCTGCCTTCGACTTCGTAGATCTCTTCGCGGGAATCGGTGGAATTCGTATTCCATTTGAAGAAATCGGTGGGCGGTGCGTGTTTACGAGCGAGTGGGATAGCTATGCTCAAAGAACCTACGTCGCCAATTTTCCAGCGAGCCATACAATCGCTGGCGATATCACTCAGATTAAAGAAAAAGACGTGCCTGACCACGACGTGCTACTTGCCGGATTTCCGTGCCAGCCGTTCTCGATTGCCGGTGTGTCCAAGAAAAACGCGCTCGGACATGCGCACGGATTTGCCGATCTAACCCAGGGAACGTTGTTTTTCGATGTGGCGCGGATTATTAAGAAAAAACAACCACGCGCATTTCTCCTCGAAAACGTCAAGAATCTCCAATCTCATGACAAGGGACGCACCTTCGAAGTAATTCGCCGGGTATTGCAGGACGAACTCGGATACAGCATCAACGTCAAGATCATTGATGGGGGACATTTTGTTCCCCAGCATCGAGAGCGACTACTAATTGCCGGGTTCCGCGAATCGGTCGCATTTGATTGGCAAATACTTAATCTCCCCGCAAAGGAAAAGCAGCGCTTGGAGAAGATCTTGCATAGAACCGACGGACACGAGCCGAAAATCGCAGCAGATCAGGGTATTTACTTCGACCATGACAAGCAGCGAGTAAATCCCAAGTACACGCTGACCGATCATCTGTGGAATTATCTTCAGAGGTATAAGGAAAAGCACGAGGCGAAGGGAAATGGTTTCGGATTTGGCCTCGTAAGTCCCAAGCAAACCGCGCGTACGCTTTCCGCAAGATATTACAAAGACGGATCCGAAATTCTCATTAACCAAGGATCGCGAAAAAATCCACGTCGTTTGACGCCGCGTGAGTGTGCGCGGCTGATGGGTTATCCGGACACATTCAAGATTCCCGTCTCGGATACGCGGGCATATAAACAATTCGGTAACTCCGTCGTTGTACCAGTCGTCAGGGAAGTGGCGCGGATCATGCGACCGTTTATCTGTGAAGAGCAGTTTCAGCACCCGGAGTTGCCCGAACTCGTGCGTTGAAACACGGCAAAAGCCGCATGGTATCCTGCGGGTAAATGGTCGATGTCGTCGACAAGAAAACCCGCAGCCGAATGATGTCCGGGATTCGGGCGAAGAATACGACGCCCGAAATGCAGATCCGGTCATTGCTGCATAGGAGCGGCTTTCGTTTCCGGTTGCACCGGGGTGATTTGCCGGGCAAGCCTGATTTAGTGCTGCCAAAATATGACGCCGTATTGTTCGTTCATGGCTGCTTTTGGCATTGCCATCGCTGCCATATGTTCAAATGGCCAAAATCCAATGTGTCGTTCTGGCGGAAAAAAATCACTGGCAATAAAAAGCGGGACGAACGGCATGTCTCTGAGCTACGCGCATTGGGGTGGCGTGTCCTGACAATATGGGAATGCGCACTCCGCGGGCCAAGCGCAAAAAATATCGATCGTCTTCTCAAGCAAACCAAGTCGTGGCTTCATTCTAAAGTTTATCAGCGGGAAGTTTCAGGCAAAATATCCAGATGACATTTGCCAGCATTGAAGCCCTCAGCTCGCGATTGCGCGAACTTGGTGCAACGCGCATCTTTTGCAAAGCGCTTGCCGAGAATGACAATACCAAGCAGCAGATTTATCTGGGAGGAAGCTTTGAAGTAATTCAGCTGCTGCCGCATCGCGATGTCCATACTGATGCAGGCGTCAAACGTCCCAATTTCAAAGCCGCGCTCAATATGGCGTGGGTTGACGATGCGGGCAATGTGGCCTTGGCTCCTGGCGCTCAACTTATTCTGTATCCGGATTATCCAGAGGTGCGGCTATCCGGATTCGTAAGGGGTTGCCCCACGGCGCCTTCCCGATATTTGCAACCTGTCTCGAAGGAATCCCGGAAATTCAACAACGGACCGGACGGGCGAGTGCTTTTTTTCGGCGTTGGGTCCGACGATATAGCGCATGCCTATCTGGCAATTGCCGAAAGTCCGGTTGCCACTGAGTTTGCAAAACGACGGGACAGTGGTGAGTTTGAACTCGATGGCGTTCTATGGCAGTTGCCGGTCGGTCGCATTCGAAACCCGCGCGGCGAACTTCTGACGAGGCTAAGGGCGATTCACGGTGCAGGGTGGCATTTTTCCCAGAAAATGGATGGCGCTGGCAACGTGAATGCGTATACGGCGCAGAACGGAGGCGGTTACACGCTTGAATCGCTGTTGGGAATCAGACCGAACGCTAGCATTACTCCAGATTTCATGGGATGGGAAGTAAAGGCATACAGCAGCAACAAGGTCACCTTAATTACGACCGAGCCTGATGTAGGTTATTACGGCAAACATGGCGTGAAGGCTTTTGTACGCAAATATGGACACGATGCTGGAAATGACGTTCTTTATTTCACAGGAATACATCGAGCTGAAACAATGTGTGATCGTACAGGGCAGACTCTCCGCTTGCGAGGATTTGACGCCCAGACGCGAAAAATTGTTGATGTCGAAGGAGGTGTCGAGTTGTTTGATGCGAACGGAAGCATGTCTGCTGGATGGTCATTTCAACACTTGATCGATCGTTGGAGCAGAAAGCACTCTGCTGCGGTGTACGTTCCCTACACTAGGAAAAAAGTAACTCCACCGGAATACCAATACAACAGTCCTGTGTTGATGGGCGAAGGAACGGATATCACAATGTACTTAGGCGCTCTCGCTGCTGGCTTGGTAATGTTCGACCCGGGATCAAAGGTCATGGCGGCGAGCACGACGCATTCATCGGTAAAACCGCGTAGTCAGTTCCGAATTCCGATCCAACATTTGTCGTCACTTTATTCAACTTTCGAAGCTGTTGAGCTTTAGATTTAATGCGCATTGAGAGGGAATAGAAACCCCTTTCCCAATTTCACTACCGCATCCCTTCGCGACAACGTGTGGCGAATAATCAGGGACAGACCACGGTTTTGGATCAATCGCAATGAGCGCAATCCCCTGGATCGCCAGCCTGATCTGAGCGAAGGAGTGAAGGAGTGAAGGAGTGAAGGAGTGAAGGAGTGAAGGGTGAAGGGTGAAGGGTAAGTTCGAGTTTCGAGTTGCGGGTTGCGAGTGAAACGCGAGGGGTCGGAGCCGAAATATTCTGACGGTCCCGTTCATCGATGCATACCCTTAAAGCCGGCGCGCTCTATTTCGCTTTGGTCTTCGCCGCCGGCTTCGCGCCCGGAACGATCCGCGTGCTGTGGGTAGTCCCGGCGGCCGGGACAGCTTATAGCATCAGTCCGGGCTCGGCGAGCGCGTACTCGCTGAGCCGCTGCACGATCCAGTCGTAGGCGTCGTCCACCGAGTCGGTGCGGTGCATGAGCCCGAGGTCGCGCGCGTCGATCATGCCCTGGCGCACGAGCGTGTCGAAGTCGATCACGCTCCGCCAGAACTCGGTGCCGAAAAGGACGATCGGCATCGGCTTGCGCATCCGGCGCGTCTGCACCAGCGTCAGCAGCTCGAAGAGCTCGTCGAGCGTGCCGAACCCGCCCGGGAACACGAGCACCGCCTTCGCGAGATAGGCGAACCAGAACTTGCGCATGAAGAAGTAGTGGAAGTGGAAGGCGAGCTCGCGCGTCACGTACGGATTGTCGAACTCCTCGACCGGGATCGAGATCGTGAGCCCGACGTTAATGCCGCGCGCCTCGGCGGCGCCGCGGTTCGCCGCCTCCATGATGCCCGGGCCGCCGCCCGTGCACACCACGAAGCGCCGCTCCTTCGAGTCGAGCGCTTTCGACCACTGCGTCAGGCGGAAGGCGAGCTTGCGCGCGGCTTCGTAATAAGCCGACATCTCGAGCGCCGTGCGCGCGCCTGCGAGGTCGCCGCCGCCGCGTTCGGCTTCGCGCAGCGCCTGCTCGGCGCGCTCGCGCGATTGGATGCGCGCCGAGCCCATGAAGACAACCGTGTCGTCGACGGCGGCGCGCTCGAAGCGGCTTTTCGGCTCGAGATATTCCGCCAGGATGCGCAGCGCGCGCGCGTCCTTGCTGTCGAGAAATCCCTGGTTGCGGTAGGCCTTGAGGGGCGGGTGCGTGCGTTCGGTCATGGGTGCTCCCGGCGAAGACGAAAGTTGAGTCGGCTGATGCCGGCTCTATTGTGCCCTACGCCGTGCGCAACCGTGCTTCCGCGCGCGTCGGCGCTGCATGGCGGCGCACATAATAAGGGACAGGCCAGGGTTTCAGATCAACCGTAATGAATGCAATGCCCTGGATCCCTAGTGCGCTGCGCGAGTGAGGCGTGAAGGAGTGAAGGAGTGAAGGAGTGAAGGAGTGAAGGAGTGAAGGGGTAGATTCAGTGATTAGGGGATTAAGCGATTAAGTGATTTGGTTGCTCAATCGCTCAATTGCCCAATCGCTCGATCACTCAGGCACGGGTGAAGGGATAGATTCAGTGATTAGGTGATTAAGTGATTTGGTGATTAAGTGATTTGGTGATTAAGTAGCAAGGGCACTTAATTTCTCAATCACTCAATCGCCCAATCGCTCGATCACTCAGGCATGCGCCAGCGGACGCATCGTGCGCAGCCGATTGCGTATTTCCTGCTCAGCAATTTTCAGATCGTAAGCCGCTTGCAAGTTGAGCCAGTATTGCGGCGACTGTCCGAAGGCGCGGCCGATGAGAAGCGCAAGCTCTGCCGTAACCGGCCGCGTGCCATTGACGATATGGGAAATCCGCATGGGCGAAACCCCGATGACGCGGGCAAATTCGGCCTGCGACGTGCCCAGTTCTTCCAGGGCTTCCTTGAGAAACTCCCCCGGATGAATCGGGGGCAACCCGTTCTTGATGTTCATGTCGCTCTATCCTCAGTGGTAATCGGTGATCTCCACGTCAAAGGCGTCGCCGTGATCGAAGCGAAAGCACACGCGCCATTGATCGTTGATGCGGATGCTCCACTGCCCTTTCCGGTCGTGCTTCAATGCTTCCAGGCGGTTGGAAGGCGGAAAGCGCAGGTCATTGATCGTCGTGGCTGCATTGAGCTGCGTCAGCCGCATCGTCGCCCGCACCCGAATCTCCGGCGGCAACCGCCGCGATTTCCCCGTAGCAAAGAAGCGCTCCGTCTCGGAAGAAGTAAAGGAGCGGATCACGAACGCGAATATAAACTATTTGTTTATATCTGTCAATGGCGGCCGAGGCCAATGCAAAAAAGCTGGGGCGTAGCCCGTTCTTTGCGTGAAGGGTGAAGGGTAAGTTCAAGTTTCGAGTTGCGGGTTGCGAGTTACGGGTTGCGAGTGCGCTTCCCCATTGCCTATTACCCAAGCACTCAATCGCTCAATCACGGATGAAAGCGATGCGGCAGTAAACGAGCAGCGCCTGCGGGATCGGCGTCAGGGCATCGCGTAGAGTTGTTCCAATTCCTTCGCGGCCCACCGCAAAAGCGGAACATGCTCGAGCGCGCGGCGCAGGCTCAGGCGGGCGCTGGGCGCGTGCACCGCTACCGTAGCGATCATCCGCCCGTGTCCGTCCGATACGGGGACGGCGACGGAAATCAGCCCGGCGAGAAAGCCCTCGTCGTCCGTGGCGACCTTCGTCTTTCGTATCCTTTCGAGTTCCTGCTCCAACCGGGCCGGATCGGTGATTGTTTTCTGGGTGTAGCGCTTCAGCGGCACCCTGGCCAGGATCCGCCGGCGCTGGCTGCCGCGCATCTGGCTGAGAAAGAGCTTGCCGCTGGAGGTGCAGTGTATCGGCACGTGCGATCCCGGCTGCAGGTGCATCCGCAACGGCCACGCGGATTCGACGCGATCGATATACACGATGTCGATCCCGTCGAGCGTCGTCATGTTGCAGGTCTCGCCGATCTGATCGACGAGCGCCTGCAGCACGGCATGGCGTTCGCCGCGCAGGGACGAATGCAACTGCGCGTCGAGCCCCAATGCCGCGAGGCGCGGCCCGGCGGAATAGGTTTTCGGCAGCGCATCGCGCACGAGAAACCCTGCTTGCACCAATGTGCTCACCAGTCGGTGCGCGCTCCCCTTTGGAATTCCGGTGGCCTGGCATATCGATTCGAGATTCAGGGCGCCGCCGCGTTTCGCCACGACCTCCGCGATCAGGAGGTTGCGCAGCGTCGGCAGCTGCGCGCCGGATTTGCGGCGGCCGGTAGAAACAGGTTGCGCGCCGCCGCGCGCAGTGGATTTCATATGATTGATCATGCAGTGGAATTTATCGAATACTGAACGATACTACAATAAATGGAATTTTGCGTTCCGTTTACGCGCATATTTTGTTGATTCGAAAATTTCGCTGTGGTAGCGTTGTTCGCGGCGTGTAGTGCATTTTGCGGAGCCCGTTGCGGCAAACGATCTGCAGCGGGCCTCCGGGGGAGAGGGCAAAATGGCAGGCGCAAGGAAGAACGATAGCGGGCTTTTCTGCTATGTCGTAACGCCCTACAACACGAAAGGCGATGTCGACGTGGCGAAGTTGACGGACTACGTCGCCGCCATGATGAAGTCAGGCGTCGATGGCATTACGTGCGTCGCCAGCACGTGCGAGGGCCCGTACCTCACGGAAAAAGAGCGCCACCTCGTGGCCGCGACGGTCGGCAAAGTCGCGGCAGGCCGGCTAAAGCTCAATATCGGTGTTGGCGCGGTGTCCACGCGCCAGGTGATCGAATACGCAAAGCAGGCCGAGGCGTCGGGCGCAACCAGCTTGATGCTCGACATGCAGCAGTACTTCACGATCGGTTTCGATGACGCCTACCGCCATTTCGAAACCGTTGCACGCGCGGTCGACGTTCCCATTCGCCTCTATAACATAACCGCGCCGACCCGCTTCGATTTCACCCCCGAGCGCGTCGCGCGGATGACCGGCATCCGCGCGATCACGTCGGTCAAGGAGGCATCCGGCGACGTCTCTCGAATCCGCGATATCAAGTCGCTGTGCGGCGATCGCTATAACCTGTTCTGCGGGTTCCACTACCAGTGCCTGGACGCATTTCGCCTTGGCGCCGTCGGCTGGGAAGCGATGCTCCATCCGATCATAGCCAAGCCCTGCGTCGAACTTTATCGCGCGCTGGCAGCGGATCCGTGGAGCCGCCGCGCCGAAACACTTTACAAGCGGGTGCAGCCGCTGTTCGACTTCTTCAAGTTCAACGGCGTGCCGCATTCGATCAAGGCGATGTCGCAATGGACAGATTTAAAGCTCGGCAAGCCGCGTCCGCCGCTCGCCGAGCTGACGGAGCAGCCCAGACGCAGACTCAAGGAAATTCTGAGCGAAATGGGCGCTATTTGACGATGCAATCGGGAACAGGAGAATAGAGATGAATACAGCGAAGGCAAAACGCAGGCAGGTGGTGATCGGCGGTCTGGCGGGAGTCGGCTCACTGGTTTCGTGGCCGCTTATCCGGAAATCCGCATTTGCCCAGGGCAAGCCGGACCACACGATGATATTCGCCCACACTTTTTCGCCGGCAACCGAAAAATACGTGGTGACCGGCATCGACCAGTTCAAGCAGGCGGCCGAAAAGTACAGTCAGGGCAAACTCCTCGTCGACGTGCACGACAGCGGCAAGCTCGGCGGCCAGAACATTCTGCCGCAGAAGGTGCAGCAAGGGGCGGTCCAGGCGTGCCAGCTTTCGATGCAGAATTTCACGCCGTTCTCCGAAGCGTTCAACGTTCTGGACTTCCCGTTCATTTTCGCCTCGAACGATGCGTTCGAGAAATTCCTGCAGGATCCTTACTTCACGCAATCGAAACTCGGCACGGAACCCGCCACCAAGGGTTTCAAGGTGCTCGCGGGTTTGTGGGCGAATACGGGGTTGCGCGTGACCGGGATCAGCAAGAAGGTCAAACGCGAGGTGCGCGTGCCTGCCGATTTGAAGGGCCTCAAAATCCGCGTGACGAGTTCCAAGGTCGAGCAGCAGGCGTTCGCGCTCACGCCCGGGAACCCGGTCTCGGTCGATTGGGGGGAAACCTACCAGGCGATGCAGCAGGGAACGGTGGACGCGTTGAACGTGGGTCTGGGGCCCCTCAGTTCCGCGCGGATTCAGGAAACCATCGGGACCGTGACGCGCATCGGCATGAGTTTCAACGCGCACGTCGTCGTGGTCAGCAAGCAATGGTTCGATGCGTTACCGGCCGCCGTGCGGGAAGCGATCGAGCGCGCCGCAGCCGAAGCGTGGCGTTACGAGCAGTCCGAGCAACGCAAGGCAAATGACCGCATGTGGGACGAATGGAAGGCGTTGGGCATCAAGGCCATCGATCTCAGCGCCGATGAGCGCAAGCAATGGGTCGCGGCGGTAGGCCATCAACGCCCCGAGTGGAACCAGTGGAAGGAGCGTTACGGCAAGGACCTGTACAACCGGATTGCGGAATTAGGCCAGAAGCTTGCCTGAACCGGGTCCTGCCGAAATTCCACGCATGCGGATGCGGGGCCTGTGGTCGCGCGTCGACGAGCAGCTTGAATACTGGCTGATCACGTTCTTCTACGGCTATTTCTGCCTGATCATCCTGTTTGAGGTCATCCGGCGGTACATTTTCGGATCGTCGAGCGAATGGGGCGAGATGACGGCGCGTTACGCGTTCGTCTATCTCGTCTACATCGCCGCCGCCCAGGTCGCGAAGTCCAACGACCATATCCGGATCGATCTGGTGCCCCGTCTGCTGGGGCCGCGGGGACGTCTTGCGCTGTACGTCTATTTCGACGTTCTTTATCTGATCCTGGCGGCGCTCGTGATCTATTACTCGGTGGGCGTCGTGCGGCTGTCGATCGCGACCGACACGCTGATGACCGGGTTCGATCTGAATATGGCGTTCGCGCAAGCGGCGTTGCCCGTCGGCTGGGCGCTTTTGGCCTACCGCGTAATACAGCGTTTCGTGCGCACCATCGGCAGCTACAGACAATCCGGCGAAGTACCGGTGGGCGGAGGCGGATTCGGTGAGTCATAACGATATCGTGGTGCTCGGCGTTGGGCTGTTCATGCTCGTGCACCTCGCGATCGGATTGCCGTTGTTCATCGTGCTGGGACTGGGGTCGTTGGCGATGATCACCATGGTCGGCGTTTACTCGCCGGCCATACTGGGCGAAGTCCCGTTCACCGCGATGAACAATTGGGCGCTGCTTGCCATGCCTTTATTTATTCTGACCGGCGACATCATCTCCACGGGCCGCATCGCGCGCCAGCTCGTGCGCCTCGGGCGGGCCGGCGTGGGATGGATCACAGGCGGACTTGGAATGGCGACCATCATGGGTTGCTTTTTTTTCGCGGGGACCAGCGGCTCGAACTCCGCCGACACCGCGGCGATCGGCAAAATCATGATTCCGTCGATGGTCGATCATGGCTACAGCAAGTCATACGCGGCGGCCCTGGCCGCCGCCGGCGGGTGCCTCGGGATCATCGTGCCGCCGAGCCTGATCTTCATCATCTACGGCGTAATCACCTCGACTTCGGTGGGCGATCTCTTTCTGGGCGGAGTCATGCCCGGCGTGCTGATGGCGGCCTTCATGTGCATTGCAAATTATTTCGTCTGCCGGTTGAGCAACTGGGGCGCGCCCGATCGGGTGTCGTTCCGGTTTTCCGAATTCCTCCATGCCACCTGGGACGCTCGCTATGGGCTCGGTGCCCCGGCCGTCATCTTAGGCGGGATATACACCGGGGCATTTACACCGACAGAGGCTGCCGCGGTCGCGGTCGGCTATTGCCTGTTCGTGGAATTATTCCTGACGAAGGGAGTCACGTGGAAAGACATTCCCAAGCTCCTGGCCCGCAGCGGCGCCATCTCCGGGATCATCGGCCCGGTCATAGCGTTTTCGGTGTTGTTTGCGGAAGTGCTCGCAGTGCTTCGCGTGCCCGAGCGCCTGGCGGGTTACATGCTTGCAATTCCGTCTGGATATATCAGCGGGGTGCTGATGATCTTTTTCGTGCTCTTTGTGCTCGGCTGCTTTCTCGAAACCATCGCGGCACTGATCATCATGATGCCGATTTTGCTGCCGATCGGAACCAGCCTGGGATTTGATCCCGTGCATTTTGGCGTGTATGTGGTATGCGCGTTGACCGTCGGGTTCATCACGCCGCCGGTGGGCATCAACCTGTTTGCCGCTTCAGCGGTCAGCGGCGTGCCATACCTGAACATCGCCTGGCGGGCCTGGCCGTTGTGCCTGGCGCTGTCGTTTGCAGTTGTCATCATCGGCTTCGTGCCGTGGTTTTCGCTGTGGTTCCGCTAGCGGCCGGCGCGCGCGATTTGCATTTTTGGGCGCGACCCGCGGTTTCGGATCGATCTCAATGAATGCAATCCCCTGGATCCCTGGTGCGCTGCGCGAGTGAAGGGTAAGTTCAAGTTTCGAGTTGCGGGTTGCGAGTTGCGAGTGCTCTTCCCCATTGCTTATTACCCAAGCACTCAATCGCTCGATCACTCAGGCACTGATACCAGCCGGAACCGGCGGCCGGTGCGCGTGCGGTAAATCTCGAAATCGCGCCGGTCTATCGTGAAAATTTCGGTGACGCCGGTTTTCTCCGCCAGCAGCACCAGCGTCGCATCGGCAAAATCCATCCGCTCGTAGCGCGCAAGCAGTTCGTCGAGACGCGGGATATCGCCGGCGGCCAACGGCTCGATGCGCAGCGCGCCGCGTCCGATGAAGCTGAGCAACGCGCGTTTCCCGTCCCGCGACAGAAAGTGACAGGCTTCGGTGACCACGGGCCACGTGGTGACCAGCAGCGCCCGCGTGGATTCGAGCACGGACTTCGCCGTCTGATGGTGCTCGTCGCGCGCCCGAAACAGCGCAACGAGCGGACCCGCGTCAACGATGATGTTTCGCACGGAGTTTTCCGGCGATGAGCTGTTTCACGCGTCCCGAGGCGTTGCGCGGTCCGGAAGCGGAGCGATCGGCGCCGAACAAATCCCTGCCCAACTCCCATGCGGAAGGGGCGGGCGTCTTGCGCCGCCGGCGGACTATGTACTCCGCCACGCTCTCGCGAATGACGGCGCTGGTGGTCTTGCCGGTTTCCCTGGAGTAACGATCCAGCGTCTTCTCCAGCTCGGCCCCCAGGCGCAGCGATTTGGGCATGACAGACCTCCATGTGATACGATTTCAAATGATTGTATCACACTTCACGCGACGCGCAGCCTCGCCGATCAGTTCCATGCTTCGTTCGAGAGGGAACCGGGTCGGGGTCAATTATTGAAAATCAGACAAGGGTGAAGGAGTGAAGGGTAAGTTCGAGTTTCGAGTTTCGAGTTGCGGGTTGCGAGTGCACTTCCCGCGCCGCCCCGAACAGCGGTAAACTTGCATATCTGACACTTTGAGTCGAGGTGAACGCCATGAAATTCACCCGCATTACGGTTAATCCGAAGCAGATGAACGGCGTGCCTTGCATCCGGAGGTTGCGCATTCCGGTGGCGACAGTCGTCGGCATGGTGGCCGAAGGAATGAAGGAGGCGGAGATACTCAAGGCCTATCCGGATCTCGAAGCCGCCGACATTCATGAAGCTTTGCAATATGCCGCGGAAGCGGTGAGAGAACGCGAGCTGCCGCTGGCAGCGCCGTGAAGTTTCTGGTCGATAACGCCTTGTCGCCGATGGTGGCGGAGGGGCTGCGGCGGAACGGGCACGACGCCACACACGTTCGGGACTACGGCTTGCAGGCAGCCGAAGACGAACAGATCTTTTTGCTGGCCCTCGAAGAAGACCGGACCATTCTTTCTGCCGATACCGACTTCGGCACTCTGCTGGCTTTGAGAGGCCAGCGTAAACCCTCGGTGATTTTATTCAGGCGCGGCGCCGACCGCAGTCCTGAAAGACAACTTGCGTTGTTGACGGCGAATCTTCCCGCCGTCGAACAGATCTTGCAGCAGGGGGCTATCGTCGTATTCGAAGAATTCCGCGTGCGGATGCGCTCGCTGCCGATCGGCGAAGAACAATAACAGAGAGGCGTAAGGCGCGACATCAAGTGCGACGCGGATCACCACACCACCTCGAGCGCCTTGAGGCTCCTGAGCCGGGCGTCCGCGCTGACGAGCCTGGCATGATGAAACAACGCCGTCGCCGAAATGATCCGGTCCGCCGGATCGCCATGCGGGAACTGCCGGGACTGGGAGAGCGCCGCGATTTCGGGAGTGATCGGCAACACGCGCAGCGCGCGTGCCTGGATCATGTCATGCAGAAACCGCGTAAGCTCGGTACCCGGATCGAGGCGTTTTTTCGCGACGAGCATAGCGATTTCCCACAAGCTGATGTCGCTGCACGCGATTTCGCCGTTTCCGCCGGCGGCTTCGATCGCGCGCAACGCGCGCGGCGTGAGCCGTTTCGGCTGCAGCGCGTCGTAGATCAGCGCGTTGGTGTCAAGAACGACCACGCTCCGCTGTCCAACGCTCACCGGTCGGAGTGACGACGTCGCCCACCCTGCATTTCGCGCGCAGCGCCGCGAGGCGCTGCCTGGCGGCGTTCTTCACGCCCTGCTCGGGCACGATGCGCGCGATGACCTTGCCGCGCACCGTGACTTTCAGTTCTTTGCCCTTCCTGACCTCGGCGAGATACCCGGGCAGGTTCTGGCGCAGCTCGGTGACATTGACCTCGGACATAAGGGGCGCCCCGGAGTTATGTACATTGCAAGTGTACACATGGGAGACGCGGCTGTAAAGTAAGAATTGAAGGGTGAAGGAGTGAAGGAGTGAAGGGGTGAAGGGGTGAAGGGGTGAAGGGGTGAAGGGGAAGGGTGAGTGAAATTCCCCATTCCCTGATTCACTTGCTCTTTCTATCCGGTTGTTTTTTCCTGGCAGCGGTTGCGACGAGGCGGCAGGCAACCTCGATAGAGCCCCTGATGCGGTCGAGGTTTCCAACATAGTCCGGTAGCGCCGACTCGGCGCGCCGGCGAAGCGCGGTCGCATCGATCAAATCCGCGAGATGGTACGCATGCGTGCCTTGAGCATGGGCAGGAAGCGCGCCGCGTGTACGGGCGAGCGGGCGAGCCATCGGTCGAACACCTCGGGCTTGCTCATGCCTGGATGAAGTCGCTCGGCAAGCACCAGCATGCGCATCCGCTCGAAACCTTCCTGCGAGGCGAGCATCGCGGCCACGCCGGCGAGCACGCGCGGGTCGCCCGCGCGCAGCCAGCGCGAGAGGCGGAAATCGCCGCGCGCGCACAGCTCGACGACGCGCTCTTCGGCGCGCCGGCTCCAGCGCGGCCGGGCGACCGGCGTATGCTTGACGCGCGCCTTCACGGCCGCAGGGGGTACGAGGCAAGCCACGACCCGCCCGTGCCGCACGATCGCGACCGGGCCGAGGGCGGCCCGTTTCAGGACCTCGCCCAGGCGGTTCTTCAGTTGCGTCGCATTCACGGTTTCCATGCCCGCTATCATATGCTGTTTTAGCTAAAACAGCAAGAGATGAGTCGATGTCCCAAGGGCTTGGCGCTGGTCAAGAACCGGAAGGGTTGGCTGTACAAGGAAGACGAGCCCGGATATTTCTGGCTTGTCGTCGGGATCTACACCTTCATGGGATTTTTCATGGCGTTCGTCGGGTACTACTTCCGCGTGCTGATCCAGTGCGCTGCGCGATCTCACGCGCCCACGCCATGGGTTATGCCGCGAGGGAATCGTGCCTTTTGTTCCCTGCGAGTTATGCTGATATGCTGGCTTGATGAAAGTCAGCGAAGTACTGCGGCAGCTTCAAGACGACGGCTGGTTTCTGGTTGCAACTCGCGGGAGCCACAGGCAATTTAAGCATGCCTTAAAGCCCGGCCGGGTCACGGTGGCCGGAAACCGAGCGATGATTTGGCACCCGGTACGCTAAATAGTATCCTCAAGCAGGCGGGACTCAAGAAATGAGGCGATATATGCGCTATGCGATCGTAATTGAAAAGACGGAAAACAATTTCTCCGGCTACGTGCCCGATCTTCCGGGCTGCATTGCCACGGGTGCCACGGTCGAAGAAACCGAGTCGGTTCTGCGCGAAGCAATCGAATTTCATCTCGCCGGGCTACGCGAAGACGGCACCCAACCTCCCCAGCCCTCCAGCCGCGTCGACTACGTCGAAGTCGCGGCATAACCCCCGGTTCGAGAGCAACGCAAAACCGGCGCTGCGCGCCTACTCCCGATCGCATCTTCCGTCCTGTCGGCCATCTACGGCAAGACGCTGGTGAAGAATCGGAAGGGCTGGCTCTACCGGGAGGACCAGCCATCAGGGTCAGACCCCCTTTTGTCAATGAACATTCGCCGTAGACCGCTCCTGGCACTTAGCGTGCCGGTGCGTTCCGGTAGGTAGCTCGCGAAAACGACGTGGAGAAGTTCCAATGAAGGTCCGGAGGTTGCCCAACAACCCGATCATCCGTCCGCACATGGACGAAAGGATGGGCGACAACATCAACGGGCCTTCGCTCATCAAAGTTCCTGAGTGGGTTCGGAATCCTTTGGGCCGGTATTATTTGTATTTTGCCCACCACCAGGGAACATATATTCGCATGGCGTTTTCAGATCATCTCGAGGGACCGTGGAAAATCCATACTCCCGGAGTGCTGGATCTGAAGGATTCGTTTTTCGGCGAGCACATCGCTTCCCCGGACGTTCATGTGATGGATGAAACGCGCGAGATACGCATGTATTACCATGGCTGCTGTATGCCGGAGCCGCCGCGTCAGGTAACCCGTCTGGCCGTGTCGACGGACGGACTGCACTTCGAGGCGAGGCCCGCCATTCTCGGCTCCTCGTATTGGCGAATGTTCAAGTGGAGGGACTACTATTACGTCCTGGAGATGCCCGGCAAGCTGCGAAGATCCAAATCGGGTTGTTCCGGGTTCGAAGAGGGCCCGACTCTGTTTACCCGGGACATGCGGCATACGGCGGTGCGGGTTGACGGAAATGTCCTGCATGTTTTCTACTCAAATGCGCACGACTGCCCGGAGCGGATCTTGCAGGCAACCATCGATCTCGAACCCGATTGGCATGACTGGAGAGCCGGCAAGTCATCGACCCTCCTGGCGCCGGAAACCGAATATGAAGGAGCCGACTGCCCGGTCGAAAAATCGGAACGCGATGCGGTTCATCATCGCGTTCATCAGCTTCGCGATCCCGCCATCTTCGAGGAGGACGGCAAGACATATATCCTGTATTCAATCGCGGGGGAACAGGGTATTGCCATAGCGGAGCTGACGGAGAGCTGAGGCGTGCAGGCGATTTAGCGGGCATTGGATCCAATACTCATGGAAAATGGAGCGGTCATGAACTTTTCTCGCATCATTCTCGGCACGATATTTTCGGTCGCGACAGTACTTGGCGCGTCGCGCGACGGCATGGCGCAGCCCGCCCAAGCCCGGAATTATCCAAACAAATCCATCCGCATAATCGTGCCCTATGGGCCGGGGGGCGGGGCGGACACCTACACCCGCATCATCGGGGGAAAGCTCGTGGAAAGCTGGGGCCAGCCCGTGATCGCCGACAATCGGCCAGGCGCCGGCGGAGTGCTGGCCTCGGAACTGGCCGCAAAGTCTCCCCCCGATGGCTACACGTTGTTCATGGGCACGGTGTCCCAATTCGCCGTGATACCCAACCTGGTTTCGCGTCTTCCTTACGACCCGACAAAGGACTTTACGCCGATCGGATTGGTGGTCATCAGCCCGAACATACTTGTCGTGCATCCATCGGTGCCGGTAAAGACCGTGCCGGATCTCATGGCGTTGGCAAAGTCCAGGCCCGGGGTTCTCACTTATGGCTCCGCCGGAATCGGGTCGCCGGCCCATCTTTCCGCCGAACTTTTCAGCTCGATGACAGGCGTCAAAATGATTCACGTTCCGTACCGGGGAGGGGCGCAAGCGCTCGTCGATCTGATCAGCGGAGAGGTCACATTGATGTTTGCCGGTCCCATCGAGAGCCTGCCCCATATCAAGGCCGGGAAAGTGCGGGCGCTTGCCGTGACAACCCTGCGTCGTTCCGCGGCGGTGCCGGCTTTACCCACGATCGCGGAAGCGGGATTGCCCGGGTATGAAGTGGTTCAGTGGAACGGGCTGTTTGCCCCCGCTCATGCTCCCAGGGAGATTACAGAAAGTCTGAACACGGAGGTAAACAGGATTCTCGGTTTGCCCGATGTCAAGGAAAGCCTCCTGCGGCAGGGGGCCGAACCCAGTCCGTCCACTCCGGAGGCATTTGGAAAGTTCGTTCAATCGGAAATTCTAAAATGGGGAAGCGTGATTCGAAAAGCGGGGATTCGCCTGGAATGAGCTGCCGATATGATGCATGACGCGTAGAGACCATCGCATGATCGTAGTTCCCGACGACTTTCCCTCCGTATTCGAAGGCTCCGCCGCCCAGGACAAGGCCAGGGCCCTTGGCGCGCTGCGCGTCTATACCGAGCGCGGCGCCGACGACGAGAACGAGCTTGCGCGCCGGATCGGCGGCGCGAAAGTCGCGATCAATATCCGCGCCCACGCCCGTTTCACCGACGCGGTGTTCGACGCCTGCCCCAACCTGCGCATGATCTCGATCTGGGGCACCGGCACCGACAACATCGATCTGGCGGCGGCTGCGCGGCGCGGCATCACCGTCTGCAACACGGCCGGGGTCAACGCGATCGCGGTGGCCGAGCACGCGGTCGCGCTGATGCTGGCTGTCGCGCGCAAGATTCCGGCGATCGACCGCGAGATGCGCGGCGGCGCGTGGCCGCGCGAAATGCTGACCCAGCTTCATGGCAAGACCCTCGGCGTTTTCGGCACCGGCAGCATCGGCGCGCACGTGGCCAGGCTCGGACGCGCGTTCGGCATGACGGTGCTGGCCTGGAGCGCGCGCGGCGACACGGCGCGTCTCGAGTCGATGGGAATCACGCCGGCATCGAAAGACGACATCGTGCGGCGCGCCGATTTCATCACGCTGCACGTGCGGCTCACGCCCGCGACCCTCGGCCTCATCGGCCGCAGCGAATTCGCGGCGATGAAGCCGGCGGCGATCCTCGTCAACACCGGCCGCGGCGCGCTCGTCGAGCGCGCCGCGCTGCTTGCAGCGCTTGCGGGCGGCAAAATCGCGGGCGCCGGTCTCGATGTCTTTCACGACGAGCCGCTCAAGGCGGACGATCCGCTGCTCAAGCTCGCCAATACGGTGCTCTCGCCCCACAACGCAGGACAGACGCCGGAAGTGCGGCGCGACGGCCTGTTGCGCGCGGTCGAAAACGTGGCCGATTTTCTGAAGGGCAAACCGTCCAACGTCGTGGCGCCGCCGGTTATGTCGACTTGATATCAGCGTGGATAAATAAGGTCAGAGTGACATTTCTCAGTCGCGGTTAGAATTTTTGCGTCTCGCAGCCACGAAAAAATCACGCTGACCCTGTTTATCTGCTTCAAATAAAAAAATGGGGGCCGCTCGCCCCCATTTTCTCCAGCGCCGGTTTCGTTGATTTACCGGCGCTGCATCAGCAGTTCTTCGCTTCTTACTCCTTCTTCTCGTCCTTCTTCTCGTCCTTCTTTTCGTCTTTCTTCTTCTCGCCCTTGTCCGGCGGCGGTGCCGGCGGCTTCGGCGCGGCCGCTGGCGGCGGCGGTGCCTTCCGCACTTCGGGTGGCTGCGGTGCTTTCTGTGCTTCAGGCGGCCGCGGCACGTTCACCGGTGGTGGCGCCTTCTGCGCTTCGGGCGGTTGCGGTCGTTTCTGCGCTTCGGGCGGCGGTCCCTTCTGCGCTTCGGGCGGTTGCGGTCGTTTCTGCGCTTCGGGCGGCGGTCCCTTCTGCGCTTCGGGAGGTTGCGGTCGTTTCTGCGCTTCGGGGGGCGGTCCCTTCTGCGCTTCGGGCGGCGGGCCTTTCGGCGTTTCCGGCGGTCGCGGCACGCTCACCGCTGACTGCGGTGCGCTTACTGGAGGTTGCGGCGCCTTCTGCGCTTCGGGTGGCTGCGGCGGTTTCTTCGCTTCGGGCGGCGGTCCCTTCTGCACTTCCGGCGGTCGCGGCACGCTCACCGCTGGCTGCGGTGCGCTTACTGGAGGTTGCGGCGCCTTCTGCGCTTCGGGTGGCTGCGGCCCTTTCTTCGTTTCGGCCGACGCCGGACCTTTCTTCCCGTCGAACTGTGATCCTTTTTGCGCATCGGGTGGTTGCGGCCCCTTCTTCCCGTCCCGTGGCCGCCCCTTCTCTGCATCGGGTGACTGCGTACCCTTCTGCGCTTCGGTCGGCCGCGGCGCTCCAGGAGCAACTGCCTGCTTGGGCGGTGGCGCTGCCGCAGGTTGCGTGGGAGGACTGACGACTTTGACGGCCGGTGCCGGCGCGGGCGCGGCGGGTTTTACGGCCGCGAGCGCTGCCGCATCGAGCGGCTTGCCAGGATGCGCCGCGAGCGAGCGCTCCTTTGCCGCAAACGGGATGGGCGCAGAGGGCGGCCGTTCTTTCGCCACGACCGGTCGCGCCTGCGCTTCTGCCGGCGGCTTGCGGCCCGGGGGCGCTCCACCATGCACGCTGGTCTGCATGGGCGCTACGCCAGCGACCGGCGTGACCGGCGCTTTCGCCATCATCTCTTTCGACACCGGGATTGCGGCTTTCCTGACAGGATGCGATTGCGCGAACGCATTCGCCGGCACGGCGATGACCGCGCCGGGCACCCGCTGATTGACGTAGGTGATGTTGGTCACTTTGGTGTTGTTGTACACGTTGGTGATGGTCGTGTTGTTGACCGTCGTATTGCTGGTATTGACGTTGTTGAAATACGTGCGGCTCACCGGGTATGAAGGCCGATAAACGTCGCGCGGGCCGAGCGGAAACCATCCCACGCTGCCGGCATTGCCGCTGGAAAGCGCCAGGCTGAAACTGACACCGCCGATGAACGCGACCAGCGCCGGCGCGTACACGGGCTGCGCGCGGACCGGCCCCGGAACCCAGCCCCAGTTTCCGCCGAGATTGGCCCAGCGGCCGTAGTGCGATACCGCGAATCCCCACGGCGCGTCGTCAATCCAGGTCCAGCCCCACGGCTCGACCCACGACCAATGTCCGTCGTGGTACGGCGCCCAGCCAGCCGCGACGCGATTCGGGAACCACACGTTGCCGTAGCCCGCGGCGGGGCGCCAGCTGCCGTGCTCGTCCAGGTCCTCGTAGCCGATCACATCGCGCGAAACGTAGCGTGCGGAAGGCGAATTGTCGCCGCGGCGATTGCGGTCGTCGGACCAGCTGTCGAACTCGTCGGCCCGCGGCGCCTCGAGGTAATCGTAGTCGCTCAAGTTAGTCCCGTAGTAACGGTAGGTCTGCCCGGCATTGACGAGGTACGACGCGCCTTCGCCATAGACCTCGGCCTGGCCGTCGCGCGCTGCGACGGTCGTCGCATTGCCGGCCGGATCGACATCGACCCGGTATCCGCCTGGCCGGCGAATCGAATACGCGAGATTCGGCGTGTCGACCTCGATCACTTCTCGCGGACCGAGGCGCCGCACCCGAACGTTCAGCGTGCCCTGC
The DNA here is from genome assembly GCA_041483135.1 of Gammaproteobacteria bacterium. Taxonomy (GTDB): domain Bacteria; phylum Pseudomonadota; class Gammaproteobacteria; order Burkholderiales; family SG8-41; genus PALSA-1004. Next base: position 67,719 of record JBGPFE010000004.1, on the reverse strand, counting down.
GCCAGCTGCAGTTGCGCGACGCGGTTGTCGAGATTGAGCAGCGTCACGCTGGTGCTGCCGCCCATGTAGAACACGGCCGAGCCGACCTGCAGCTCGGCACGCGCGCCGGCATCCACCCACAACCGGTCGCCTGTGATCAATGGCCGGTTTATTGCCGCCTCCACCCAATTGTCCTCGCCGGCCGGCGAGAAGCTTACGGCGCCGCTGATATAGCCCAGGCGCGCGACGCGTGCTGGCGGGTCGGCGCCGGCCCAGCCCGCCAACAGCAACGTGGCGGCGCCGAACAGCAATGCAATAACGCGATTACGAGAAAGTTTTTCTTGCACGGCCACGTGCAAAGACTGCGCCGTATCGAGCTTCATAGGAAATCCCCTTGGTAGCTTGCGCCTTTGAATTCAAGAATCGAAATACTCCGGTAAGTACTTCCAACCGACAGGCTGGAGCGGCTGGTTGACGGTGAGACAGCGTCTGAACCCAATGCAAAAAGCGCAACGCCAATTGCGGAATTTACGGGGTTCATCACAAGCTCCTTCTCGAGTAAATCATAAGGTATGACGATCGGAGACAGGCCAGTACCGAATATCGGGCTGCTGGCGGCTTTATCTGCGAAACCATTATTTCCGTTTCTCGCGGGGTGATCTGTTCGGCAGCGCACATAAGGCCGGACAATCGATCCGGTGTTGCGCCCGACTGGAAGCAATCGGGGACAGACCACGGTTTCAGGCGGCTCTCGATGAACGCAATGCCCTGGATCCCTGGTGCGCTGCGCGAGTGAGGCGTGAATGAGTGAATGAGTGAAGGAGTGAGGGAGTGAAGGAGCGAAGGGTTAGTTCAAGTTGCGAGTTGCGGGTTGCGAGTGCGCTTCCCCATTGCCTATTACCCAAGCACTCAATCGCTCAATTGCTCGATCACTCAGGCACGGATGAAGGATGAAGAAAATTCCTCTCCCGCTTGCATCACGCCGACTTCTTCGTTTTTTCCTCGAGCCAGACCTTGATGAGGGATTGATACGGCACGTCGCGCGCGTTCGCCGCGGCCTTGATGCGCTCGAGCAAATGGACCGGCAGGCGCAGCGAGATGCTCTGCGTCGTCGGCTTGAGGTTGGGAAAAATCGTGCGCTTCGCTTTCGACCAATCGACGAGCGCAGCGCTGTCGCGCGCTTCCCAGAACCTGCGTTCCGCCGCTTCGGATTTGAATTGCGGAACGGCTTTACGTTGCTTGCTCATAAATAGTCCTTTCCTTGCGGCTCGCGTCGCGCGCGGAGATGACGCGAATCTTCGTGCCATCGAGGCGAACGGTGAATGTCACGTGGAGCAGCTTTCCGGCGGCAGTCGTCCCGAGGCCGTGAAATCGCGGTTCGGCTTCCGAGTGCCTGTCGTCCGCCACGACCAGCAGTTGCGAATCGAAAAATACTTGTTCCGCTTCGGCGCGGGAAACGCCATGCCGTTCATTCTTGCGATCGTTGCCGTGATCCCAGTCGAACCCTGCGACGCGTCCGAAATCGATCATCGCTGTATATTACCATCATATACGCCGCGGGTGCAACCGGGGCCGCATGCCGGAATACGGAAGAGGTGGCGGTATCGCGACGAAGAGCCGGCGCATTTCCGGGCCGTCGCCGGAATCCATGCGTTGATGAAGTGAAAATGACTGTGCCGCAGCTTGTTTATTTATTCCGAGGCGGCGGATCGGCTGACGCTATGCGCAATCGGCCGCCTTGTCCCATCATCTGTCGAGCTCCAGGCGGACCGGTCCTTTCTGGACGTAAACGTGCTTGTACTCGCGGCGTTTCGTCAGCTCGTTCAGAAGATGCAGCAGGGGTTTGTTGAAATCGTAATGGGTTATCGTCGGGCCCGCAGCCTGCATCTGATCCACCTGGGATCCGGCAAACGAGTACCGCAGCAGCCTCTCGTCATCGCTCATGTCCGGATACTTCTTTCTGAGGCCCGGCACGCCGGGATCGAGAGGCCGGAGCTCCAGCGGGATTTGTTTCGAGCCGTTTTCGATAATCCGGTCCAGCACGTTCGGCTCGATCGGCGCTAGCAGCTTGCCGTAGTACCCGAGCGCGTACTGCTTGACTTCATCCGGCACGGTCCGGTAGCGCTCACCTTGAATGACGTTGAGCACCGCCTGCGTTCCAACCAACTGAGCAAATGGCGTCACCATGATGGGCCAGCCCAGCTCCCGCCGTATGCGCGCGCACTCTTCGAGCGTGTCGTTATACCGGTGGAAGAGCCCCGCTTGCGTAAGCTGAAACTTGAAGTTCGTCAGCATGCCCCCGGGAACCTGGTGCTCGAAATGGAAAGCGTCGTATTCCATCGGCACGCCCAGCGGCATGCCTTCCTGTTCCGTGACCATGCGAAAGTGCTCGCTCACTTCACCGATAAGCTTGTCGTCGAGCGCGGCCGTATAACCCATCGCGCGCAGGTTTCTCGCGATCGTTTGCGTCGCGGGCTGCGCCGGCCCGTTGGCGAGAGGAGCAATCGACGTATGCACCTGGTCGACGCCGAGCTTGACGCCCTCGAGGTACACCAGCGGCGCTAAGCCGGTGAGACAGTGGCTGTGTAGCTCCAGCGGCACTTTGCCCATGACCTTCTTCATCGCGGGGACGAGCGTGCGTATGCGGTCGGGAGTCAGCAGGCCGCATGCGTCCTTCAGCATGATCGCATCGACGCTGGTGCGCTCGATCAACTCCTTGACCTTGCTCACGTAGAGCTCGTCCGTATGCACCGGGCTGTGGCCGTACACGAGCGCCCCCACCGTGTAGGCGCCCTGTTCCTTCGCGAACCTGAGTATGTGGACGATGTTGTCGAGATCCGCCAGAGCGTCGAATGCGCGTATCCGCTTGAGGCCGTTGGCGATCAGCCGCTCGGTCCACAGCAGCAAGATGTCGTTCGGAACGACGCCGAAGCCAGTGAGGCTCTTGCTGCGAACCGACGCCTGCATCGGGGTGCGGGTAATTTTCTCGCGTATGAGACGCACCCGCTTCCACGGATCCTCTTTCAAGTACCGGACTGCGACGTCGAACTGGATCAATCCCATCAGGTCGATCGCGTCGTAACCGATCCGGTCCAGGCGCTCCGCCACCGGCAGCATCATCGCTGTCGTCATGCGCGTCGCCCACAGCGACTGGTGCGCATCGCGCAGCGTCGTGTCCATGAATTTCACCACTCGCGAAGCGCTCTTGCGCGGCTTCGGCGAAGCTGCCGCGACAACGCCTTTCGGTATCGCTTTTTTCCGACGTGCACTGGATTGCGCCGGCGCAGCCGATGCAATCGGCTCTTTGCCGGCAACATTCGCAACCGGCAGGGATGCTTGCCGATCCTCCGCCTTTTCGTGCGGACCCATGATTTCGAAACCCGCCGCGTCCCCGCGCCTGCGCAAATCGAGTTTCAGGTCGCCGAACTCTATGCGCGCTTGCCTGCAATCGGATTCGTCGAGAATCGCCAGTATCTTCCGGACATCTTCGCGGGGTGAAGTCATGGTGTGTGCGGCGCGGCTCGAGGGGCCATGCAGGGTCTGGTTGGGTTCGGATTGCGAATTCGCCGGATCCGGCAATTCACCTACTCGACGCGCACCCCCGCCTCCTTGACCACTTTCGCCCACTTCGCCAGCTCCGCTCGGCTGAAAGTCCCGAGCTGGGCGGGTGTGGAAGTCACGACCCTGAAGCCGGCGGTCAGGACACGCTGCCGCACTTCCGGCATCTCCATGACTTTCACGACTTGATCGTGCAGCTTGTCGATGATGTTCTTGGGTGTTCCTGCCGGCACGAACAATCCCCGCCAGGACTGGACCTCGAAGCCAGGATAGCCGGCCTCGATCATGGTCGGAACGTCGGCAAGAAACGGGAGTCGTTGCGCGCTGGTCACGGCGAGGGCCCGCAATCTGCCGGCCTGCACGAGGGGCAGTCCGGTCGGCATCGTCGTGAACATGAAAGTGATGCGGCCTGCCATGATGTCCGTGGCCGCTTGCGGAGCGCCTTTGTACGGCACGTGCGTCATGTCCACCTTGGCCGTGGTCTTCAATAGTTCACCGGACAGCTGCGCGAGACTCCCGTTGCCCCAGGACCCGAAGTTGACCTCCTGCGGCTTCGATTTCGCAAGCGCAACGAGCTCGGCGACGGATTTCGTCGGCGCAGCCGGATTGACGATCAGCACCAGATAGTGCGTGGCGACCAGCGTCACCGGGGCGATGTCCTTTACCGTGTCGTACGGCAGCGCGCGGTAGACGCTCGCGTTGATGAAATGCTCGACCGCGTGCAGAACCATCGTATATCCGTCGGGCGGAGCTTTCGCCGCGATCTCGGCGCCGATGACGCCATTGGCGCCGGGACGGTTGTCGATCACGATCTGCTGGCCGAGATTCTCCGCCAGCTTCTGCGTGATGATCCGGGCCACGATATCGGTGCCTCCCCCTCCCACCCAGGGAACGATGAAGCGGATCGGCTTGCTGGGATAGTTCTGCGCGGCCGCCCCCGGTTGCGCCTGCGCCGAACACACAGTCAGCGCAAGCAACAATCCAGGCGCGATCGCCAGCATGGGTGAAGACCGGGTTGCGTTAGTCATGACCGCCCTCCTTGTTGATTTCGATTTCGACATTCACAGACGTTGCTGCGATAAACGGGGCCGCCCGCTTCCCGGCTCTAGGCCTGCATGTCCAGCAATAGCTTGCCTGTCGTCTGGCGCCCCGCCATCGCGGTATGCGCCGCGGCGACTTCTTCGAGCCGGTATTTTTTCTGGATGGCGACCTTCAGCCTGCCCTCGGCTACCCAGCGCAAAACGTCATTGGCACGCCGCGCGTATTCCTCGGGCGTCGCCACATAATGCTGCATATGCGGCCGCGTCAGGAACACCGAACCGGCTTCGGCGAGATCCATGGTATCGAAGTGATCGACCTTGCCCGACGTATGCCCGAACAGCACGCATGTGCCGCGCGGCCTGAGCGAATACAGCGATCCGTGTATGGTGTCTTTCCCCACGGAATCGAAGACAACGTCGACGCCACGATCGTTCGTCAACTTGCGCACTGCCTCGCGAAAATTGGTGTCGCGGTAGAGAATCACCTCGTCGGCGCCGCGCCCGCGCGCAATAGCGGCCTTGGCACTCGAGCCTACCGTCGCGATAACACGCACGTTTCTCATTTTGGCGAGCTGTATCAGCATTTGCCCGACACCGCCCGCGCCGGCATGGATCAGGCATGTATCGCCCGCCTTCAGGCCGAACTCGTGGCTGAGATAATGCGCTGTGATGCCATGAGTCATGGACGCTGCGGCGACATCGAGCGGCAAGCCGTCCGGAATGCGCACGATATAGCGCGCGGGCACGTTCGCATGCTCGGCGTATGCCCCGCTGCCGCGCGTGAATGCAACGCGGGCCCCGGGTGTCAATCCCGTGACTTCGGCGCCGACCGCGGCGACGGTACCGGAACCTTCCAGACCGAGCACCACCGGCAACTTGGTCGGATAAGTGGGCGACTCCGCGTAATGGCCGGAGCGCCGGTAGATATCGGTGAAATTGACTCCCGCGTACGCCATCTTGACCAGCACTTCGCCGGCTTTGGGCTCCGGCACCGGCAGATCCACGACTTCGAGGACTTCCGGGCCGCCGAATTTCTGGATTTGAACTGCTTTCATAGCGAGCGATCGAGCATTCGTATTGACGAAAATGAAGCCGCGTCCACAACGCGCCGATCATCTTAACATTTACGGGCAGGCGCATTTTTTCAGCGCTGGACAGGTATCGGTTGCCGCGTGCCGCACGCGAATTCGGCTTGCGTGTAAGATTGCACGTCATCAAGGCAAGGGGTCAGAGGCGAAATATCCTGATGGTCCCGTCCACCGTCGCCGATAGTGCCCTCAAATCACGCGAGAGAACGCGCATGGACAAGGTAATTGCTACACCGGCACAGGCAATCGCGGACATTCCTGATGGAGCGACGATTGCAATCGCGGGTTTCAGCGTGGGGCACCGCTTTGCAACGAGCCTGATACTTGCCTTGCGCGACAAGGGAACCAAAGAGCTCTGCATCGTTTGCAACTCCCTGGGTGACCCGGGAGCAACTCGCGGCCAGATCCTGGCCGAGAACAAGCAGGTGAAGAAACTGATTGCCGCGTTTTCCGTACGGCCCGGCACCCCCACCGCGTCCGAGGACCAGATCGTCGCCGGTGAGATGGCCGTGGAGCTGGTGCCGCAGGGAATACTGGTCGAACGGTGCCGCGCGGGCGGCGCGGGCATCCCGGCGTTCTATTCGCCGACCAGCGTCGGCACCGCGCTCACCGAGGGCAGGGAAATCCGCGACTTCGATGGCAAGCCTCACGTGCTCGAACATGCGATACACGTGGACTACGCTTTCCTGCGGGGATATCGCGCCGATCGTTTGGGCAACGTTCAGTTCCGCGGGGGCAGCCAGAACTTCAATCCCAGCTTCGCCAAGGCGGCCCGTGTCGCAATCGTGGAGGTCGACGAGATCGTCGAGCCCGGCGGAATTGCGCCGGAGCTCATCGACCTGCCGGGAATATTCGTATCGCGCGTTGTAAAAACTACGCAGACTGTCGACGGCAAGGCGTGGCGCCGGCCCGAGCGGCGTCCTTCGGACAAGCCGCGGCTCTACAACGGCAAGCCGGGGCTGACGCGGGCCGGCATCGCGAAGCGCGCCGCCGCGCTCGTCAAGGAAGGCACCTACGTCAATCTCGGCGTGGGCATCCCGACCATGGTTTCGAACTACCTGCAGAATCGCGACGTGATCCTGCATGCGGAGAACGGCGTCCTCGGCTACGGCCACATGGTTTCCACCGATAACGAGATCGATCCGGACATCTATAACGCCGCCGGCCAGTTCGTCTCGCTCAAGCCCGGCGCGTCTTTCTTCGACAGCGTCACCTCGTTCGAGATGGCGCGCGGCGGCCGCCTCGACACCGTGATCCTCGGCGCCTACGAGGTCGATCAGTCCGGCAGCGTCGCCAACTGGAGCACCGCGGACGCACGGCGAGGCGGCATCGGCGGCGCGATGGACCTGCTGTCGGGCAAAGGCGACCTCATCATCGTGATGGAGCACAGCGACAGCAAGGGCCGCCCGAAACTGCGGCGCAAATGCACCTATCCGCTGACGGGGAAAGGCTGCGTGACTTACGTGGTCACCGACCTCGCGCTGCTGCATTGGCGGGACGGCCGGTTCGTGCTCGAAGAAGTGGCGCCGGGATTCACCGCCGACGAGGTGATGAAACTCACGGAAATGGAGCTGAGCGCCGCGCCGGACGTTCGGACGATGGAGTGATCCCGGCGATCGGCGCGGGCTTCATCCCCAGAATCCTGAACACGAAGATCTACGACGAGATCGTGCGCGTGAAGAACGACGATGCGATGGACATCGCGCGGCGCATGGCGAAAGAAGAAGGGCTGCTCGTCGGCATTTCCTCGGGCGCCGCAATGTGGGCGGCGCTGGAAGTCGCGAAGCGCGCATCCAACAAAGGCAAGCTGATCGTCGTGATCATCCCGTCGTTCGGGGAGCGTTACCTGAGCACGCCGCTGTTCGCCGGATTGGGTGATTGAAAATCAGCGATTAAGTGATTCGGCGATTAAGTGATTAAGCAGGGAGGTTACTCAATCTCTCAATCACTCAATTACTAAGGGAAGAATGAAAAGTGAAGCGCGAACGGGGCCCGGTTTTCAGCGCTCGCCGGAAGCCTTGCGATAGGCGAGTGCAGCGAGCGCGACGTCTTCGAGGCCGAAGCCGACCGACTTGAAGACGACGATGCCGTCGCCCGCGGTGCGCGGTGCCTGCTTGTCCACCAGCAGCGCGCCAAGTTCGCTCACGTTGTTCCAGTCGATTGCGCCGCCTTTGTCGGCGAGGATCAGGTCTCCAGCCTCGGCGCGCGTCTGCTCGAGCCACTCGACGACGATGCGGCTTGCGCGCCGCATCGCTGTGTCGTCGAGTTCGCGTGTATCGGGCAGGCTCGAGCCGATCGCAGCCACGAAGCAGCCGGGCGCGAGCAGCCCGCCGTCGAACAACGGCGTCTTCGAGCGCGTCGCGGTCACCACGATGCCGGCGCCATCGAGTCCGCGCGCGGCGTCGGTCGGCACCACCGGCACGCCTGTATGCTTGCCGATGAAGTTTATGAATTCGCGCGGCTCGGAGCGGCTCACCACGCGGATTTCCCGGATCGGCCGCACGCGCGGCAGCGCCAGTGCGTGGGCACGCGCCTGCACGCCGGAGCCGAATATCGTCAGCACCGATGCGTCGGGCGCCGACAGACGGCGCGCCGCAACCGCCGACACGGCGCCCGTGCGCACCTTGGTCAGCGCGTTGCCGTCCATCACCGCGACCGGCGCGCCGTCGGCGGTGCGAAACAGGATCAGTGCGAACGAAAAACGTCCGGCGATCGTCGTGTAGACCTTCGCGCCGGCGTAGCCGAGCGTCGGCATCACCGCGCCGAGCGTGCTCAATTTGATGCCGCCGGCCTCGGTGCGCAGCCGCGGCTGCACTGCCGCATCGCCTCGGGCGAAAGCAAGGAAGGCCTGTTCCAGACATTCGATCGACTCGTCGATGGTGACCAGCTGTTCGACTTCGGTATCGGTGATGTAGCGCATGAGCCTCTTCGGGTGCCGGTAGTTGGTTGGTCAATCAATCGCGATCAGGACGCCGAGGCTCCTCCGACCGCTTCTTGGCCAAGAAGGGCAGTAACGACCCCATTATCGTAGCAGAATTGCCAACTGTTGACAATCTTATGTAGATTGCATAACATTAGTCGATGGCTACCGCACCAATACGTATTGCGCGCGATCAACCCGATGCGGCATCGGCGATGGACATGCTGCGCTCGCATTCATTGGTGAGCGTGCTGCAGGTCGAGATCGAACGCATGATCCTCGACGGCGAGCTCGACATGGGTGACCGCCTGAACGAACTTGCGCTCGCCGCCCGCTTCAACATCAGCCGCGGTCCGATCCGCGAAGCGTGCCGTTCGCTCGTCCAGGCCGGACTGCTCGAATTCCAGATCAACCGCGGTTTCTTCGTGCGCAAGCTGGCGCAGAAAGAAGTCGTTGACCTCTATGATCTGCGCGCCGGGCTTATGCGTCTCGCCGGCGAGCTGCTGGCCAAGAACATTACGCCGGACCAGCTGGCGCAAATCAAGGCGATGGTGGATGCGATGGACAAGGCGCAGCGCGTGGGCAACGCCGAACGCTTTCGTGAACTGAACAGCGACTTCCACGCCGCGCTGGTGCAGGCCACCAATAACCGCCGGCTGGTCGAGATCTACCAGGGGCTCGCCAAGGAAATACAGTTGTTTCGCCGCCGCGGGCTGGTGTCGGCCAGCGCCATGAAGCTTTCCAACCGCGAACACCGCGACATCGTCGAGGCGATCGTGGCGCAGGACGCGGTGCGCGCGGCAGCCGCCATGGAGCAGCATATCCTGCAGGGCAAGGCGCGCTTCCTGGCCGCCGCCGGCACGAGCATTCATGACTAAGCCTTTGCGCAAGCCTCGCGATCCGTACGAGGCCGGTATCATCGCTGCGGCGCCCCGCATAGAGCGCCTGCCGCTCGAGGCTCGTTTCGTCGGCGTGCTCGACAGCCGCCGCGAAGGGCGCGGCCTCACGCTGATCCATCCGCGCACGCGCTGCATCCGGCGCTACGAGGTGCACGAATTGATCGTCACTGACGAACTCGCCGCCGGCCCGGGCAGGCGCGTCAACCGCTGCCATTACCTGGGCTTTGTCGAATTCCAGGCGGCCGGCGTGCTGGTCGAGGGCGACGTGCTGCAGATCGGCAGCCGGGTGATCGGCACGCTTGCCGGCTTCGACGACAGTCATTTCCCGAACCATTACAACATGGTGGTCAAGGGCCCGCGCCCGGTGACCGGCATCCAACTCGGCCAGCGGCCGGGCGACCCGGTGGTTTTCGTACCGCCGCGATAAGACGAGGAGTTTTGGCGTGCCGCGCATACGTGTCGAATGGCTGAATACCCGCACCGCGGAGCAGCGCCGCGAGATCGCGCAGCGCGTCACGCAGGCGTTCGTGGATGTGGTGGCGGTGCGGCCCGATCAGGTGACCGTGGTGTTCGAGGAAATCGATCCCCGCCTGCAGGCGAAGGGCGGGGTATTCTGGAACGAATTGTTGAAGAACAGGAGCTGATAATGAACGACATGACGCAGCAAAAAGCGATCGCGAAGGCAGCCAGGAAAGGGCGCTTCCAGTTCAAAATCGACATGTACCGGCATCTTTCCGAGACGCTCGGCGAGTTCTATGCGCGGACCAAGAAGATCCCGAAGGAAATCGGCATGCCCGACAAATATCTCGGCCAGATCGGACTGTCGGGCACGGTGTCGGAGTGCCACGCGCTGATGCGCAAGGCCGTTTCGGACGCGGTGGAGGCCGGCAACCGCAAGGTGATCAACTGCGCGAGCCTCGACTTCGAGCTGCGCCGGGTGGTCAAGAGCTATTACGGCGACGAGTACGATGCCGTCGCGGCGAGCACGTGTGAAGCGCTGCTGTACCTGAGTTTCGACACGCTCGCCACGCCGCCTATCGCGGGGCGCGGCGATAACTACCGCACGCGCTATCTCGCCCCACTGGAGCGCCACGCGCATCACCAGGCCGGTTACGGGCGTCCGTTCCCGCCGCGCTACAAGGACCTTTTCGCCGACCGCGGCGTGACCGCCGGCGAGTACGGCCAGTTGGGCAAGCGGCTGACGAATCTCGATACCGTGCTGGTGCCGATGGTCGGCGCCCAGTACGACAGCCACGGCATCAATTACAACCCGGTGCCGCTGCTGCTCAACGTCGATGCCAAGGCGACGGCGGTCAGATTCTCCGAGGAGGCGAAAAAACACGCCGAGCTGCTTTCGGCAGTCAGTTTCTGCGCCTACACCAATCCAGGCTACGGCTACGGCGAAGTCGACAAGAACGGCGTCCCCGTGCTGCACAAGGCGATGGCGGCGGTCGCGAACGACTACAACGTGCCGTCGATCGTCGACAACGCGGCGGGCCTGCCATTCGCGGGCTCGGACATTCGCAAGGTCGGTGCCGACCTGATGCTCTACAGCATGGACAAGTCGTCGGGCGCGCCGACCAGCGGCCTGGCGATCGGGCGCGAGGAAATGATCAGCCCGCTCGCGCGCGCGCTCGGCGTGCAGGGGCCGCGCGCCGGCGGCCTGTTGTCGCACGGCAAGGCCGCCTACGTGACGATGGACCCGGGCAAGGAAGCGCTGCTCGGCATGATCGCCGCGCTGCGCGTGCTGCTCGACAAGCCGGATTCGTTCAAGCGCGCGGCCGATACCTGGTACGACATCACCATTGATGAATTCTCGAAGCTCGATCGCCGGCTGCGTGAAGGTCTCGTCATCAACAAGGACTACAACAGTTGCGGCGTCGAGATCAATTACGAACGGACCTGGAAGAACGGCAAGATGGGCCTGCCGATTTTCTCGATCGAGGACATGTACTCGGGCACGTCGATGATCCAGACCGGCATGCGCAACATGGGGATCATTCCCTGTATTTCATACGATGCCAATATCCGGATGTCCCCGGGTCTGGGCACCACGGACGAGAACGGCAAGGTCATGGAAGAACCCGTTCGTTTCGCCGTGCGCGCGCTCGCCAAATACGTCGAAGCGCTGGCCGAGCATTCCGGTTTCTTTGACTGATCCGATCCACGCGCGACCTGAGGGAGAACGGTGCTCCCTCATGCGCGTGCGGCACCGGGTGCGAACTGGATAAGCCATAGTATTAGGAGCAAAGGCGTTTTGCTCATCGTATCCTAGCGGAGAGTACATTGCGGGTTTCGACTGTCAAGGGTTTGGCGCTGCAGCCGTCGCGGACAAAAGCCGCTGGCGTGGCCGCCGTCTTTGCTTCGGCGGCTGCGCTCGGACTGAACGCGGGAGCAGCTGACTCCCAGGCCGTATATCCCGGCAAGCCGGTGCGCATTATTGTTGCCTTTCCGCCTGCCAGCAGCAATGACATGCTCGCGCGTTTCGTCGGCGGCAAGCTCGGCGAGCGCTTCGGCCGGCAGGTGGTGGTCGACAATCGCGGCGGGGCCAACGGCATCATCGGCACGGACCTCGCGGCGAAGGCGACGCCTGACGGCTATACCCTGCTGGTGGTATCCGCGTCGCACACGATGAATGCCGCCGTCTATAAACTGCCGTTCGATCCGGTCAAGTCATTTGCCGCTGTGTCCATGATAGGCGCCGGGCCCAACATGCTGGCCGCGCATCCGTCTTTCCCCGCGAATACGGTCAGGGAACTCATCGTCCTCGCCAAAGCGAAACCGGCGAGCATCGCGTACGCGACTTCCGGCGCCGGCGGTATCAATCATTTCGGCGGCGAGCTGCTGGCGCGCATGGCCGGCATCGAACTCGTGCACGTGCCCTACAAAGGGGGCGGACCGGCGCTCATCGAAGTAATGGGCGGCCAGGTGCCGCTGATCGTGTGCACGCTGCCGTTGTGCCTGCCGCAAGTACGCACTGGCAAGATCAAGGCGCTCGGTGTCGGCGGTGCCAAACGCACCGCGTTGTTGCCCGACGTGCCGACCATTGCCGAATCGGGGGCGCCAGGCTACGAGTTCACGGTATGGTGGGGCATGCTGGCTCCCGCCGGCACTCCGCAGCCGATCATCGCGAAGCTCAACAAGGAGATCGGACTCATCCTCGCGCAGCCCGAGTCGGCGCAAAAACTGGCGGCTGAAGGCGCCGAGCCCAAAATCGTTTCACCGGCGGAGTTTGCGCGCATTCTTGCGAGCGATACTGAAAAGTGGATCCGTGTCGCACGCGAGTCGGGCATCAAGGCGCAGTAGCCATGCTGCGTGCGGTCATGGGAGTGCTGCTCGGCATAATGGCGCCGCTGGCCGTGGCCCAGATGCCGGCGTCCGGCTATCCCGCGCATACGGTGCGTCTCGTCGTGGGATTTCCCTCGGGCGGACCGACTGATGTCGTCACGCGGCTGCTGGCGCAGAAGCTCACCGAAGCGTTTCATCAGCAGTTCGTGGTCGATAACCGCGCGGGCGGCGGCGGCGTGCCGGGCGGCGATTTCGTCGCCAAGAGCCCGGCCGACGGTTATACGCTGATGATGGGCACGCTCGGGACCCTGGTCGTGAACAAGTATCTGCATGCGGACCTGCCCTATGTACCGTTGCGCGATTTTGTCGCGGTAACGCAGGTCGTGTCCAATACCAACTTTCTGGTCGTGCATCCAAGCGTGCCCGTCCGGACCGTAAAGGAGCTTCTGGCGCTGGCGCGCAATCAGCCCGGGAAGCTCAACTACGCAAGTTCTGGCAACGGCAGCACGCCTCACCTCGCCGGCGAGTTATTCAAAATGGTTTCGAAGACCGAGATTACCCACGTGCCATACCGCGGCGGTGCGCCGGCATTGACCGCGCTGCTGGCAGGAGAGGTCGACCTGTCATTCGAGAACGCGTTGATAGCGTCGCCGTATGTGGCTTCCGGCAGAATGCGGGCGCTCGCGGTCACCAGCGGCAAACGCCTGAGTTACTTGCCGGATGTTCCGACAATGCGCGAGGCCGGACTGCCGGGCTACGAAGTGACGGGCTGGTACGGTCTGGTCGCGCCGGTCGCTACGCCCAGGGAAATCGTCGCCCGTTTGCATGGCGAATCCGTCAAGGCGCTGCGGCAAAAGGACATGATCGACAAACTGGCGGCCCAGGGATCGGATGCTGTCGGCAATTCGTCCGCCGAGTTCACCGCGTTTATCCGCGCTGAGGACGTCAAATGGGGCGCCGTGATCAAGGCGGCGAAGATGCGTCTGGATTGATGCAGCTACGCTTTGATTGGCCGGGGATGCTTGACTGAACGTGCAATCTCAAGAGGGCTCACGATGAACAACTTCGCGAAAGCACTGTGTTTTGCCTTGGCGGCGGTCGCCGCAGGCGCTGCCGGCGCCCAGGAGTATCCGACCAAACCCATCCGTGTAATCGTGGCTTATCCGCCCGGCGGCTCGACCGACATCATTGCGCGCATCATTGGTCAGAAACTGAGCGAGCGTTTGGGCCACGCCGTCGTGGTCGACAACCGGGGGGGTGCGGCGGGAATGATCGGCGCTTCGATCGTCGCGCAGGCGGCGCCCGATGGCTACACGCTGTTCCTCAGCGATACGCCGTTCGTGGTGAATCCGAGCGTGTTCGCCAAGGTGCTCTACGACCCGGTCAAGGATTTCACGCCCGTCGTGATGGTTGCATCGTCGCCGATGATGCTGGTGATCAGCACCACGGTGCCGGCGCAGACCCTGCAGGAGTTCATCAAGCTCGCCAAGTCGCAACCCGGCAAATTGACGATAGGTTCGGCCGGCACCGGCGCCTCGTCGCACGTCGTCGCCGAACTGTTCAAGTATCGCGCCGGCGTCAACCTTACGCACGTGCCGTACAAAGGCCTCGCGCCCGCGCTCGCCGAAGTGGCCTCCAGCCAGATCAATTCCGTGTTCACCAGCATTCCCACCGCCATGCCGTTGGTGAAATCCGGGAAGCTGCGCGTGCTGGGCATCTGCAGCAAGCAGCGCACGGCGGTGGCGCCCGAGGTGCCGACGCTGGACGAGAGCGGCATCAAGGATTTTGAAGCCGCGATCTGGTATGGCTATCAGGGACCCGCGGGCCTGCCCAAGCCGGTTGTTGGCAAACTGAGCACCGAAATCGCGCGCATGGCGCAACTGGCCGATGTGCGTGAGCGGTTCCTCGGTCTGGGACTCGATCCGATAATCCTGATGCCGGAGGAGTTTCGGCTGTTCATCTCGAGCGAGATCAAGAAGTGGGCGGACGTGGTCAAGATGGCCAACATCAAAGCCGAATAGTGCGTGCACCTGACGTTGCGCCGGAACTCCTTCGCCCGGCGCCAGACAGAAATCGTTGATAACGAATTACTCTAAGCTCATATCGGCGAGTTCCTGAACCCGCACCGGCTTGAGCGGCGGGCGCACGTGAAAATGATCCACTCCGCCCGGCGGACATCCCACGGCCCGCGCCGTCAGTTCCTCCACGATGCTGCCGCAGATTCGCCCCTGACAATATCCCATGCCGCAGCGGGTGATGCCTTTGATGAAATTCACATTGGCGCCCCAGGCAACCGCCGCCGCGCGTATCTGCCCGGCCGTGACTTCTTCGCAGCGGCATACCAGGGTATCGTCGGCGACCTGATCAAACACCCCGGGCTTGACTGCGAACACTTCGTTGACGAGATCTCCGAACCCACGGTGATGGATACGCTCGCTGCGGGCACGCGCCAGTTCGGCGTCCGCCACCTGGTAACCGAGTTGTCGTGCCGCCATCAGTCCTGCCAGCTCTCCTTCGGCGAGCGCTGCGTACGCGCCGCCGATGCCGGCGACCTCGCCCGCGACGAACACGCCCGGCACGCTGGTTTCCATGTCCGCATCGTGCGCCGGAATCCAGCCGCCCCGGCGCGCGCCGTAACGATGCTCGCAGCCGAGCAGGCGCGTCAGTTGAACCGCGGGAATGAACCCGTAGCCAGCGCACAGCGTATCTGCGTCCTCGATGCGCTCCGTTCCCGCGCGCGCGCGTCCTGCGCGGTCGCAACGCATTAAAACTACGCGCTGCAAGGATTCGGTGCCTTCCGCTCTCGCCACAATATGCCCGAACCGAATCGGCACGCCCGCGTCGGCGAGCGCGCGGCGATAACTCAGGGCCTCGCCGACACGCTCCCACCGTCCCCACAGTCGAAACGCGTGCTTCACCCACTCGCGCGGATGCGTCGCTTCGTAGATGCCGATCAGGTCGGCGCCGGCTGCGATCAGCGACTTGGCGACCGGCAGCAGGAAGGGGCCGGAGCCCGCCAGCACGATGCGTTTTCCCGGCGCGAGCTGCTGGTTTTTTGCGAGCGTCTGCGCGCCGCCCGGCGTCATCACGCCCGGCAGGTCCCAGCCGGGGAAAACCGCCGGCCGCTCGTACGCGCCGCTCGCGACGATGATTTTGCGCGACCTGACCGTCCCCGCTTCCCCGCGCCGCGCGACCGCCAGCACGCCCGGCGCGAAGCTGCCCCAGACCAGGGTTTCATTCGACAACGTGGCGCCCGCGGCCCGTACTTTGGCGAGCAATGCGTCACCTTTTGTGTAATCGCGGTCGAGCTGCGAGCGGTCCGGCACCGCGTATTCGCCGGGAAGCTGCTTGTAGAACTGCCCGCCGGGCTCCGGATATTCGTCCAGCACCACGACCCGCGCGCCAACTCCGGCGGCGGCCGATGCCGCGGCCAGTCCGGCCGGCCCGGCGCCGACGACCGCAATGTCCGCATCAAGCACAAAACTCATGTTTTGGACCCATGTGGTTTGAACTGCGCGGGCGAAATTACCTGCATGCCGGCTTCGACTTTGGTCATGCACGCCCGCACGCCGGTTTTGCCATTGACGGTCACGATGCAATCGAAACAACTGCCCATTGCGCAATAAAGTCCCCGCGGCTTGCCTGCGTTGCGTGTGCGCCGCAATGTCCGCCGGCCATTCACAAAAAGCGCCGTCGCGAGCGTCTGACCGCGCCGCGCCTGCAGCGCCTGCCCGTCGAGCCAGAACGTAACGACTTCGCCCGGGGCGATTTTGTGGTCCGTCGGCATGTCGAAGACGCTTTCGTCAGGCGGCCGTTTTCAGGCCGTTCAAAAATTCCGGCAGACCGGGTCCTTGGCCGTCGCGAGCGATGAACTCCGCCAGGTACAGACCGCTGATCGGCGCCAGCGCGACGCCGTCCCCACCGTGCCCGGTCGCGACTGCGTAGCCGGCCGGGCCGCCGCAATGACCCAATAGCGGGCCATTGGCCGAATAGGGCCTGAGCCCGGCCCAACTGCGCAACGCGTTCAACTCTCCCAGGCGCGGCATGAGACGCGTCGCGCAACGGCAAATTCCCGCCACCGCTTCCAGTGTCGTGCGCGTGTCGTAGCCGGCGAATTCATTGGTACTGCCGAGCAGCACCGTCGCGCTTGCCGGTTTGCTCGTGTAACTGAAAGATATATTGGCGTCGCCACCGGAGGCCGCCGCGGAACCGCGATGTTTGGCCAGCAGCGCGCCCGCTCCGGAAACGCGCATGCCCGGCAGGCCCTCGACTGCCTCGAGCACCACGATCTGGCCGCGTCGCGGCAGCACCTCATGAACTACCCCGACCATTTTGCCGACCTCGGCGGCATACGCGCCCGCAGCGTTCACTACCCAGTTTGCGCGCAGCGGGCCGCGTGAGGTGAGGACCCTGGCGAGACGGTTTCCCTCCGTTTCGATTGCCTGCACCTGCGTGCCGCCAAGTATCCGCGCGCCTCGCTCCTGCGCCGCGCGCGCAAATGCCTGGGTCACTTTGAACGGATTGGTTTGCGCGTCGGTCGCGCAATACAAGCCCGCCAGAACGCGTCCTTCCAGCAACGGGTTCATTTCCGGACAGCGGGCTGCCGGAACCATCTGCACCGGCACACCGGCCGCTTGCTGGGCTGCCGCAAGCTCTTCCAGATAGGCGGCTTCGGTCTCGTTCTCCGCGACGATCAAACTGCCTTCCACCGAGTACTCGATATCCGCTTGCAGTTCCCAGGCGAGCCTTTCGTACAGACGCTGACTGGCGAGCGCCAGGTCCAGCGTGAGGCCGGGTTTTTTGGTGGCCATGGAAATCACGCCCGAATTTGCCGAGGACGCGCCGCTGCCGACAGCCGCGCGCTCGACCACGGTTACGCGTGCGCCCTGTTTGGATAAATAGTAGGCGACGGCGCAACCGATCACGCCGCCGCCGATGATTACGACATCCGAATCGGCCGGCACGGTCAGCTGCGGGGAAGAATGTAAAGCGCCGGGACGGTCACGGCGGCCGCAATCGTTGCAGGTTTCATGGCGGGAGCCGGATACAGGATCAGTCCAGATGGATGTTGGCGTTTTTGATCACGCGCGCCCATTTGAGCGCTTCGGATTTCATGAATGCGCCGAATTCCCCGGGCGAGCTGCCGACCGGGTCGGTGCCCAGGGCTATCAGTTTCTCGCGTATGTCGGGGATGTTCATCGCTTTGACGATTTCGGCATGCAGCCGCGAAATCACTGCGCGCGGGGTGCCCGCCGGCACCATCATCCCGTGCCAATTCACGACTTCGAGGCCGGGCAGTGTTTCGTTGGCTGAAGCGATGTCCGGAAGAAAGGGCAGGCGTTTTTGTCCCGTAGTTGCAATGACCTTCAGCCTGCCCGGCTTGACGTACTGAATGCCGGGCGTGGCGGCGTCGAAGCCGAACTGCACCTGACCGGCAAGCAGGTCGTTAAGGCCGGGCGCGGTGCCCTTGTACGCGACGTGAACCGTTTTGATGCCGGCCAGGGAGTTCAGCAGTTCGCCGGCGAGATGCGGCAGGCTGCCGATGCCGCTGGAGTAGTAATTGACCTTGCCGGGATTCGCTTTGGCGAAAGCGATGAACTCGCCGAGCGTACTTGCCGCGACGGACGGATGGGCAAAAAGCAGGAATGGCACCGACGTCACCTGGGTGAGGGGCGTGAAATCACGGTCGAAGCTGAATGGCAGGCTGGTATTCAGCAGCGGATTGATGGTGAAGTTGCTCGTGGTGCCGAGCAGGATCGTGTAGCCGTCAGGCGCGGCTTTGGCGGCAATGTCGGCACCGATGATGCCGTTCGCGCCGGCGCGGTTGTCCACGATGACTTGCTGTCCGAAACTTTCGGTGAGCTTCTGCGCGAGTATGCGGCCAACGACATCCACGGCGCCGCCCGGCGGGAACCCGAGAATGATGCGGATCGGTTTGTAGGGATAAGGCTGCGCGGCGAGGAAACCGGAAACGAGCGCCAGCGCGAGAAAAGCCACGGTTCTGAATAACGATCGCATGTCAATCACCCGGTGAGAAACCGTCTGGATCGACGGCCCCAGTCAAATAGTAGGATGACTGCAAAGTTTCGACAACGGTTATCTGGCACGCGCCATTGCAGATCATCATTACTCAACTTTGATATTCGCGTCGGCAATGACCTTCGCCCACCTGGCAATCTCGTTCTTGATGCGCGCGGCGGCTTGTTCGGGCGAGGTGTGAGTTGGCTCGATCCCCAGCAGCTGGAAGCGTTCCTTGACATCATTGAACTCCACCGCTTTCGCAAGCTCGCGATTCAGGCGATCGATCACGGATCGCGGCGTGTCGGCACCGGCGAGCACGCCATAGACCGAAGAGACCTCGAATCCTTTCAGGCCGGCTTCATTGGTGGTGGGCACATTGGGCAGCGTGGCGAGACGCTGGGGGGTCGTTACTGCAATGGCCTTGAGCCTCGTGCCCTTGAGATTCGCCAGCGCGGTCGGGACGGTCGCGAACATGATGAATACCTGCCCGCCCAACAGATCCGTGATGGCCGGAGCCGCGCCCTTGTAGGGAATATGCAGGATGTCGATCGCGGCCTGGCGCTTGAAGAGTTCGCCGGTCACGTGCTCGACCGATCCGTTGCCGGCTGACGCGAACGTGAGCTCGCCGGGACGCCTTTTGGCGAGCGCAATCAGCTCGGCGAGAGAGTTGGATGGCAGAGACGCATTGATCACGAGAACCAATGGGAGAACACCCACGATTCCGATTGGCGCAAAGTCCTTTTCCAGATCGTACCCAGTGGTGCCGCGCATCAAGGTCGCGTTGATCGAATAGGTCGTCAACGCAGCCATCAGCAGCGTATAGCCGTCCGCCGGCGCCCTGGCCACGTACTGGGCGCCGATGTTGCCGGCGAATCCCGCGCGGTTATCGATGGTGACCGGCTTGCCGAGACCCACGGCCAATTTTTGTCCGACCAGCCGTCCCACCACGTCAACCGCTCCGCCCGCGGGAAATGGCACCACCAGTTGAAGCGGCCTGGACGGATAATCCTGCGCCGGTGCCATCCGAATGCCAAGGCAGCAAAAAAAGAATGGCGCCATGACGATTGCCCTGAGAATAATGTGCATATGCATACTCCTCGTTATGTTCACAGAAATTTCCGGAATCCGCGTAACGACCTCATGATGCATGCTTGCCGGGCCGGCGTCAGCCTTTGCGATTGACGACGTAGCCCGATTTCTCGACATCCCAGCAGCCGTCAACCGAGCGCGACAGATCCGTTTTCCGGATGCGCTGCGTGGGTGTCTTTGGAAATTCGTCGACGAACCCGACGTAGCGCGGAATCTGAAAATACGGCATCCGCGGCTCGCACCAGCGGATCAGTTCCCGCGGATCGAGATCGCGGCCGTCGACCTTCTTCACGTAAATCAGCAATTCATCATCGCCGAGTTCGCTCGGCACGGCAATCAGCGCGCACTCCTCGACGTCTTCGTGTTCGTTGATGACGCGCTCGACTTCCCAGGCGGAAATGTTCACGCCGCGCCGGCGCACCGAGTCCTTCTTCCGGCCGGCAAAATAAAAATAGCCGTGCGCATCCATGCGGCCAATATCCCCGGTGCAAAACCAGTCGCCGCGCAGCGCGGCGGCCGCGGCCTCCGGATTGCGGAAGTAACCGAGAAACTGCAGGCCCGGCTCGCGGGCGCGCACGACGATTTCTCCTGTATCGCCGGCGGACACCTCTGCGCCATCATCACCAATGAGCTTGACGTCGAAATAGGGCAACGGCTTGCCGACCGAGCCCACCGGGCCGTCGGTATTGATCATGACGAACGTAATCAGCTCGGACAGCCCGTATCCCTCCCGGATCTGCACGCCGAAACGCTCCTCAAATGGGCGCCAGACTTCAAGTGGGCAGCCGCCGCCCCAGGCGATCCGCACGGTATGGTTTTTGTCGCCGGGATTCGCCGGCTGCTTCAGGAGCATCGGCAGCACGCCGCCCAGATAATGGATGTGCGTCGCCTGGTGGCGCCGCACCTCGGCCCAGAACTGCGAGGCGCTGAAGCGTTCCACCATCGCGAGCGTGATGCGCTCGATCACGGCGGCAATGAGCACCGCGACGCCGGCGCCGTGGTGGAGCGCTTCCCAGAAAAAGAACACATCGCCATGCTTCATTCCGGTGAGAGCGCGTGTCCCCATGGGGCCAGCCCGCAAGGTCCGGTCCGATTTGAGCACACCCTTGGGCGCCCCCGTGGTGCCCGAACTCGGAGTCAGGGCAAGGATATCGTCGGTCTTGGGTGCGATCGGCGGCGGCCGGTTGTTCGCGTGCCCGGCGAGGTCGGAATAGGTTTTGCCATTCTTTGCGGATGCGCCACGCCAGATGATCGACTCGATGGGCCGGGTCTGCAGGACCGGGCGGATCTGCTCCTCGTACGCCGCGTCGACGATCAAGGCGCGGGGCTCGAACTGATCGAACAGGTAATCGAGCGCGGCGCCTTTCAAATGCACATTTACCGGAACGCGAACCAGGCCGATTTTTGCCAACGCGAAAATTGAAACAATGTGGTCCGGATGACTGGGCAGCATCAGGCCGACGCGGTCGCCGGCCGCAAGGCCCAGTTCAAGCAGACCATTCGCCACCCGGTTTACCGCGTCGTCGATCTCGCCGAATGTATATGCGCGGTTTTTGAAATAGCAGTAGATGTGCTCCGGCTCGTCGCGGGCGCGGCGATCCATGATTTCGCGTATCGTCACTTCTCCAACCGGGGCCATTTCGATCATAGTGTATTCCAGCGGTTGCGACCGACCAGCGAAAATACCTGACAGCAAGCGAAAAAAATAGCTATATTAACGAATTGCCGCCGGTTGCATTCGCTGATAGCGTTATCGAACGAAATCATTAATATGCAGTTTCGCGCTCGCCGGGCGTCCGCGCGGGCAGGCCAGGGGAAACATTTTGTATAAATTCATCAAAGTGAATCAAATCAGGGCGGTCAATGTGATCACGCTCAACCGGCCCAAGGTCATGAACGCGTGGCATATGCCGATGCGGATCGAATTGCTCGAAGCCCTGACTGCGGCGAAGGATGCCCCCGGCGTCAGAGCAATTGTATTGACGGGCGCGGGCACCGAGGCCTTTTGCGCCGGGCAGGACCTCGACGAAGCCCGCAAGTTCGACCCCGAGCGCTCCAAGTTATGGATAGACGAATGGCGGGTACTGTACGAAGGAATCCGCGTTCTGCCCAAACCCATAGTTTGCGCGCTCAACGGGTTGGCTGCCGGATCCGCGTTTCAGGTCTCTCTGCTGACGGATTACCGGATCGGGCACGACAAAATAACGATGGGACAGCCCGAGATAAATTCGGGGATCGTCAGCGCTCTCGGCTTCTGGATTCTGCGTGAAATGGTGGGTTTGTCGCGCGCGATAGAGCTCATTCTGACGGGAAGAATGATAAGCGCCATGGAATGCGAACGCCTGGGCCTGCTGCATCGGATAGTCCCTGAAGACGAAGTGCTGTCGGCCGCCATTACGACGGCGGAAATGCTGGCGGCGAAACCGCCGGTTGCAATGCGGCTCAACAAGCAGCTTATCCGCGAGGCGACGCAGGCGGGTTTTGATAACGCGTTCGGGGTCGCGACCGAAAGTCATCACACCAGTTTCTCGAGCAGGGAACCGCAACGAATGATGGATAAATTTTACGAAGTGCGCGGCAGGCGCGTCAGTCAAGGCGCAAGCTCGGTAAAAGCGAAGCGTAAACGCGGCAAATAATTTCACGGAAAGGCGCGGGCAAACATGTCGAAAAATGACCTGATTCTGTATGAAACGAAGAACAAGATCGCGACCATCACGATGGATCGCCCGAAGAAGCGCAACGCCCTGATCCCGTCGATGATCATCGACCTGATCGATTGCCTGGAGCAGGCCCGGCGGGATAACGACATTCGCGCGATCGTCCTGCGCGGCGGCGGCGGCAACTTCTGCGCCGGCGACGACCTGCATCATTCCAAGGAAGAAAGATTTGAGTTTGGCCAGCCTGACCTGCACACGCGGCTGCGGACGGGATATCCACGGCTCATCATCGACATCATGACGCTGCGCAAGCCGGTGGTCGCGATGGTGCAGGGCTATGCGTACGGGGGCGGCTTCGACCTCGCGCTCGCGTGCGATTTCCGCCTGGTCTCGAAGGGCGCGAAATTCGCCGCCGCGTACATCAAGCGCGGGATGGGCGGCGGCTGCGCGTACCTGCTGCCGCGCATGGTGGGGCTGGGCAAGGCGACGGAACTTCTGCTGCTGGGCGATACCATCGATATGGAAGAAGCGCTGCGCCTGCACCTCGTCACGAAAATTTATTCCGACGCCGAGCTCGAAGCGAAAACCTACGAGTTCGCGGCCAAGCTGGCCAAGGGCCCGACCGCCGCGATCGGCGCGATCAAGAACGCGCGCAACCAGGGGCTTGCCTGCGATCCGGTCAAGGGCATCGAGCATCAGATACTTTGCAACGTCGAGCTCATGTTTCATGCGGATGCGCGGGAAGGCCCGAAGGCGTTCCTGGAAAAACGCGAGCCCAAGTTCACCGCCGACTGGATCGATCTTCAATACGAGCCGTTCGAGCCGTGGGATGTCTCGAAGTGATTGAACGGCAGTGATCCGGCTCCTCGAGCACGAGGGCAAGGCTATGCTTGCCCGCAACGGGATACCGATACCGCGCGGCGGCGTGTATCCCGATGTGCCAGCCGGCCTCGAGGGAGAGCTCGTCGTCAAGGCGCAGGTGCTGGCCGGCGGCCGCGGCAAGACCGGCGGTATACAGTTCGTGCGCGGCCGCACCGAGGCTCAAACCGCCGCTCAAAAGCTGGTCGGATCCACGCTCGGCAGCGCGACCGTAAAGGCGGCGTATATCGAAGAGCGGCTCGCGATCGCGAAGGAATATTATCTGTGCGCGCTGGTCGACCGCGACGCCGGGATGCCCGAGATCATTGCCAGCCCGGTAGGCGGCGTCGACATCGAAGCGGTGGCAGCCGGCCGGATACTGCGCCGCCCGGTCGATCCCCTGCTCGGTCTGCGGCCGTTCGTCGTGGACGAAATCGTCCGGTTTCTCGATCCTCCCGAGGCTGCCCGCGACCGCCTTGGAGCCGTCGTCGCCAACCTCTATGCCGCGCTCCTGAATGAAGACGCCGAATTGCTGGAGATCAATCCGCTTGCCGTATTGAAGGATGGCGCGGTCGTCGCAGCCGACGCAAAGTGCGTGCTCGACGAGGATGCCGCGTACCGCCATGCCGCGCGCCCGCACGAATTCGACGGCACCGCTTTTGAAGTCGCCGCGCGCAAGCTCGGGACGATAGGCATAGAGATGCAGGGCAACATCGCGGCGATCATGAACGGCGCAGGCATGACGATGGCGACACTCGACCAGCTGATCGCCCTCGGCGGTAAAGTCGGCGCGCTCGTCGAGCTGCATGGCGCCATGGCGCATGGCCCGGAGCGGATCGCGGACATTGTCCGGCTCATGTGCGGACTCAAGCCGAGCGTGCTTCTCGTCAATATTTTCTTCCAGTTCCGCACGCTCGATACCATAGCGAGCGGGCTGCGCCTCGCGCAGGAGCGCGGCGACATCCCCGGGAACTGCAAGGTGATCGCGCGGCTGCGCGGGGAAAAAGAGCAGGAAGCGCGGGCGATACTTGCCGGCGCGGATTGCACACAGACCGGGGCTTTCGCGGAAGCCTGTACGCTGGCGGTGGATTTCGCCAAAGCGCCGGTTCGCCCGCAGCCGCGGATGGCGGCCTCGTCCTGAGCGCGGGCCATGGCTATCCTGGTCGATAAAAACTCGCGGATACTGATTCAGGGAATCACCGGCGGCACCGGCCGCACCTATGCGAAGAGAATGCTCGCGAACGGCACGCCGCTCGTCGGCGGCGTCTCGCCCGGCAAAGGCGGCGCAAGCGTCGAGGGGGCTCCGGTATTCAATACGATGCGCGAAGCCGTTCGCGCGACCGGCGCCAACGCGGTCCTGAGCGCGGTGCCGCGGGAGCGGGCGCTCGATGCCGTCTACGAAGTCGTCGAGGCGGGAATCGCGCTGATGGTGCTGTATACGGAAAATGTGCCGCTGCACGATGCGGTCCGGATGCGCGCTTTTGCGCGCGCGCGCGGGACGCGGCTCCTCGGCCCGAATTCGGCGGGGGTCATCAGTCCGGGCAAGGCGAACCTCGCCGATCTCAATGACGCCAACGTGAGGCCGGGACGTATCGGTATCGTGTCGAAAAGCGGGACTTTGACTTATGAGACAATCGACGCACTGCAAGCGCACGGCCTCGGCGAGAGCTCGATCGTCTGCCTGGGCGGTGACCGGGTGATCGGAACGACTTATGCCGACGTACTGCCGCTGTTCGATGCCGATGAAGAAACGGACGCGATCGTCCTGATCGGCGAACCGGGCGGCACGCTCGAATACGCGGCGGCGGAAATGGTCGCGTCGATGCGCAAACCGGTGGTGGCTTACATCGCCGCGCAGAACGCGCCCCCGGAAAAACGATTGGGGCATGCCGGCGCGATAAGCTCGGTCGCCGGCGCGCCGGCCACGGCGCCGGAAAAATTGCGGGCGCTCGGACTGGCGGGCTGCGTGACGGCCGCGCTGCTGACCGAATTGGCCCCGGCGGTAACGAAGGCGCTGTCGGCGGTACACTAGTACAAACACCCGCGCGCGGCGCCGTTCTGAAATGTTGCATTGGTCCGTGTGGGTGGTTATCTCGAGGAGAACTGAAATGATCAATATCAGAAAATTGTCGGTGTTTTTCGTCGCACTGGGCCTGCTGGCCGAGGCTTCCTCATCGTGCGGCGCCGAGGCCTATCCGAGCCGGGCGGTCCGGATCGTCGTCGCGTACGCGGCCGGCGGCGGGAACGATCTCGTCGCGCGCATTCTCGCGAAACACCTGAGCGAAAAGTACGACAAAACGTTTCTCGTCGATAACCGGCCGGGCGCGTCGGGCATACTGGGCACGGAGCTCGTCGCCAGATCGACGCCGGATGGCTATACGCTCATCCTCTCGGACGCCCCGCATGTCACCAATCCGTACGTGTACCCCAACGTGCAGTACGATCCGATCAAGGACTTCTCGCCGGTCGTGAAAGTCGGCAGCGCACCGGTTGCCCTTACCATCTATCCCAAGGCGCCGTTTCAGACGCTGACCGAATTCGTCGCCCAGGCGAAAAGCCAGCCCGGCAGGATAACCATGGGTTCCGGCGGGACCGGCACGGTCAGCCACTTTGCGGGCGAACTCTTCCAGCTTCGCACGGGCATCAAGCTCATCCATGTTCCCTACAAAGGCAACGGGCCTGCGCTTGCCGACGTTGTCTCCGGCCAGATTCTGTGCATCTTTACGCCGGTCGCCGCCGCGCTTCCGCTGGTCAGCACCGGGAGAATGCGCGTGCTCGCGATTTCGTCCGCCAAGAGGTCTCCCGCGGTTCCGGATGCGCCGACGTTCGAAGAAGCGGGGATCGCGGACTACCGGGTCGCCAACTGGTACGGGATCCTTTCCCCGGCTGGTACGCCCAAAGCGGTCGTCGCTCAACTGAACAAAGAGATCCTGGCCGGGCTGCAGACGCCCTACGTGAAGGAGCGGTTTGAAACCTCGATGATAGATCCCGGCAGCGGCAGTCCGGAACAGTTCACCGAGTTCATGAAAGCCGAGGTCAAGCGCTGGTCGACGTTGATCAAGACCGTGGGCATCAAGGTCGAATGAAACGGCGTGCCGCGGCGTGCGGCACGCCGCTTCAATGACGCGCCAGTTTCCGCTCTGAACTGCCTGTCAGTAGAGGGGCTGCTCGTCGGCATCTCCTCGGGCGCCGCGATGTGGGCGGCGCTGGAAATCGCGAAGCGCGCATCCAGCAAAGGCAAGCTGATCGTCGTGATTATCCCGTCGTTCGGCGAGCGTTACCTGAGCACGCCGCTGTTCGCCGGATTGGGTGATTAAAAATCAGCGATTAAGTGATTCGGCGATTAAGTGATTAAGTAGGAAGGTTACCCAATCTCTCAATCACTCAATTACTAAGGGAAGAATGAAAAGTGAAGCGCGAACGGGGCCCGGTTTTCAGCGCTCGCCGTGAGCCTTGCGATAGGCGAGTGCAGCGAGCGCGACGTCTTCGAGGCCGAAGCCGACCGACTTGAAGACGACGATGCCGTCGCCCGCGGTGCGCGGTGCCTGCTTGTCCACCAGCAGCGCACCAAGTTCGCTCACGTTGTTCCAGTCGATTGCGCCGCCTTTGTCGGCGAGGATCGCCGCCGCCGATCCCGGCGTTGGTGCAGGTGCTCGACGGCGCACCGGCCACCGTGTTCGGACTGACGGAAGCGGGGCAGGCCGCGATGCTCAAGCGCTTCCCCTTTCTCGCCGCTGCCACCGTCGCATCCAACACCCACAAGGGACAAGTCGCTTCGGTCCGCAGCGCGGCGGCCTGGAATTTCGTGCTGGTTCACAAGGACTTCCCGGCTGCCGACGCTTGCCTGATGACCAAAGCGGTGCTCAGCGCAACCGACCCGCGCGCGCAGATTTACGCTTCCGCCGCCGGCACCCGCGCCGTCAATGCTATTAACAATACGTTCCTCCCATTTCATCAGGGCGCGCAGAAGTACTACCGCGAAACCGGGATCAACAATTTGAAATGAATGGTGGTTCGCATGAACTAAGTCGGGCCGCTGACCAGCAACCACGCATCAGGAATCGCGCCTTCTTGCCTGCGGTTGTCATGGGGACTTGCGGGGAATAGCATATCCGTCCAGGCCAAACACGATGGAGTGAGACATGACGAACGAGGACCGGGGATCTGCCGGGCGACGCTATGCCGAATATCTGATACTGGTGGCTATCATGGGGTTGGCTGCCTGGCAGGCGTATCTGACACTCCAACTGCAGGGATTGCTCTCATAACGGGTCGTCGAGCGACCACCGGCGGACGGGCGGTTACCGGTCAATAGCGGGCATTCGCGATCCGCTCCAGGTAACTCGCGAAAAACGGGGAGGAGAATAGTTCCCGCTCGACGCCGCTTTTCTACAGCAGCGCAAACGCGCCGCCGCCGGCGCCGATAAATATCAGGATGTGCACCCAGGTCCAGATCCGGTAACCGTTCCTGATTTTGTCAGGCACACAGTTCGAGATCAGAAAGGGCTTCCCGTCCGCCGGCTTGCGCAGGACGTTCGTGCCGACGCTCACATAGTTATCGCGCTGCCGCGCTTCGACTTCGCGCCTGGCCTGGCGCCGCGCAAGTTCCCATTCCCTGAGGTCGATGGTCCCGTCCTGGTCAAGATCGAACCGCTTGAGCAGTTCGGGCCGGTTCTTTTTCCATTCCGCAAGCAAGGCGCCAACGTCAGTGTCAAGATCCGGTTCGGCAGTGTCGCTGAGCGTAGTGAACTCGCCGAGCGCGCAAATCGGATCGCGCGGCATTAACGTGCTTTCGACGTAGCGACGACCACCATTGGTCCAGGCATCCCTGCGCGACGTAAATACCCGGGCGCCTTCGGGATCGATTACGCATTGCCCGGTAGCATCCCGGATGATGAATGGATCGTCGCTATCCCCGGATTCAAGGAGGTCCCCTCTATCGGTGCGAATTTCATAATGAAACCAGACGCAGGCGGCATCCGTAATACGCGACCGGATCGGCATGCCTGCCGGCTCTTCTGCGTGGCCGGCTATTTCCACATAACCCTGCGCCGCCGAGGCGATGTTGGAAACCGGCGTGTCCTCGATTTGGCGCAGCTGCCGGTAGTTGACGACCCACGCCGCGAAGCTGATGAGCGACACCGCAGCAAGTACATACGGCAGGAATGCGAAATGGTCGGCAACGCCTGCGAGTAAGACGACGAAATAAGCGCCGCTGGTCAGCCAGTTGCCGCGGTGGAAACGAAACGAGTCGCGCACGTGCCGAGTCCTTTCCGAACGGGCTTACCTGAACATTGCCTTGTTGTCGCCTTTGGCTTCTTCCGCGCTATCGAACTCGATCAAATGCGCCGGCTTGGCGTTGAACATGCCGGCGATGATTGTGTCGGGAAACCGCTCGACGCGCAAGAATGTCCGGATGGGTCTCAGGCAGCAATGCGGGTTTTTCGGGTTGGCAAAACGCAGTCTCGGGGTCGGGCCTCGCAATATCAGTTTTTCAATTTGCCGCGCCGAGAACCGCGCCCATTGAATCGCCGCCGGAACCGGTCGTCGACACTTAACGGAGATATCGACGCCACTTGCTCAGCCCGAAAAATCCGTGGGAGGTGAGGCGGAAGGGACGCGAAGTGATATTGCTCAAGGTTTTGCTGAGCGGATTTCGACCAGTTCGAAAATATTCCAGTCCCCGCGCATCAGGTCGCAACCGGCCAGGTATTTATAAAATCGGTTGGGATCGAGCCATTCGGATTTGCTCTCGCTGCCCGACACTTCACCATCCGCGCGCACGCCGTTGCGCTGCCCCGTAACCGGATTGGTCGCAGTCACGCGCAGCAACGGGGATTTGCCGGAGTCGGGCGGGAAGATGTAGCTGAAACTATCACCACTACATCGGGTAGGGTCCAGGTAGCCCGAGTCGCTTTCGCTGCGCACGGTGCGTCCCAGTGCCGGCGCATACCAGTCAGTTTCAATGATATTGGTCTCGCGACGGACGCTTTCCCAATCTCCCGCATATACGTGACGCCTCACCTTGATCGTGTCAAATGCCCCCGCGGGGGTGCTGACGCTCTCGCTGCCCAACACCTCACCATCCACGCGCACGCTGTTGCGCTGTCCCGTAACCGGATCTGTCGCAGTCACACGCAGCGACCACGACTTGCCTGCCTCGAGCGGGAATACGTAGGCGGGGTAAGGGGGGGAAAATTCGTACTCCGTTGGCGTGTCGTGATTAGTAACCGGATGCCTTAACCAGTTGCCGTCTACCGTGTAAAGCTCGGTGTGCGGCATGCCAAGGGCTGTAATGTCCGTAGCGACCGACACCGTAACCCGGTTCGCATCGACCTTGTCGACATGGTACTGGATTTTCCCGAGCACCTCTTGGCTGTAGCCGTTGGAAACGCGATAGATGAAGGTGGCGCCTGCGGCGGGCGACGCAGCGGAGGTGTCAGCGCTCAGCACGACAAGCACGGCGCTCAGCAGTGCAGCAGGAAGTCTGTTCATATCGGCCCTTTCTCAATGGGGTTGGAATGGTGCCGCAGGGTCCGGATAGCTGACTAACATTCTAATTGCCGGGAATATTCCTTGCTGACATTAACAAAGGCAAGCAGTGTCGCCCCTGAGCTGGGCGCGCACATTTCCTGAGTGGCTACTTTGGGTCGGCAGCGGACGTGGTCTGTCGCCACGAGTCATCCCCAACCAGCGATATGACACTTTGCCGGTAGTTGGGTTTGGGCTCCGTCAACCAGCGATAATTTCTGCTTATCACTGGTGTGCCGCAGGGACTACTCCGCCTTGATGCCTGACTCGCGCGCGAGCCTGGCGTAGCGTGCCACTTCCGCTTTGATATAGGCCGTGAAGTCCTCCGGCGAGGAACTGGCGGCAAGCTCGATCCCCTGGTCGAGGAAGCGTTTGTGCAGTTCCGGCGATCCCGCAGCTTTCGCTACTTCGCCGTACAGGCGGACAAGTATCTCGCGCGGCGTCCCGGCCGGTGCGAGCAGCGCGTTGATGGTGAAGTCCTCGTAGCCGGGCAGCCCCGCCTCGGCGATGGTCGGCAGGTCGGGAAAGAGCGGCGCGCGCGTGCGCGTCGTGATCCCCAACGCCCGCAGCTTGCCCGCCTTGATGTAGGCGGCGGAGGTTCCCACCTGATCGAACATCACCATGACCTGCCCGCCGATCACGTCGACGATCGACTGGCTGTTGCCTTTGTACTGCACGCCCAGCATTTTTATTCCCGCCTGCCGGGAAAATATCTCGGCTGCGATGTGACCGGTGGAACCGACGCCCGAGGCGGCGTAAGAGATTTCACCCGGGCGCGTTTTGGCGAGTGCGATCAGCTCCTTCACCGAGCGTGCCGGAAGATGGGGATTCACCTCGAGCACCATCGGGACGCGGCAGGTCAGGCTGATGCCCGCGAAGTCCTTGACCGGATCGTAGCCGGGCTGCGGCACGATCGCGGGTGCCGAGAGAAAGGTGGTCGAAGTCGCCAGCAACGTGTAGCCGTCGGGCGCGGCCTTCGCGACCAGCTGGGTGCCGACCAGGCTGCTCGCGCTGGGCCGGTTTTCGACGATGAACTGCTGGCCCAGATTGTCGGTGAGCCGCTGAGCCATCGCGCGCGCGACAATATCGACAGTGCCGCCGGGTGCGACCGGCACCACCATTCGAACCAGCCGGGCCGGATAACCGCCGGCAGGCTGGCAGAGAGCGCCTGCTGAAACCATGGCTGCAAGCGCTGCTGTCAATGCAATACCCGCTGTCTTCATCGCTGCTCCTCTCAAGGCTGGTGCGGAATCGCACGCGCTTGCGTTCCGGCGTCACGGAAAACATGATAAACCTGCAAGCGCGTTGGCGGTTAAAATGCACCAACGGGGCCGCGTCCTGGAACGAATTATCAGTTTTTCAATTTACCGCGCCGCGCCCCGCGCCCGTAGAATTACCGCTGTAACCGACCGGGAAGGAATGCCATGGACTCACCAATCGAAGAGCATCGGATTACGGACGTGAGTGCGCTGGAACGCCTTTACGGCGCGCCGGCGGGAGCCGCCGTGGAGAAGGAGATCGACTACATTCATCCGCATTACCGGGCGCTGATTGCGGCGTCCCCCTTCGCCGTCCTCGCCACCAGCGGCCCGGAAGGGCTCGACGCCACCCCGCGCGGCGATGCGGCAGGGTTTATCGTGGTCGAAGACGAGAAGACGTTGCTGATTCCGGACCGGCGCGGCAACAATCGCGTGGATAGTCTGCGCAACATCATCACCAACCCGCATGTCGCGTTGCTGTTTCTGATTCCGGGCGTCGGCGAGACGCTCCGGGTCAATGGGCGGGCGATCATCTCCACCGCGCCGGCACTGCTGGAACGATTCAGCGTCGGCGGGAGACTCCCGCGCTCGGTGATCGTGGTCAGCGTGGACACGGTGTTTTTTCAGTGCTCACGCGCCGTCTTCCGGGCCAAACTGTGGGACCCGGCCCGACACATCGATCGCGGCAGTCTGCCCAGCCTCGGCACGATGCTCGCCGATATCAGCCAGTCCCGGATCAACGCGGAAAATTACGACCGCGGCCTGTATGAGCGCTTGAAAGCGGCGCTTTACTGAGAGCCTGTTTTAGAATGAGCTGAAACAGGCCATGTTCTGGGGAGCATGAGGGGACGTATCCCCTCATTTTGTAACACACCCTGAGAGCACGTTGAATCGCGCGGGTATTGAAATACCGGTTTTTCCATTTTGGCGCGCCGCGACCCGCGCCGGTAGAATTGCAGTTGCGGCACCTGGGTTCAGACGGAATCGGGATGCACGCTGCCGGGAGCGCCGGCGCAGCTCATCAATCACGGAGGAGAAAATCATGGCGCTGTCATTGCGTTTTCTTGTTGCGTCGGTCATGTTGATGCTGGTCTTGCTGCCGGCGGCGCGCGCCGGCGATGCCGATATCGCCTACGTCGTCTCCTATATCGAGGCCAACCCGCCGTCCGCGGATAAAGTGGCCGGCATGCTCCGCGAGTTCGGCAAGGCGAGCCGCAAAGACGATGGGAATCTGCGGTACTCGGTGCTCCAGCGGATCGGCCAGCCGAACCATTTTGCGATACTGGAGGCGTGGAAGGACAAGGATGCGCAGGCAGCCCACGCAGCGGTCTCGCACACGAAGGAATTGCGCGAGAAACTGGAACCGCTGCTGCGCAGCCCGTACGACGAGCGCCCGCACACGGCTCTCGCGGCCGGTTCCGTGCAGGCGGCGTCCGCCGGCAAATCCGCCGTGTATGCCGTAACGCATGTTGACATCGTGCCGACGTCGAAGGATATCGGCGTCGCCCTGGTCAAGCAGTTGAGCGAGGACAGCCGCAAGGACAAGGACAACGCGCGCTTCGATGCGCTCACGCAAAGCAGCCGGCCCAACCACATGACCGTCGTGGAAATCTGGCGGGACCGGAAGGCTCTCGAGGCGCATGGAATGACCGCGCACGTGAAAGAATTCCGCGCGAAGCTGATGCCGCTCAGCGGCAGCCTTTACGACGAGCGGCTGTACAAGATTCTCGACTGACGCCGGTCACCCGCATCGCCGCCGACCCTGATATGCGCGTTATGGCCGACGACCGCGCAAGGGAGATGCGAGAGGATGGAGGATGAAGGGAAGGAGCTGGTGATTCGGTGATTAAGTGATTCGGCGATTAAGTTATTAAGTGGCAAAGGCACCATATTTCTCAATCGCTCAGTCACCCAAACACCCAAGCAAAGGTGAAGGATGCAGGGGCCCGCTTGCTGCCTCCGCGCGAAATCCCCGACCATTCCGCCGGCACCGGGGTTGCGCTAACGGCAGACGAGCACGGGTATCTTGCTGTGCG
Organism: Gammaproteobacteria bacterium; assembly: GCA_041483135.1. Taxonomy (GTDB): domain Bacteria; phylum Pseudomonadota; class Gammaproteobacteria; order Burkholderiales; family SG8-41; genus PALSA-1004. The sequence goes on along the minus strand of JBGPFE010000004.1, from coordinate 34,496 downwards.
TCAGCACTTTCTGCGTTTCGCTCGCTATCAGCACGGCTTCGAGGCCCCGCCTGCCGTGGGACGCCATCACGATCAGGTCGCAACCGGACTTCCCGGCCTGCTCGATGATCGCCCGGTACGGCAAATCGCTGGTCGCGATCACCGGCGTGCATTCCACGCCCATGCCCGCCGCGAGCTTCGTGACTTCATCGAGGACCTTGTGCGCGCGCGCTTGCCCTTCCTCTTCGAAGCGCTTCCGCAGCAATTTCATCTCCGGCATCAGAAAACCCGCGCTCTCGAAAGCCGGATGGTACTCGCCGACCACGTGGACCGCCGTGAACTTTGCCGCGAGCACCTTGGCGAGCAGGGCCGCCTTGGGGAGGGCGACGTTGGAAAGCGGCGACCCGTCGGTGGGAAACAGGATGTGCTTGAACACGTTGCGTCTCCAATCAGGGGCCATCAGCCCCGGAACGCGCGCAACCGCGCCACGGAAAAAGCCGAGCCTTGCCAGGAAGTATCCGGCGGATCGCCCGGGAGAGAGTTGATCTCGATCAAGCCGGAGCCGAGTTAGGTGATTCGGTGATTAAGCGATTAAGTTGTCAGGTTACTGAATTCCTCAATCACCCATGAGCCGCGATTTCACGCTCTCACGTCACCGCTACCCGCGCGACGAATCAGCCGGGCTTCATGCCTTTGGCCTTGATCACGCGCGCGGCGGCCGTCGCGCCGCAACGCGGGTCAATCCACCCGCGCGCCGGAGGCCTTCACGACCTTCGCCCACTTTTGCATCTCGCTCTCGATCAGGCGCGCGAATTCTTCGGGTGTGCTGGTGCGCACCTCGACGCCCGAGGCGAAGAGCCGGTTTTTCACTTCCTGCGTGCCGAGTGCGGCGAGCGCAGCGCCGTTGAGCGTGGTAACCACGGGTTTCGGCACGCCGGCCGGTGCGACGATCCCGAACCACGCGACTGCGGCGAAACCCGGCAGCGCGGCTTCGTTCATCGTCGGCAGCTCGGGAATGGAAGGCGAGCGTTGCATGCCCGTCACCGCGAACGCCTTCAGCTTGCCCGCCTTGACGAGCGGAATCGCCGAGGAGAGGCTCGCGAACATGAGATCCGTTTCGCCGCCGAGCAGTGCGGTGAGCGCTTCGCTCGCGCCCTTGAACGGGACGTGCACCATCTTGACGCCGGCCATGGTGTTGAACAGCTCGCCCGACAGATGCACCGACGTGCCGGCGCCGGAGGAACCGTAATTGAGAAATCCGGGCTTCGCTTTCGCGAGCGCGATCAGCTCCTTGATCGAGTTCGCCGGCACCCGCGGATTGAGCACCAGCACGTTGGGGCTCTCGCCTACGAGCGCGATCGGCGTGAAGTCGCGCAGCGGGTGATAGGGCAGTTTCGAGTAGAGGCTGTAGTTGATGGCGTGCGTGCCGATCGTGCCCATCATGATGGTGTAGCCGTCGGGCGCGCTCTTCGCGGTCATCTCGGCCGCGATATTGCCGCCCGCGCCGCCGCGATTGTCGATCACGAGCGATTGCCCGAGCTTTTCGCGCATCTGTGGTTCCATTGCGCGCGCGATGATGTCGGCGGCGCTGCCGGCGGTGAATGGAATGAGAACGCGGACCGGGCGCGCCGGGTATTGCTGCGCGAGCGCGGCAGTGGACGCGCCAACGAGTACGAGCGCAAAGCAGTAACGCATCACCCGCATGATTTCCTCCTCTGGGTTCGGCAGCGACGGGGCTAGCGTAGCACGACGTGGTCATTGGGGTCGGAGTCAGGTTCGGGATCGATTTCCCCCGCACCTGGTGTATGAAACGCCAGGGGCGGCCGCAGCCGCCCCTGGTTGTTTAAGGCTGCCTGCGCTACGGCCGCACCTTATAGACGACGTCGTTCTCGCGCACGTGGTTGATCACCTTCAGGCCGAAATCGTCGCTCGGCCCCGCTTCCATGACGGATGCGTGATCGACCTGCAGTGACGCGACCGGCTGGCTGAAGTCGGTGGTGTGCCCCCTGAAGTGGATGGTGTCGCCGACGCGCAACGTCGCCGCTTCCAGCTTCACGACCGCAACGGCGAGGTGGCTGAAGTAGTGGGTCACGACGCCGATGCGCTCGCCCGGCGGGGCGGCGGGTTGCGCGGGCGGGCTCGCGGGCCGTGGTTTCGCCGCTCGCGCCGGCCGCGCGGCCGGCTTCGCGGCTTTGCGTGGCGCGTGCCTGACCGGCATCTTGCGCGCGGGCTTTTTCCCGACCTTCGCAATCTTCCTGCGGGTCGCCGGCTTTCTGGCTGGCGCTTTCCTGCGTTTTGCCTTGGTTTTGACTTTCTTTCGGGTCGCCATGTGCAGCCTCCCGGCGGGATCGCCTGGGTGATTGAAAGGATGCCGATGGCCAAATATTAGTCCACCCGCAGGCCAAGTCAATAAGCAGGGCCTGCCATCGAAATTGCGGATGACAGCCCTCGTGAACGGGCGTAGCATTTTGCCGCGCAGGTTGATTTCAAATCCCCGCGACTGGAGGTCTGATATGACGCAACGTACCGTCAGAGACATCATAGAAGGCCAGGAACTTGTCATCGCGCCGGCGACCGTTTCGATCGGCGATGCTGCCCGATTGATGAAACAGCACCGCGTCGGGGCGGTGATGGTGGTGGAAAACGACAAGCTCGCCGGGGTGTTCACCGAGCGTGACGCGCTGTTTCGCGTAATCGCGGAGGGGCGCGATGGGCAAACCACCACGCTCGCCGAGGTCATGACCCGCGATCCCCAGACGATCGACCCGGACAAGCCCTTCCTGTATGCGCTAGAAATGATGTACAGGGGTAGTTTCCGGCACGTGCCGGTGGTCGAGAACGGCCGGCCTATCGGTATCGTGTCCGCGCGTGACGCTCTCGGCCCGGAGCTCGAAACTTTCGTATACGAGATGCTGCGTCAGGAGCAAATCACGGAAATCCTCGCTTAGCTGATCCAGGAAGCGGGGACGCAGCCCTCAGCGACGTGAGGAAGCCATGAGACATCCGTTGCTGCACGCGATCGCGCTTGCAGTAGCGTTTGGTTTTGCGTTCGCGGCAGCAGCGCAGCCCGCCTCGCAAGCTTACCCATCGAAGCCGATCCGCCTCATCGTCGCCGCCGCTCCCGGCGGCGGCACGGACTTCGTCGCCCGACTCATGGGCAACAAGCTCGGGGAAGCGATCGGGCAGCAGGTCGTCGTCGAGAACCGTTCCGGCGCGGGCAGCACGCTCGGCTACGAATCCGGCGTGAAGGCCGCGCCCGACGGTTACACGCTGACGATGATTTCGCCGAGTTACGCGATCAACCCGAGTCTCTATCCGATCAAGTTTGACGCGCTCAACGACTTCACTCCCGTGATCCCGGTCGCGCGCGGCCCGTACGTCGTCGTCGTGCATCCGTCGCTGCCGGTGCGGACCACGCGCGAGCTGATCGCGCTGGCGAAAGCGAAGCCGGGACAGATCACCTACGGCAGCAGCGGGCAGGGCGCCATCGTGCACCTCACGACCGAGCTTTTTTTGTACATGGCGGAGGTGCAGATGACGCACGTGCCGTACAAGGGCGGCGGGCCCGCGATGTCGGACCTGATCGCGGGGCACATCCAGCTCGTGTTCGCAACGTCGCAGGTGGGTCTGCCGCAGGCGAAGGCGGGACGGTTGCGCGCGCTGGCGGTGACGACGCCGGAACGCATTCCCGCCGAGCCGAGCCTGCCGACCGTCGCCGAGTCCGGCGTGCCCGGCTACGAAGTCACCAACTGGCACGGCCTCATCGGTCCGAAAGGGCTGCCGCGCGCGATCGTCGAGCGTTTGAACGCCGAGATGACGAAGATACTCAGGCTGAAGGAGATGGAGGACCGGCTGCAGGCCGACGGCGTGTCGCCCGCCGGCGGCGCTCCCGAGCAACTGTTCGAGCAGATCCGGAAAGAAATCGAGCAGTGGCGGCAGGTGGTTGCCCGCGCGGGGATCAAAATCAATTGAGGCCGGGAGAGCGGGAGGGACGAATTCAAGTTTCGAGTTTCGAGTTGCGGGTTTCGAGTACCAAGTCACGCTCGGCGTACCATCCCCCTTCATCTGACTGAAAAGTTATACTGCCCCCTGTCAATCGAATCGCTTACGATCTTTCTCCCGTCCGATCTCCCGCCATCACGTTCTTCCGGTTTTTCCGGCGTCCGCGCGCTCTTGAATGCGACTATCCGGGGGCGGGCTCTCTTTGTAAGCTTCCCGTAAGCCTGGCGGCGGAAAATCATTTGGCATAGCGAAATGTTTTTCCAAAAAGAATCCAACATGAAGCCCGCTGCAATTCTGGCCCTGAGTCTCTTTTCGGTTTCCGCGATGGCGAGCTGTCCGCAACATGGATTTACCGATCCCGGCCAAGTTAAATTGACCGGGGATTCGGTGATGATCGTGACCCACGCTTCCTCGAACGACGATGGCCGCGTCGCCACCAAATTTGGAGTGGACGAGGCGGTTCGTTTCGCGAAGAAAAACCGCATCCCGGTGGTTTACCTGCAGGACGACCGGCCAGCGGCCAATTACTTCATGGAGGATTGCAGTCCCGATTACTGGGTCTCTTCCAACGATGGAGAGGTCAGGTTCGATGTTACACCTTCCCACGTCTATGTCGTCGGCGGGCATCTGGAATTGTGCCTGTCGAGCACGCTCAACGACGTATTGATGAATTGGGCAAAAAAGCCGCAGCACAATCTGACGGTGTCTTATTTTATGGACGGCATCTTCTCGAACGGCAAGTACATAGACGAGTCCGATCCTTACCACGGGGATTACGTGAGGTTCATGGGCATAGTCAATTACAGCCGGCCCGCGGGAGAACATTTCCCGAAGATCACGCTGCTGGAAACCATGGGCATCATCATCAACGAAACCCGGCAGTACGACTATCTGAAAAGAGTGCTGCCCCGCTACGACAGAACTCTGGGCGCGGATTACAGGGTGGAATTGAAAATGAGCGAATCCACGGTACGAGTGCTGCAGCGCGGCCAGGGCGAGCGTCCTCCGGTGCTGCGCTTCGACTTCATCGATTCCGCCGATAATCTGACTGCTCTGAGGAATCAAAAACCGCGCCGCAATTCATGACCGGATCGATACTGCGCGCGCGTGCCGATCTTCGAGCGCGGCTTAGCGCCCCTGGAACACCGGCCTGCGTTTCCCGGTGAACGCGTCGCGGCCCTCGATGTAATCCGCGCTCGCAAAGCAGTCGTCCACCATCCTGTCGCACAACGCGAGGTCGCGGCTCGCCGCATCTTTCGGCATCTCGATCAGGCAGCGTTTCACCGCGGCGATGGTGAGCGGCGCGTTGCCGGCGATTGTGGCCGCGTAGTCGAGCACGTATTTCTCGAGTTCGGCCGCCGGCATCACGCGATTCACCAGCCCCATCTGCAACGCTTCCTGCGCGTTAAACTGCCGCCCGGTGTAGAAAATCTCCGCGGTGAAGGACGGCCCGACCAGATCCGACAGTTGCTTCAGGCGGTCGTAACGGTAGCCGACGCCGAGCCTGGCGGCCGGCACGCCGAAACGCGAATCGTCGGACGCGATGCGCAGATCGCAGGCCACCGCCGTGCCCAGGCCGCCGCCCATGCAGTAGCCGCGAATCATCGCGATCGTGGGCTTCGGGCATTCCTTGAGCGCCCTGGCCGCGCGGTTGGAGGCGGCGTTGTAAACCTTCATCGCTTCCTGCGTCGAGCGTTTGTCCTTGAATTCCGAGATGTCCGCGCCGGACACGAACGCCTTGTCGCCTGCCCCTTTCAGTATGACCACGCGGATCGCCGGGTCGCGCGCGAACTCCTCGAGCACGACCGCCAGCGCCTGCGACATCTCCTGCGAAACCGCGTTGCGTTTTTGCGGATTGTTGAAGGTGACCCAGCCGATCGCGCCGTCCTTGCGGCCTACCAGCTTCTCGGTGATGGTCTGCATGACGATGTCTCCCTTGCGCTTGAAATACAGCAGTGTAGCCGAGAGCCGTGAGGCGTACGGCGTAAGGCGTGAGGCGAGAGGCGGGAGAACGACAGGCGGGATAGGTGAATGGTAAACAGGAGATAGTGAATGGCGAAGGCTGCCCGCCCCGGAATTTTGATAATCACGGAATAGCCGTTACCATCCTCATGGACTTATCTTCCGGGGTGACGGGTGATAGACCGAATACTACTGCTCGCTGCATTTACGGCAGCGCTCGGCCTGGCATGCGCGAACGCCGTGGCGCAACCGTACCCGTCGCGGCCGATCCGCCTGGTGGTGCCGTTCACGGCAGGCGGCGGCACCGACATCACCGCGCGTCTCGTCGGGCAGAAGCTCGGCGAACGGCTCGGCACGAGTATCGTGGTCGACAATCGCACCGGCGCCGGCGGCATCGTCGGCACTGAGATCGCCGCCAGGGCGGCGCCCGACGGCTACACGCTCGTCCTCGTCAGCAGCAGTCACGCGATCAATCCGAGCCTGCACCGCCGGCTGCCGTACGACACGGTCAAGGATTTCGCGCCGGTCACGCTGGTGGTGCTGTCGCCCGGGATGCTGGTCGTCAATCCCGCGGTTGCCGCACGCACGGTGAAAGAGTTCGTCGAGTTCGTGCGGGCGCGGCCCGGCCAGCTCACGTACGGCTCCGCCGGCAACGGCACGCCCGTGCATCTCTCGATGGAGCTGCTGAAGAGCATCGAGCATGTCGACATCGTGCACGTGCCGTACAAGGGGGCGGGAGCGGCGATCCCGGATTTGCTCGGCGGGCAGATCGCGGCGATGATCCCGTCCGCCGCGTCCGTGGTGCCGCTCGTGAAAGCCGGCAGGCTGCGCGCGCTGGCCGTGACGAGCCGGACGCGCACGGCGGCGGCGCCGGACGTGCCGACGATGATCGAAGCGGGCGTGCCCGACTACGATGCGGCTTCGTGGTACGGGCTGCTGGCGCCCGCGGGGACGCCGCGCGCGATCATAGCCCGCCTGAATGCGGAGACCGTGCGGGTACTGCGCATGTCCGACGTGCGCGCGCGCCTCGTCGGGCAAGGCCTCGATCCGGTCGGCGATACGCCACAGGAGTTTGCGGCGAAAATCCGCGAGGAAATTCTCAAGTGGGGCCGCGTGGTGCAGGCTTCCGGGGCGAGCATCGATTGACCGGAAATGCAGCGCCGCGAGCGTGTCCTGTAATATCGGTTTCTTTGCGGCAACGTTCTCAACCCGTAGTAGTATCGTGGTTCCCGGCATTACCCGAACGGGCCCCGTTCATCAACCCTGAAGGATGACCAGCATGGCAAATGCAGTTTCCATTCCGAACCCGGTGAAGGAGCTGTTGAAGGCGGGCAAAGTGGCGCTCGGGATGAACGTGCGGCTCGCACGCTCGGGCGATATCGCGCGCATCGCAAAAACGACCGGCCACGATTTCATCTTCATCGACATGCAGCATTCGCTGTTTACCGTGGAGACGGTCGGGCACATCGCGCAAGTCGCGCTCGGCTGCGGGATCGCGCCGCTGGTGCGCGTGCGCAGCTGCGACGATCAGGACACGGCGGTACTGCTCGATAACGGCGTCACCGGGATCGTCTTTCCCGACATCAGCACGGCTGCCGAAGCGCAGCGCGCAGTCAACCGCGCCAAGTTCCCGCCGATCGGCAAGCGCTCGGTCTCCGGCAGCTACCCCATTTTCGATTATCGCGCGGTATCGACGGCCGACGCGGTGCCGGCGCTGAACGACAACACGCTGGTGGTGTGCATGATCGAAACGGTCGAGGGCCTGCAGAACATCGAGCAAATCGCCGCGGTCAACGGCATCGACGTGATCCACGTCGGCTCCAACGATCTGCTGACCGCGATGGGCAACCCGGGCACTTTCGGCAGCCCCGAGCATATTGCCGCGCTGGAGCGCATCATTTCAGTCACGAAGGCTCACGGCAAGGTGCCGGGAGTCGGCGGCGACCGGAACGTCAACCGCCAGGCCGAATTCATCCGCAAAGGCGCGCGGTTCATCACCACGAACAGCGATATTGCGTTCATGACGGCCGAGGCGTCGCGGGTGACGGGAGAGCTGCGCAAAGCGCTGGAGCAAAAGGGCGCGGCCTGACCATCAACACAACGATTGCGAGGAGAAAAAAATGCCGACAGGATTTTTTTGCAGGAAGGTTTTCCCGGGCGCGTTCTGCTGGCTGCTGTCAGCGGCGCTGCCGCCTACCGCATTCGCGCAGGCCCCGGCCCAGGCTTATCCGGGCAAGCCCGTGCGTATCGTGGTCCCGTTTGCTCCCGGCGGCGGAGTGGACTTGACGGCGCGCATCCTCGCGCAGAAACTCACCGAACGCGTCGGCCAATCGTTCATCGTCGAGAACCGCACCGGCGCGAGCGGGATCATCGGCGTCGAATACGTCGCGAAGTCCGCGCCGGACGGCTATACGCTGCTGGTCGGCTCGCAAACGACCCAGGCGGTGGTGCCGGCGATGTACGGCAAGCTCAACTACGATACGGCGCGCGATTTCGCCGGCGTGACCGAGATCGCGGTGTCGCCGCTGCTGATCGTCGTGCATCCGTCGCTGCCGGTGAAGTCGGTCAAGGAGCTGATCGCGCTCGCCAAAGCGCGCCCGGGACAACTCACGTTCGGCGCCGCTTCGGGCGGCACGCCGCATATGGCGGGGGAGCTGTTCAAGCTCGTCGCGCATGTCGACCTGCTGTTCGTGCCGTACAAGGGCGAAGGGCCGGCGATCGCCGACGCGATGGGGGGGCAGATTTCGATGGTGTTTTCGAACCTGCCGGTGGCCTTGCCGCAGGCGCAGGGCGGCAGGCTGCGCGCGCTCGCGGTCACGAGCCCCCAACGCGTATCGACCGCGCCCGACATTCCGACCGCCGCCGAATCCGGATTGCCGGGTTACGAGGCGAGCACGTGGTTCGGCCTGTTCGCTCCCGCGGCGACCCCGCGCGATGTCATCATGAAACTCAACGCCGAGTCCGCGCACGCGCTCAACGTGCCGGAGGTGAAGGAAAGAATGGCGGCGCAGGGCCTGTTCGTGGTCGCGAATACTCCCGAGCAGTTCGCGGCTTTCGTGAAGTCGGAAATCCCGCGCTGGGCGAAAGTCGTCAGCGATTCGGGCGTCAAGCCGCAGTGAGACGGTGAACGCGAGTGGCGAGGGAGGAAATGGCGTGAAGAAAATCTTTTTGACCGCCGTATGCTTCGGCATGGTGGTTGCGCCTGCGCGATTTGCCGCGGCGCAGTCCGAAAAGTACCCCAGCAAGCCGGTGCGGCTCATCATTCCTTTTCCGCCGGGCGGGAGCAACGACATCGTCGGGCGCATGATCGGTGCGCAGCTGGGCGAGCGGCTGGGCGCGCAGGTGGTGGTGGACAACCGCGGCGGCGCGGGCGGCATCATCGGCACCGAAATCGCGGCGAAAGCGCAGCCCGACGGGCACACGCTCCTGATCATCTCCGTCGCGTACGCGTTCAACCCCTCGCTCTACAAGCTTCCTTACGATCCCGTCAAGGCTTTTGCGCCGGTCGCCATGCTCGGCACCGGGCCGAACGTGCTCGCCGTGTTTCCGGGCCTGCCGGTCAACTCGGTCAAGGATCTCATCGCGCTCGCGAAGGCGAAGCCCGGCCAGCTGAACTACGTGTCGGCGGGCGTCGGCACTTTCCAGCACCTGAGCACCGAGCTCTTCAGGATATTGGCGGGCATCGAAATCGTGACCGTGCATTTCAAGGGCGGCGGCCCCGCGACGATCGACGTGATCGCCGGCCACACCCAGATCTCGATGGGCTCGCTGATTCAGACGCTGACGCACATCCGCTCCGGCAGGCTGCGGGCGCTCGGCACCGGCGGCGCGAAGCGCACCGCGGTCCTGCCCGAGGTGCCGACGATTGCCGAAGCCGGCGTGCCGGGCTACGAAGCGAACAACTGGTGGGGCATCTACGCAACGGCCGGCACTCCGCCGGCCATCGTCAAGCGGCTGCATCAGGAGTTGTCGGTGATCCTGACTTCCGCGGAAACGCAGAAGCGGTTCGCGTCCGAGGGCGCGGAAACGGTGCAGATGGCCCCGGCCGAGTTCGGCAAATTCGTCGTGGCGGAGACGGCCAAATGGGCGCGGGTCGTGAAAGAAGCGGGAATTCGCGCCGAGTAGCAGCGGCCGAGCGTATTAACCGATAGCCGGAGCGCGCCATGAAATCCTGCTGGATCGTCACCAAGGACCACCAGGCCGTCCTCGAATGGCGCGACGCGCCCGCGCCGCAACCGAAGGCGGGCGAGATCGTCATCCGCGTGCGCGCGACCGCGATGAACCGCGGCGAGCTCGTCGTGGGCGGCGCCGTGCACGGCGGGCCGGAGAAGATCGGCGGCAACGAGGCCGCTGGCGAAGTGCACGCGGTGGGCGAAGGCGTAACGGCATTTCGTCCCGGCGACCGCGTGATGGCGCGCGTGCGCGGCGCCTTCGCGGAATATGCCGCGACGTTCGCGCACCAGGCGATGCCGATGCCGCAGCGGCTCACGTGGGAGCAGGCCGCGGCGGTCCCGATTTCATTCCTCACTGCCTACGAGATGCTGTACCTGCCGTATGGCAAGCTCAAGGCGGGCGAGTGGCTGCTCGTCACCGGCGCTTCCGCGGGCGCGGGAGTCGCGAGCATCCAGCTTGCCAGGCTGATCGGCGCGCATACGATCGGAACTTCCGGCTCGGCGGACAAGCTCGCAAAGCTCAAGGCAATCGGTCTCGAGGTGGCGATCGCCACGCGGAGCGCGGATTTTGCGGCTAGGGTGATGGCGGCAACCGGCGGCAAAGGCGCCGACCTGATCGTCAATCTGGTCGGGGGCTCGGTCTTCGCGGAGTGCGTGAGGTGTCTTGCGCGGCTTGGCCGGCTCGCGGTGGTGGGCTATGTCGACGGCGTGCTGAAGGCCGAAATCGATCTCGCCGCGGTGCATGCGAACCGCTACGAGATCTTCGGGATCTCGAATGCGAAGCTGACCGTCGAGGAGCGGGCGCAGGCCATGCGCGGCTTCGTGCGCGACGTGCTGCCCGCGATCGCCGATGGGCGCATCACGCCGCTCGTCGACCGGGTGTTCGCCTTCGATGAATTGCCGGCCGCCAAGGCCTGCATGGAATCGAACGCGATGGTGGGCAAAATCGTCGTGCGCGGCATTTGAATGCGCACGCAGCCAGCCCTTCGAGTTGAGGCGGAACAAACAGGATTCGGCATTCAGGATTGAGGAGCGTGTTTTCTTTTGGAGGGTTCATCATGTGGCGCATTGTTGCAGCGATTACGATGGGATTTTCGATACTGCCCGCGCTGGCCGCCGAGCAGCCGTACCCGAACCGGCCGGTGCGCATGCTCATCCCGTACCCCGCGGGAGGAGGACTCGACCTGCCGGGGCGGGCCGTCGCGCAGAAGTTCGCCGAGTCGACGGGCCAGCAGATGGTCATCGACAACCGCGGCGGGGCCGGCGGCTTGATCGCCGGCGAGATCGTCGCCAAGGCGACACCGGACGGCTACACGCTTTTTCTCGCGAGCAACGGCCAGATCTCGATCGCGCCGGCGCTCTACGAAAAGCTCCCCTATGACCCGCTCAAGGATTTCGTGCCGATCACGCATTTCGTCGACACGCCGATGGTGCTGTTCGTGAACGCCCAGTACCCGGTGCAGTCGGTGGCCGACCTGATCGCGGCAGCGCGAGCGAAGCCCGGCACGATCGGGTGCGCGCTGTCCGGCGTCGGCGGCGTTTCGCACCTGACGCTGGAACTCTTCAAGCTGCGGGCGAACGTGAACTTGCTGCCAGTGCCGTACCGCGGTGCCGCGATCGGGCTTGCCGACGTCGCCGGCGGCACGGTCCCGGCGATTTTCTCCACGCTCGCGGCGGCGAAGCCGCTGCTCGACGGCGGCCGAGTGCGGGCGCTCGCGGTTGCTTCCGCCAAGCGCACCGGCGGGCTGCCCAACCTGCCGACTTTCGCCGAGCTCGGCTATTCGGGCATGGACGCCCCGTTGTGGATCGGCATGATGGCGCCGAAGGGCACGCCGCCGGCTGTCATCGCCAAGCTGCACGCGGAGTTCGTGAAGGCGCTCGCTGCGCCCGATGTCAAGGAGCGCCTCGCGTCGCAGAGCGCCGACATCGTTGCCGGCGGGCCGCGCGAGTTCGGCGAAATGATCCGCCGGGACACCGAGCGCTGGCGCGTCGTCGTGAAGGCCGCCAACATCAAGATCGAATAAAGGAGACGAATTTGAATTCAAGGCGAGGCTACGGCGGCAAGACGGTCTACGGCGCGCGCGTCGGCATCCTGATGCTCGACACCAAATGGCCGCGCCCGCCGGGCGATACCGGCAATGCGCTGACCTGGCCGTTTCCGGTGCTTTATAAAGTCGTGCGCGGCGCCAGCGCGAAAGTAGTGATACACGAGCAAGGCAAAGGCCTGGGGCAGGCATTCCTGGATGCCGCTGCCGAGCTGGTGAAGGAGGGCGCCGACGGCATCACGACGACCGGCGGCTTCCTCGCGATCTTTCAGGAACAACTGGCCGCGCACGTGAAAGTGCCGGTCGCGAGTTCGTCGCTGCTGCAGATTCCACTCGTGCAAAAACTGCTTCCTCCCGGCAAAAGGGTGGGCGTGCTGTCGGTCCACGGCGACCGCATCACTCCGGAGCACTGGAAAGCGGCCGGCGCTCCGCTCGATACGCCGGTCATGGGCACGGAAGGCGGGCGCGAATTCACGCGCGTGCTTCTTCAGGACGAAATGGAAATGGATTACGAAAAGGCCGAGCAGGACATTCTCGAAGCCGGCGAAAAACTGCTGAAGAAGCACCCGGAAGTCGGCGCGCTGGTGCTCGAGACGCACAACATGGGGCCTTATTCGCGCGCGCTCAATAATCTGCTGCGGATACCGGTCTACGACGTGTACACGTTCGTCAGATGGTTTCAGTCCGGTCTCGAGCCGCGCGATTTCGGGCATCCCGGTTCGTCGACCTTGCCCGTCTGGCGCGAAAGATAAGCGGCATGGACGAGATCGTCGGCCTCGCGCCGTCAGGCTCGATGGGCAGCGGCTACAACCTCGAGGCCTTCGAGCGCGGCCTCGCGGCGAATCCTCACTTCATCGGCCAGGACGCCGGCTCGACGGACATGGGGCCGTACTATCACGGCACCGGAACCCCGTTCCTGCCGCTCGCGACTTATCGGCATGATTTATCGTTCATGCTGCGCGCCGCGCGGCACCGCCGCATTCCATTGCTGGTCGGCTCGGCGCTGACGAGCGGCTGCAATTCGTCGCTTCAGCTCGCCGTGCGCATAGTCGGCGAGATCGCGCGGGAACACGGCCTGTCGTTTCGCATGGCGGTGATCAGCGCGGAAATCGACAAGGCCGATCTCAAGCGGCGCCTGGCCAGGGAAACTTTCGAAAGCCTGGGCCCGGATGGCGCGCTGACGCCGGAGACGATCGACCGCTGCGGCCCGATCGCCGCGCAAATGGGAACCGAGCCATTTATCCGCGCTCTGGACGCGGGTGCCGAAGTGGTGATCGCGGGCCGCGCCTGCGATGACGCGATCTTCGCCGCCATGCCGATCATGCAGGGCTTCGACAAAGGGTTATCGCTGCATTGCGGGAAGATTCTCGAGTGCGCCGGGCTGTCGGCGATCCCGTACGATCTCGCCGAGCCGCTGCTCGGCCGCGTGCGCCGCGACCATTTCGAGGTCGAGCCGTGCCATCCCGATCACCGCTGCACCACCGTCTCGGTCGCCGGCCATTCGCTTTACGAGCGCGGTGACCCGTGCCTGCAGCCGGGTCCCGGCGGCATGAACGACCTGACTGACGCGACGTTCACGCAGCTCGACGCCCGCCGCGTGAAAGTGTCCGGCAGCCGCTTCATCCCGGATGCAACCTATCGCGTCAAGCTCGAGGGCGCTGAGCAGGTCGGCTTTCGCAGCATCGTGATCGTAGGCATCCGTGACCCGGTCATGATCAGGCAGATCGATTCGATACTGGAGGAGGCGCGGCAGCGCGCCGAAGATCGTTTCAAGGCGGCGGGCGCATTCAACCTGCTTTACCGCATCTACGGCAAGAACGCCGTCATGGGCCCGCTCGAGCCCGAAGTCGAAACCCGTTCGCACGAGTTGGGGCTGGTGATCGACGTGGTGGCCCCCGCGCAGGACCTCGCGACCGGGATCGCGATGTTCGTGCGCGGCACGCTGCAGCACGCGAGCTACCCCGGCATCGTCACGACCGCGGGCAACATGGCTTATCCGTTCTCGCCATTCGGAATTCCGGTGGGGCCCGCGTACCGTTTCGCGGTCTATCACCTGATGGCGCTCAAAGATCCGTGCGAGTGTTTCCCGATGACGATCGAAGAAGTCAGGAATTGACGATGGCGGCGCAAGCGCAGCGGCTCGACCAGCTCGCGAAAGTCATCCGCAGCAAGAACGCCGGCCCGTTCGAGCTGACTTTCGACATCATGTTCGACGACCCGGCGGCCTACGACTGGGTGAAAAAATCCGGCGTGATCAACGCCAAGCGAATCGCGGAGGCTTACCGCGTTCGCGTCGACGACGTGCTGGTGTGCAGGCCGTACGACGCCGCCGTCGCGTTCAAGATCACGATCCGGCGCCCGGTGAGCTCGGGGGACATCGGCGACAGGGACGTCTACGGTTGCCAGCAGCATGTGCCCCTGACGCAAATCGAGGTTCCCGCATTTCGCGCCGCAGCCGGTTGATCGCTTTTTTCGATACCCAGTTTCAGAAGCAGGTCGCGGGGAGCGATTTTGGGTAGTGTCTCAGTTTGAATTCGAATGTCGTATTTCGGCCAGAAGTGGTCACACGCATAGGTGAGCAACGTGAACCGCAATCTTTACTGGAGTGGTTCGAGTGGTTGGAGGGGCGAGACAGCGCCTGACCTGCCGGCCATCATGTCGAGATAGCTGTCTGAGCCCGGCCGGAATAAACGTAACTCATCGGTCGCGGCCCCTCCGCGTACTCCTTCTTGAGTTCCACTAATCGGAAGCCTGAAGCCTGGATCAGTTCGTCCATTTTTCGGTTCAGGTTGCATCCACCGGTAATCCTGCTCCACAGCGGGTTGAGCCGCTGCTGCCAGCCCTGGACTCGTGTCTCGGGGGCAAGACCGTGTTCGGCAAAAAGCAGCATTCCACCGGGCTTGAGCACCCGTCTCATTTCTTTCAAAGCCTTTACCGGATCGGGAATGGTGCACAAGGTCCATGTCGTCACAACGGTGTCGACGGAACCATCGTCCAACGAAATTTCTTCGCTCGGGCATGCAAGAAAGTCGACGGGAAAGGCGATGGCATCAGCTTTTTTCCTGGCCATCCCCAGCAACTCCTCCGACGGATCGAGTCCGTAGAGTCGCTCAACGCTGGTGCCATAGAAAGGCAGGTTAAGTCCCGACCCGATGCCGATTTCAAGGACCGTCCCGCACGCTTGTGGGACGACCTGCGAACGGTAACGCATCGCTTCCTTGTTCCGCATCGAGAAGTCCACCAGCCGCGGAATTATCCATTTGCCGTAGAAGCTCATATCGTATGCAATGGTTTATGAACTAACAGGCGGCGCCGTTCAGGACTGTTGAAATTGCCGCAAGACGTCGTGGGTAGGCTCCGTGGCACTGGAAGTCGTCGTGCTGGTGTTCTCAGCCGCCAGTTTGCGCGAGATTGCTGATCTGGATATCAGCAGAGTCTCAGCTCGTCTCAACCGGAAGGCCGCGCAGGCGCCACTCGGGGTATCCGTCCTCCATACGGCGCGCCTTGATCCCCTTCTTGCGCAGAACCTGGACCGCTTCGTAAGCCAGCAGGCAGTAGGGGCCGCGGCAGTAGGCGACCACCTCCTGGCCAGCCGGGATGTGATGCAGCCTTTTTTTCAGTTCCGTCACCGGCACGTTGATTGCGCCGCGGATGTGTCCTTGGGCGTATTCTTCGGGCGGACGCACGTCCAGGACCGTCACCAGCCCCTGCTTGACTCGCTGCCACAGTTCCTTGGCCGGCACCGGCTCCAGGTTGTCTTTGCTGTCGAGAAAAAGCTTGACCAGCCGGTTCACGTCGGCCAGGTTTTCTTCTCCCACCGCACGCAGCGTGGCCACCAGCCGGACGATGCTGTCTCCCGCGATCCGATAGTGGACGTAAAGACCTTCCTTGCGCGCCGTCACCAACCCGATGTGACGCAACTGCTGAAGATGTTGCGACGTGTTGGCAACGGAGAGCCTTGCCAGGTCTGCGAGCTGTTCGACACTGCGCTCGGCCTGTGCCAGAAACTCCAGCATTTCCAGGCGTTTACCGCTGGATAACGCCTTGCCGATACGGGCGAACTGCTCGAACAAATCGCTTTTGAAATTCTGCTCTGACATCGTGGCGGGCCTCTTTATCGCTTGACTATTCAAGTAATCAATTGAATAATACTACCACATTATCACCGTTTAGTTTAACCCGCCAGAGAAATCCCCGGTTTTTTATGGATACATGGTTGCTCGCTCACGCTTCAGGCGTCCGGCTCGGCGCTTTCTTCGGGATCTTCACCCTGATGGCGGCGTGGGAAATTGCGGCGCCGCGGCGCACGTTGCGGGAATCCAAGATGATCCGCTGGACCAGCAATTTGGCAATCACCGTGCTCAATAGCATCCTGCTGCGGATCTTGTTTCCAATGGCCGCGGTAAGCGTGGCGGCGTTCGTCGGCGAGCGCGGCGCGGGGTTGTTCAACATCTTCGCCATGCCCTATCCGCTGGCGATGGTGCTTTCGCTGCTGGCGCTGGACCTGGCCATCTACCTGCAGCACCTGACGTTCCACGCGGTTCCAATCCTGTGGCGCGTGCATCGCATGCACCATGCCGATCTGGATTTCGACGTGACCACCGGCGCGCGCTTTCATCCGATCGAAATGATTTTGTCCATGCTGATCAAATTCGCCGTGATCGTCCTGCTGGGCCCGCCGGTGCTGGCGGTGCTGGTATTCGAAGTACTGCTCAACGCCACGGCGATGTTCAACCACTCGAACGTTCGTATCCCGCGACCGTGGGATCGCGCGCTGCGCTGGCTGGTGGTGACGCCCGATATGCACCGCGTACATCATTCCATCGATGCACCCGAATGCAACAGCAATTTCGGCTTCAATCTTCCGTGGTGGGACCGGATGTTCGGCACTTATCGCGCGCAGCCAGCCGCCGGGCATGAGCGGATGGTCATCGGCATCAGGCAATTCCGCTCGCAACGGGATCTGTGGCTCGACCAGATGCTGCTCGAGCCGTTCCGCGGCCAGACCGGCGGTTACTCGATTAACCGCCAGCAGGAGGCGCGATGATGCAGGGTGTTCTATTGCGGCGGGCGGCTTTGGCAGTTTTACTCGCTGCAGTGATGCTATGGATGGTGACGCACCGAGGCCAGCTTGACGTCGCAGCGCTGGAAGCGCAAATCGGCAACCTCGGCCCATTGGCGCCGCTCGGTTTCATGGCCGTTTTTGCTCTAGCAACGGTTCTATTCGTTCCAGGAGTGGTCTTCAGCCTTATCGGCGGCGCGCTGTTCGGGCCATTTTGGGGCACCATCTACAACCTGCTGGGCGCATCGCTCGGAGCAATCCTTGCGTTCCTCGCCGCCCGCTATATAGCCTCGGACTGGGTAGCGCGGAAATCCGCGGGACGGCTCAAACAACTCATCGCCGGCGTCGAGGCCGAGGGCTGGCGTTTTGTCGCACTCACCCGGCTCGTGCCGCTGTTTCCGTTCAACCTGCTTAACTATGCGCTGGGCCTCACTCGCATCCGTCTTGCACACTACGTCTTTGCCACCCTGATCTGCATGGCACCCGGTGCCGCAGCCTATACCTGGCTCGGATATGCGGGGCGCGAAGCGGCCGCCGGCAGCAGCTCGGCGTTGAACTACGGACTTTCCGGCTTGGCACTCCTTGCCCTGGTCGCGTTCCTTCCCGGTCTTCTGCGCCACCTGCGAGCCGCACCAGTAAAGTTGATCGAGGCCGCAGAATTCAAACAGCAGAGCGAACGCGGCAAAGACGTTGTCGTTGTAGATGTGCGCAGTCCGCAGGAGTTTGTGGGGCCGCTCGGCCATATTGCGGGAGCACGCAACCTTCCCATGGCCGACTTGCACGACAAGATCGACGCAATCGTGCCTGCGAAGACGTCGCCAATCGTGATCGTCTGCAGGACAGAGAAGCGCTCGGCGCTGGCGGCCGGGCATCTCAAGAGTGCCGGTTTCGTTGATGTCCGAATGCTGCGCGGAGGCATGGAGCAATGGAACCGCGAAGGCCATGCCGTCGAACGGTCTTGTGACGGGCCGATCCCCCTGAAGGAGAACTCACGATGAAAACATTGTTCATTCTGAACGACGCGCCGTACGGCAGCGAGCGCAGCTATAACGCGCTGCGTCTCGCGCGGTCGCTGCTGAAAGCGGGCGGTTCCGACATCAAGGTGTTCCTGATCGGCGACGCGGTTGCCTGCGCCAAAGCCGGGCAGAAGGTGGCGCAGGGGTACTACAACATCGGCGACATGCTGGGCATGGTGCTGCGTGCCGGCGCCGAGGTCGGCGTATGCGGAAGCTGTATTGACGCGCGTGGCATCGCCGAGGCCGATCTGGTGAAAAGCGCCCACCGCAGCAGCATGGAAGAGCTGACCGCGTGGACACAATGGGCCGACAAAGTACTGGTCTTCTGAGCGCCGCATGAACTCCCAGAAGAAAACTATCCTGATATTGGGCGCAGGATTCGGCGGTATCGTCGCGGCATGCCGGTTGCGAAAAGCCTTGTCCCGCGAGCACCGCGTGATTCTGGTCGAGCGCGAGGCCAACCATGTCTACCCGCCGTCGTTGCTGTGGCTGATGATCGGCGAGCGCAAGGCAGATGCGATCTCTCGTCCCATTGCCGCCTTGGCCAAACGCGGAATCGAAGTAGTGCGCGGCAATGTCGAAAAAATCGATCCGGCAAAACGTACCGTCTCCGTGAGCGGCCGCGAGCTTGCCGGCGACTACATGATCCTCGCGCTGGGCGCGGATCTCGCGCCGGAACTGGTGCCGGGGCTTGCCGCGGCCGGCCACAATTTTTATACGCTGGCCGGAGCCGAATCGCTGCGCGAGGCTCGCGTCAGGATTAACAAAGGCCGCATTGTCGTGCTGGTGAGCGCGATGCCGTTCAAATGCCCGGGCGCGCCCAACGAAGCGGCGATGCTGCTCGAATACGACTGCCGCCGCCGCGGTATTCGCAAGGAAGTCAGCGTCGACCTCTATACCGCCGAGCCGGGACCGATGCCGGTCGCCGGGCAGGCGGTTTCGGCCGCGTTGCGCCAGATGATCGAAAGCAAGGGCATCGGTTA
Organism: Gammaproteobacteria bacterium; assembly: GCA_041483135.1. Lineage (GTDB taxonomy): Bacteria > Pseudomonadota > Gammaproteobacteria > Burkholderiales > SG8-41 > PALSA-1004. The sequence continues at coordinate 15,275 of JBGPFE010000004.1, read as the reverse complement.
CCATCCGAACCACACCGCGACGGCGGTGGATGCAACGGCACGCCGGATTACTTTCGCTAACGGTGCCAAGGCCGAATTCGACCTGCTCGCCTACATTCCGCCGCATCGCGCGCCGCAGGTCGTGCGCGATGCCGGCATGTGCGGCGAAACCGGGTGGGTGCCGGTTGACCGCGAGACCATGGCAACAAAGTTCCCGGGCGTGTTCGCGATTGGCGATGTCGCAGGAATCATGCTCACTTCGATCGGCAAGCCGCTGCCCAAAGCCGGGGTTTTCGCTCATTACCAGGCCGAGGTGGTGGCCCACAACATCGCGTGCGCTATCACTGGCAATGGAACGCCGACGCGGTTCTCGGGAGACGGTGAATGCTTCCTTGAGAGCGGCGACGGCCGCGCCGGATTCGGGGGCGGAAATTTCTACGCCGATCCTGCGCCACAAATCACGCTGAAACCACCCAGCATCATGATGCACTTCGGCAAGGTCTTGTACGAAAAATACTGGCTGTTCAGATGGTTCTAACCAGCAGGGCGCCCATCGCCGCAGCATGGACGAATTGACTGGGTGAACAGAATGGGCCGGTAAGGTGCCCGTGTTCCAAGAGACAAGGTTGTACAGCCATCCATGAAGGCGCGCGACAGCGGTATGCCCGAGGAACAGATGTGGGCGTCTTTTTTCGACGCTCCCCGCATGCTTGCTGCGCTCGGCTTCGTCGACACAAACGGTAATGTCGCGGACTTCGGCTGCGGGTACGGTACCTTCACGGTCGCCGCCGCCGGGCTTACTACCGCTACCGTCTTTGCTTTTGATATCGAGCCCGCAATGATCGAGGTGACTGCGCACAAAGCACGGTCGCTGGGCTTGCGCAACGTGCGCGCGGTGCATCGCGACCTTTTGGAGCTGGGCTCTGGTCTAGCTGACGCTTCTCTCTCCTACGCCATGCTCTTCAACATCCTGCACGCAGAGCAGCCCTTGGTTTTGCTGCGGGAAGTTTTCCGTACACTGGCACCCGGTGGCAAGGTTGCCGTAGTGCATTGGATTTATGACAGCTCCACGCCACGTGGCCCCCACTTGAGTATCAGACCACGTCCAGAACACTGTCGTGATTGGTTGAAAGAATCCGGATTCGAATTGGCCATACCGCTGGTTTCGTTGCCGCCGTACCACTACGGCGTCGTCGGACGCAAGCCTATCGATACGCCGGAAACGAATTCAAAACAGATGCGTAACGTGTGAGTCGGTATAGGGCTAGGGACTCTCGCGAAAGGGCTGCTTCGGCAGCCCTTTTTTTGAGGGCACCGCTGTCGGAATAAAAATTACGAGAGGCGTAACCGACCCGCCCGATTTCTTGGTCCGGGCAACAGGGAGTAAACAGTCTGCTGTCCTTGGCGTAAGCGGGCATAATAAGCGCGCAGATTGGAGGGAGGGGGAATGAACAATCGCCGCAAACTTGTTATCGCGCTTGGCGCAAGTGCGATATGACTTATCACACGAGCCGCGCGCTGCGGATTTATTTCGGCCTGCTCGCGGCAGTGTTCGCATTGGCCGCGTCGGCCGCCGATACCTATCCGCAGCGCCCGATCCGGCTCATCATCCCGTATCCCCCCGGCGGCGCCGGCGACATCATCGGGCGGATGCTTAGCGCGAAGCTCGGCGAGGCGCTCGGCCGCCAGGTCGTGGCCGACAACCGGCCCGGCGGCGGCCAGGTGATCGCGACGCAGTTGACCGCGAAAGCCGCGCCCGACGGCTACACATTGTTCCTGGCGAGCACGACGCACGCGATCAACCCCGGCCTTCTGAAGCAGCTGCCGTACGATCCGGTCGCGGATTTTGCGCCGATCACCATCGTCGCCGACTCGCCGCTTGTTTTCGTCGCGCACCCGTCGCTTGGGGTGAGCAGCATCAAGGAGCTCATCGCGGCCGCCAAGGCGCGCCCCGGCCGCATCAATTACGCATCGTCAGGACCCGGCACTGGCGGCCACATGTCGGTCGAGCTGCTGAAATGGATGACCGGCATCGACGTGGTGCACGTTCCGTATCGCGGGGCCGGCGCGGCGATCATCGACCTGATCGGCGGCCAGATGCAGATGATGTGCACGAGCCCGCTGCCCACGCTGCCGCACGTCCGGACCGGCAAGCTCGTCGCGCTCGCGACGACGGGCCGCACGCGCTCGCGTGCCGCACCCGACATTCCGACCGTGGCGGAAACGTTGCCGGGCTACGAGTCGACGCTGTGGTATGCACTGCTCGCGCCGGCCGGCACGCCGCAGGCCGTCATCAAGCGCGTCCATGCGGAAACGGCCAGAATCCTGAAGCTGCCCGAGGTGAGCGAGCAGCTGCTCGTGCAGGGCGCCGACCCGATCGGCAACAGTCCGCAGGAGGCCGGCAAATTCCTGCGCGCGGAGATCGAGCGCTGGACGAAGCTCATCCGGCAGGCGAACATCCGCGCCGATTAGCCGGCGGTGTAACATTGGCTGAAACGTTTCGAAGGAGAAAGCAATGACGGCCAGCGTGCTGCTTTACGATCCGACCGCGCCGCGGCAGCAGACCGTGCGCGGGACGCAGCGCACTCTCGACGGGCTCGCGGGCAAGGTGGTCGGATTCATCGACAATGCGAAGCCCAATTTCGATCACCTGGTCGACGATCTCGCCGAGCTGCTGGTGGCGAAGTACGGCGTGCGCGCCGTGATCAAGCGCAAGAAACGCGCGCCTTCGATACCGGCGACGGATGCAATCTACGACGAGCTCGCCCGCGAATGCGATCTGGTGATCGCGGGCTCCGGCGATTGAGGGTCGTGCGCGTCGTGGAGTATCCACGACAGTGTAGAAATGACGAAGCGCGGGCCGGCAGCCATCACGATCTGCTCGACCGCTTTCCTCACGCTGGGGCGCGCCCAAGCGTCCGCGCTGGGTAATCCTGAGTTGCCGATTGCAGTCATCGCGCATCCGTTCGGGCTGCGCACGCGCGACGAAGTGAAGCAGATCGCGGAGAAATGCGTCGACGACGTGGCGAAACTCGCAAGCGGGACGTATAAGTGAGCGCAAGCGACGCCGAACACGCCGTTCTAATCGAAGCACCGGAAGATCTCGACGCGATCAACCGGCTCTACCGCGAGCGGCGCTGGAGCGACGGTCTGCCGATCGTGCCGCCGACCCGGGAACGCGTCGAGCGCATGTTGCACGGCACGCGCCGCGCCCGTCACGACGTCGTGGCTCGCGTCGCGCCGGGTTACGGCGCAGCGACGGTCGAGCGCATCGCGATCAACGCCGTGATGGCGGGATGCGAGCCCGCGTATCTGCCGGTTCTGATCTCCGCGGTCGAGGCAGTCGCCGACGGGCAATTCAATCTGCAGGGCATCCAGGCGACGACCAATCCGGTCGCGATCTGGGTCATCATCAACGGGCCGATTGCGCGCAAGCTCGATGTCAACGCCACTTACAACTGTCTTGGCGAGGGCACATGGGCAAATGCAACGATAGGCCGCGCGCTGCGACTGGTCCTGCGCAACGTCGGCGGCGCGCTGCCGGGCGACATGGACCGCGCGACGCAGGGCCAGCCGGGCAAGTACACGTTCTGCTGCGCCGAGAACGAGGACGCAAACCCGTGGCAGCCGCTGCACGTCGAGCGTGGCTTCGCGCGCGGGCAAAGCACGGTGACCGTGGTCGGCGCCGAAGGCACGATGAACATGAACTCGCATACCAAGGACGCGGGCGAACTCGTGCGCGTGATCGCGGAGACCATGATCCATCCGCCGAGCAACGAGTACACGCACGGCGGCGAGCCGTGGCTCGTGCTCGGGCCCGAGCACGCGGAGGTTTTGAAGCGCGGCGGCTTGAGCAAGGCCGACGTCAAGCAGCGGCTGTGGGAGCTGTCGAAAATGCCGGCGCGCAAAATGTCCGCGAAAGACCTCGCGCGCGCGCGCGATTCACGCAGCGAGGAGTTCGGCGAGATCGGGCCGGACACGATGCTCACCATCTCGCACAAGCCGGAAGACATCTGCATCATCGTCGCCGGCGGCCCCGGCACGCACTCGATTTACGTGCCGTGCTTCGGCAATTCCAATGCAGTGACCCGCGAGATAGCGGAGGAAGCGTAAGAACGCGACCAATAACGGTGAATCCGGATTTGCGCGTCAATCGATCGCGCAGGTGCGGAACCCTGCAAAGATGTCGTTACGCTCGGGCGTATAGAAATTGCGCCAGGTGTTGCGCAGCAAGCGCCGAGTCGTCGCAAAGCTGCCGCCCCGCAATACTTTATTGGTTCCGAACCACGGCTGCGAATATTCTTTATAGGGATCGATGACAAATCCCGGATAGGGATCGAAGGTGCTGGCGGTCCATTCCCACACGTTGCCCATCATCTGCCGGCAGCCGGCTGCGGTGTTTCCCTGCGGGCAGGCGTCTACTGCGGCAACGTCGGAGCTTTCGAGATTGGCGCGCTCTGACGTTGGCGGAGTGTCACCCCACGGGTAGCGGCGCTTCCCGCCGGCTGAAGCATCCCAACCGGCCGCGTACTCCCACTCGGCCTCGGTCGGCAGGCGGCGTTTCGCGTAGCGGCAGTAGGCTTGCGCCTCATGCCAGTTGACGTGAATGACGGGAGCGTCGGGCCGCAGCGCAATGGTCTGGTCGAACCGGCGCAGCCGCCACGAATTTCCCTGCTTGATCCAGTAACACGGTGCCTCCAAACCCGTGGCCGTTCGCCACGCCCAGCCTTCCTCGCTCCACCAATCGCGCCGCCGGTAGCCACCCGCCTGAACGAATTCGAGATACTCCGCATTCGTGACAGAAACGCGCGCGATCCTGAAAGGCGCAATCGGCACTTCGTGCGCCCATTTCTCATTGTCGAACACGAAACCGTCATCGGGAGAAGCGCCGAGCGGAAACACGCCGCCGGAAAGTTCGACGTCGCCCTTCGCGTGCGCATTCGGCGCAGGCGTCGCGCCGGCCGCCGGAAACGGATCGGGATAACCCAAAGTCTGCCGCGTGTAGTGGAATGCTTCGGCGTGCATGTCCTCGTGGAAAACCGCCAGCTGCGCGAAATACTGCAGTTCGCTATTCTCCGGCTCGCGCTCGAGCCGGCGCAGAACGCGCTCCAGGATTGCCGACTGGTAGGCGAGTGTTTTCCCGATGTCCGGCAGCGGCAGGTCCCAGCGGGTGTCGTGCGCAACTTTCGCGGAGTCGTAAAGCGCGTCGGTATCGGGCAGGATCGATTTCGCGATTGCGCCCGAACCGTCGTGGCGCAAGCACCAATATTCCTGGAACCATGCGACATGACCGATTTCCCATAACGGCGGATTGACGATCGCGAGCTTCGGTCCCAGCAGCCGTTCTCCGCGCAGGTCGGCGGTGATCGCGGTGCAGCGGGCGCGGCTCGCGACCAATTCCCGCTCGAGGAACGCCGGGTCGATCGGCTCGGGCAACTTCATGGACTCGCTTTCAGGTCTGCTATAGTCATAAGAGTGCCTAAAATAATGAAACGCGTGATGCGCTGGCACGAGTATTTCATTATGTTATGCACTCCAAGTCTAGCCCAGTGACCCGTTTATGAAAATCGCGATAGTGACGCCGGCAGTCGCGGGGGCGCGCAGCGGCAACCAGCATACCGCGGAGCGGTGGGCGAAATTTTTGCGCGGTCTCGGACATCATGTCTCCGTTGCGCGGCAATGGGATGGGGATGCCGCTGACGCGCTCATCGCTTTGCACGCGCGCAAGAGCCACTTGTCGATCCAGAAATTTCATCGTTCGCATCCCGGCCGGCCGTTGATCGTCGTGCTGACGGGCACCGATCTTTATCGTGACATCAGGACGCATCCCGAGGCCCGGCGCTCGCTCGCGCTGGCAACACGGCTCGTGGTTCTGCAGCCGGCGGGCCGCCGTGAATTAGCCAAGCGCTTTCGCGCGAAGACGCGCGTGATTTTCCAATCGGCGGCCACCGGCCTGCGGCACGGCCCGCCGCAAAACCGTTTTCGCATCGCCGTGATAGGACATCTGAGGGAGGAAAAGGACCCGTTTCGCACCGTCGCAGCGCTCGCCCATCTGCCGATGCACGCGAACATCGAGGTGGTGCAACTCGGCAAGGCGCTTACGCCCGGGATGGCGCAAGCAGCCGGACATTGGATGAGGCGGGAGCCGCGCTATCGCTGGCTGGGTAGCAAGCCCCACGGGCAAGCGTTGCGCTGGCTGGCCGCGAGCCACCTGCTGGTCGTCAGTTCAGTCATGGAGGGCGGGGCCAATGTCATTTGCGAAGCGGCCCGCATCGGAGTTCCGGTGCTTGCTTCGCGGGTGTCCGGCAACACCGGAATGCTGGGCGCCGGTTACCCCGGCTATTTCACGTTGTATGACGACAAAGAGCTGGCGGAATTGATCGAACGGGCCGCGACCGACACGGTTTTCTACCGAAAACTGAAACGTGCGATGCTCGCGCGAAGACCGCTGTTCGCGCCATCCGCCGAACGTCACGCCCTGCGAGCCCTGCTGCGCGGACTCCATTAAGTTCATGTAAGGCGGGTCTTGCCTCACTGCGGGCGCGAATGACGGCCGATGAATTCGAGCGTCACCTTGGCGGTGACGTCAGGATCGGTGCCCGCGGCGTGATAGCCGTCGCTCGGGATCATCGTGAGCTCGGAGCCGGGGATCGTTTTCTGCCACGACTCGAATTCCGCTTTGCCGCGCCGCGGCGTATCGGTCCCGATGACGAGCGTCGGGCACTTGATCCGCTTGATGTCTTCCCTGATGTCGATCGCGCCGACCCACCGCAGATAGGCGTGCGCGGTGGATACCGCAGTCGCGCCCATCATCTCCACCCACCAGTCGATTCCTTGTTCCGGCATTCGGCTTCCCATCCGGTCGCGCATGGTTTTTCGGGCCCAGCTTTTCATGCCGTGGCTCTCCATGTGCTCGATCCACCCGGCGGCTTTGGGCGGCACGACCAGCGAGCAGGCGACGGTGATGGTTTTCACGAGGTCGGGATGCGTTGCCGCGAGCATCATCACGCTGATGCCGCCGCTTTTGCCCGCCACCACGTGCACCGGCCCGCCGGCGAGTTGCTTGATGATGCGCGAGAGATCGTCGACCAGGAGTTCGGTCGTCAGCGAAAAATCCTTGGCCACGGCGCCCGTCTTGCCGAAGCCGCGCTGATCGAACCGGATCACGCGGTAGCGGCGGGAGAAGTGCGGCACCCACGCGCGCCACGCCGTGGTGTTTTCGGCGAAGCCGTGGACGAACAAAACGGTCTCCGGCCGCGTCCAGGGATCGGTGCAGTCGTCGATCTCGTAGTATAGCTTGAAGCCGGGGGACAGCTCGAGGTAAGGCATGAGTTTTCCGATACGCGGTGGGCAAACCGTATTTTACTTTGCGCGGACCGTCGCGTTCCAGCTACCATTGATTCATGCAACGACTTCACGCCGCAGTGGGATTGCTCATCGGCCTGTGCGTGTGCGCGATCGGCGGGTATGCGCATGCCGCGGACGCCTATCCGGGCAGGCCGATCCGCCTGGTGATCCCGACCGGCGCCGGCGGAGTCACCGATATCCTGGCGCGGATCATCTCCGACAAGCTGAGAGGCGCGCTCGGTCAGCAGATCGTGGTGGACAACCGCGGCGGGGCGAGCGGCATCATCGGTTCGGATATCGTGGCCAAGGCCGCTCCCGACGGCTACACGCTGCTGATGGTTTTTCCGTCGCATCCGGTCAACCCCAGCCTGGTCCTCAAGATGCCGTTCGACACGCTGCGGGATTTCGCGCCCATCACCATGGTGAGCTCGGTCACGCAAGTGCTGCTAGTCCACCCGTCGTCACCCGCCAGGAGCGTCAAGGAATTGATCGCGCTGGCGAACGAACGCCCCGGGCAGCTCAATTTCGGTTCGGTCGGACGCGGCAGCCTCGGCTATCTTTCGGCCGAGCTGTTCGCCTCGCTCACGCGCATCCGGATCGTGCATGTCGCGTACAAAGGCGCGCCGCAAGTCATGACGGCGCTGATCGCGGGCGAGATCCAGATCTATTTCAACGTGCCGATCAACGCAGCGCCCCAGATGAGGGCGGGAAAGGTCCGTGCGCTCGGCGTGAGCACGAAGTCGAGACTGGCGATCATGCCGGAGGTGCCGACGATCGCGGAGGCGGGCGTACCGGGGTACGAGGTCGTCGGGTGGAACGGTATACTCGCGCCGGCGAAAACGCCGCGACCGATCATCGCGCGGCTGCACGCCGAGATCGTGAAAGTTTTACATTCGCCGGAGGTCGTCGAACAGCTCGCGGCGCAGGGCGTGGACACTATCGGCAATACGCCGGAGGAATTTGCCGCGATTGTCCGTGCTGATGTCGGGAAGTGGGCCCGGGTGCTCAAAGATGCAGGGGTTACGCCGGACTGACAAATGGGTAATGAGTGATGAGCGATGGGTGATGAGTTAAGAGCGAAATTACCCATTCCGGATTGCCCATTCTCTATCCCCGTTCACTTGTTTTCGATGTTATCTGCGTTCATCGGCATTCATCGGCGGTTCCGCTCTGTATTTGAGACCACTTCTTAACCACGCACAAAGGATACTTCATAATGCCCAAGGTCCGAATCGATCCCAGCCTCGAGATGCACTACGCGATCGACGACTACACCGATCCCTGGCGCGAGGCGGAAACGATATTGATGATTCATGGCAACGCCGAGCGCGGCCAGGCCTGGTACGGCTGGGTGCCGCACCTCGCGCGCCATTTCCGCGTGGTGCGGCCGGATACTCGCGGCTTCGGAGAGTCGACACCGATGCCGCGCGATTTCAAGTGGACTATAGACCTCATCATCGACGATTACCTCAGCCTGATGAAGACTCTCGGTATCGAGCGCTTTCACCTGATCGCGGCGAAGCTCGGCGGCACCATCGCGCGCCACTTTGCTGCGCGCTGCCCGCAGCAGGTGCGCACGCTGACCGTCGTCGGCACGCCGCCGCCGAAGTGGGACCGCATGGGCGCGAAAGCCGCGCACGCGACCGGGGAACTCGAGAAAACCGGCGTCGAAGGCTGGGCGCGTAAAAACATGGCGGGCCGGCTCGGCAGCAAATTCCCGCCGGAGGGCGTCGAGTGGTGGACCAAGCTCATGGGCAAAACGCCGCTATCGACGCTGATCGGTTTTGGCGAGACGATCCCCTACACGGACATCACCGCGGACCTGCCGCGCATCAAGTGCCCGATGCTCGTCATCACGAGCGAGAAGAGCGCACTGGGCTCCGTCGAGTCAACGCGCGCGTGGCAGCAGACCATTCCGAACTCAAAACTCCTCGTGCTGCCGGGCGATTCGTATCACGTCGCCGCTACCGACCCCGATCGCTGCGCCGAAGAAGTGCTGAAGTTCATCACGCGCGCCGGCGCAACCAGAAACTAAAAGCAGAGAAACATCAGCCACAGAGATCACAGAGAGCACAGAGAAAAAGCGGAGCAAACCGCCGATGGATGCGGATAAGACCGGTGAATCGGTAATGGGGAATGGGCAATGGGTAATTTCACTCCTTACACATCACGTTTTTGGGGCTTCTGGTGTAGCAGTTCCGGCTTGATCCGACATGCGGTGTTCGAACGCCAATTTTCGGTGAATTAAATGAGGTCTACCATCGAAATTGCGGATGACGGCTCGCGTGAACAGGCGTAGCATTTTCGTTGACGAGGGTATAGCTCATGGAGCCAGTCGCGGGGCGAGCCGAGTGTTTCGACTCTGAAATGCCGCCCCCGTGGCTTCGAAAACGAAAATGGCGGCGGTTGACGGGAGCGCCGGCGCCAACGATACCTGCGCTCGTGCGGTTAAATTTCCTGTCCGTCGTGAATCCTTTGTTGCGCGAGTTGCACTAAAATATGGCTAGCATGGAGCCGAAGGCTGTGAACCCGACTATTCATTTCTCCGCACTTGACCTGCCGCGTATGGACCCTGAGCGCCAGTTGAACCGGCCCTGCGCGGGATGGGTCGCGGAATCCCGCCGTACTCCGCTTGGGAGCCCGGACGGTGTCCCTGCATTCGACGGAAAATAGGAGCGGCGATGCGTCTGCGCGTACTTGGCTGCTCGGGCAGTATTGGCGGACAGCAAAATCGAACCACTTCGTTCCTGGTCGACCAGGATATTCTGGTCGACGCGGGGACCGGGGTCGGCGACCTCTCGCTCGCCGAGCTGACGTTGATCGACCATATCTTCGTCACCCATTCGCACCTCGACCACGTCAACTCGATCGCGTTTTTCCTGGATTCGGTCGGCGCGCTGCGGCCGCAGCCGGTCACGGTGTACGCGAAGGGCGCCACGATCCAGACCCTGAAAAAGAATCTGTTCAACTGGGACATCTGGCCGGATTTCACCCAGATCCCCACGCCCGAAGAGCCGTGGTTGCGCTACGCTGAGATCGAGGTCGGAAACGTAATCACCCTCGGCGGACGGAAGATCACGGTACTGCCCGCGAACCACACGGTCCCGGCGGTCGGATACCAGCTCGACAGCGGGAAGGCGAGCCTGGTTTTCACCGGCGACACCGGACCGAACGACGCGCTATGGAGCGTGGTGAACCGGATCGGGAATCTCAAGTACCTCATCATCGATACCGCGTTTTCCGACAAGGACCGCGCGCTTGCCGAGCTTTCCAAGCACCTGTGTCCGTCCATGCTCGGCGAGGAGCTGGCGAAGCTCGAGCGCCCGGCGGAGGTCTACATCACCCACCTCAAACCCGCCGAGATCGAGCTGACCATGCAGGAAATCGAGGAGCTTTCAGGTAAACTGCAGCCACGCCTGCTGCAGAACAACCACGTATTCGAATTCTGACACTGTCCCCGCGCCGGGCGCGCTTGCACGCAGCGCCGAACTGGAAAGCCTCGCCGGTTCGCGCCGCGGGAACAGCTGCCGCCGGATTGACGCCACCACCATGAAAAAACAAGTCCCCGTCCATAAACTGAAATTCGGTGTGTACATCCACGATCTCGACCGGCCGTGGACGGAAACGCAGTTCATGTACCAGGGGTTCGTGCTCAGCACCCAGGTGCAACTCGATGCGCTGAAGAAATACTGCAAGCATGTCTTCATCGACACGGACAAGGGCGCGGACATCGCGGTCGATCCGTTCGGCGGGGGTTCCAAGCTCCCGAGCGTGCTCGAGACCATCAAGAACAAGGTCGTCTACGAGGAAAAGACGCAGGTCAAACAGGAATTGCCGGCCGCACGCCAGGCCCAGGTAAAGACCGCGGTCGTGCTGAAGGACGTGTTCGGCTCGATTCAGGCCGGCAAGGCGCTCGACGCTCCCCGGGTGCGCGAGGCCGTGACGAGCATGACCGACAGCGTAGTGCGCAATCCCGACGCGATGCTACTGCTCGCCAAGATGAAGGAGAAGAGCGAGCACACCCTCGACCGCGCGTTGGGGGTCTCCATCTACATGCTCACGTTCGGCCGCTTTCTGCACCTGCCGCGCGAGCAGCTCGATCTGCTCGGTATGCTCGGGCTGCTGCAGGATGTCGGAAAGCTGCGTCTGCCGGCCGCTCTGCTCAACAAAAAGGAACCCTTGAGCGAGGACGAGCTGAACGTCTGCAAAAGCCACGTCGGGCATTCGGTCGAGATCCTGGAGAAGACCACCGGGCTTCCCCCCGAGCTGCCCGCGCTCGCGGCCCTGCACCACGAACGCATCGACGGCAGCGGCTATCCGGCTGGACTGAAGGGCGGGCAGATCGGGCTGATTGGCGGCATCGCGGGCCTTATCGACTGCTTCGACGCGCTTACCGCCATCCGGCCCTACGGCCAGGCGATGGCGCCCTCGAACGCGCTCAACAAGCTCTACGGTTTGCGCGGCACGCAGTTCGACGGGCCCCTGGTCGAACAACTCATCCAGTGCATCGGGATCTATCCGGTCGGCGCCATCGTCGAGCTGCACACCACCGAGATAGGGATCGTGATCGCGCCGAACCCGGTGATGCGGCTATTCCCGAAGGTCATGGTGGTGCTCGATTCGAGGCGAAATCGGCTCAAGCCGACGAAGATTATCGAGCAGGCGGGCATCAAGCGCTCGCTGGAGCAGGGGAGTGTCGAGATTGATACTTCCGAACTCTTCCTCTGATGGCGGGGGGGGCGGGCCGGACCCGGCTTCCCCTTCCGCGCCGGAACAGGGGCCGGGTGTCGGTCTGACGGCGCTGGTCGGGCGCCTCGCGGTGGAATTCGGCGCCGACGCCAAAACGCTTGCCTGCGTCGCGTCGGTGTTCGAGGAAGTGCGCGCGCGCGCGCCGGATCTCTTCGTTCCGGCCGCGGGAGGACTCGCCACTGTGTTTGCGCACACCGCCGCCTCGGGTGACGCCGACGCCGCGCCGGTCCATGCGGCCCTCTGCGAATGGGCGCTTGACGCCGAGGGCGAGCCGATCGAGCGCATGCGACGCGACTGTCTGCGCTTCCAGAGCGCGATTACGCGCGGTGCGTTGCGTTTGTATGCCGGGGACCCGGAACGATGCGCGGAGATCCTCCTTGCGCTGCAGCGCTTCGTCTTCCTGCAGATCGCGCTTCTCGCCTCGCTTGCGGCGCGCAGCCAGGCAGAGGGCGGCGTGGTGCGCACGCTGCCGACCCCCGAGTACGCGGCCTTCATGGATATCTTCCGCGCAACGATCGAGACCCACCGGCAGGAAGGAAAGCAGCTTGGGTTGCTCCTGCTCCAGGTCCCGAAGGTCGAGCAGGTCGATCGCCTGCTCGGATTGCAGAGGGGCGAAGCTTTCATGCTGCGGGTCATGCGGCGCCTGCGTGAAGGGGTGCTGCGCAAGCAGGATCAGCTGGGCCGGGTGAGCCGCGACCAGTTCGCCTGCCTGCTGCCGCGCATTGCCGGGGAAGGCGTGGCGATTCTCGCCGCGAACAAAATCCTGGGCGCTCTGGAAGCGCCGATTCCGATCGGCGACCGCTCGTTCGCCCCGGACGCGGCGATCGGCATCGCAATGTACCCGGACCACGGCGCGGACCAGCAGACGCTGGTTCGCAACGGCAAGCTCGCCGTGCGCGCGGCGGGCGGCGCGGCGGAGCGCGTCGCCGTCTACGACCCGGCGCATGGCGAGAGCGAAGAGCGCAACATACAGCACGAGGCGCGGCTGCGTCACGCCCTGGAAGAGAATGCTCTCCGGCTTGCCTTCGAGCCGCAACTCGATCTGAGCACCGGCCGGATCGCCGGGCTGGCGTGCATGCTGCGCTGGACGGACGACGAGCTTGGCGAGGTGTCGGAGGCGCGGGCGATCGAGGCGGCTGAAACCTCCGGCCTGATCCGGGAATTGACATGGTGGGTATTCAACAGCGCGCTGAGACTGTGCGCCGAGTTTGCGCGCGCCGGGCTTGAGCTTCCAATCGGCCTGAAAGTGACCGCAAGCGCTCTCGCGCAACCCGATTTTGTGGAATTCGTGGGACGCGCGCTCGGTACCTGGAAGGTTCCTGCCGATCGGCTGGTGATCGAAATCCACGAGGCGGCGCTCGTCGGTGGAATCGAACAGGTGAAGGAAACGCTCACCCGCCTGAAGGCGCTCGGGTTGCGTCTCGGGATCGACGGCTTCGGCACCGGTTCATCCTCCCTCTCCAACCTGGCGCAACTGCCGCTCGACGAGGTAAAGGTCGGCGCGGCGTTCGTGAGCGACATGCGGCAAGCGGCGTTCCACGCGAAGATCGTTCGCTCGCTGGCTCATCTGGCGCAGGACCTCGGGCTGCGAGTGATGGCTGAAGGCGTGGCGGACGCGGAGACTGCGGCTGCGCTGTTGGCACTCGGCTGCGAGCGTATCCAGGGTGGATATGTGGGGCGCCCGCTGACCGCGCAGGAGGTTCTTGATTGCGAAATACGCGGCGCAGGACCAGTCCGGCTTCCGCTCGGTATGCCGGCATAGCTGGACGCCTCCTGAATCGTTACTCCTTCATTCTTTCACGCGTTTACTCCCCGCCCCCCACGCTATTGGGGCTTCCGGTGCAGTAGTTCCGGATTGGTTTATTGGCAGTGTCCGAACACCAATTTTTGGAAACGGCCCAAGCCGACATCCGATAGTCTTGCTGTGCGGCAGGCCAGCTCATGCGGTTGATTGGGCGCGGTGCCATCGGCGCGTTTTCCAGCTTCATGCTGCCGAATCCACGGGCAGGACGGCGGGCGAGAGACGCGTTAGCAACGCAGCGGAAAGCGCGCGCGCAGAGCCGGGGTTTTGCCCTCGCAATTGCGCGGCTGACAGCCAGCGCACCACCGCCCACAGCACCCAAGCCGCCCGCAAGCAGCGCAGGCTCGCTGGCCCTGGCGTTTCACCCCGTTTGTTGATGTATCTCAAGGTAGCGCCTGCGGTCCGGTAGGACGATAACCAATGTAACGGGGTGTCCCGTACCTCCAGTGGGAGGGGTTGTAGGGACCGGACTTACCGTTTCGGTACTTCTGGCTGTTGCCCTCGTTTTCAAGGCCTCACCATTTACGCGAATCATCCGAATCGAATGCGTGTTTTGGTGCGCCTCAGATGGAGTCTATAGGAGAACTGGACCATGAACCCAACATCATTGTTCGAGATCGTCGCGGCCATAGTCATGGCGACCGTGAGCGTTGCCCTCGTCGTGTGGTTTTCAAGATACGTGGCGGCTGCCTCGGCAAGGCGCATGATGCACATGCTGACGCGTGCCGGCGTGGACCCCGAAGTTGCCAGGCGTGGTGACTCCGAGGCCATCATACAAGACGTGCGGAACCGGTGCGGCAAGTGCCGGTTCGAGGACTGGTGCGAGAGATGGCTCGCCGGAGAAGTCGAAGGCGACAATAGCTTCTGCCCCAACTCGCAGATATTTCGCATATTGACGAGGACCACCGGGCGCACCGCACCCTAATCATCCGGAGGCGGCGCGCGGGATCGCCGCCGGTCCGGATCGAGCACGGTCTGGATGCGCGATGCCGCGCAATGCGGCCCGCAGGCTGTGCAGTTCGCAGTCGAATATTGCGGCTAGCGTGGCGGAGAGATCGGTGAGGGCGCCCATAAGGCGATCATCATTCCGCACGCCACGAGCGGGTACAGTAATATCGCGGCCGTTATTGGCCCACCCGGTCGCGGCCTTCGTTGCGCACCGAGGCAGGTGCCGGCCTGGCGCCCACGGTGAGCTCGTCGAAACCTCTTTCGACGTCCCGCTGCTTCGTGACGAACGCGACAGAAAAAAATAGAAAATATAGGGTCAGTGTGATCTTACCCACGTTTAGTGGACACCCTAAAGGGGGGATACTAACCCTGACAGGAGTGTTCCATGAGACGCAAAGCTTACAGGCCATATAGCCGCGAGTTCAAGTTGGAAGCGATCCGTTTGGCCGAC
>JBGPFE010000003.1:0-146297 GCA_041483135.1 Gammaproteobacteria bacterium | reverse complement strand
GAGCCAGGATCAAACTCTTCAGTTTAATCTCTGCAAAATTATTGCTCTCGCTTGACGTATAAAACATCGTGCGAGCACTTCTGTATTGAAAGTTGCGCACTTTCTCCGCGAACGGATAGATGCGCTGCTCCAAGACCAAGCGCCCACACTTATCGGCTGTATATTTTTAAAGAGCAGGGGAACCCGCGGAAAAGCAAAATCCGGAAACGCAGGTCCCGAAAGACTGAAGATTATAAAGAATGATTCCAATTATTGCAAGACTGAAACTAAAATAATGACTTACAGCGGCCTTTGACGCCCCTCTTAGGACGTTCCCAACACCACTAAGACCTGCCCATTTGAAGAAAAATCCTGATCTGCCGCAAGGTACGCCCCCGCCTGCCGCGCCCCGGCTTCCCCCGGGGCCCAGCGAAACGCTCGACATCAGCTTTTCCGAAGATGTACTGGCGAAGTTATGCCGGTTTTTTGCCGAGTACGGCGATGCATTTCGCCTCTTTTCTCCGGTCACCCAGAGCCATATCTATGTTCTGAGCCATCCCGACCACGTCAGGCACGTGTTAATCGACAACCATCAAAACTACACCAAGGGCATCGGCATCGAGCGCGTCGGCATCCTGCTCGGCAATGGTATTATGGTCAGCGAAGGCGAGCTGTGGCGCCGGCAGCGCAAGATGATCCAGCCGGCGTTTCACCGCGACGTAATCGCGCGCATGGTCGGCCACATCCGCACCGCAAACCAGCAGCTATTGGAAAAATGGACGTCCTGCGCGAGTAATCTGCAGGAAATCAACCTCACCCAGGACATGAGCGACGTCACCCTGAATATCGTGCTGCGCGCGGTATTCGGCGACGATCTCGAGACCATCATCTCGATGCATGGCAGCAATCCATTTGCGCTGTTGACTGATGAAACCGAACGCAACCTGGCTTTTGCCTACAAATTCCGTTCACTGTCAAAACTGATCATGGATTGCGTCACCCGCCGCCGTGCGCAAAGCCATGAACGTTTCGATCTGCTGGCAATGCTGATGGCCGCACGCGACCGCAAATCGGGCGAGGCAATGCCAGACAAGCAGCTGCTCGATGAAGTCATGACGCTGATCGTCGCCGGCCATGAGACAACGGCGAGTGCGCTCAACTGGATGTGGTACCTGCTGTCACAACATCCTGATATCGAGCAACGTTTGCACCAGGAGCTCGACCGTCTGCCCGTGGTCCCGGCAACGATGGAAGAGGTTGCGCAATTCTCTTACACGCGCCAGGTGATCGAAGAAACCCTGCGCCTCTATCCGCCCGGCTGGTTGTTGACGCGGCGATCGATCGAAGCCGACAACATCGGCGGCTATCCGATCGCGCCCAAGACCGACGTCTTTATTTCGCCCTATATCGTGCACCGGCATCCGCAGTTCTGGGACCAGCCCGAGCGCTTCGATCCGGGCCGCTTTGCGGAAGCACAAACCGCGCAGCGCAACCGGTTCGTATATCTGCCGTTCGCGCTCGGCCCGCGCGCCTGCATCGGCGAGCATTTCGCGATGGTCGAGATGATGCTCCATACCGCGCTGCTGGCGCGACACATTCGTCTGCGTTATCTTCCGAAACAGCCTATCGAACTCGAGTGCCAGGTCAATCTTCGCACCAAACATAGCCTCTACATGCTGCCGGAAAAACGCCATTGATGAACTTCGCCACACTCGACGAGGCAATGGCCGCACGACGCTCAAGCCACCGCACCATTCATTACATCGAAGGCGAGAACGACGAGCGGGCGCTGCCATTCGGCGAGATCTATACGCGCGCTTTGGGACTGCTGCGCCACTTTCAGGCGTGCGGCGCAGTGCCCGGCAGCGAAATGATCCTGCTGCTCGATCGCAACGAGCAATTCGTCGATGCGTTCTGGGCGTGCATGCTGGGCAACATCATTGCTGTGCCACTCGCACCGGGCGTCACCGACGAGCATCGCCTCAAACTTTTCCGCGTGTTGGCAAAACTTCAAAAACCGCATCTGTGCACTGATCAGAAAATCTTTACTCGACTTACCGGATTCGCCGCAGACAATGCGCTCACCGCTGAGATCGAGCGCATCAGGCCTGCGACCGTCTTCCTAGACCAACTTGACGATATCACCCAGCCAGGCCGCTTGCACGCTGCCAAGCCCGACGACATCGCATTCGTGCAATATTCTTCCGGCTCAACCAGCGCGCCTAAAGGCGTCGCCCTGACCCATCGTAATCTGCTGACGAACATCGCGGCCATCGCGCATGGCGCCAGCCTGGGTGAGACGGACATAGGCTTAAGTTGGATGCCGCTCACGCACGATATGGGATTGATTGGTTTCCATCTGACACTCGTGCTAACGGATATCACGCATTACCTGATGTCGACTACTTTGTTCGTGCGCCGCCCGCAGCTATGGCTCGCTAAAGCCTGCGAAAAACGATCTACCTTGCTGTGCTCGCCCAATTTCGGCTACCGGCATTTTCTAAAGACCTTCGATGCCGATAAAGGCAAGGAAATGGACTTGTCCCATGTGCGTATTCTGTTCAACGGTGCCGAGCCGATTTCGGTCGAATTATGCCGGGAATTTTTGGATACGCTGGCACCCTATGGCTTGCTGCAGGCTGTCATGTTCCCGGTCTACGGACTGGCGGAAGCCAGTCTTGCCGTCACCTTTCCAAAACCAGGCACCGGATACCAAACGATCACGTTAGCCCGCGATGCGCTCACAGTCGGTCAGCCGATCCAGTTGACCGCCGCAAGCGCCGCGCGCGCCGTCACTCTGGTGCAAGTCGGTCGCCCGGTGCTCGGGTGCGAGGTACGTATCGCGAGCGACGCGAATACGCCACTACCGGACAACACGATTGGACATGTGCTGATACGCGGTGAAAATGTGAGTCGCGGTTATTACCGCGATCCTGAATCGACTCGCGCCGTCATCAATTCCGACGGCTGGCTGGATACCGGGGACCTTGGATTTCAGTCTGATGGCATCCTGACTATCACCGGCCGCTCGAAGGAAATTCTATTCGTCAGCGGCCAGAATTACTATCCGCACGACATTGAAGCGGTGATCGAGAAGCACGCGGGCATCGATCTCGGCAAAGCCGCTGTATGCGGGGTGCGCCCTGATCACGCGGCGACCGACGATGTGCTGGTTTTTGTCCTGCACCGTGGGGAACTCGGCGATTTCATTACAACTGTCAAAAACATCAGGAAATGCGTCAACGAACACATCGGTATCGTCGTCAGTCACGTAATCCCGGTAAGCAGAATCCCCAAAACCACCAGCGGCAAAATCCAGCGCTACCTGCTTGCAGATGCCTATCAAAAGGGCGAATACGAGGAAGTGCTCGCAAAACTGCACGTGCTAGTAGCCACCAGCGAAAGCTCGGGCGCCATCTCCGAGGCCCAGACCGAGATTGAAAGGAATCTGAAGGAAATTTGCGATGCTTTTCTCACAAACAAGTCTATCGGAATGCACGACAATATCTTCGAACTCGGCACCAGCTCGCTGATGCTGGCGCAGATTTACCAACGCATTGAAACCATTTACCCGGGCCAACTCGAGGTCACTGATTTCTTTGATTATCCCACTGTTGCCGAACTCGCCAAATACCTCGAAAAACGGCTCGCTGCGGCCTAGCAGGGTGTCGAAAAAGGGCGATGCCCCTTAGAGCGCCTAAATCAGGGCAGTCGAAAAACGCTCCCCTCTGTCCCAGCTCCAGACCTTGGTTGCCGCTTCGTTGGTGTTCGCGCGCGGCGTGTGTTGAGCTGGTCGGTATAGAAGAAGATGATTGCGCTCGCGGCATTCACCGTCACGGTGACCAAGTTCGTCGCAACCCCGTCAAGGGGTCGCGTCCCCTTTTTTATTTGCGCTTTATTTATGCATCCCCTTTATTTACGAACGAAATGCGTTAAGTGCAATTCGAGTGGCGTTTTGAGGAAACGGAGTTTCCGGGACAATTCTGTTCCCAAACAGGTTGGGGGGACGAGGCTTACTAAACTCTCGAAAGGGCGCCGCCCTGCGCTGCCGCTTGCTCACGAGCATGCTGCCGCCGCTGCTCTTGCGCGACAAACGCCGAGGCGGAGGGGGTGTGAAACATCTCAAGGTTCTCGAAGTCATCGTCGGTGACCGGAGTCAGCGCAAGGTCCATGTAGTCTAGCTTGCGCGGGTCGCGTTTGATCCGGACGTAGATGCGGTGCAGCCTGAGGTAGAGGGAAACCCACCGGGCAAGCTTCACCACCGATTCCACGAAGTAGCCCGGGTAGAATTTCCAGATCGGCACGATGGGCAGGCCGGGCCGGCGATCGCGCCGGAATTTAAAGCGGAAAAAGCCGCTCTCGAGGGGGTGGATCTTCTCCAGATGAATTGCGCCCATGAACCAGGTGATCAGCAGGATGGCATTGCTCGCGCTCGCCTTCTTTGCCACCAGCCGACGCAGCACCGTCTCCATGTGTTCCATGGTGTAGTACGTTTCCCAAGCCGTCTGATAAGCCCGCTCCCAATCCGCGCGGGACATCTTCGCATGCGGCGCGGTGACGTGATTGAGATCGTACCGGTTCAAGTCCGCATCGATCACGACCCCAGCCTTGACCAATTTCTGGTGATCCTCCGATCCCGGCAGCGGCGTGAGGAAAAAGAACTCCAGCAGATCGACCGGCAATTCTTTTTTGATGATCTCGATATCGCGCCGGATGGATTCGACGGTGTCGTTCGGAAACCCGGTGATGTAGCCGGCGTACGTGATGATCTTCGCGGTCTTCCAGGCGAGGAGCATCTTCCGGTACTCGGTGATCTTGTTCTGCCGTTTATGCGCGCCGGCCAGGCTGTCGGGGTTGATGTTTTCCAGTCCGATAAACACCCGCTTCACGCCCGCTAGCGCGCATTTCTCAATAAAATTCTGTAGCCTATGACAGAGCGTGTCCACCTGGATGAGAAACGACAGCTTTATCTTCTCGACCGTGCGCAAGTGAATGAGACGATCGAGGATCGCTTCCCAATCCTTATTGCGGGCAAAATTGTCGTCCGTAATGAAGAAGCTGTGCAGTCCTTGCGCCACGTTCTCGCGGATGATCTTCTCGATGTCGTCGGGCGAACGGCGGCGCGACTTCCGCCCCTGGACATTGATGATCGTGCAGAACGAACATTGGAAAGGACAGCCTCGTCCCGCGTCAAAGCTGGTCACGCCACCGGCGGTGCGTGAGGCGCGCACGGCGGTGATCAGCGGGATGGGGGACCCTTCGAGGCCGGGAAGATCCGCCATGTAATTGTAGAGCGGCTTGAGCGCGCCTGCGAAAGCATCGCACAGCACTTGTTCCAGGCGCCCTTCCGCTTCGCCGGCAAAGAGCGAAATGCCCATCGCCGTGGCCCGATGGAGATCGGGATCGTTACCGCCGAGCATGCTCATTGTCCCGGAGACATGGAAACCGCCGATGCCCACCTGAATGCCGCGCTCGCGGAGTGGCCTGGCGAGATCGAGCGCATGCGGGAACTGATTCGATTGCACGCCCACCATCATCACCATGCCGGCGTCGGCCTCCTCGATCATGCGCGCCAGTCGCTCCGGACGGATACGGGTATTCGTTTCGTCAAAAGGGTGGATCTCCAGCTCGACATCATCGCCGAGGACACGGCGCTGGGCGCAATCGCGAGCGAGACCAAAAACCGCCGCGAGCGAATTAGACGGAATCGTGGAGCGGTACCATTGAATCACGTACCCGTCATCGTCGTAGTGAGACGGCTTGACAAGGACGAGGCAGAAGCGTCGTGTCGCGCGCGTGGATGTGGTCGGGGTTTCCATCGGGTCCCTTGAACGCAAGTATTATACCCAATCATGGGCCGTGCACGTCCGAGAGTAATTAGCCCGGTAGAGCAACCCGGGAAGTCGAGATGGCTAAAATGCACTTGGAATTGCCGTGAGTGGCTCTTGAAAAGAGCTATCCCTACCGCCGCCGCCAAACCAGCCTATCAAGCGCCCAAGAAACCGGCGTCAAAGAAAGCCGGGAAAAAATCTACAGTGAAGAAAAAGAAATAATGTATTGCGTTGCTGATACCCTGACCCGACAGGTTCTTTCAGTGCCAATTTGATAGGAGAGATCCGGATTCACGCCAGTGATGGCGGGTCGGGAATCGTTTTTCGACAGCCTCCTAACTGTATAGCGGTTTTTTATATTTCCACTTGCGGTACATCCACAGCCAGTCCGCAGGATATTGCCTGATGTGCGCTTCCGCGACCCGCGCATAGCGTTCAATGATATCGGTCCTTTCGCCGGAATACGGCGGTTCGGCAAGCAATTGCAAGCGCGCCTCGTAGTAGCCGCGGCGCAACCGCGTCATGCCGACGAAAAATACCGGCGAACGCGTAATGCGCGCGATTTTGTCGGCCCCGACAAAGAACGCGGTGTCCTGATGTAAAAAACGCGTCCAATGCTTCTCCTCTTCCCGCGGCGGTGTCTGGTCGGCGACCAGCGCGAATACATGTGCAGTGCTGCGGCGCTTCAGCGCTTCGACCAGGAAATCCTCCGCCGGCAGGGGGTTGCCGCCGAAGCGCGAGCGCGTCTCCAGCATGAAACGGTCGATCGCATCCACACGCAACCGTTTATAAACCGCGTCGACACCGATTTTGAGCTCGAGGCAGCTCGTCAGCAGCAGCCATTCCCAGTTGCAGTGGTGTGAAGCGAGCAGCACTACCGACTGGCCTTGCCTGGTGAACTGCTCCAGCGCCTCTATGTTCAGTACCCGCACACGCCGGCGCAATTCCTCCCCGCTCATCACCGCGCCTTTCAATACCTCTGCAATCATGTTGCAGGCATTGCGGTAAGCCCGGCGCGCTATCCCCTCCAGTTCTGCCGCTGACTTGTCAGGAAAAGAATTTCTGAGATTCGACAGCGACAGCTCCCTGCGGAAGCGCCAGATGTGGTAAATAAACACATACAGGCCATCGGTGAGCGCATACAGCACGCCCAGCGGCAGTCGCGATAGCAATTTCAGGAAAAACACGCGAGAATTCTTTGTTTGTTATGGCGCAAATCAGGGTGCGGGAAACGAATCATGGAAACGTGCGCTAGCGTAAGTGACTTGGCAGCGACAAGCAAGCGCATCCCGCTCGCCGACGCCGCAATCGAAGTCCGGCTGGCGCGGCTCGACCTCGACGCAGATCAAGTCGGGTACTGCGCTAGCCTGTTGTCGCACGACGAGCAATTGCGCGCGAAGCGCTTTCATTTCGAGCGGGATCGCGGGCGCTTTATCGTCGCACGCGGCATTCTGCGCATACTGCTTGGCAGCCACCTTGGTATCACGCCAGCCAAGGTTGCGTTCGGTTATACGAAAAACGGAAAGCCTTTTGTCGCCGATCATGCAGGCCAAATCCATTTCAACATCTCGCATTCAAGTGAACGTGCGCTCTACGCTATTTCCAATCGCTGCGCGCTCGGCGTCGACATCGAACATATGAACCGCGACATTGACTATGCCAATCTTGCGGAACGATTTTTCTCCCGACGTGAGCACGCCGAGCTGCAACTCATCCCTGAATCGGACCGCAAACGTGCGTTCTTTGCCTGCTGGACGCGCAAGGAAGCAGTGATCAAGGCAACCGGCGAAGGCCTGTCGTTGCCGCTCGATCAGTTCGAGGTCACGGTAGCACCCGATGCGGCGCCGCGCGTAATTGATTTTGCAGGTGCAGCGCAGCGCGCCACGCACTGGATTTTGTACGATGTGAATGTCGGCGACGGTTATATTGCAACTGTGGCAGCCTGCCACCGCATCCCGTGACAACCGGAACAACAAGGCGCCGATCGCATTAACATATTATCAACCGCAACCATCGCGGTAGAACAGACCACACGGGGATAACGCAGACATGCTGGTTAAATTCAAACTCAACGGCGATCCCGTCGAGGTAATGCTCAAAACCGGTGATCGTCTGCTGGTCGATGTCCTGCGTGAAGACCTGAGGATGACCGGCACCAAGCACGCCTGTGGCATCGGCGCCTGCGGTACCTGCACTGTGCTGGTGGACGGCGCGCCGGTTGCGTCGTGTCTACAGCTCGCCGCGCTGGTTGACGGCGCCGAAATCCGGACTATAGAAGGACTGGCGAGCATATCCTCACTGCACCCGGTGCAGCAGGCTTTCATGAACAAGTCCGGGCTGCAATGCGGAATCTGCACCCCGGGCCACATCATGGCTGCGTGCGCGCTGCTCGAGAAAACAGCTGATCCCACGGACGAGCAGATCCGCGCCAGCATGGACAGCGTCTATTGCCGCTGCACGGGTTACGTCCGGATCGCCGCTGCTTATCGCGAAGCCGTGGCACTCGCGCGCAAGGCGGTGAAAGCATGAATCAGCGCGACCCCAGACTGAACGCGGCAGGCAGCCTGCTCGTCGTCGGCAAGGACGTCCCGCGCACCGACGCAGTCCCCAAAGTGACCGGCGCAGCACAGTACGTCGCCGACCTGCACTTGCCGGGCATGCTGTACGCGGCTGTGCTGCGCAGTCCGCATCCGCATGCGCGCATCATCAGCATAGACACCGGTGCTGCTGCCGCAATGCCAGGCGTGAAAGCGGTCGTGACCGGCGCAGACACGGCCAAGCGCAAATGGGGATGCTTCCGTCCCGACTTGTATCCGCTCGCGATCGAGAAAGTGCGCTACGTCGGCGACGAAGTCGCGGCAGTCGCGGCCCTGGACGCCATGACGGCGCGCGCGGCGGTCGATCGCATCGTCGTCGAATACGAAGTGCTTCCCGCGGTGCTGTCGCTCGATCAGGCGCTCGCTCCGGGAGCACCGCTGGTCCACGACGATGCAATCGGCAACATCGCGCATCACTTTGCTTTCGAGCGCGGCGACGTCGAGGCCGGATTCAAAGCCAGCGACGCGATCGTCGAGGGCACGTGGGAAAGCGCCCGCCAGTGGCATACCGCACTCGAAACCATCGGCTGCGTGGCACACTGGACCGATGGCCGGGTTACGATGTGGTGCAATACGCAAACGCCTTTTCTTGCGCGCGGCCGTTATGCGATCGCGCTGGGTGTGCCCGAAAGCAAAGTGCGCGTGATCCAGACCGAGGTGGGCGGCGGCTTCGGCGGCAAGTCCGGCGACGACAACGCATCGGTCGTTTGCGCGATTCTTGCGCGCAAGGCCGGCAAGCCGGTCAGGCTCATTCACACCCGCGAGGAAGAGTTTCTCGCCAGCCACCCGCGCATGCCGATCCGCTACTGGGTGCGGCTCGGGTTCAGCCGCGATGGCCGCATCAAGGCCAAGGACATAAAAATGCTAGCCGACAACGGCGCCTACACCGGCAAATCGCAAGCGATCCTCGGCGCAGCGACGGTGCGTCACGATGCGCTCTACAAATATCCCGCCGTGCGCGCGGACTCCACGCTCGTCTATACCAATCTCGTGCCGACCGGCGCGTTCCGCGGTTTCGGCAATCCGTCCGCGGATTGGGCCGTCGAGCAGGCATGGGACCTCGCAGCCGGGAAACTCGGCATCGACATCGTCGACTTGCTGCGCATGAATGCAGCGGATCCGGGTGATGTGTCACCCCACAACCACAAAATCACGAGCTGCGAGCTCAAGCAATGCATCGATAAGGCTGCGCAAATGATCGGGTGGCGGGAGAAACGCCAACACAAGAAACCGAACCGCGGTCTCGGCATCGCCTGCAGCATTCATGTCAACGGCCGCCGCAGCTTCGGCGACTGGGACGGCAGCACTGCGATTGTCCGCATCAATGACGACGGCCGCGCCACGATCATCACCGGCGAAGGCGAAATCGGCCAGGGCACGTTGACGGTATTGCGCCAGATTGCGGCGGAAGAGCTCGGCCTGCGCTACGAAGACGTGGACATCACGCGTCCCGACACGGATGTGCAGACGTATGCGCTCGGGGCGCTCGCGAGCCGCCTGACCTACGTCGCCGGCAACGCAGTCAAGCGCGCGGCGGCGGCGGCGAAGAACCAATTGCTCGCGGCTGCGGCCGCGCAATTCCAGCGCCCGATGGACGAGCTGGCGATCATCAATGGCGAGATCGGGCCGCGCCGCGGGCGCGAAGCCGATTTCAAAACGGTCGCCGCGATCGTGCGCGCGCATATCTATCAGCCCGGCGGGCAGCCGATCGTCGGCGTCGGCAGCTGGGACAATCCTTCGGCGTTTCCGGACCACAGCCGCTACGGCAACGAGTCGGGCGCCTATAACTTCGCAGTGAACGCGGCGGAAGTCGAAGTCGATCCGGATACCGGCAGGGTCACAGTGGCGGAGCTCGCGACTGCCGTCGATTGCGGCACCGTGATTCATCCGGCGGCTGCGGAAGGCCAGGTGACGGGCGCCGTCACGCAAGGGCTTGGCCTTGCGCTCACCGAGTACTTCGATTGGTACGGCGGAGCCCCGACCGACCCGCAGCTTATCGACTACGCGATTCCGTCCGCCGCGATGATGCCAAAGCTCCACGTCGCATTCGCCGACTCGTACGAACCGTCCGGACCGTACGGTGCAAAGGGTCTCGGCGAGATCGGGCTCGACGCCGTGCCAGCGGCGATTGCCAACGCGATCGCGGACGCGGTCGGCGTGCGCATCAGGGAACTGCCGATCACCGCGGAAAAAATTCATCGCGCGCTGCATCCCGGGCTTTATGCGGGCGACCAACCTGCGCCTCCCGCCGCGCCCAAGAGCTCGGTGTGGAACCGGCTCGCCGCGGGCCGTCCATCAGGCGCACGCCCGGTCAATGCGGAATTCATCTTCGCGCGCAGCGTCGACGAGATCGTGGCTGCACTCGCCAAAGGCGACGCTGCCATTATCGCCGGCGGCATGTCGCACGCGGTGCGGCGCGAACGGACGGGCTTCCCGCAGGCGAAGCGCCTCATTGCCATCGGGCGCATTCCCGAGCTTGCTATATGGTCGATCGACGCACACGGCACGCTGCGCGCCGGCGCGGCGGTACGCCAGCAGGCGCTCTACGAAAATGAGCAAGTGCGCGAAGCGTGGCAGGCGATCGGTGAAGCCCTCGAGAGCGCGGGCCACACGCGGATCCGGCAAATGACGACGGTCGGCGGCAGCGTGGGACCGTTGATCGGTGGTTTCGACCTGCCGGTCGCGCTGCTGGCGCTGCGTGGCAAGGTCAGCGTTGCGGGGCCACAAAAGCCGCGTACAATGCCATTGCAGCAATTGTTCGAGGCGCGCCTCGGGAAGGACGAGCTTGTGACGGGAATCGAGGTAGACGCCCTTCCGCCGCGCACGGGCTCGAGCTTCTGCAAATACCTGCCTCGCGGCGTAATCGAAACGCCGGCAGTAAACACGGCCGCGATGGTGCAGCTCGATGCTGCCGGCAAGTGCACTGCTGCACGCGTCGTCGTCGGGTCGGTCAGCTGGAAACCTATCGTTCTCGATTTACGAGACCTTGCCGGCCAGGCATTGGACCCGGATCGGATACGCAAAGCCGTGCAGCAAGTACGCACGCTCGCGCAGCCCATGTCGAATGTCCGCGGGTCGGCGGCTTACAAGCGCGAGATGGCAGTCGAATTCGCGGCGCGCGCATTATCTACAGCATGGCGGCGCGCCGCACGCACATGATCACGCGCATAGCGAAAGCATTGGGATTGCTGGCGCTGGCGGCTGCCTCGCATGCGTTAGCGCAAAGCTATCCGAGCGGTCCGGTGCGCATGCTGGTCCCGTTTCCCGCCGGCGGCGGCGTCGACAGCGCCGGCCGCATGCTCGCGCAAAAACTCTCTGAAAGCTTCGGCAAGTCATTCGTCATCGAGAACCGCGGTGGCGCGAACGGCAACATCGGCACCGAAGTGGCCGCGAAGTCGCCGAAAGACGGCTACACGCTGCTGTTCACCGGCGCCGGCTTCGTGACCAACCCCAGCCTCTACGCAAAAACCGGCTATGACGCGCTCAATGACTTCGACCCGATCAGCCTGATGGCAATCGGCCCCAATGTGCTCGTCGTGCATCCGTCGCTGCCGGTGAAATCAGTCAAGGACCTCATCGCGCTCGCCAAAGCGCGGCCCGGCGAAATCGGCTTTGCCGGCTCGGGCAGCGGCAGCACGCCGCACCTCGCCGGTGAGCTTTTCAACACTCTCGCTGGAGTCAGAATGGTGCATATCCCTTACCGCGGCTCGGGACCGGCATTGATCGGGATCCTGAGCGGCGAGACGCCGGTCATGTTCCTGCCCGCGATCAACGCCGGCCCGCATGTCAAGTCGGGGCGACTGCGCGCGATCGCCGTGACGAGCGCGGCGCGGCTGCCGGCCATGCCGGCGCTGCCGACCATCGCCGAATCGGGGCTGCGCGGCTACGAATCGGCCCAATGGTACGGCCTGCTCGCGCCGGCGGGCACGCCCGAAGACATACTCAACGTCCTCAATTCGCACGCCATGAAGATCATGCAATCAGCGGACATGAAAAACCACCTGACGGATGATGGCTTGGTCCCGGTCGGCGGCACCCGCGAGCAGTTCGCCGCCCACATTAAAGCGGAAATCGTGAAGTGGGCAAAAGTCATCAAGCAGTCGGGCGCTCGCATCGATTAAGCGGACACGCACGCAGAGAGCCCTCGACGCATGTTGTCCAATACGATCCCACGGCGAAACGCTTTCACAGCGGTTGGTCGTTACGTCCTCGCTGCAGCGGCGGCCGCGTTAGCGATCCACGCGAGCACCGTCGTTGCGCAAACCTATCCCGTGAAACCGATTCGGCTCATCGTGCCGCAGAGCGCGGGCGGCTCCACGGACCTCGTCGCCCGCCCGCTCGCGCAACAGCTGGCTAACGCGCTCAAGGAGCCCGTGGTGGTCGACAACCGTCCGGGAGCCGGCAGCGTGATCGGCACCGACCTCGTTGCGAAGGCCGCGCCGGATGGCTATACGTTGCTCGCGGTGGCAGCGTCGTTTTCGATGAGCCCGAGCCTGCACCCGGATCTGCCGTTCGATCCGGCGCGCGATTTCGCGCCGATCACGCTGCTCTCCTCCCTGCCCAATATCCTCGTGGTGCAGCCGGTGCTGCCGGTCAAATCCGTCAAGGAATTGATCGATTACGCGAAAGCGCGGCCGGGCCAGCTCAATTTCGGCTCGAGCGGGGTCGCCACCGGCACTCACCTGTCGATGGAAATGTTTATGGTCATGACTGGAATCAGGCTCGTGCACGTTCCGTACAAGGGCGGCGGGCTCGCGGTGAATGCGCTGCTCGGCGGCGAAGTGCAGGTAAATTTCGCGACCATTTCGACCGCGCTGCCGTTCGTCAAAAACGGCCGGCTGCGCGCGCTCGCGGTTACGACGACCAAACGCACTGCCGCCGCGCCTGAGGTGCCGACCGTTGCGGAGTCGGGCGTGCCGGGCTATGCGTACGCGTCATGGATAGGTCTGCTCGCGCCGGCGCGGACACCTCATCCGATCGTCGCGATACTCAATACAGAAGCCGTCAAAGCCGTGCATATGCCAGAGATGAAATCCATCCTGGCGCTCGAAGGCTCCGAGCCCGTCGGCAATACTGCCGCCGAATTCAGCGCGCTCATAAAGACGGAAGTCGCGCGGTGGAGGAAAGTGGTCAAGGCCGCCGGCATAAAAGCCGAGTGATTCAGTAATTGCGTGATTATCCCTAAATCACCGGATCACCTAATTACTCAATCACTGCCCTTCGTTGTCAGGCCGGAACTTAGTCTCGGGTTTCAGTCCCTTGCGCCTTAGCTTTTCAGTGATGCGGCCGTTCTCGAGATAACGGCCCTCGACCGCGCGCCTCGCCGCTTCGTCCCATTGCGGCAGCCAATCGCCGCGGGAGTCGCTGAACCAGGGCGACTGCGGGCGCAGTTTCGGCAGCCCAAGTTCCTCCCACACTTTCTTCGCCCGCTCCATGTACTCCTGCTTCGGCAAAGCGAGGGGCGGCAGATCCTCCTTCATCGTTGCGTCCATGAGCAACGTGGCGTCCTCGCGCTCGGCCTCGTGTTCCCGTTCCGGGCCGTGTCCCGGGCTGCGATAAGGCAACACCTGCAAGTCGGTCGCCGGATTCATGCGAAACGCGAGCGCCCAGAAAATCGCATCCGAGTTGTCGGGATCGACGTCATCGTTGACCGCGATGCAGATTTTCCCGCAATCAGCTCTGAAGGAAGTCACCCCGTAGAGCGCCCGCCAGATCTCGGTGCGCGGCATTCCTTTCTCAACTGTGACCACCACAACGCGCCGCAGCGCGGTCATCCGCTCGTGCAGCGTGATGCGTTTTACCCCGCGGATGCCCAGCGTATTGCGCAGGTGCGCGAGAAACATCGGCTCGTAGGCGACGCGCTTCATCGCGCTTGATTCGCTCGGTGTCACCTGGCTCAGGTAGGAGGCAACAATCGCATTCCGGCGATGAGTGATCGCGGTGACCCGCATCGGCATGTTGTATTCCTCGAGCGCGACATGGCCGTGCGATTCGCCGAACGGCCCCTCGGGTTCGAGGTATTCGGTGTCGATCAGCCCTTCGATCACGATCTCGGCTTCGGCCGGGATCAAAAGATCGACGGTGCGCCCGCGCACTACGTTGATCGGCCCGCCGGCGAGCCCGCCGGCGACCCCGATCTCGTCGACGTCGACCGGCAGCTTCTGCGGCGCCACGAACGCGACAAAAGGCGGCGCGCCCAGCACGATGGCGCACGGCATGGTCTTGTCGCCGCGGCTCTGGTACTTCAAGTAATGACGATAGCCGCCGGCGCCGCCGACACGGGTCGCCATGCGGATCACCAGCCGGTCCGGTGCCTTGAGCCCGGCGCGGTAAGTACCATGGTTCTGCACCCCGGTCTCCGGGTCCCGCGTGATAACGTTGGTCGCGGTGAGAGTCGGCGCGCTGTCGAAGCCCGGCGTCGAGATCGGGATCGGCAGCCGGTCAAGCCCGTTGCCTTCGCCCTTGAGCGCCGCGCCTTCGATCACGACTTCCTGGCAGGCGGCAGTCGTGACGATGCGCGGCTCAACTGGATGCGCGATGGCGTGATCCCACCTCGCTGGTATCTCTTCGAGCGCCGCGCACATGCCGACACCGTAGATCGCACGGTTGGCGGCGAGCGCGCCGACCACGACCGGCATCGCATACTTGCGGCCGCGGCCGTCGACGACGTTGGTGAACAAAAAAGCCTTGCGCTCGTGCTCCTCGATGCCGCCGACGAACTGCCAGCGCACCAGCGGGTGCAGCTCGGCATCCTTGTCGACCGGCCGGTCGATGGTCACGAGCAACCCCTGATTCCTCAGCGCCTCGAGATGCTCGTGAAGATCGGGGTAGCCGCGCTTGGCATCGGTCATGACGGTATTTCAGCCTCGTCTGATTGAAGCAGGGATACTACCCCAAAAAGAAAATGCCCCGCGGGTCGCGCGGGGCATGGAATTTGGTTGCGGGGATAGGATTTGAACCTATGACCTTCGGGTTATGAGCCCGACGAGCTGCCAGACTGCTCCACCCCGCGTCAGATGAGTTTTCATTATAGCAACGTGACGCCAGTGGCGTCAAACCAAAATCGCAATGGCCGGCAAAAATTACCGCGATGGGCGTAACTTATCCTGCTGCCGTGACCGTTTTGCGCTTGCGGAAAAACTCGATGACGCGTTCCATGCTGACATAGAACGTCGGCGTCACGTAGAGCGTCAGGAACTGCGAGAAGAGCAGCCCGCCGACGACCGCGATGCCGAGCGGACGCCGCGCCTCGGCGCCAGCCCCGACGCCGAGCGCGATCGGCAGCGTCGCGAGGATCGCCGACATCGTCGTCATCATAATCGGCCGGAAGCGGATCAGACACGCCTCGACAACGGCGTCCGCAGCGTTAAGCTCTTTCTCGCGCTGCAACGTAAGCGCGAAATCGACCATCATGATGCCGTTCTTCTTCACCAGTCCCACCAGCAGAATGATGCCGACGAAGCTGAAGATATTGAGCTCCTGCCTGAACACGAGCAGCATCAGCAGCGCGCCGAAGCCGGCGAATGGCAGCGCGGTCAGGATCGTGAGCGGATGCCCGTAATGTTCGTACAGGATCGCCAGGATCATGTAAATGACCAGGATCGTGATCAGCAGCAGAATGGGCAACGATACGAAGGAGTCCTGGAATGCCTTCGCGCTGCCGGCAAACGTATAGGTCACTCCGCTCGGGAGCATCCCACGCACCATTTCCCGTATGCGGTCGATCCCTTCGCCGACCGACACCCCGGGCGCCAGATTGAAGGAGAGAATCACGGAGGGCAGTTGCCCGTAATGGTTGACCGACACCGGCCCGACGCCGATCTTGATGTCGGCGACCGCGTAAATTGGAACCATGTCACCTTTAGAACTTTGCACGTAGAGAGAGGACAGTGCATTGACGTTGGTTTGGAAACGCCGGTCGAGCTCGAGGATCACGTAATACTGGTCCGTCGCGCCATAGATGGTGCTGATCTGACGGCCGCCATAGGCATTGTAGAGCGCGTTCTCGACCTGCTCCGCGGTCACGCCCAGAGCCGCCGCGCGGTCACGCTTGATGTTGACGCGGATTTCCGGGTTGCGCAGTTCGAGGGTCGAGTTCACGTCCTGCAAATACGGCTGTTCCCGCAGCCGGGCTTCCATTTCCTGCGCCGGCTTGAATAGCGACTGCAGCTCGCTGCCCTGCAGCACGAGTTGATAGTCACTTGCGCTGGAGATGCCGCCGATCTGGATCGCCGGCGGATTTTGAAAGTAAATGCGCATGCCTTCGATGCCGCGCAAGCTGCGGCGCAGATCCTGAATCACCTCATCTGCCGTCAAGTTCCGTTCGCCGCGCGGTTTCAGGCGTACGATCGCGCGCCCGATGTTGTCGCCGAACACGCCGCCCAATCCCTGGCCTGCGGTCGACATGACCGCTTCCACATTGGGGTTCTTCTGAATGATCTCGGCCACTTCTTTCTGACGCGCGGACAGGTCGTCGAACGTAACGCCTTCCGGGGCCCGCGTCGAGCCGTAAATAAGACCGGTGTCCTGCTTCGGGATGAAACCCTTGGGCACCGCACCGTAGAGCACGAAAGTCAGCGCGAGGATTACAGCGGAAAACGACAGCATCAGGCCGCGATGGTGCATCGTCCAGCGCAGAGTCGTGCCATACAGGTCGCGCGCGCTGTCGAAAAACGCTTCGAGCCAGTAATAGACCTTGCCGTGATGGCCTTCGCCGTGAGGCTTGAGCAGCAGGCTGCACAGCATCGGCGTCAGCGACAGCGAGACGATGCCTGAAATCAGTACGGCCGCGCCGACCGTCACCGCAAACTCCTTGAACAACCGGCCCAGAATGCCCTGCATGAACAGAATCGGCAGGAACACGGCGGCAAGCGAAAGAGTCATCGACAGCACGGTAAAGCCGATTTCCTGCGCCCCTTCGAGCGCCGCCTGCATGCGGGTCTTGCCCATCTCGAGATGGCGCGTGATGTTCTCCAGCACCACGATTGCGTCGTCCACCACGAAGCCTACCGCCAGCGTCAATGCCATCAAGGACAGGTTGTTCAGGCTGAAGCCCAGCAGGTACATCGCCGCGAACGTCCCCAACACCGACGTCGGCAGGATCAGCGCGGTGATCAGGGTTGCGGTCGCGTTGCGCAGAAACATCAGGATTACCATGACGACGAGGAAAATCGAGAGCAACAGCGTGAAGTTCACTTCGTGGATCGAGTCGCGAATGAACTGCGAGCGGTCGTTGATAACCTCGATCTTGACGCCGGGCGGCGCCGCGCCGCGAATGTCCGGGAACAGCGCACGGATCGATTTCACGACTTCCACCGTGTTCGATCCGGGCTGGCGGTAGATCGCCAGGATGATTGCGCGCTCACCGTTATACCAGGTAAGGACCTTGGTGTTCTGGACGCTGTCCTCCGCGCGCCCGATGTCGGACAGCCGTACGGGCATGCCGTTGGAATAGGCGACGATCATGTTCTGGAAATTGACCGCGCGCGATAGTTTGCCCGACGATGTCACCGTGTAATTGCGACCCGCTCCTTGCAGCATGCCGGACGGCAGATTGCTGTTCGCGCCCTGAATCGCATCGACGATTTTCTCGAAGCCCAGCCCGCGCTTGGAGATTGCCTCGGGATCGAGATAGATACGCACCGCGTATTTCTGGGTGCCGAACACGACCACCTGAGCGACCCCGTCGAGCATGGACAGGCGCTGCGCGATATGCGCGTCGCCGAAGCGGTCGAGGTCCGGCAGCGGCAGGGTCTGCGCGCTCAGCGCGAGGATCAGGACCGGAAAGTCGGCGGGGTTCACCTTCCTGAAGGTCGGCGGATTGATGTCCTTGGGCAGCAGGCGCATCGCCGCGGCGATCGCCGTCTGCACGTCCTGCGCGGCGGCATCGATGTCGCGCGACAGGCTGAACTGCAGCGTGATCGTGGTGATACCGGTGGTGCTCGACGAACTCATGGAGTCGACGCCGGCGATCTGGCTGAAATTCCGCTCCAGCGGCGTCGCGACGGTGGACGCCATGGTCTCCGGATTCGCCCCGGGCAGGTTGGCGGTGACCCGTATCGTCGGGAAATCCACGTTCGGCAGATCGTTGATCGGCAGCGTCTGGAACGCAAACCAGCCGAAGAACGCGAGCGCGCTCACCAGTACCGATGTCGCCACCGGTCGCTCGATGAAAATGCGCGAGATATTCATCGCTATTTGCCCTCCGCCTTGGCGCCGCCCTTCTTGCCTTCGGGTTTCCCCGCGCCATCGTCGCCGCTGATCTGCACCAGCGCGCCGGGTTGCAAAGCCTGGGGAATTTGCGTCAATACCGCATCCCCCGCCTTGACGCCGCTGGCCAGCACGACTTCCCCGCCGATCTGGCGCGACACCTTGACCGGCTGGATGCGGACCTTGCTGTCGGCGTCGACGAGATATACGAAACTGCTCTCCTGTCCTGGCTGCACCGCAATTTCGGGCACCACGATCGCTTCCGGTTCGATGGTCAGGACGATGCGCACATTCACGAACTGGCCAGGCCACAGCGCTTCCCGCGCATTGGCGACGCGCGTTTTCAGGATCACGGTACCGCTCTGCAGCGTTACCGTGTTGTCTACGAAAATCAGCTTGCCTACGGACACCGCCGGCCCGCTGCGGTCGGGAATGATTTCAATGTGCATGTCCGGATAGCGGCGGATTTCCTCGAATTGGCGCTCGGGAACGCTGAACGTCACCAGGATCGGGTCCATGCTGTTGATCGTCACCAGGTTGCTGCCGCCGCCGCCCGGAATTATCACGTTGCCGACCTTGAAGCCCAAGGTACCCGTGCGTCCGGAAATTGGCGCGTGCACGCGGGAGAACTCGAGCTGGATCTTGGTCTGCTCGACGGACGCCTTATCGGCCTCGACCGTCGCCTCCAGCGACTTGCTCGAGGTCACCGCGACGTCGTATTCCTGACGCGTGATGAATTCGCGCTTCAGCAGAGGCTCAAGGCGCTCCTGCTGCACCTTGGCGTTTTCCAGCTGCGCGCGGTCGCGCGCGAGCGCGGCAAGCGCCTGGTTGTATTGCGCCTGGTAAGTACGCGGATCGATTTCGAACAGCAGCTGCCCCGCTTTGACGTGGTCGCCTTCCTTGAACAGGATCGATTGCAGCACGCCCGACACCTGGGCCCGCAACTGCACGCTCTGCTCGGGCTCGACGTTGCCCACGGCTTCGATCAGAACCGGCATCGGCTTCATGACCGCACGCGACGCTTTTACCGGCAGCGCCGCGCCGCGCCCGCCCTTGCCTTTGCCGTCGGCGGTTACTCCACTCGCCGACTTTTGCCAGTACCAATAGCCGCCGGCGATCACTCCCCCGATTGCGCAGAACAATACCGCCATCACGATTCGCTTCATTTTTTATTGTCCATTGCCGCCAGAATATCGTTGACGCCGATTGAAAAATTAAGCCGCGCGAGCGCGGTAAACCAGTCGAGGTAAGACTGGATGCGCTGCACGCGTGCATTCGACTCGTCCTGCTGCGCCGTGATCAGGTCGAGTATGCTGCCGAAGCCTGCCTGGTAGCGCGCGAGCGTGGCTTGAGAAGTCTGCTCGGCGGACTTTACTTGTGCTTCGGTGCTGCCGATGCCGCCCGTCGCTGTCTGCAGGTCGTAGTATGCCTGCCATACATCGAACTCGGTTTGCCTGAACAGCGCGTCGCGCGCAGCCTGCGCTTGCGCAGCATTGGCTTCGGCCTGGCGTATGGTGTAGGTATCGCGAAAACCGTTGAAAATCGGGACATTCAGGTTTAAGGTCAGGTTGTATGTCGGCACCAGCGGGCGGCCGTCGGCAAAAATGGTGTGTCCCGCGCTGCCGTTGACGGTGATTGTCGGCAGCCCGGCTTTTACGGCGGCGCTGGCGTTCGCGCGTGCGGCGCGCGCCTGCGCTTCCGCCGCGACCAGATCAGGACGGTGCTGCTTGGCGCGTTCGAGCAAATCGTTCATTGATTCGGTGATCTCGCGTATCTGCGGCGGTCCCTGCAGCGTCTGCACCTTCAGCGTGCCGTTGACTGGCAGGCCTACCGCCGTTGCCAGCTGGCCACGCGCTTTCTCGAAATCGCCTTTGCTTTTGATCAGATTAAGTTGCGCTTGGGCAACGGCAGTCTCGGCCCGATAGACATCGGCAACCGTGGCCAGCCCGGACTCGCGCCGTTTCTCCGCCGCCTCCAACGCGGTCCGGTTGTTCCGCAGAGATTGCTCGTTGGTGCGCACCAGCGCTTCAAATCCGAGCAACTGGTAATAGGCCTGCTCGACCTGGAACACGACGTCCTGCAGCGTGCGATTTTGGGTGAGGTTGGCCGCCAGCAATTTATATTCTGCCGCCTCGATCTGGCTCACACGCGTGCCGAAATCAAGCAGAACGTAACTCAGGCTTACCGAGGGACCGTAGCGCGTTTGCCATGAAACAAGCGCGCCGGAAGTGGCGGAGAACGTCTGGACGCGGGTTGAGGTGTAGTTGTAGGTAATTTGCGGCAACAAATCCGCCACCTCAATGCCGACGCCGGCGGCCGCGGCACGTGCGGCAAACCATGCCTGGCGGGTTTTCGGATTGTTGCGCAGCGCGAATTCGGTGAGTTCGGGCAGCGTCTGCGGCGCAGTGCCCGGAAGTTCCTGAACAGGGGACGGCGCCAGGACCGCGGGCAACGGTTTCGTCGGCTCCCACTTCTGATTTGGCGCCGGCGACACTTTCTTGTCGGTACTAAGCGGGTCGATCGCGCCAAACATCGAGTCTGCCTGGGCGGGCGCGACCAAGCCGATGCAGCCGATCAACGCCAGCCAGGCCTGCCTGCGAAAAACGTAGGCAAATCTCGCGCCATCGTAACCGGCCGCATCACAATGCGTCACGCTGACGCCATAAAAAATATACATACGAAGGAATAGACAACACCCTGGCACCGCAGTCCCCGATGCCGGAAATCAACCATCTGTTGAATCGCAGAATTACAAGCGGGTTTGAAAACGACCGGCGTTATCATAGCATCGATTCAAGCGCTTGATGATGCGGCGAAATGTAACGAATCCTGGGCTTTTCAGCCACTCCCATCGCCGGTCCTGCGAACTTCCCGCAGGTGTTTAGAATCGACCTGCCTTATCCGGCAATAAAATAAATGGATACGGCGGCTTAACGCACCGTGCTAGTATTTCCACCCGCTAAAACAAGAACATCTCTCCGGTTCAGCCAAAGGAAGATCTGGTGTCCAAGCTGGTCCCCCCGCACGGAGCAGGAAAGCTCAAACCTTTGGTGCTCGAAGGCGCCGGGCTGCAGGCGGAAACCACACGCGCACTTTCCTTGCCCAAGGTTATGGTCAGCTCGCGCGAGCGTGGCGACTTGATTATGCTCGGCATCGGCGGGTTCACGCCGCTCGACGGGTTCATGACGCACGCCGACTGGGAAGGCGTATGCGACGGCATGCGGATGACGAACGGACTGTTCTGGCCGATCCCGATCACGCTCTCCACCGACAAGAACACCGCAGCGGCATTCAAGACCGGCACCGATATTGCGCTCGTGGACTCGGAACACAGCGAATTGCTCGCCACCATGAAGGTCACCGAGAAATACGCCATCAACAAAGCGCACGAATGCGCGACGGTGTTCAGAACCACCGACCTCGAGCACCCGGGCGTGAGGATGGTGATGGCGCAAGGCGAGGTCAATCTCGCCGGCCCGGTCAAGGTGCTGTCGCAAGGCGAATTCCCGAGCAAGTACGGTGCGCTTTACATGACCCCGGCGCAAACTCGCGCCGTGTTCGAAACCAACGGCTGGTCGACGGTCGCTGCATTCCAGACGCGCAATCCGATGCACCGCTCGCACGAGTATCTCGCCAAAGTCGCGATCGAAACATGCGACGGCGTGCTCGTGCATTCGCTGCTCGGCAATCTCAAGCCCGGCGACATTCCCGCCGAGGTGCGTACCAAGGCGATCGGCGTGCTGATCGACAACTACTTCGTCAAAAAAACCGTGGTGCAGTCGGGTTATCCGCTCGACATGCGTTATGCCGGACCGCGCGAAGCGCTGCTGCACGCCCTCTTCCGCCAGAATTACGGCTGCTCGCACCAGCTCATCGGCCGCGACCACGCTGGCGTCGGCAGTTATTACGGTCCGTTCGACGCGCATCACATCTTCGACGAGATACCCAAGGGTTCGCTCGAAACGCAACCGCTCAAGATCGACTGGACGTTCTGGTGCTACCAGTGCGGCGGCATGGCTTCCGGCCGCACCTGCCCGCACGAGGACAAGGACAGGCTGCTCGTTTCGGGCACCAAGCTGCGCAAATGGCTCTCCGAGGGCAGCCCGGTGCCGGCCGAATTCAGCCGCCCCGAGGTGCTGAAGATACTGCGCGAATACTATGCGACCATCGACGCGGCAGACCGCGTGGAAGTCAAGCTCTCGGGACATTCCGCGCGATAACGAGCACGGGGCAGCTTCGATAGCTGCCGCCCGCGCATCATGTCTTCAATAACTCAAAGCCCTCTGCAATGCGGTGGACGGGGAGTATCGACATTTTCCACTCCGCTGATGTCGGTTCGTAGTGAGACCTGCTAAAGCAGTGCCAATCGCGGTCGTCCAGCTTCGGATGGTCGGCTCGATAGTCATTGTATGAGACACTAATCGGCACAGGCGGCATCGACAGGAAAGAAATAGCTTGAAAATCTGCATTGTCTCCGACAGCCACGACCATCGCGAGCCGTTCGCCGCGGCCTGCGCGGAGGCCAAAGCGCTCGGCGCCCAGGTCGTACTGCACTGCGGCGACCTGGTGGCGCCTTCCACTTTGCATGCGGTCATCGGGTTGGAACTGCCGATTCACCTGATTCACGGCAACAACGCGGGCGATGTGTTTCACCTGTCCAGATTCGCACAGGAGCCCGGGAACCGCGTGCATTATCACGGCCAGGACGGATCGCCGACCCTGGCGCAACGGCGA
Organism: Gammaproteobacteria bacterium; assembly: GCA_041483135.1. Taxonomy (GTDB): domain Bacteria; phylum Pseudomonadota; class Gammaproteobacteria; order Burkholderiales; family SG8-41; genus PALSA-1004. The sequence continues at coordinate 122,947 of JBGPFE010000003.1, read as the reverse complement.
ATATTCATGGTTCACTACCCGCATTATGCCAAGGCCATGGCGCTCACGGGCGACTACGACCTGGTATGCAATGGGCACGAGCACTGCGCTGTCATTGAACGCATCCGGAACATCAAAGGGGAAGAGACGCTACGGATCGATCCAGGGACGGTCGCGGGCGTGAGCGCGCCCGCCACTTATGTGTTCGGCGATCTGCAGACCATGAAATTCGAGATCCGGCCAGTTCCCTTATGAAGCGTGGTCGCCAATTGGCATCGGAACAACATCTACCGGCGGCTGACGATACAACCCGACGACCATGAAACGCGATGATAATATTCCCAGGAACGTGCTCGGCGGGCCGGTGCAGCCGTGCAGCGACCGGCCGCTTACCGGTTTCTACCGTGACGGCTGCTGCAATACCGGCGACGACGATCTCGGCATGCACGTCGCCTGCGTCAAAGTCACCAGAGAATTTCTCGAATTCAGTCTCTCGCGCGGCAACGATCTCATCACGCCACATCCCGAATTCGGCTTCCCGGGCCTCAAACCCGGCGACAAATGGTGCCTGTGCGCCGCGCGCTGGTCGGAAGCATTGAATGCCGGCATCGCGCCGCAAATCGTGCTGGCGGCAACGCACGAAGCGATGCTTGAATACGCGCCGCTCGCGGAACTCAAGAAATACGCAATCGATTTGAATTGAGCTATAGATGACAACAACACGCAAATGATGGTGTAATCACGGAAACTTTGTAACATGTCTATACCAGCTGACATGAAAATTAACATGCATCACATGGTTTCAGTCATTCTCGCGGCCACGCTGCTGGCAGGTTGTGCTACGGAACCGTTACCGACCAGGCCTCTTAGTAAGGTTGCTCTCATAACATCCGGGGGTACTCATTTCTCCAGCTCAACGAGTTTTGGGCCGGACATATCCGTGGTTGAAATCGATGGCAAACCCGTGGACAGACCGTATGGCCCCCTCGAACTCGAGCCCGGCACGCACTCGGTGACGATGAAATGCGGTGATTCAATCAAAAATCTGACGGTGAAGGCATCGGCAGGCGAGGTGTATCAGTTTGCGATGGTCGCTGCGCCCGGCGTGAAGGGGTGCTCGGGGTCCTTGGATCGAGTGCGTTCCGCTAGAAGGTAGTCGGCAGGGCGTGCGCCCATTTCCGTTGGAAATTCGCATGCCTCATCACGCGCCTTGACGATTCAACGAGACTGCCGCTATTTGCCGGCGGGGAGAAACAAACATGGCGCTGCTGCGCTCGCCATATCTGGTTGCGGTATTAGTCGCTTCGGCATCGATCCATGCCGTCCATGCACAAAGCGATGGGAGCCGGGCCGTCGAGATTTTCCCGGATCAGATTTTATGGGGCCCGCCGTTGCCTACCGGCGGCCAGGCGGCGGTACTTAGCGGGCCGTTGGATAAACCGGTGCTTTATGCCCAGCGGGTGCGCCTGCCGCAAGACGGCATGGTTCCGCCCCACACCCACCCCGATACCCGCTACATCACCGTGCTGTCAGGCGAATTGTATGCAGGCCGGGGCGAAACGATGGAAGCGGAAAAAACGACCCGGTACCCGGCGGGCAGTTACTTCGTCGTGCCGGCCGGTGTCGTGCACTACTCGTGGGCGAGAAACGGCGAAGTCGTGTATCAGGAATCGGGAATCGGTCCGACCACAACCGACTTCATCAAGAAATAACTATTCCGCAGCAGGATCGCATATTGGTTTGGGTATAGATTTTCGCGTCGGGCTGTTTCGACGCAGTGAGCGGCCGGGCCGCATCACTTACTTATCCAGCCACTTGAGCAGCGGTTTCCAGTCGTCGACGTCTTTTTCGTTCAGGTATGGCGGCAGGTCGAAAATCGATTTGCCCTGGAACGCGGCGTTGGCGTAGACCTGTGTGTCGCGCAGATAGGTCAACACCGGAAGCTCGAACTGCTTGAGGAACGCTTCGAGTGTTGCCGCTGCCTTGGTGCGCGGATCGACGCGCATGCCGACGATGCCGAGAAAATATTTCCCCTTGCGCAGCAGATGCTCCTCATGCAGCACCGCAAGAAAATCGCGCGTCGCCGCCATGTCGAACAACGAAGGCTGAATCGGCATCAGCACCTTGTCGACAGGCTTGAGCGCGCGTTCGAGATTTTTGCCGTGCAATCCCGCCGGTGTATCCATAATCAGCCAGTCGTGTTTGCGTTTCTGCTTGCCCGACGGCTCGTCCTCCTTGCCTTCGAGGCTGTGGATTACCGGTAGTTCCGGCGAGCGCAGCGCAAGCCATTCGAGCGCGGACTTCTGGCGGTCGATGTCCCACAACATCACGCCGTCGCCGCGGCTGGCGAGTGCTCCGGCAAGATTGGTTGCGAGCGTGGTCTTGCCACAGCCGCCTTTGGGATTGACTACCAGAGCTGAACGCATGCAGCCGCACCGGCGTTAATTTAATGTCGGGCTGACGCCGTCGGCTGCAGCTTGAGGTCCGGGCGCCGCGGTTCCGACAGTGTTCTCCTCCAGCGCAAGTCCGCCCCCGATCTGCGCGCCGGCCGCGACCGTCTCGACCAGTTGCCCGAGGTCCTCGAGCGGCGGCAGATCGGTGAGCGAGCGCAGATTGAGGTCATCGAGAAACTGCCTGGTGGTGGCGAACAGCTCGGGCCGGCCGGGGACCTCGCGATGGCCGATGACGTCGATCCAGCCGCGCGCTTCAAGCGCCTTGATAAGGTTGGTCGAAACCACCACGCCGCGGATATCTTCGATATCGCCGCGCGTTACCGGCTGCTTGTAGGCAATGATCGCCAGCGTTTCCATCACCGCGCGCGAATAACGCGGCGGCTTCTGTGGATTCAATCGCTCGAGAAATCGGTGATATTCGGGCCGCGCGCGGAAGCGCCAGCCGCTCGCGACATTGACGAGCTCGACACTGCGCCCGGCCCAATCGTGCGCGAGCTCGACGAGGAGCTTGCGCAAAGTATCGTTGTCGACCTCCTCATCGAACAGTTTCTTCAATTCGGCGAGGGGCAGCGGCTCGGCTGCGGTGAGCAACGCCGCCTCGAGTATCCTTTTTACTTCCGGCAGGTCAAACGACGGTGAGTCCATGGGTCAATTTCACATAAATCGGTGAATAAGGTTCCTGCTGCGTGACTTCGATCAGCGTTTCGCGCACGAGCTCGAGTATCGCGAGGAAAGTGACGATCAGCTTGGGAATCCCGAGCTCAGGGCTGAACAGCTGGGTGAATTCGAGAAATTTGGTGTCCTGCAGCCGGCGCAGGATCTGGGTCATGTGCTCGCGCACCGACAGCTGGTCGCGCGTCACGCGGTGGTGCTGGTTGACGTTGGCGCGCATCAGCAGCCACAGCCAGGCCTGACGCAGGTCTTCGCTATTCACATTCGGCAGTGCCTGTTCGGCAGCCTGCTCGACCCACACCTGCACCAGAGCGAAGTCGCGCCCAACCTGCGGCAGCTCGTCGAGACGCTGCGCGGCAAGTTTCATCTGCTCGTAGGCGAGCAACCTGCGTACCAGTTCGGCGCGTGGATCGGTCTCGTCCTGCGCAGTGGCGGGCGGTCGCGGCAGCAGCATGCGCGACTTGATCTCGATCAGCACCGCCGCCATCACCAGATATTCGCCGGCGAGCTCCAGGCTTTTCTGCCGCATCAGCTCGACGTATTCGAGATACTGTGCGGTAAGACGCGCCATCGGAATGTCGAGCACATCGAGATTGTGCTTGCGGATCAAGTACAGCAGCAGGTCAAGCGGGCCTTCGAAAGTCTCGAGGAAAACCTCGAGCGCATCGGGCGGAATGTAAAGGTCCTGCGGCAACTCGAGCACCGGCTCGCCGCGAAACTTGCCGATCGGAGTGATTGGCGCGGCCAGTGTGGCATCGACGGCTTCGATCATGCTGCGATCCGCAACAAGCGGTGGGAAGGCTGCCCTGCCCTGATCGGCAAGCCGGGGGAAACGCTGGGTGCGGGGGGCCGGCGCAGCATGCGGCATTTTACCGCGAATTGCGGAGTAAACCTACCGCATTGCGAACCCGCCCGCATATAGCCGGGCAGCGGCCTCGTGCCGTACCAACTTTTCCGAGCTATCGGTGATGCGTGATCGCGGCACGATATTCAGCAGAAGGATCCCCGTGGTCATCAGGCCAATCAAGTTGGAACGGCACTAGCTGTAATTAAGCCCCATCACCTCGCGCACGTCGCGCATCGTCTCTTCAGCGAGCTTCTGCGCTTTTTCGCAGCCGTCGGCGATGATGCTTTTGACGATCGTCGGATCGTCGACGTAACGCTGGGCGCGTTCGCGCATCGGTTTCAACTCCGCCAGCACGGCATCGATCACCGGCTGCTTGCATTCGAGACAGCCGATGCCGGCGCTACGGCAGCCCTTTTGCACCCATGCCTTGCGCTGGTCGTCGGAGTAAACAAGATGCAACTGCCACACCGGGCACTTGTCCGGATCCCCCGGGTCGGTGCGCTTGATGCGCGCCGGGTCGGTCGGCATCGTGCGGATTTTTTTGGCGATGCTGTCGGGGTCGTCGCGCAGGTTGATCGTATTGTCGTAGGACTTCGACATTTTCTGGCCGTCGAGCCCGGGCATTTTCGATGCGCCGGTCAAGAGCGCCTGTGGTTCGGTCAGGATCATCTTGCCGCCGCCTTCAAGATAGCCGAACAGCCGCTCACGGTCTCCCAGCGCCAGGTTTTGGGCTTTCTCGAGCAACGCGTGCGCCGCTTCGATCGCGCCGGCATCGCCCTGCTCGAGGAACTTGGTGCGCAGCTCTCGATAGAGCCTGGCGCGCTTGGCGCCGAGTTTCTTCACCGCCGCTTCGGCTTTTTGCTCGAATCCGGGCTCGCGCCCGTAAACGTGGTTAAAACGGCGCGCGATTTCGCGCGTGAACTCGATGTGCGGCACCTGGTCCTCGCCGACCGGCACGCGGTTGGCGCGGTATATGAGAATGTCGGCGCTCTGCAGCAGCGGATAACCGAGGAATCCGTAGGTCGAGAGGTCTTTTTCGGCGAGTTTTTCCTGCTGGTCCTTGTAGGTCGGCACGCGCTCGAGCCAGCCGAGCGGCGTGATCATCGACAGCAGCAAATGCAGCTCGGCATGCTGCGGCACGCGTGACTGGATGAACAGCGTCGCCTGCGACGGATCGACGCCCGCGGCGAGCCAGTCGATTACCATGTCCCAGGCGTTCTGCTCGACGATCTCAGGCGTATCGTAATGCGTGGTCAGCGCATGCCAGTCGGCGACGAAGAAGAAGCACTCGAACTCGTGCTGCAGCCTGATCCAGTTCTTGAGCACGCCGTGATAGTGGCCGAGATGCAGCGCGCCGGTAGGGCGCATGCCGGATAAAACCCGATCGACAAACATAAGCGCAAAATCCCCCCGGATGTTTAGGCCGTTCCGACCAGACGCAGAAACCGCAATAGCTGATAGAGCCCGGCCTCAGGTATGCCAAATATTGCCGCGATACCCGACAGCGACAGGGTAATCAACGGTGACAATAACATCCCGAGCACTCCGGTGAACAATAACACCAACAAGATCATAAAGCCGAAGCGCTCGATCTGTGCGAACTTCCAGGCCAGATTATGCGGCAGCAGGCTCACCATGATGCGTCCGCCGTCAAGGGGCGGCAGCGGAAACAGATTGAGCACAAAGAAAATGACATTGACGAAAATACCCGACGCGCCGACGAATACCAGCCAGGTCGCTGCCGGATTGCTCGGCGCGAGCCCGACCCCGATGTTGAGCAGCAACGCCCACACCAGCGCCATGCACAGATTACTGAATGGCCCGGCCGCTGCCACCCACAGCATGTCGCGTTTGGGATGATGCAGATTGGCAAAATTTACCGGCACCGGCTTGGCCCAGCCGAACATGAAGTTGGTCAACAACAGGCTGACCAGCGGCACGACGATAGTGCCGACGAGGTCGATATGCCGCAGCGGGTTGAGGCTGACGCGCCCCGCAGCGTAGGCAGTCATATCGCCGAAGTGGCGCGCGACATAACCGTGCGCCGCTTCGTGCAGCGTGATCGCGAACAGCACCGGCAGCGCAAATACCGCGATCTTTTGAACAACGCTAAGCTCCAACGTTCATCCCCAAGAGCTCCGCGCTGCCTTTGCCCTGGCGCGTGATGACCGGCACCTCCGCCGTCAGATCGACGATCGTAGTCGGCACGACGCCGCACGACCCGCAGTCCAGTATCAGATCGACGCGATGCTCGAGCCGGGCGCGAATTTCGTGCGCGTCGCTGAGCGGCGTGTCATATCCGGGCAGGATCAGCGTCGAGGACAGCAGCGGCTGGCCCAGTTCGGCGAGGAGTGCATGCACGACGCGATGCGCCGGAATGCGCACGCCGATGGTTTTGCGGCGCGGATGCAGCAGGCGGCGCGGCACCTCGCGCGTGGCGTGCAGAATGAAGGTGTAGCTGCCGGGTATTGCCGCCTTGATCAGACGAAACTGCCGGTCATCGATGCACGCATAGGTCGCCGCTTCGGCAAGATCGCGGCACACCAGCCCGAAATGGTGTTGCGCATCGACTCCGCGGATCGCGCGGAGTCGCTCCATCGCGACCTTGTCGCCTACCCGGCAGCCAAGCGCATAGCACGAATCAGTCGGGTAAATAATCACCCCGCCGCCGCGTATGATCTCGACCGCCTGGCGGATCAGCCGCCGCTGTGGATTGTCGGGATGGATCGTAAAAAATTGGCTCAATTTGCACTATTAAGTCTTGTGTGTCGGAGATCGGATCGTTTTCCACTCAACATTAAACATTCAAAACGTCCCAAACGGGCGTACAGCCGACTGGGAGCTCGGGCAGGCTGCCCAAGTCGTAATAGCTTTCTTCCGGAGAATGAAAATCGGAACCGGTTGACGCCGCGAGACCGAATTGCCGCGCATGCTCCGCGAAAGTCGCATGGTGATGAGGCTTGTGGCTGCTGCTGACAACCTCGATCGCCGCGCCGCCTAGATCGCGAAATTCACCGAGCAGCGCGCGCATTTGCGCGGTATCGAGCGGATACCGGCCGGGATGCGCGAGCACGGCAACGCCGCCGCTGCCGTTGATCCAGTTCACTGCATCGCTTAATTTTGCCCACTGCTGCGGTACATAGCACGGCTGACCGGCGCCGAGAAAGCGCTTGAACGCGCTTTTGACGTCCTTCACCACGCCTTGCTTGACCAGAAAGCGCGCGAAATGCATGCGCCCTATCATCTGCGGATTGTCGGCGAACTGCTGCGCGCCTTCGCGGCTTCCGGTAATGCCGAGTTCATCCAGCGCTGCGATCATTTTCCCGGCACGTTCGACCCGGCCGGCACGGGTCGCGGCGAGCCCGGCCTGCAGCGCCCCGTCCGCGGGCCCGATGCCGAGGCCGACGATATGGATCGTCTGGCCGCACCAAGTCACGGAAATTTCGACGCCGTCGATGAGCTTCAACCCATGACGCTGCGCTGCGGCGCGGGCCACGGCGAGCCCGCCGGTATCATCGTGGTCGGTCAGCGCGAGCACCGCGACACCGCGCTGCGCGGCGCGGGCCACCAATTCATCGGGAGTGAGAGTACCGTCGGAAAACGTCGAATGACAGTGCAGATCGAGATTAGTCAACTTGGGGCAAACCCGGCGCACCGGCAGGGTGTGGCAAGGGTTTGTAATCAAAAACAAAATTTTACCAGATTGCGCCGGTTGCCGTAACCCCTGGAACACGCCATGTAATCCTGCATCTGCCGCCACGACTAACCGGCATTAACATATCCAGCACCATGCGATCATTGTTTTACGCTCCCGCCATTGCGGCAATGTTATCGACCGTGCCGAATCTTCCGGCAGCGGCGGCGGAATGCACGGCAACGAGCGGCCCGCAGCGCGTCGCGGTGCTCGAGCTCTATACTTCCGAGGGCTGCGACAGCTGCCCGCCCGCCGACCAATGGGTGAACGAATTGCCGGCGAAAAAGCTCACCGCCGAGCGCGTTATTCCGCTCGCGTTTCACGTCGATTACTGGAACCAGCTCGGTTGGACCGATCCGTTTTCCCGGGGAATTTTCAGCGAGCGCCAGCGCCAGCACAGCAGGAGGCGCGGTGCGAGCTTCGTATTCACGCCGCAGCTGCTGCTGAACGGCCAGGACTACCGCCGGGCAATCCTGTTTGACGACATCGACGGCAAGATCAAAACCATCAACCAGACGACGCCGCAAGCGGATATCCGCCTCAAACTCAGCAACAGCAGCCTCCTGCTCGACGGCAAAGTCGAGGTCAACGTGAGCGGCAGCGCCGATCAGCGCCGCGCCCAGGTTTTCCTTGCGCTCTACGAAAATAACCTCGTAACCGCGGTCAAGGCCGGCGAGAATAAAGGCCGCACCTTGAAGCACGATTTCGTAGTGCGTGAGCTGATCGGGCCACTCGCGCTCGACGACAAAGGCAATCTGAGCCACGCACTAAGCTTCCAACTCGACCCACGCTGGAAGCCGCTGGACACGCACCTCGCTGTCTTCATACAACACCCGCAAAGCGGCGACGTGCTGCAGGCGCTCGCTGCGTCCTGCCGTTGACCTGCAAAGTAAATTTCGTTTCCTGCTGGAGTGTTAGCGGGAATACCTGATATGGCGGCTGAATATCGCCTATAATGCCTCCAGCCCCTTGGGGGAGGAGCCAGAAAGAGGACTGCCGGCATGAACAAAAATCAAGCGATAGCGCTCGCCATTGCGGCGGCGAACCTCGTCTTCATCATGCTGTTCCCGCCGTTCGACGTCTATTCGATCGCCCGCACGCCCATACCGGTGTTCGGCGGTTTTGATTTTTATTTCAGCCGCAACCAGTACATGGTGGTCAACACCAGCGTGCTGTTTCTCGAAGCATTCGTGGTCATGATCAACGCCGGTATCGCCTGGCTCATGCTGCGCACGAAAAAAGTCGAAGTCACGCAGCGCCGCATCAGCCTGGAAAACGCGACGCTGACCGTGGTCGCAATCAACCTCGTGGTGATTATACTGTTTCCACCTTTCGAATCAGTGTTCGCGATCACCCGGGCTGCGCTGCCGACATTCGAAGGGTTTTATTTCATATTCGCGCGCCAGGCCAATCATGTGATCGTGACCACCATCCTCTACCTTGAAGTGTTTTTCATGCTGATCAACGGCGCGTTGTTCTGGCTTATATTCCGCGACAGGAAACCGGAAGCGCTGACACCGGAGGAAGCGTTAAAGCTGATGATGGAAATGCGCAAGCGCGGCGGCTAGTGCCGTTCCAACTATCTACGGCAAACGTAACTGTCCTCGGCAGCCAAATCACGGCCGGCAAGCGACGCGCCCGCGTTGGGATAAAGTAGTTGGAACGGCACTGGGCCGAGTGGGTTACTGCTTGGACGTCTGGTGCAAACGGCTTTGCGCCGGCACGTGCTGCGCGAGAAATCCCATCTGGTCGGCGAGTATGCGGCGATTGGTCAGAATCAGGTATTCGGCGCGATTCGGCACGTACGGCAGGTAAATCAGCTCCATGCGCGCTTTCTCCGGCGTGCGGTCGCTTTTCTTCTCGTTGCATGAACGGCACGCAGTCACCACGTTCATCCAGGTATCCCTGCCGCCGCGTGAAAACGGAATCACGTGGTCGCGCGTAAGTTTTGATCCCGCAAAAATGCCGGCGCAGTAGGCGCACAGATAGCGGTCGCGGTGAAACAATTCTCGGTTGTTGAGCGGCGGCACCTGGCTGAACGCGCGCATCGCCATCGCCTTGCCCTTGATGGCGATGATGCTGCTCGCAATGATTTTGGAACGCTCGCCGGAAACGCGGTTGTAGCCGCCGAACACGGTGAAAGCGTGTTCGCCCGCGGTCCACGCTATCTGGTCTTTGGCGTAATAAAAACACGCATGTTGCCACGTGATCCAGCGATGCGGGATACCGTTGGTATCGAGCGTCAGGATCAGCGGGAATGCGCCTGGTTTCGGCACAATCAGCGATTCAGTGACTTTCAACATCTTTAGCGGTTTATTTCCATTGTGCGAACAGTTTTATGTCAGCTGCTACAATTTACCAGATTTTCTTGAATTTTTTGCGATTTTTCAATGGACGCGTAGGTTTTGCCGGCTTACCCGCCCGCGTTTTGACGTCACCGTATGGCCGGCGATAGCTGTTCATGCATGGTTCGATAACGGAGCGGGGCGGCGTCTGCGAGCAACCGGTTTGATGTGGGCCATCCACTCCGCATGACCGCATCAACATTGGGCTGGCGATTTATCCACAAGCAGGTTATAATTGTAAAACAAGTGCTTAGTCACGTCCTTCGCAACGTTCCCGCCCGCCCTGAATCCGAGTTCATCGGTTGCTTCCGGTGGCATCCCATGGTCTGTCTCGCGCTGTGGCGGGCGGATTCCAGGAGTTCAGATTAATGTCCTTTGAAACGCTCGGCCTGCTGCCGGAGTTGCTGCGCGCCATCGCCGACCAGGGTTACACCGAAGCCACGCCGATCCAGCTCAAGGCGATCCCGCCTATCCTGGCGCACCATGACATCATGGGTTGCGCGCAGACGGGTACCGGCAAGACTGCGGGATTCGCCCTTCCAATTCTGCAGATGCTGGCGCCGCAGCAGAGCGCGAGCCCTTCTCCGGCACGCCACCCGATCCGTGCCTTGATCCTCGCGCCGACGCGCGAGCTGGCCGCCCAGGATGAGGATAGCGTGCGCGCTTACGGCAAGTACCTGACGCTGCGCTCGAGCGTGGTATTCGGCGGCGTCGACATCGATCCACAGATCAAAGTACTGCGCGGCGGCGTAGAAATCCTGGTGGCAACGCCCGGCCGACTGCTCGATCACGTCCATCAAAAAACCGTCAATCTGTCGCGTGTCGAGATCCTGGTGCTCGACGAGGGCGATCGCATGCTCGATATGGGCTTTATGCCCGACATCAAGCGCATACTCGCGCTGCTGCCGGCGCAACGCCAGAATTTGTTGTTCTCCGCCACTTTCTCGGATGAAATCAGGCGGCTCGCTGGACAGATACTGCGCTCGCCGATCGTGATCGAAGTGGCGCGCCGCAACGCACCCGCCGATCTCGTGACACACCAGATGTATGCAGTCGATGCGGACCGCAAGCGCGCGCTGCTCACCCATCTGATCAAGAGCCGCGATATGCGCCAGGTGCTGGTATTCGTGCGCACCAAGCGCGACACCAACCGCCTGATGCGCGAGCTTGTGCGTGATGGAGTCGCGGCAACGGCGATCCACAGCGACCGCACCCAGGGCGAACGCATGAAAGCACTCGAAGATTTCAAGCAGGGCGCGGTCAACGTGCTGGTTGCCACCGACATCGCGGCGCGCGGGCTCGACATCGAGCAATTGCCGTTCGTGATCAACTATGAGTTGCCGCACGTGGCGGAGGACTACATCCATCGCATCGGCCGCACCGGCCGCGCCGGCAGCACCGGCGAAGCGATTTCCCTGGTCTGCGCCGACGAGCAGCGCATGCTCGACGAGATTGAACGCACGCTCAAGCGCAAGCTCGAGCGCCTGCCATTGCCCGAACTCGCTCGCGGCAGAAAATCAGACAGTACCGGAGGACATCACGTCACCCCACGCCATGCGTCCGGCCACAAGCAGTCGCACAGCAAGCTGCATTCCAAGCCGCCATCGGCACCGCTGTCCGGCGGTTTCGATTTCAGCAAGCCCTATGAGCCGAAGCCGACAGACAACCCACCTGCCGCCCCCGCTGCCGGTCACATCAGCCACACCCGCCCGCACTCCAAATCCGGAACGCGGCCAACTGCCGCGCTGCTCGGCGGTTTTGCCGCCAAGAAGTCGTGATTATTATCAGGAACCGCTGAACCAGTTGTAGCCCTGGTCTTCCCAGTAGCCGCCCGGGTAGTCGTTGGTGACAAAGATCGCCGCGATGTGCTTGGGGTTCTTGAAGCCGAGCTTGGTCGGCACCCGCAGTTTCATCGGAAAGCCGTATGCCGCCGGCAAAATCCGGTCCGCAAACTTGAAGGTGAGCAGGGTTTGCGGATGCAGCGCGGTCGCCATGTCGATGCTCGAGTAGTAATCGTCGGCACACTTGAAACCGACGTATTTCGCCGTCAGATCGGCGCCGACACGCTCAAGGAAGCTCTTGAACGTCACCCCCCTCCACTTGCCGATCGCACTCCAGCCCTCAACGCATATGTGGCGCGTAATCTGGCTCGCTTCCGGCAGCTCGTAAAGCTTGTCTAGCGTCCACGGCGCCTTGTCGCGGATCAGGCCGCCCAATTCGAGCTTGTAGGTCGCCGCGTCAACTCGCGGCGCTTCCGCTTCGGAATAAAACGCGTTGAACGGGAACGGCTTGGTGATAGCGCTTTCGGGATACGTCGGCGCGAGCTTGTTTTGATCGAAGATCGCCGCCTGCACGCGGTCGTTCCAGCGCGACATGCTCCACAGCACTTTCTGCACCCCATCGGCATCGGTTACGTCGCAACCGGACAGCATCGTCAGCGCACCCAGGCTGAGCCCCTGCCTGAGGAACAACCGGCGCTCGAGTTTAACGATGTCGCGCGTCGGCGCTACCAGACTGCGCTCGGGTTTCTGCGTGGCACCCTTCATGTCAGCCTCCTGGCCCGTGCGAAGGCTGCCTGGCGTGCCCGGTCAACATCGGTAAAAACGTGCGCGGCACCAGCGCCACCATCATCACATGCACCAGGATGAACAGCACAACCAGTGTCATCGCCACGAAATGCACGAGCCGCGCGCCCTCGTAGCCGCCCAGCAGCGCCGTGATTTCCTGGAACTGCACCGGCTTCCAGATAGCCAGCCCCGACAGTATCAGCGCAATGCCCGCGCAGATCACGCCGACATAAGCGGCGCGCTGCACGGCGTTATAGACACCGAACTCGTGCGAAGTTCTGCCGCGCAATGCGTTCCTGAATTCATTCCACACCGCGGCGGGCGTGAGCGGCAGGAAACTGGATTTAAAATGGCCGGCAAAGAAGCCATAGAGCAAATAGGCGAGCCCATTGAGCGCCAGCAGCCACATTGCGGCGAAATGCCACTGCAATGCGCCGCCCAGCCAACCGCCGAGCGTCAGATCGCGGGGGAACTTGAAATCGAACAGCGGCGAAGCGTTATATATACGCCATCCGCTGAAAATCATGACCGACATCGCAATGACATTGGTCCAGTGCGTAATCCGCACCATCAACGGATGAACCAGTATCCTGCCCCCAGCCGTCGCCGGCACATTTCTATGTTCAGACATGAGCCCCTCCATCTTAGCCATCCAAGTCAACAGCTTGGATAGAACACTCGCAACCTGTCGTGTTTCTGTCAGCACACTATAGTCGCGCCGTACGCCGCGTCCTTACAGCGGCCGCCCCGCATCGGCATAGTGCCCTCATACGCTGCACCTCGCAATGCCGGCGACCCGCAGGACCGCCGGCGGCGAACACACCTACTCCGCCAAAATACTCGTCGCTGCGTCGTGCCGGCGCCATCGTACGCATGGCAACGTGCCGTCGCTGCCATGACATCGCCACTCCGGTACGCCCTGCCCGAACGGTATAATCATTTTTCCCGGGAAGCTGCATCGTCAGTATTCCTCGATCCAACGCTCGACTGATCAAGCAGGAGCAAGGCATGGTTTCGACGGTCACGGCCCGGCAGCTAAAAACGATGCTGCACGACGGCGGCGAGATTGCGGTGCTCGACGTACGCGAGGAAGGCGTGTTCGCCAAGCGCCACGTGCTGCTCGCTGCATCAGCGCCGCTGTCACGTCTTGAGGTGCGCGTGCCGCTGCTGGTGCCGCGGCGCTCGACACGCATCGTGATCTGCGACGGCAACGCAGGCCTGGCGCAACGCGCCGCCAGCAGGCTCACGCAGCACGACTACCTCGACGTAACGGTGCTCGCCGGCGGCGTCGACGCATGGGCGGCGGCAGGCTACGAGCTTTACAGCGGAATCAACGTGCCGAGCAAGGCGTTCGGCGAGTTCGTTGAGCACCGGGAAAACACGCCGCGCATGGCGGCGCAGGAAATCAAGGCCAGGCTCGACGCCGGCGAGAAAGTGGTCGTCCTCGACAGCCGGCCGCTCGCCGAATACAGGAAAATGAGCATCCCGGGCGGCATCGACTGCCCCGGCGCCGAGCTGGTTTACCGCGTGCACGATATCGTCGCGTCGCCGGATACGCTCGTCGTCGTCAACTGCGCCGGCCGCACGCGCAGCATCATCGGCGCGCAATCGCTGATCAACGCCGGCATCTCCAACCGCGTCGTGGCGCTCAAGGACGGCACCATGGGCTGGCACCTCGCCGGTTTCGAGCTCGCGCGCCGGCAAAATCTGCTGGCGCCGCAACCATCGGCAGCAGGTCTGGCGAAAGCCAGGCAGGCGGCGGCGCGCGTTGCCAAACGCTTCGGCATACGCACCATCGATGTTGCAACCGTCGCTGAATTTGCGCGGGAAACTGACCGGCGCACGCTTTATCTGTTCGATGTGCGCAGTCCAGAGGAATATGCAGCCGGTCATCTGCATAGCACGGTGAATGCGCCTGGAGGCCAACTGGTTCAGACCACCGACGCGTTCGCCGCGACGCGCAACGCCCGCATGGTGTTGATCGACGACAACGGCGTGCGCGCGACCATGACCGCATCGTGGCTGATCCAGATGGGGTGGAAAGATGTATTCGTCGTCAGGCACGCATTAAAGTCGGGCCCGCTCCACCAAGGCCTGCCCGCGGCGGAAGTGCTGGGACTGGAGAAAATAAAATGCGACTATCTCTCGGCACGCGACCTCAAGCGCGAACTCGACGCGGATAATGTGACGGTTATCGACTTCGAAACCAGCCTGCGCTACCGCGATGGCCACATTCCGGGTGCGTGGCTCACGATCCGCGCCAACCTCGAAGACAACCTCGGGAAAATTCCGCCGGCAAGACTGCTGGTATTGACGTCGCCTGACGGCATCATCGCGCGACTCGCGGCGTCTGAGGCGGCGCGCCTGCAGCAGGCGCCGGTCAAAGTGCTGCAAGGCGGTACCGATGCCTGGCGCACGACCGGTCTGCCGCTCGCAACCGGCATGGATCATCTCGCCGACACCACCGACGATGTATGGTATCGCCCCTACGACCGCGCCGCCAATGTCGAAGAGGCGATGAAGGACTACCTGTCGTGGGAGGTGAATCTGGTGAAGCAGATCGAGCGCGACGACGATGTAAGGTTTCGCGCCTTCCCGCGGTAGTTTAGGCAAGCGCAAACAAGAAAACGCCGAATAGATTAACCCACCGGCGCCGATGACTAAAGCAAGCGGGTTGCCGAGGGCTAGTTCACCGTTGCACCGCTGTCCTTGACAACTTTCGCCCACTTGGCCATTTCAGATCTCAGGAATACGCCGAACTTCTCCGGCGTGTCCTGAAAACTCGTTTCGGTGCCGGTCGCGAGCAGGGCCTTCTGCACATCGGGCATCCTGAGCGTCCGCAGTATTTCGCCATGCAGCTTGGCAATGATCTCGCGCGGCGTAGCCTTCGGCGCCGCCAGACCCAGCCACAGGGTCGCGTCGTAACCCTTGACCCCCGCCTCGTCTATCGTCGGCACATCCGGCATTTCAAGCGAGCGTTTCGCGCTGGTGACTCCCAGTGCGCGTAGGCGTCCTGATTTTACCTGCGGCAACGCAATCGCAATCCCGGGGAAACCAACCTGCACCTGGCCGCTGATGAGGTCGGCGGTGGCGGGACCGCTGCCTTTGTACGGGATGTGCATCATGTTGGTTCCGGTCATCGACATGAATAACGCACCGAACAGGTGCTGCGAGCTGCCATTGCCCGAGGATGCAAAGTCGATCTTGCCCGGCCTCGATTTGGCCAGCGCGATCAGCTCTTTTACCGACTTCGCCGGCAACGCCGGATGCACCACTAGCACGTTGGGCGCGTTACCGACCTCGGTGATCGGGACGAAATCGTTGAGCGCGTCGTAAGCGAGCTTCTTGTAGAGAGCCGCGCTGACGAAATGTGTGTTGGTGAGGAACAGCAGCGTGTAGCCGTCAGGCGAGGCCTTGGCAACAGACTCGGCGCCGATCGTGCTGCCAGCGCCGGGGCGATTGTCGATGATTACCTGCTGCCCGAGCGTCTCGGACAGCTTCTGCCCAAGGATACGCGCGGGCACATCTGCCGCGCCGCCCGGCGAAAACGGCACGACGATACGGATCGGACGGTTCGGATAATTCTGCGCGTAAGCCAGCTGCGCAAGACCCAGGACGGCCGCCGCGACCAACACCGGCCGCCATCGGTAACAGGCGAAACACATTGCTTCCTCCAGTTTTTTATCGGGCGCGTTGCCCCTGCGCGGATTATAACGCGACTGGAAGCGGGCGCCGTGGCGGCGGCAGAGTGTAATATCGTGATCAGGATCCATACCTCATTGGCAGGAGAGCACATGGCAGATCCCAGGGAAATGATCCGTTTCGCGGGTGCGAGCGGCGAGGGACTCGCCGCGCGTCTCGACCGGCCGTCCGGCCAACCGCGCGCGTACGCGCTGTTTGCGCATTGTTTTACGTGCTCGAAGGACAGCCTCGCCGCCACCCGCATCAGCAGTTCGCTCGCAGCGCAGGGAATCGCCGTGCTGCGTTTCGATTTCACCGGGCTTGGCGGCAGCAGCGGCGACTTTGCCAACACCAACTTCTCGTCCAATGTCGCCGATCTGCTCGCGGCCGCCGACTTTCTAGGCAAAAACTATGCGGCGCCGAAGATCCTGATAGGTCACAGCCTCGGCGGTGCCGCAGTGCTCGCCGCGGCGGCGCGTGTGCCGGAAGCCGTCGCAGTCGCAACCATTGGCGCGCCCTATCAGCCTGCGCATGTGCGCCGCCTGCTCGAGCCGGCGACCGCCGAGATCGAGGCCAAAGGTGAAGCCGAAGTCGCGCTTGCCGGCAGGAAATTCCGCGTCAAGAAGCAGCTGCTCGACGACATCGCAAGCCACAACACTCACGACGCAATCGCCGGCCTGCGCAAGGCGTTGCTGATCTTCCACGGCCCGCGCGATACCATCGTCGACATCGACAATGCGGCGCAGATATTCATGGCAGCAAAACACCCGAAAAGCTTCGTTTCGCTCGATGACGCCGACCACCTGTTGACGCGCAAGGCCGATGCGGCTTATGTGGCGGCGGTAATGGCAGCGTGGGCAAGCCGCTACCTGGGCGACGCCGCGCCGGCCGGCGACGAGTCCGCCGCCGAAGCCGGCACCGTAACGGTAATGGAAACACGCGAAGGCAAATTCACCCAGACCATACGCTCAGGCAAACATGTGCTGCGCGCCGACGAGCCGGAGACGGCCGGCGGTCTCGACACCGGGCCCTCACCCTACGATTTGCTCCTGGCGGGACTCGGCGCATGCACTTCGATGACGATCCGCCTCTACGCCGACCTGAAGCAGCTGCCGCTCGAGCAAGTCACGGTGCGGCTCAAGCACGAAAAAGTCCACGCCCAGGATTGCGCCGAGTGCGAAACCAAGGAAGGCAGGATCGATCGGATCGAGCGTGAGATCGAATTGCAGGGCGCTCTCGACGCAGCGCAGCGCGCCAAGCTGCTCGAAATCGCCAACAAATGCCCGGTGCATCGTACGCTGCACTCCGAAGTCTCGATACCGACCCGTCTCAAGCCCTGAGCCTTTACAAGGCGGCCAGATGCAGTCACACACCAGCAACGATCCCGCGCGCTTGCACGCTTGCCGCATGCCAAGAATCGTACCAATGTCCCGCCCCGGCCGCACGTTTCACAGCATTCCGTGCCCTTTCAACCACGCCAAGTAAGCGGCCTGATGCCCGGTGCCGAGCCGGGCATCGACTTCGCCGAGCAGCAAAGCCGTCAAGTCGTAGCTGTCGTAGAACTCGTGCATCAGCGCGGCAAGCTTGAAGAGTTTGGGTACCGGCACACCGCCTAATTGCGTCGGGTCTTTGATATAGACCGCGTCCCCCCATGCATACTGGTTCATCCACGGCGCGCGCTCGCCGGTAAAAGGCAGCGGCCTGAACGGCCGCAGCGCGACGCCGGCAAACGTGTGGAAAGCGAATCCCTTCTGCCGCAGGAAGATATCGATGTCTCCGAACAACGGCTGATTCGCGTACAACGGGAGGAAGCAGACCTCGGTCTGGATCAGAGTGCTCATGTCGAGAATCCTGCGGGCATTTGAAAGGACCTCGATTTCGGCGCCCTGCACGTCGATCTTGATGAAATCGCAATCCTCGATGCCGTCGACGTCATCGAGCTTTTTCGTCGCGACCCGCCTTACTGCCTCCACGCGGGTGACGTCGCCGATGCTCGGGAATAAATCGAGCACGGCCGGGTTGGGCCGGAACAGCGAACTCGTCGGTGACCGGTTGGTTTGGTAAAAGGTCGACTCGCGACCGTCGCCGAGAAAATCGGGGATTACGGTCAGGTTTTTCCGGTAGTGAGTAGGCAGGGTGTTGCGCGCCGCCTCGTCAGGCTCGCACGCGTAAACGTGGGCCCTGTCGTGCTCGAGCAACCCGGCATACCGTTCCGGCTGGCCATCGACCGCAGCACCAACATCCACAATGAAAATCTTCTCCGGCAGATCGAGGAACTCGAAAAAGCTGAATTTGTTCATCTGCGTATCGCTGGACTTTGGAGTCAAGACATTGCCAACCGAGATTCGGGTCGCTGCCCGCAGCCGGTTGTCTTCTATAATACGGGAACACCCATACTGCCGCCAGCCCGCTGGGTTGTTCCGCGACCGTGCATTGTCGATTCATGTTGTCGCGCCGCATCGCACACGCCCGATTGCCGTGGCGTCACGCGCACCCGCAACGTGCGCGCGTTTCCATGTCGACGAAGAGCAACTTCACCCGTTCGTCCCGTCTGCTGCTCGGCGCGTTCACCTCGATGACGCTCCGCCTTTATGCCGATCAGAAGCAATGACCGCTCGAAAAGTCACGGTGCGGCTCGAGCTCTGAAAAATCCATGGCGTAACCTGCAGCGAGTGCGAAACCAAAGAAAGTAAAATCGACCGGATCGAGCGCGAAATCAAACTTGCAGGGGCTCTCGACGAGGCGCTGTGCGCGCAGCTCCCGGAGATTGCACACACATGCCCGGTGCACAGGACCTTGCACTCGGAAGCGGTCATTCCGATACGCTTGACAGACCAAGCATCAATTCATATTCCCCCCCGGGCGGCTCTGAGCAAGGGTAAACTTGCCTCGCATAACATATCCCGTGCGGCGATTAGCGCCCCAACAAATCCCTATATGAGCCCTGTTCTGCCGGGTCCTGGCATGCGGCCAAAGATAGCTACTATCGTCAGCCACGCTTCTACCGCGTTTGTGGTGCTCGCCATCGGTATCGTCCTGTCTGCCGCCGCTTCGTATTGGACGGCAAATCAGGTGGGGCGCGAGGCCCGGCTGAAATTCGAAACCGCCGTTAACGACGCGAGCGATGCCGTTGAATCGCGTATCCACGCTTATTCCGACGTCCTGCTCGGGGTGAGAGGACTGTTTATCGCATCGGATTCTGTCAGCCGGGGCGAGTTCAGGGACTATATCGACAGTCTCGAACTGAACCGCCGTTATCCCGGCATTCAGGGTATTAACTACGGTCAGCGCATTGCTGCCGCGCAGAAGCAGGCTTTTGAAGCGATGGTGCGCAACGACACCAGCTTGGATCCCCGCGGTTACCCGGACTTTACGGTCAAGCCGCCGGGAGACCGGTCGGAGTACGTAATCGTGCAATATGTCGAGCCGATGGCGGGCAACGAGGTGGCGCTCGGGCTCGATCTCGGCGGCGATGCGGTGCGTCTTGCCGCGCTCGTGCGCACGCGCGACTCGGGCCGGATCACGGCGTCCGGAAGCATCGCGCTGTCACTTGATCCGCGCAGGCATCCGGGATTTGCGATGCGCCTGCCGACCTATCGCAAAGGCATGCCGCTTGCCACCGTGGCGCAGCGCCGCGCAGCTTTCACCGGCATGGTGAGCGCGGCGTTTATCGTGATCGACCTGATGCGCGGGGTATTAAACGACCAATTCCTGCAAAAAATCCATGTCCGCATCCACGACGCCGGGTTCCTGGACAGCCCACAGGGGCTGCAGCCGCCGGCGGCGGAAAACCTGATGTTCGACAGCGACCGCCTGCTCACAGCGCCGTCCTCGCAACCGGCCTCAATCGACGGCGAGCTCACGGGTTTAACCAGCATGTCAGGGCTGGAGGTGGGCGAGCGCCGATGGAACCTGTATTTCAGCGCGCGACAGGAAATTGTCGCCCCCTCCGACCGCTGGCTGCCGTACGCCGCCTTGCTCGGCGGAGTCACCATCAGCCTGCTGCTGTTCGGGCTGATACGCTCACTCGCGACCACCGGCAGCAGGGCGGTCACCCTGGCCAATCGCATCACCGAGGATCTGCGCACGAGCGAAGCCGAGCTCGCCGAAGCGCAGCGCATGACGCAGGAGCTGATCGAGGTGCTGCCAAATCCGATTTATTTCAAGGGCACCGACGGGCGCTACCTCGGAGTAAACAAGGCATGGGAGGCTTATTTTGGCCGGCCGCGCAAAGCGTTCCTGGGCAAGACGGTGCACGACCTCTACCCCAACAATCCGGAAGTCGCGGATCGGCTGCACGCGGACGATCAGGTGCTGTGGAACCGCCCCGGAACCCAGGTGTACGAGACCTCCATCACGACCCCCGACGGACGGCATCATGACACGATTTATTACAAAGCCACATTTACGCGCGCCGACGGCAGCATCGCGGGATTGATCGGCACCATTATCGACATCACCGAGCGCAAGGATCTCGAGCGCCGCTTCGAGCTGACATTCAATTACGCGGCGGTCGGGATCCTTCACACTTCGCTCGATCGCCGGATGCTGCTCGCCAACAAGAGATTCCTCGACATGACGGGCTACAGCCTCGAGGAGCTGCAGCAGCAGCCCACGGCAATGATCATAGTTCCCGACGACGTCAACACCGACGCCGAACTCGAACAGCAACTGCTCGAGGGCAAGATCGACATCTACCAGTCGGAAAAACGTTACCTCAGCAAGCACGGCAGGGTGATCTCGACCAAGCGCACCACATCCGTCGCGAGGAGCGCGGACGGCACGCCGCAGTACTACATACGCGTTATCGACGATGTGACCGAATCCAAGCTGAATGAAGAACGTTACCGCGCGATGTTCGAAAATGCGGCGGTCGGGATCACGCGCGTTGATCTCAACGGCGTGCTGGTCGATGTCAACCAGAAGTTCTGCGACATGCTTGGCTACGCGCGCACTGAGCTTATCGGCAAGGCCGTCAAGGACATCACCCATTCCGATGATTACGGCCAGGGGGCCGCGCTCCGGGGCGAAGTCACCCAGGGTGTAATGAAGTCGGCCATCGGCGAAAAGCGTTTCGTGCGCAAAGACGGTATGGTCATATGGGCGCTGCGCACTATGTCGATCGTCCGCGATGACGCCGGCAACCCGCAATACGTGATCAGCGTGGTCGAGGACATCACCCAGCGCAAGCAGGCGGAACTGCGGCAGGCGATGGAACACGCCGTGACGCGCGTGCTCGCGGAGGCCGATACACCGGCGGAAGCGATCACCAGGATCATCCAAACCATCTGCGAAAGTCTGGGATGGGCCTGCGGCACTCACTGGCGATGGGATGACAAGGCCCAACTGCTGAGCTGTTACGAAACATGGCACGTCGAAGCCGCCGAGGTCGCGGAGTTCATCGCATTCAGCCGCCAAACCACCAATGAAGCGCCGGCCTGGCTGGGCGAGGCTCCCAAGACCAAGACCGGCGGCCTGGTGCGACGGGTTTGGCTCGATGGCGCCCCGGTGTGGTTCCCCGATGTCACCCGGGAGCCGGGTTTCCGGCGTGGCAAGAACGCCGAGAAAGCGGGCCTGCACTGCGCCTTTGGGTTCCCGATCCTGTCCGGGGCACAGCCAATGGGCGTGATCGAATTCTTCAGTCGCAACATAGAGCAGCCTGACTTGGCGCTGTTACAGGTCGTGCGGGCCATCGGGAGCCAGATCGGGCAGTTCATCCAGCGCAAACAGGCGGAGGAGCGCGTCCGTCACCTCGCGCATTACGATGAGCTCACCGGGTTACCCAACCGCAGCATGTTCAACCAGCAGCTCGCTCGCTCGCTCGCGCAGGCGCGGCGGCATGCCAAGCCACTGGCGATTCTGTTCGTCGACCTCGACCGTTTCAAGAACATCAACGACACTCTCGGCCACGACGCCGGAGACCGCGTGCTCAAGGAAGTTGCGGATCGCTTGCGCGAGTGCCTGCGCGAAAGCGACACCGTCGGCCGCCTCGGCGGTGACGAGTTTGTTGTGCTGATCGAGGAATTACCCGAGCCCGTGCAGGTCGCCGCGGTGGCGCAGAAAATCCTCGCCGCCGTCGCCAAACCGTTCATCCTTGACGCACAGGAATTCCACATCACCGCAAGCATCGGCATCAGCACCTACCCCGCCGACAGCGAGGACATGCAAAGCCTGCTGAAGAACGCCGATATCTCGATGTACCGCGCCAAGGAACAGGGCAAGAACAACTACCAGTTCTACTCGGCGCAGATGAACGTCCATTCTCTCGAGCGCCTGACGCTGGAATCCAATTTGCGCCGCGCCCTGGAGCGCAACGAGTTTCTGCTCCATTACCAGCCCAAAGTCGATATCGGCAGCGGGCGCATCACCGGCATGGAGGCGCTGGTGCGCTGGCAGCAACCGGCCAAGGTGCTGTTACCGCCGGCGCAGTTCATTCCGCTGGCAGAGGAAACCGGCCTGATCGTGCCTATCGGCGAATGGGTATTGAAGACCGCCTGCGCCCGGAACAAGTCCTGGCAGGAACAGGGGCTGCCGCCGTTGTGCATCGCGGTGAACCTGTCGCCGCGCCAGTTCGCTCACGAAAACCTGCTGCAGGATGTGGCGAGGGTGCTGGACGAGACCGGGTTGGACCCGAATTTACTGGAACTCGAGATCACCGAGAGCATGGTAATGCGCAATCCGGAGTTTGCGGCGAAACTGTTGATCAAACTCAAGGCCATGGGGATACATCTTGCGATCGATGATTTCGGCACCGGCTATTCGTCGCTGAATTATCTCAAGCGCTTCCCGATAGACAGCGTGAAAATAGACCGTTCGTTCATTCAGGATATTCCAGGGAACAGCGACGATGCCGCGATCACCCGGGCGATCATCGTGATGGCGCACAGCCTGCGGCTCAAGGTAATCGCCGAAGGGGTCGAGACCGGTGAGCAGCTACGCTTTCTGCGCGACCACGAATGTGACGAGATGCAGGGCTATTATTTCAGCAGGCCTCTGCCGGAGAATGAGTTTTTCCGCCTGCTGCAGAACAGTGCCGCTGCCAGCAAACCGGCAGAAGCTATCTCAGATAATACGTGAAATCACCCTTCGCCCTTCGCCGCCGGGCAGAGCGCATCTACGGCTAACCGTTGTTTGTTCCGTTTTTTTGAAACGGGCTCTACTCAGTTGACTTTGGCGTTGAACTGCAGCGACGACTGGTCGCTGAATGACGAGCAGCGCTGGCGCAGAATCGAGAACTTGCCGGTGCTGCGGCTCTCGCGCTCGAGCAGCGTGATGAACTCGTCCGCGGCAAGCGGGCGGCTGAACAGGAAGCCCTGCATTGCATCACAATGATTGTCCAGCAGGAATGACATCTGCTTTTCCGTCTCGACGCCTTCCGCGATCACTTTCATGTCGAGGCTGTGGCCAAGAGAAATGATGGCCTTGACGATGGCCGCGGCGTTGTCGTCCTGGCCGAGGTCGCGCACGAACGACTGGTCGATCTTGAGGCTCGTTACCGGGAAGCGTTTCAGATAACTCAGGCTCGAGTAGCCGGTACCGAAATCGTCGATGCTCAACTCCACCCCGAGCGCTTCGAGCTGCTCAAGTGTTGCGATCACGTTTTCCGGTCCGTGCATCACCATGCTTTCGGTCAGCTCGAGCTCGAGGTATTCCGCCGCTAATCCTGTATCGCGCAGCGCCTGCTCCACGGTGCGCACCAGATCGTTACGCATCAGCTGGCGCGCCGACAGGTTGATCGCCACGCGCATGACCGGGAGCCCCTGGTCCTGCAGGGACTTGTTGAATGCGCACGCCTCGCGCATCACCCACTCGCCGATGGTCACGATCAGTCCGGTTTCCTCGGCCAGGTGAATGAAGCTCTGCGGTTGCAGCAGGCTGCCATCGGCATTTTTCACCCGCAGTAATGCCTCCATGCCCGCGATCTGCCCCGAAACCAGATCGACCTTGGGTTGATACAGCAGCACAAACTGCTCGTTCTCGACCGCTTTGCGCAACGCCGACTGCAACTCCAGCCGCTCGGTGATCACGGCATTCATGTCGGGTGAGTAAAACTGGAAATTGTTGCGGCCAAATTCCTTCGCCTTGTACATGGCGGTATCGGCGTTCTTGAGCAACGTCTGCACGTCGCGCCCATCACGCGGAAAGATGCTGACGCCGATGCTGCAGGAGATGCTCAGCTCGCGCTCCTCGATCTTCCACGGCAGCGCAATCGCTTTCAGCACGCGCTGCGTGACCTGCGACATCGCCTCGCCCCTGCCGGCCCCCGACAGCAGCAGCACGAACTCATCGCCGCCGAGCCGCACGACCGTATCGCTTTCGCGCACACACGCGAGCATGCGATGCGACATCGTCTGCAGCAGCTGGTCACCGCGGTTGTGGCCGAAAGTGTCGTTGATCAGCTTGAAGTGATCGAGGTCGACCAGCACCACCGCGACGACGCTGTGGTTGCGCTGGGCGCCCAGCATCATCTGCCGCAGACGGTCGTTCATCAGCAGCCGGTTGGGCAGATTGGTCACGGGGTCGTGGTTGGCCAGGTACTCGAGCTTGTCCTGATCGAGCTTGGTTGCGGTGACGTCCTCGACGGTGCCCTCGTAGAACAACAGATTGCCCGCTTCGTCGAGCACTGCGCGGGCATTCTCGGAGATCCAGATCTTGTCGCCGTTCTTGCGCTGGATTTCGGAAACGAAGTTGGTCACTGCGCCATTTTTGCGCATCAGGCGCGCGAATTCTGCACGCCGCGCCGGATCGGTGTACAGCTGCTGCTGGATGTCGCCGATGCCGGCGATGAGCTCGGCGGGAGTGTCGTAACCGTAGATGCGCGCCAGCGCCGGGTTGATATTGAGATAGCGCCCGTCAGGAGACGTCTGGAAAATGCCTTCGGTCGCGTTCTCGAAAATACTGCGAAAGCTGCGCTCGGCCTGCTGCAGCGCCTGCGTCGACAGCTTGCGCTCGGTCACGTCCTCGATAAAACCCTCAATCGTGACAACCTTGCCGTCGTCGTCGTAGATACCGACGCCGCGCTCAGATACCCATTTGGTTTCGCCGTCGCGGGTCTGGATCCGGTATTCGACGAAAAAGCGGCGTTTTTCGGCCAGCGCTGCGCTGATCTCGTCGCGCACATGCGTCCGATCGTCCGAATGCTCGATCTGCTCGTACGAAATCTTGCTGTTGAGCAATAACTCCTCGCGAGAATAGCCGGTCAGGTAGTAGCAGCCCTCGCTCACGAATTCCATGGTCCAGTGAGCATCGTTGCGGCAGCGGTAGACCATGCCGTCGAGGTTGCTCATCAGGGTCGTGAGCATGCGCTCTTTCTCGCGCAGCGCCTGACGCGACACCTCGATTTCGCTCCCGCGCTTAGCTGGCGCCCTGCGCGTCGAGATGGGTGATTTCTGTTTGCCTGTTTTTTTCACTGAGCCTGTCCAGCTGTCCCTGCGCCGCACCGCAGCAGCCACCCGATTATGGCCCGCCCTGCAGCCGCTAAGCAGTCAAAATACCCAAAACGCGAGCAAAAATCATTCCGGGACTCCGCTCGGACGGTCACTATTTGCGGCAATTTAACGGGTAATGTGACTAAATTAACATGTTAAAGCGCGTCACGCAGCCTGACGGACGAGCCCGCGCGCTTGGCCCTGGACAAATCGGGGCGCAAAAGCCGGCAGCTATCAATGCAACCGGGGTTTTTCGAACTGGATTGCGCCTTTGGCCACGTCAATCCTGACCACGTCTTTCGCCGCAAAGCGCCCCTCGAGGATCTGTTTCGCAAGCGGGTTCTCGATCTCGGATTGGATGGCGCGCTTCAACGGCCGCGCCCCATAAACGGGATCGAACCCCGCCTCGGCAATCTGCTTGAGCGCCGCGTCGGTGACGTCGAGCTTGATGTCCATCTTCGCCAGCCGTTTTTCGAGCAGCCCGAGCTGGAGCTTCGCGATCGACCTGATGTGTTTCTCGTCGAGCGCGTGGAACACCACGACTTCGTCGATGCGGTTGACGAATTCGGGCCGGAATTGCGCTTTCACTTCGCCCAATACCGCGAGCTTGATCACCTGGTAGTCATCGCCCGCCATCTGCTGGATCATCTGTGAGCCGAGGTTTGATGTCATCACGATCACCGTGTTCTTGAAGTCAACGGTGCGCCCTTGCCCGTCGGTCATGCGGCCGTCGTCGAGCACCTGCAGCAGCACGTTGAAGACGTCGGGATGCGCCTTCTCGATCTCGTCGAGCAGAATCACCGCATACGGTTTTCTGCGCACCGCTTCGGTCAGATGGCCGCCTTCCTCGTAGCCGACGTAACCCGGCGGTGCGCCGATCAGGCGCGCAACCGAATGTTTCTCCATGAACTCCGACATGTCGATGCGGATCATGTGTTCTTCGGAATCGAACAAATACTCGGCGAGCGCCTTGCACAGCTCGGTCTTGCCTACGCCGGTCGGACCGAGAAATAGGAACGACCCGTACGGCTTATTGGGATCGGCCAGTCCTGCGCGCGAACGCCGGATCGCATCGGACACCAGGCGCACCGCCTCGTCCTGCCCGATCACGCGCTTGTGCAGATGGTCTTCCATGAGCAGCAGCTTATCGCGCTCACCCTGCATCATTTTGGACACCGGGATGCCGGTAGCGCGCGACACCACCTCGGCGATCTCTTCGGCACCGACCTGGGTGCGCAGCAGTTTCGGTTTCTGGGCTTTCGCCGACGTCTTGTCCACTTGTTTGAGCTGCGCCTCGAGCTGCGGGATGCGGCCGTACTGGATCTCCGATACCTTCTGCCAGTCGCCTTTGCGCTTGGCGGAGTCCATCTCGAGCTTGAGTTTCTCGAGCTCTTCCTTGACGTGCTGAGAGCCCTGTACCTGCGACTTCTCGGCTTTCCAGATGTCCTCGAGATCGGCGTACTCACGCTCGAGCCGCTTGATCTCGTCCTCGAGCAAAGCGAGCCGCCTCCTGGATGCCTCGTCTTTCTCTTTCTTGACCGCCTCGCGCTCGATCTTCAGCTGGATCAGACGCCGGTCGAGCTTGTCCATCGATTCCGGCTTGGAATCGATTTCCATCTTGATGCGAGAAGCTGCCTCGTCGATCAGGTCGATCGCCTTGTCAGGCAGGAAGCGGTCGGTGATGTAGCGGTGCGAAAGCTCCGCCGCGGCGACGATTGCCGGATCGGTAATGTCGACGCCGTGATGGACTTCATATTTCTCCTGCAGCCCGCGCAGGATTGCGATGGTGCTTTCGACCGACGGTTCTTCGACCAGCACCTTCTGAAAGCGGCGCTCGAGCGCGGCGTCCTTCTCGACGTACTTGCGGTATTCGTCGAGTGTGGTGGCGCCGACGCAATGCAGCTCCCCGCGCGCCAGCGCGGGCTTCAGCATGTTGCCGGCGTCGATCGCGCCTTCGGCCTTGCCGGCGCCGACCATGGTGTGCAGCTCATCGATGAAAACGATGGTGCGGCCGGCGTCCTGCGAAATTTCCTTGAGAACGGATTTGAGGCGTTCTTCGAATTCGCCGCGATACTTGGCGCCGGCGAGCAGCATCGCCATGTCGAGCGACAGCACGCGCTTGCCCTTGAGCGTCTCCGGCACTTCGCCGTTGACGATGCGCTGCGCGAGGCCTTCGACGATCGCGGTCTTGCCGACACCCGGCTCGCCGATCAGCACCGGGTTGTTCTTGGTGCGGCGCTGCAGGATCTGGATCACGCGCCGGATCTCGTCGTCGCGGCCGATCACCGGGTCGAGCTTGCCGATGCGCGCGCGCTCGGTGATATCGACTGTGTATTTCTTGAGCGCTTCGCGCGTGCCCTCGGCTTCGGCGCTGCCCACGTTCTCATTACCGCGCACAGCCTTGATCGCCTGTTCGAGCGCGGCGCGCGCAACTCCATGCTGCTTCATCAACCGCCCCGTGTCGCCCTTGTCCTGCGTCAGCGCGAGCAAAAACATCTCCGACGCGATGAACTGGTCGCCGCGTTTCTGCGCTTCCTTATCGGTCAGGTTGAGCAGGTTGCCGAGCTCGCGCGAGACATTGACTTCACCGCCCTGCCCTTCAACTTTGGGCAAGCGCCCGATCGCGGCGGTCAGTGCCGTCTTGAGAGCCGGCACGTTGGCACCGGCGCGCGCGAGCAGCGACGTCGTTCCGGCGTCTTCCTGCTGCAGCAGCGCAAGCAACAGGTGCTGCGGCTCGATATACGGGTTGTCATGCCCGACCGCCAGGCTTTGCGCATCGGCAAATGCTTGCTGGAATTTAGTGGTAAATTTATCGAATCGCATGGATACCCCTGCTTGAAATCCCAAGATTACCCATTAAATGGGGAATAAGTTCTGAATTTCAATAACCTTCGGTGCACGCCCGGATGGAGTCCAAACGCCGCTTGCAGCACTGCCACGCCTTAACGCGTTAAGGAAGAAAAAACATGAAAACAGCTGTCAAAGCCTTCGTATTCGATGCTTATGGCACGCTGTTCGACGTGAATTCGGTGATTGCGCTGGGCGAGCGGCTGTTTCCAGGCAAAGGAACCGCGCTGTCGCAGTTGTGGCGCGCCAAGCAACTCGAATACACCTGGCTGCGCAGCCTGATGGGACGCTACGAGGATTTCACCGCCGTGACGCGTGCTGCGCTTGAATATGCGTGCAACTCAATGCAGCTGCCGCTCGACGCCGGCAAGAGCGCGCAGTTAATGGCGGCCTACGACAAGCTCGCTCTCTACCCCGACGCCAGCGAGGCGCTGGCAGCGCTATCCGGCCGCAAACTCGCGATACTTTCGAACGGTTCGCCAGCGATGCTTGGTCACTTGGTAAAAAATGCCCGGCTGGATAAAACCTTCGCCGCGGTGATGAGCGTCGATGAAGTCAAGATATTCAAGCCCGATCCGCGCGTCTACCAGCTTGCGCCCGGCAAGCTCGGCGTCGGCAAAAGCGAGATCGGCTTCGTCTCTTCGAATTACTGGGACGCCGCGGGTGCAAAAAATTTCGGCTTCAACGTATTCTGGATCAACCGCGCGGGCGTCCAGCCCGACGCGCTCGGCGCCGCACCGGATGCGGTGCTCGCCAAGCTCACCGAACTGCGCGCGTACCTCGGATGATAGCCAGCCCTGCCTAACCTCCCGCCGGGAAATAGGTATAACTGACGAATATCAGGACTGCCATCGCCACCACGCCGATACCCAGGCTCCAGCCGATCAGCTTCATTTCAATTGGCAGCAGAGGCTCATAGGGAATCTTCTGCATTTCATCGCCGATTTTCGGTTGTTCCATGCTTGCGTCTCCTCGCGTTTAACCTGCGACCAGCGGCGGCTTGACCCCGTGGAAGAAAATCCACGAGATGATCAGGCCCACCCAGATGATGAAGCCGAACAGGCAGACCACGTAAACGGCCGCCAGTTTGCCGATGCCTTCCTCCCACAGCTTCCTGAAATTCGACATGACGCCGATCGTAAAGAACGTCATCACGAAGAAGATGCCGCGGAACACGTTGGCTTCACCCATCGCGGCCTTGATTTTTCCGGTCGTCTCGGCCGGCGCACCAAGCGCAAAGAACAGGATCACGAGAAAGGTCACGACGTAGCCGATGATGAACTTTGGAAAGCGTTCCCAGATCTCGCCGACCTTGGCTGTCTCGCCCGGCTTGACATTGATGTACCGGGTCCAGATGTAGGCAAGAACGAACGCCCAGATGCCGATGAAAATATCGATGAATATCTTCACCGTCGCGGTGGTGCCCAGTATCCAGCCTTTCTGATAGTTGATACCTTCGGCCGCGGCGGTCGCCATGATCAGCGATTCGGTGATTGCCCCGCTCGCCACTGCAGCCCCGTCCGTTTTCACGGCTAATCCCATCCAAGCGCCCGCCACCATCGGTTCGTGCGCAAGGAATGCGTTCGCTGCGAACGGCAGGATCAGCAGCTCGACCACCGCGAAGATGACGACCAGCGACGACACCATGATCGCCACCACCGGTCGCGCCCGGATGGCGCTGCCGGTAGCGATCGCCGCCGAGACGCCGCAGATCGAGATGCCGGATGCGAGCGGCGCCGCCCACTCGCGGCTGAACTTGAACCACTTGCGCGAGACGTAATACACGACCGCCCAGTAGATCAGGTAGGCTTCGATGATCGCGGCCAGCCCCCGGAACATCAGCGAAGTCGCGAGGCCCAGTTTTTCCGCCGCGGTAATACCCAGGAAGCCGCCGAGAATGACGATCGCGGTCTTGATGTACAACTCGGGCTTGACTGCCTCCTGCATCCACGCGGCGAGGCCGGGCATGAAGTTGCCGATGAACAACCCGACCAGCAGCGCGACGATGAAGCCGCCTTCCGCCGTCAGCCGCAACGACCAGCCGATGCCGAACTTCTGCATGTCGGCAGGCGTGTTAACCGCGAAATTGGCCCAGCTGCCGGCAATCCAGCATATATAGCTGAGCCAGAACACGGCGGTGAAGCCAAGCGCGAACTTCACGACATCGGCTTTCAACGCCACCGCGCCCACCGTCATGACCACCAGCAGGACTGCGTATGTGACGAGCAGGGATGCAATACCTCCTATCCCCGCATACGCTTTGGACGCCGGTGCCAACGCTTTGCCCAGGTCGTTCCAGACGCCGGTCGTGACCACCCATCCGAGCACGTCGGTGCCGACAACCACTCCCAGCGCGAGCACGAATACAAGCAGGCCTATCCAGACCGATAGCCAGTCTTCGCTGATGCCTTGATTCGTTGGTTGCATGACCCTCTCCTTTGGTTTTGTGCAACTGTCATACCACTAAACCCACGCTCTTTTTTTAGCTCGTCGCGTGTTTCCCCGATTACGGTTCGCCTTTCTGTAAATATGCTCCCTGCATGATTGTAATACCCTCGCCACCCTTTGCAACCTGATTCGGGCGTCGGCCGCGTTTCAGGCCACAGCCGAGGCGGTCGGAGTCGCTTTTGCTGCGGTGCGGGAACCTGCGGTCGGGTACGGGTACAGCATATTGAACGCGATACTGTGGTTCGCCGATTGCACGATGCGCACGTGCTCGCGCTTCAGCTCGCGCGCGTGGCGGCAGCCGCACGAGTGCGCGATCATGTCGATTTCCTTGTTGATGTTCTTCACGTAATTGGCGACGCGCTGGTATTTTTCCTCGACCACTAGACCGCGCTGCAGCCGCTTGTTGTGCGTGGTGACACCGGTCGGACAGGTGTTGGTGTGGCAACGCAACGCCTGGATGCAACCGAGCGCGAACATGAAGCCGCGCGCGGTGTTGATGAAATCGGCGCCGACGCATAGCGCCCACGCCGCGCGCGCCGAGGTCACGAGCTTGCCGGCGGCAATCACACGGACACGGCTTTTGAGATCCGATTGCAGCAGTGAATCGATCACTCGCGGCAGCGCCTCGGCAATCGGCAGGCTCATATGATCCATCAGCGTCTGCGGTGCGGCGCCGCTGCCGCCTTCGCCGCCATCGATCGCCAGAAAATCGGGCGCGTATTCCTTGCCGCGCCGCAACACGGCATTGCACAAATCGTTGATGAAACCCCAGCCGCCGATCGCTGTCTTGACGCCGACCGGGCGGCCGGTGAGCTCGCGAATGTACGCCACCTTGTCGAGCAACTGATCGACGTTCGCGATGTCGTAATGCCGGTTCGGGCTGATCGAATCCTGCCCTTCCGGTATGCCGCGGATGCGCGCGATTTCATCGGTGACCTTGGCGCCCGGCAGCACCCCGCCTTTGCCCGGTTTCGCGCCCTGCGACAGCTTGATCTCGAACGCCTTTACCACGCGTGCAAGCTCTTTGGCTTTGTCCGCTGAGAAACTGCCATCGAGATCGCGAATGCCGTATTTGGCGGTGCCGATCTGCATGATGACGTCGCAATGGCCTTCGAGATGATACGGCGCGAGCCCACCCTCGCCGGTGTCCATCCAGCAGCCGGCCAATCCGGCGCCGCGCGACAGCGAGCGCACCGCGGGGGCCGAGATCGCGCCGTAACTCATGCCCGAGATATTGACGATCGACCTCGCCTCGAACGGCTGGCGGCAGTAGCCTTCGCCGATCATCAGCGACGGCGTCGGCAGGCGGTCTTCCTCCAGCACCGGATACGGGTGATTGACGAATATGATCGACCCCGGTTCGCGCAGATCGTTGGTCGAGCCGAAACCGATGATGCCGCCTTCACCCTTCGCTTCGCGGTAAATCCAGCCGCGGGTGGCGCGGTTGAACGGCATTTCCTCGCGGTCGCCGGCGAAAAAATACTGCCTGAAGTACTCGCCCATCTCCTCGAAGAAAAAGCGCAGCCGCCCGATCACCGGGTAATTGCGCAATACGGTGTGCTTCTTCTGGGTGATGTCCTGTATGAACCAGAACACCAGCGTGCCGACGATCACCATGCCGACGATCGTGCCGATGCCATAGGAAATCACCCCCATGATTCCGGTCATATCAGCCACCTATCGGGTAGAATTCAAGGTTGTAGTTGACAACCAATATAGTGCAAATTGAACGATTTAGCATCCGTTATCGAGAGCAATGTCACCGCCGCGCTGGCCGAAGACATCGGCGGCGGCGACTGGACTGCTCAGCTGATCGCGGCAACTGCCAGTGCCAAGGCAAGCGTAATCAGCCGCGAAAGTGCGGTCGTGTGCGGTGTCCCATGGTTCGACGCCTGTTGCAGCAGACTCGATCCCAAGGTTCAAATCGACTGGCTGGTCGGCGACGGTGGCAAAGTCGGCACCGGCCAGAAACTGTGCACGGTGCGCGGTGCGGCGCGCGCGCTGCTCACCGCCGAGCGCACCGCGCTTAATTTCCTGCAGCTGTTGTCCGCGGTCGCCACCGCAACGCAAAGTTACGTTGCCGCCGTTGCGGGTACTAAAGCAAAGATCGTCGATACTCGTAAGACCCTGCCCGGCCTGCGCAGCGCCGAAAAATACGCGGTGCGGATCGGCGGCGGCGTCAATCACCGTAGCGGGCTTTACGACGCAATCCTGATCAAGGAAAACCACGTTGCGGCCGCCGGCAGCATCGCCGGCGCGCTGCACGAGGCGCGGCGCGTGGCTCCGCCGGGAATATGGATTCAGATCGAGGTCGAAAACCTGCCGCAGCTGCGCGAAGCGCTGGCTGCCGGCGCCAGGATGATACTGCTCGACAACATGCCGCTCGCGCAGATGCGCGAGGCAGTCACGGTCGCCGCCGGACGCGCCGAGCTGGAAGCATCGGGCGGAATCACGCTTGACAACGTGCGCGCGATTGCTGAAACCGGTGTCGACCGCATTTCGGTCGGCAGCCTGACCAAGGATATCAAGGCCATCGATCTGTCGATGCGATTCGAACGCGGATAGCGCGCGTTTATCGGCCGCCGCTGTTGCGGACGATGAAATCCTCGACCGCGATGACGTCGGGATCGAGCACGGTGAAGCGCTGCGGCAGGCGTTCCAGATTTTCCATTCCGGCCGGCACTTCGGGATCGCGGCCGAGCGCTTCGCGGATCGCCGCCGCAAACTTGACCGGCAGCGCCGTCTCGAGACATATCAGCGGCACGCCTTCTTCGCGATTCTCGAGCCCCACTTTGATGCCGTCGGCGGTATGGGTGTCGATGATCTGGCCATGGTCGCGGTAAACACGGCGGATGGTGTCGAGCCGGTTCCGGTGCGAACTCGAACCGGAGATGAAGCCGTAATCGGCGATGCGCGAGAAATGCGGCGTGCGCGATAAATCGAACTTGCCGTCGCGCTCGATCTGCTGCCACAACCGCTTCACCAGCGCAGCATCCCTGCCGGTCAGATCGTAGACAAAGCGCTCGAAGTTAGACGCCTTCGAGATGTCCATCGACGGGCTGCTCGTATGCCGGACCTCGCCGCCGGGGCGCACGCGGTAGGCACCGGTGCGGAAAAATTCATCGAGCACGTCGTTCTCGTTGGTCGCGACTATCAGTTTCCTGATCGGCAGCCCCATCGAGCGCGCAATGTGCCCGGCGCAGACGTTGCCGAAGTTGCCCGATGGCACCGCGAACGATACCTGCTGCGCGTTGGATTCGGTCACTGCGAGATAGGCCTTGAAGTAATACACGACCTGCGCCACCACGCGCGCCCAGTTGATCGAGTTGACCGTGCCTATCCGGTGGCGGGCCTTGAATTGGAGGTCGTTGCTGACGCTCTTTACGATGTCCTGGCAGTCGTCGAACACGCCGCGGATTGCGATATTGAAGATGTTGGCGTCCTGCAGCGAGAACATCTGCGCGGTCTGAAACGGGCTCATCTTCTGGTGCGGAGACAGCATGAACACGCGGATGCCGCGTTTTCCCCGCATCGCGTATTCCGCCGCCGGACCGGTGTCGCCGGAAGTTGCACCCAGGATATTCAGCTCGGCCCTGCTCCTGGCGAGCGCGTGCTCGAACAGATTGCCGAGCAACTGCATCGCGATGTCCTTGAACGCGAGCGTCGGCCCGTGCGACAAACCGAGAATGTAGACGCCGCGCTCCAGTGGCCGCACCGGAGTTATTTCGTCCGAGCGGAACACCGCGGCGGTATAAGTGCGATCCACGATGCGCTTGAGGTCGGCCGGCGGGATGTCGCCGGCGTAGCGGCGCATGATTTCACAGGCGAGTTCGCGATAGCTGTACCGGCGCCAGGCGGCAAGCTCGGCGTCCGCGATCTGCGGGTAGGCTTCCGGCACGGCGAGACCGCCGTCCTCCATCAGTCCGCCGAGCAGTATGTCGGAAAAGCCGGCGGCGGTAGCGCCGCCACGGGTGCTTACGTAGCGCATACGCACCAGCGGTTAATGCGCACCCAGCTGTTCCATGCGGATGCGCGTGACCTTGCCGACCACCACCGGCAGCTTCTCGATCCTGGCGATCGCGGCATTGATGCTCTTCTCGACCGTCAGGTGCGTCAGCATGATGATGTCGACCTGCTCCTCGCCTTCCGGCGGCTCCTTCTGCATCATGGCGTCGATCGATATGCCGCTGTCGGCAAGAGCGCGCGTGATATCGGCGAGCACGCCCGGCCGGTCGTGCACCCGCATGCGCAGGTAGTACGAGGTCTCGACCTCGGTGATCGGCAGGATCGGCACGCTGGAGAGCTGGTCCGGCTGGAACGCGAGATGCGGCACGCGATGCTCCGGATCGGCGGTGTGCATGCGAGTGACGTCGACCAGATCGGCGATCACCGACGATGCGGTCGGGTAGGCACCCGCTCCTGCACCGTAGTACATCGTCGCGCCGACCGCATCGCCTTTGACCAGGATCGCGTTCATCACCCCCTCGACGTTGGCGATCAGGCGGCGCGTCGGGATCAGCGTCGGATGCACGCGCAACTCGATGCCCTTGGGCGTGCGCTTGGTGATGCCGAGCAGCTTGATACGGTAGCCGAGTTCTTCCGCATAGCGGATGTCCGCCGCAGTCAGCTTGGAAATGCCCTCGGTATACGCGTCCATGAAACGCATCGGAATGCCGAACGAAATCGCCGCCATGATGGTGAGCTTGTGCGCGGCATCGATGCCCTCGATGTCGAACGTCGGATCGGCTTCCGCGTAACCGAGCCGCTGCGCTTCCTTCAACACGGTCTCGAAGCTCGCGCCCTTGTCGCGCATCTCGGACAAAATAAAATTGCTCGTGCCGTTGATGATACCGGCGATCCATTCGATGCGGTTGGCGGTCAAACCCTCGCGCAGCGCCTTGATGATCGGGATGCCACCCGCGACCGCGGCCTCGAACGCCACCATCACGTCCTTCTTCTGCGCCGCGGCGAAAATCTCGTTGCCGCGGGTTGCGAGCAGCGCCTTATTGGCGGTGACGACGTGCTTCCCGTTTTCGATTGCCTTCAGGATCAATTGCTGCGCGACCGTCGTGCCACCGATCAGCTCGACCACGATGTCGATATCGGGATGGGTCACCACCTCGAATGCGTCCGCCGTCACGGCCGCCGCTTTGCCGACGAGCTTGCGCGCCTTTTCCACTTCCTTGTCGGCGACCATCGTGATCACAATGCCGCGGCCGGCACGGCGCGTGATCTCTTCCTGGTTGCGCGCCAACACTTCGAACGTGCCGCTGCCGACCGTGCCGATGCCGAGCAAGCCTACATGGATGGGTTTCATAACAAACCGTCCTTGCGGAACATGTCCTTGATGCCCCGCAGCGCCTGCCGCGTACGAGCCTCATTCTCTATCAATGCAAATCGCACGTGGTCGTCGCCATATTCGCCAAAACCGACGCCAGGCGACACGGCAACCCTGGCATCCGCCAGAAGTTTCTTGGAGAACTCGAGCGACCCCATCTTTTGGTATTGCTCCGGGATCTTCGCCCATATGTACATCGTCGCGCGCGGCCTCTCGACGTGCCACCCTGCAGCCTCCAGTCCCGCGCACATCACGTCGCGGCGCTTCTGATAAGTCAGGCGCACTTCCTCGACACACTCTTGCGGTCCTTCCAGCGCGATGATTGAGGCGACCTGGATCGGCGTGAAGGTACCGTAATCATGGTAACTTTTCATGCGCGCGAGCGCCGTGACCAGCTCGCGGTTGCCGACCATGAAGCCGACGCGCCAGCCCGCCATGTTGTAGCTTTTCGACAACGTGAAGAATTCGACCGCGATATCGCGCGCGCCAGGCACCTCCATGATAGACGGCGCGCGGTAGCCATCGAACACGATGTCGGCATACGCGAGATCGTGCACGACGTAAACATGATGCTCGCGCGCGATCGCGATCAGGCGCTCGAAAAATGGCAGCTCGACGCACTGCGTGGTCGGGTTGCTCGGAAAATTGACGATCAGCATCTTCGGCTTCGGGTACGATTCGCGGATCGCGCGCTCCAGCATCTCGAAGAAGTCGACCCCCGCCACCATTGGCACGTGCCGGATGTCGGCGCCGGCGATCACCGGGCCGTAGATATGGATCGGATAACTCGGATTCGGCACCAGCACTATGTCGCCGCGATCGAGCGTAGCCAGCGCGAGATGCGCGATGCCTTCCTTCGAGCCGATGGTGACGATCGCCTCGGAATCCGGATCGAACTCGACGTTGAAGCGCGTCCGATACCAGTGGCAGATCGCGCGCCGCAGCCGCGGGATGCCTTTCGACACCGAGTAACGGTGCGTATCAGGGCGCTGCACGGACTCGATCAGCTTGTCGACGATGTGGCGCGGCGTCGGCTGGTCGGGATTGCCCATGGAGAGGTCGATCACGTCCTCACCGCGCTTGCGCGCGGTGGCCTTCAGTTCCGCCGTGATGTTAAATACGTACGGCGGCAGGCGCTTGATGCGGGCAAATTCTTCCATGGCGGTCGGTGAAAATCGGCTAAGGGCGTGAAAAAGCGTATAATTTTACGCTGAGCCGCACCTCCGCGGCAAATCTGATTTGCGTGAAATTCCAACTTCAGAATACGACCGGCCTCAACCTGTTCACGGGTCACGGCACGGGCTACGTGGCGGTCAACAACGTGCGCCACGAACGCAACCTGGTGGTGACGCCGGAGCGCGTCATCGAGAACTGGCCGCTCGCATGTTGGGACGATTTAAACGCGAGCCATTTCGAGTTCCTGCTCACGCTCAAGCCCGAAATCGTGCTGCTCGGCACCGGCAGGACGCTGCGCTTTCCGCCGCCCGCCCTGTCGCATTGTCTGGCGCAAGCGCGCATCGGGCTGGAAGTGATGGATACCCCCGCCGCCTGTCGCACCTACAACATTCTGGTGGCCGAAGCCCGTAACGTGGTGGCGGCCGTACTGCTGAACTGAATCCGCTTGCGCCAGCCGGCCTACAGCCCGGCCAGCACTTTCAGGTGAGTTGCGACGCTGCGCCCGAGCGCATGCAGCTCGTAGCCGCCCTCGAGCAGTGAGACTATCCGCCCCTGCGCATATTTATCGGCAACCGTCTTGAGCTGCTGGGTGACCCACGCGTAGTCGGACTCTATGAGCTGCAGCATCGCCATATCGTCGTCGCGGTGCGCATCGAACCCGGCGGAGATGAACAGCATTTCGGGCTTGAACCGTTCAAGCGCCGGCAGCCAATGCTCCTGCACTGCTGCGCGAAACTCCTTGCCCGAGCTGTAAGCTGCCAGCGGAATGTTGACCATGCGCTCGGAACGTCCCTCGACGCCGCTGTAAGGATAGAACGGGTGCTGGAACGTCGATACCATCAGCACCCGCTCGTCGTTGCTGAAGATATTCTCGGTGCCGTTGCCGTGATGCACGTCGAAATCGGCGATTGCAACGCGCTTCAGCCCATGGTGCCCGAGTGCGTGCGCCGCGGCGACCGCGACGTTGTTGAATACGCAGAATCCCATCGCGCGGCCACGCTCGGCATGATGCCCTGGTGGCCTGATATTGCAGAATGCAGTCTCGGCTTCGCCGCTCATTACCATATCGGCCGCCATCACCGCCGCACCCGCCGCGCGCAGCGCCGCCTTGAGCGTGTGCGGGCACATCGCGGTGTCGGGATCCAGATGCACCAGTCCGTCTTGCGGCACCGTACTTTCGATCGCCTCGATGTAGCGCAGATCGTGCACGCGCTCGAGGTGCTTGCGTTGCGCCAGAGGCGCTTCG
The DNA here is from genome assembly GCA_041483135.1 of Gammaproteobacteria bacterium. Classification (GTDB taxonomy): domain Bacteria; phylum Pseudomonadota; class Gammaproteobacteria; order Burkholderiales; family SG8-41; genus PALSA-1004. The sequence continues at coordinate 84,226 of JBGPFE010000003.1, read as the reverse complement.
GCATGCAGCAGAAAGTTGCCGAGGCCGGAGACGATCAACTGGTCATCTACCGCCTGCAAGCGCGCCGGGCACTCGGGATGCGAGGCGCCCATGTTATGCAGCAGGCAATCGGGATGCGTGATGTATGCGGTGCTCAAGCTTGTCCTCTGCCGCCGCCTAGGGCCGGCGGCAAAATCATCTTATCCGCGGTACATGGCATTGTCTAATCAGCACTCGCACCCCGCCCGTTGAGCGCCGGGTTAAAATCTGAAGCCAGTTGAAACTGATCCCGGTTGATGCAACCTTATCCCGACCACCTGATCAAGACGCTACACCTCAGCGACGGCACCCGGATCACGATTCGTCCGATCCGCGCGGAGGACGCCAACATCGAGCAGTCATTCGTGCGCGGCCTGTCCGATGAATCGCGCTACTACCGCTTCATGGACATGCTGCGCGAGCTGTCGCCGCAGATGCTGAAGCAACTGACGGACATCGATTACCACAACCAGATGGCGCTGATCGCGGTCACCAGGCATGCCGGCAAGGAAACTGAAATTGCGGTCGGCCGCTACGTGGTGTTCCCGAATGGCGAGGATTGCGAATTCGCGATCGTGGTCGGCGATGGCTGGCAGAGAAAAGGCATCGCGACCGCGTTGATGCAATTACTGATCGAGGCAGCGCGCCGGCGCGGGCTCAAGAAAATGATCGGCGAGGTGCTGGCGAGCAACCACAAGATGCTGCACTTCGTCTCCTGCCTCGGGTTTCATGCCGAAATGGACGCCACAGACCCGACTCAGGTGCGCGTCACCAAGAATCTCCAGGTAACAGGGAATGGTAAAGGGTCATCCTGACATGTGAGTACTTTGCGGGTGACTATTCCCCATTTCCTATTTCCCATTCACCCTCCCCCGTTAAGCTACAATTGCGAGTCAAATGGACCCGCAACTCGACCGCGTCGTACGCCAGGTAGGCCAGGTTATCCTCGGCAAGGAACACCAGATCCGGCTGGCGATCGCCTGCATGATGGCGCGCGGCCACCTGCTGATCGAGGACATCCCGGGCGTCGGCAAAACCACGCTCGCGCATGCGTTGGCGACGTCACTGGGCCTGCAGTTCCAGCGCATCCAGTTCACCAGCGACCTGTTGCCCGCCGATATCCTCGGCGTGTCGATCTTTGATCGCGAAGCGAGCGCGTTCCGCTTCCACCCGGGCCCGATATTCGCGCAGGTCATACTGGCCGACGAAGTCAACCGCGCCACGCCCAAGACCCAGAGCGCGCTGCTCGAGGCGATGGAAGAACACCAGGTCACGGCGGAAGGCGAAACGCGACCGCTACCCGAGCCGTTTTTCGTGATTGCGACCCAGAACCCGTCGCACCAGATCGGCACGTTCCCGCTGCCGGAATCGCAGCTCGACCGCTTTCTGATGCGCATCGAGCTCGGCTATCCCGATACGGACGCCGAACGCGCGCTGCTGCAGGGGGTCGACCGCCGGGACCTGCTGCCGCGGCTCGCACCCTGCATGCAGCCCGCGGACCTGGTCGCGCTGCAACGCACTGCACGCGAAGTTCATGCTTCCGGCGCATTGCTCGATTATCTGCAGGCGCTCGTCGACTACAGCCGCAAGTCGCCCGATTACGTCAACGGCCTGTCGCCGCGCGCCGCCCTCGCGTTGCTCAACGCGGCGCGCGCCTGGGCGATGATGGACGGCCGCAGCCAGGTTCTGCCGGAGGATGTCCAGGCGATCGTTCCTGGCGTGGTCGGCCACCGGCTATACGTCGCGCGCGACAACACGCGCATCAACGGCGCCGATGTCGCCGAGCAATTGATCGAGGCGGTACCGATTCCGTAATGAGTAATGCGTGATGGGCAATTGGCAAAGCGCAAGCCGCTATTGCCTTAAACCCATTACCGATCGCTCATCACCCATCACCCGCATGCTGCTGGCACTCAAAAACCGCTTCGCGACCTGGCTGTTCCAGTGGCGCGGCCCCGAAGCGGGCCACATCGTGCTGGTGCAACGGCGCATTTTCATCCTGCCCTCGCGCTACGGCATGATTTATGTCGTCGCGTTGATCATGATGCTGACCGGTTCGATCAATTACAACCTGAGCCTCGGTTTCATACTCACGTTTCTGCTCACCGCGCTTGGCATCAACTCGATACTCCATACTTTTCGCAATCTCGCCCGGCTCAGGATCGCGGCCGGCAGAGTACAACCGGTGTTCGCCGGCGACATCGCGCACTTCACGTTGATCATCGATAACCCCGGCGCGCTCGACCGCTACGCGATCGGCGTCACCCACGACAAGCGTGATGCCGTATACACCGACGTGCTCGCGCGCCAGTCCGCTACGGTCAGCGTGCCGGTACCGGCGTCGCAACGCGGCATCCTGTACCCCGGGCGACTGACGCTGTTTACGAATTTTCCGCTCGGCCTGTGCTATGCCTGGGCTTACGCCGAGCTTGCCATGCAATGCATCGTCTATCCGCGGCCGGAAGCAGCACGCGTGCCGCTGCCGCTGCCAGACGCACAAGCCGGCACCGGCATTGCCTACGGGTCGGGCCAGGAGGATTTTTCCGGCCTGCGTTCCTACCACCCCGGCGATTCACCGCGGCATATCGCGTGGAAAGCCGCCGCGCGCGGCCAGGGATTGCTCACCAAGCAATTCAGCGGCCGTGCCGACACCGAATTGTGGCTCGACTGGCAGGCAACGTCCGACACGCTGGGTATCGAAGGCAGATTGTCCAGGCTCGCGCGCTGGGTGATCGACGCTCACGCCGCTGCGTTGAGTTTCGGTTTGCGCCTGCCGGGCGTCACTCTGCCGCCCGCCCCCGGCAATGCGCAGCGCGAGCGCTGCCTGGAAGCGCTCGCGTTGTTCAAGACCGGGGCCCCATGACGGCGGCTCCGGACAGACTCCATCTGCGGCATAGCGGCTGGCTGATGCTGTCGTTGGCACTGGTTACCGCACCGCACGTCGAGCGCCTGCCGTGGTGGGTCACGTTGCTCGCCGTCACGTTGTTCGCCTGGCGCATATACCTCGCGCTCTACGGGCTGAAACTGCCGCGAAAATGGCTGCTGCTCGCGATCGTGGCGGGCGCGCTGGGCGGCATCTACATCAGCTATGGCAGAATTCTCGGCCGCGATTCCGGGGTCACGCTGCTGGTCGTGCTGCTCGCGTTGAAGCTCATGGAAATGGCGACGTTGCGCGACGCCATGGTCCTGATCTTCATCGCCTACTTCCTCGTGATCACGAATTTTCTGTATTCGCAATCGATCCCGACCACGGTCTACATGCTGGGCGTGGTCTGGCTCATTACCGCAACCATGGTCGGCTTCCAGTTCCGCACCCTGCAGCCGGGTTATCAATATCAGCTGCGCGCCGCCGGGATCATGTTGCTGCAGGCGGCACCGCTGATGCTGGCCCTGTTCGTGCTGTTTCCCCGCGTGCAGGGACCGCTCTGGGGCATGCCGCAGGACGCTTATGCCGGCGGAGTCACCGGGCTGTCGGACGAAATGACGCCCGGCAGCGTCAGCAATCTGCTCCTGTCCGATGCGGTGGCGTTCCGCGTCACCTTCGAATCGCAGCTTCCGCCTCCTACCCAGCAGCTGTACTGGCGCGGCCCCGTACTGTGGGATTTCGACGGCTATACCTGGAGCGCGCCCAGGGTGCCGTACGTGAGCCAGCGGCAATACGAGGCTCTCGACAACGTCGTCGAGTATACGGTGACCGTCGAGCCGCACGGCAAACGCTGGCTGTTTGCGCTCGATCTGCCGGCGAAGACCCCGCCGCGCAGCGTCGTAACCAGCGACTTCCAGCTGTTATTTCAGACTGCCGTCACGAACCGCGTGCGCTATGACATGGCATCGCACCTCAGATACCGTAATAACGGCGAGCCGCCGCTCTACGAATTGCAGCGCGCTTTGCGACTGCCGGGGCGTGCCAATCCTCGCGCCCGCGAACTGGCGCGCAGCATGCGCACACAGTCGGCGGACGACCGCGCCTACATCGATGCGGTCCTGAGCATGTTCCGCAACCAGAATTTCTTCTACACCACGACGACGACGCGCCTGGACCCGAATAATGCGGTCGACGAATTTCTGTTTACCACGCGCGCCGGTTTCTGCGAGCACTATGCATCGTCGTTCGCTGTGCTGATGCGCGCCGCCGGCATCCCCGCGCGCATCGTCACCGGTTACCAGGGCGGCGAACTCAACACCGTCGGCAATTACATGATAGTCCGCCAGGCCGATGCGCACGCCTGGACCGAGGTCTGGCTCAAGACCGAAGGCTGGGTGCGCGTCGACCCGACCGCGGCGGTATCGCCGGCGCGCGTGGAGGCCGGCGTCGCGGCAGGAGTGCCGCAAGGTGAAGCGCTGCCGCTCCTGTTGCGCGGCGAATACCGCTGGCTGCACCGTGCACGCCTCACCTGGGACTCGCTGGCGAATTCATGGAACCAGGCCGTGCTCGGCTACACGCTCGACCGCCAGCGCCAGTTGATGCAGCGCGTCGGTATCGATGACGCGACGTGGAAAAGCCTGGTGACCGTGATGTTTATCGTGACCGGCGCCATCACGCTGGTACTCGCGGCGCTGATGCTGCGCAAGCTGCACGCCATGCGCCCGGACCCGATCGCTGCCGCCTACGCGCGCTTTTGCGAACGCCTCGCGCGCCGCGGCCTGGCACGCCACCCGAGCGAAGGACCGGACGCATTTCGCAAGCGTGCAGCCGCCGCGCGCCCCGAACTCGCGCAGCCGATCGGTACTATCAGCGAGCTCTACATCCGCCTGCGCTACGGCAGCGACGTGCACGCAGAGGACGCATCGCGCCTGCAGCACGCGGTCGAGGCATTCAGGGCTTGACCCCCGACCCGCAGCGGGAACGCGTTACGCCGGGTGGCCGGGCGGCAGCAGCTTGATCGGGTCGACCGGCTTGCCGAAGCGCCGGATTTCGAAATGCAGATTGACCTGGTCGGAATCGGTGTTGCCCATCTCGGCGATTTTCTGCCCTTTGACCACGGTCTGGCCTTCTTTGACCAGCAGCTGGCTGTTGTGGGCGTAAACGCTCAAGTACACCTTGTTGTGCTTGATGATCACGAGTTTGCCGTAGCCACGAATGCCGTCGCCGCTGTACAGCACCTTGCCCGGTGCGCTGGCGATCACCGGCTGGCCGAGCTTGCCGGCGATGCCGATGCCCTTGAGGTTGGTGTTTTCGGTGAAAGTGCTGAGCAACTTGCCGCCCGCTGGCCAGCCCCAATCGACTTTTTCGTCGTCATCGTCGCCCGCTGCGGATTTTTCTTCGGGACGCGGCTCGGCTTTGGCGATCACCGGCAGCGCGGGCTTCGCCTGCGGTTGCCCCGACAATTGCGCGAGCGCCTGATCCGAATACGGAACCTTGACCGCCTTGGGCTGCGACTTGACCGCCTCGACTGCCGCCGACTGCGGCGCGCTGCCGAGTGGCCTGCCCTCGATTGCCGGTGCGGTCTTGAGGGGCGACGTAACCACAGTGGATGCGGGAGGCATTACCCGCAATTGCTGACCGACGCGAATCACGTTCGGATTGTCGATTCCATTCCACTCGGCGAGATCCTTGTAGTCGAGACCGTGGTCGAGCGCGATCGTATATAGTGTATCGCCCTTTTTGACGGTGTAATACTCGGGACGCGTGTCGGGCTCGCGCGCTGCGGTTTCCGGCGCTGGCGCGGCCGAGGGTCTAGTGGCGGACGGCGTGCGCTCGCTGACCGGTGCCGGATAACGCGTCGAAGTACAACCATATATCGTCAGCACCGCCACGGCCGCAGCCGCTATTGTTGCTGACGTGTGGTTACGGCATTGCATGGGATTCGGCATCAACTCAATCCCGACAGCATCGGCACGAATTTGACCGCATCGAGCTTGGACTGGGAAAAACCGCGGGTGGTGCGCTCGATCACGCACAGATGCTGCTCGCGCGTGCCCATCGGCACCACCATTTTAGCACCCACCGCGAGTTGTTCTTTCAGTGCTTCCGGCACATGCGTCGCCGCCGCCGTGACCAGAATGGCGTCGAACGGTGCGCCTTCCGGGATGCCGATATGGCCGTCGGCATGTTTGAGCCGGATGTTGGTGATGCGCAGCTCGCGCAGGTACTTACGCGCCTTGGCGAGCAGCGGCAGCAAGCGCTCGACCGAATAGACCTCGCTCGCGAGCCTGGCGAGTATCGCCGTCTGATAGCCGCAACCGGTACCGATCTCGAGCACCTTGCCGAGCGGCTTGCCGGCGGTCAGCAGCTCGGTCATGCGTGCGACGATGTACGGCTGTGAGATCGTTTGCCCGAAACCGAGGGGCAATGCAAAGTCCTCGTAGGCGCGGCTGGCCAGTGCTTCCTCGACGAAACTATGGCGCGGGATCTCGTACATCACGTTGAGCACGGCCTCATCGGCGATCCCCTGCTTGCGCAAACGTTCGATCATGCGCCTGCGGGTGCGCTGCGAGGTCATGCCGATGCCGGACAGCCGCGTGCTCATGCGATCCAGTCCTTGATCGTCTGCAGTTGCGAATAATGCGTAAGATCGATCTGCAACGGCGTCACTGAAACCACGGTGCGCGCGACGGCATTGAAATCGGTGCCTGCGCCCGCATCCTGAGCGCCGCCGGCGGCACCGACCCAGTACACCGTTTCGCCGCGCGGCGTCGCCGACTTCACGACCGGCTCGGCCTTGTGGCGCTTGCCAAGTCGCGTGACTTCGACCCCGCGCAGTTTTTCGTACGGCACGTCCGGCACGTTGACGTTAAGCAGCGCCGGCTGCCCGAGCGGACTGCGCGCGAAGCGCTGCACCAGGTCAGCCGCAACCCTCGCCGCAGTCGCGACATGATCGCCGCCGCTCGCCACCAGCGACACCGCAAGCGACGGGATGCCCAGCAGGAAGCCCTCGGTCGCGGCAGCCACCGTGCCGGAATAGATGGTGTCGTCGCCCATGTTGGCGCCGTGATTGACGCCCGATATCACGATGTCGGGCAGGCTCTCCAGCAAGCCGGTCACCGCGAGGTGCACGCAATCCGTGGGAGTGCCGTTGACGTAGAAGAAGCCGTTGCCCGCGCGGCGCACTGCAAGCGGCCGGTCGAGCGTCAGCGAATTGCTGGCTCCGCTGCGGTCGCGCTCCGGCGCGACCACGGTAACTTTGGCGAGGGGGGCGAGAATTTCGGCCAGTAGCGCGAGGCCGGGGGCAAAGTAACCGTCGTCGTTACTCAGCAGGATGTGCATGGGTCGAAACCGAATGTCGCGTCATGAATCAGCCTGCACCGCGGACTTTACGGCCGCCACGTATCACGCGCCATGGCGCGGGGAATGATTGATTGTCACTGCAAGGTTTGCCAGCAAAAAGTATAACACGCCGCGCGCGCCGGTCGGCTTCATGAGGCATTAAACGGCGGCGTTTGATGCTAGCATATCGGTTGTTGCCCGCGCTGTTTTCGTGTTTGCCGGTGCTCTCCGTACCTCTGTGGCTGGCCTTTAGAGAAGTGGATCATGAGTTTCATCGCACCACGCATGGACCGTATCAAACCGTCGCCGAGCTCGATGGCGACGATGCGCGTGCGCGAACTGCAGGCCGCCGGCCGCAAGATCATCGGTCTTACCATCGGCGAACCGGATTTCGAAACACCGGCCCATATCATCGAGGCGACAATCCGCGCCCTGCGCAACGGCGAGACGCGCTACACCAACGTCGACGGCACGCCTGAATTGAAGGATGCGATCGCACTCAAGTTCAGGCGTGAGAACGGCCTCGAATACAGGCCTGAGCAGATCACCGTCGGCAATGGCAGCAAGCAGGTGATCTTCAATGCACTGATGGCGACGGTGACCGCGGGGGACGAGGTCATCTTGCCGGCACCCTACTACGCGTCGTATCCGGACATGGTGCTGCTTGCCGGCGGCACGCCGGTGCCGGTCGGCTGCCCGGAAGACCAGGACTTCAAGTTGCAGGCGGCCGATCTCGAGCGCGCGATAACGCCGCGCACCAAGTGGCTGATGCTCAATTCACCGTGCAACCCGACGGGCGCGGCCTATACCGCCGCGGAGCTCAAACCGCTGGCCGACGTATTGCTGCGTCATCCGCAGGTCTGGATCCTCACCGACGAGGTGTACGAGCACATCATTTATGACGGCGCAAAAAATGCGACCCCGGCGCAGGTCGAACCGGCGCTCTACGCACGCACGCTGACGGTGAACGGCGTATCCAAGGCCTACGCGATGACCGGCTTTCGCATCGGTTATGGCGGCGGCCCGCAGGAATTGATCAAGACCATGCTCAAGATGCAGTCGCAGAGCACCACCAATCCATCGTCGATCAGCCAGGCCGCGGCGATCGAAGCGCTGACCGGTCCGCAGGATTTTCTCGCTGAACGCGCGCAGTTGTTTCGCGAGCGACGCGACGTCGTGGTCGACATGCTGAACGCTGCCCCCGGCATTTCGTGCCGCACGCCGCAAGGCGCGTTCTACGTGTTTCCCAATATCGCCGGCGTAATCGGCAAACGCACCCCGCGGGGCGAAGTCATCGCGACCGATCTCGATTTTGTGCTGTATCTGCTCGATACGGCTGACGTCGGCGTCCTGCAGGGCGAGGCTTATGGCATGTCGCCCTACATCCGTATTTCATATTCGGCTTCCACCGAGACGCTGCACGAGGCGTGCAGCCGGATCCAGCGCGCGTGTACCGCGCTGGTCTAGCCCCCCCCGCTCCAGACACTTATCAGCAGGCAACGATGGCTGGTCCGCTTACCGGTATCAGAATCATCGATCTGACGACCGTCATTCTCGGTCCCTACGCAACGCAAATCCTCGGCGACCTCGGCGCCGACGTGATCAAGGTCGAGCCGCGCGAAGGCGACAATATGCGCCACGCCGCGCCCATGCGGCATGCCGGGATGGGACATATCTTCCTGCACCTCAATCGCAACAAGCGCTCGCTCGTGCTCGATCTCAAGCAACCGGCCGGCCGCGCCGCGCTGCTGCGGCTCGCCAACACCGCTGACGTGCTGATCCATAACGTGCGGCCGCAGGCGATGGCGCGCTTGCAGCTCACTTACGACGACGTGCGCGCGGTCAATCCAGAAATCGTCTATGTCGGTGCCTACGGTTTCAGCCAGAACGGGCCCTACGCGGCCAAGCCTGCCTACGACGATCTGATCCAGGGCATGGTCGCGCTGCCGTCCATCATCGAACAGGCGGGCGCCGACCGGCCGCGCTTCGTCCCCTCGACGGTCGCCGACCGCATTACGGGATTGAACGCGGTCAACGCAGTGACAGCCGCTCTCTTTCACCGCGAACGCACGGGTCAGGGGCAGGCAGTCGAGGTCACGATGTTCGAAAGCCTCACGCAATTCGTGCTCGGCGACCACATGAGCGGTAAAACTTTCGAACCGCCGATTGCGCCGATGGGTTATACGCGCCTGCTCGCCGAGCACCGCAACCCGTATGCGAGCAAAGACGGCTACCTGTGCCTGCTGATCTACAACGACAAGCAGTGGCGCAATTTCTTTCGTATCCTCGGCCGTGAAAACATGTTCGAGAGCGATCAACGGTTCTCGACTCAGGCGAACCGCTCGCAGCATATCGCCGAGGTCTATGCGTTCGTCGCCGCGCAGATAGCAACGCGCACCAGCGCCGAATGGCTCGCGACGTTATCGCAAGCCGACATCCCCGTGATGCCGCTCAATTCGCTCGACGACCTGCTCGCCGACCCGCATCTCAACCAGACCGGATTTTTTTCGGTCGTCGAGCACCCGTCCGAAGGCAAAGTGCGCTCGATGGCGGTGCCGAGCAGGTGGTCCGGGTCCCCGCCCGGCGAGCCGCGCCCGGCGCCGCGCCTGGGCGAGCATAGCGTCGAGGTGCTGCGCGAGGCCGGCTATGCCGGCAACGAAATCAATGCGATGATCGCGACTGGCGTCACGCTGACGCCGGCCTGAGACGACCATGGATTTCTCACTGTCCGAAGAACAACTCGCGATCCGCGCCGCGATCGAGAAAATCTGCGCCGGCTTCGACGCCGAATACTGGCTCAGGAAAGACAGCGACGGCAGCTTTCCCGCCGATTTTCACCAGGCGTTCGCGCGCGACGGCTGGCTCGGCATCGCGATGCCCGAGCAATACGGCGGCGCCGGCCTCGGCATCACCGAAGCCGCGCTCATGATGCAGACGATCGCCGAATCCGGCGCCGGCATGTCGGGCGCGTCAGCGGTGCATATGAACATCTTCGGCCTGAATCCGGTCGTCGTATTCGGCAACGCCGAGCAAAAAAACCGCTGGCTGCCGCCGCTGATCGCCGGCCACGACAAAGCGTGCTTCTGCGTGACCGAGCCCGATGCCGGCTTGAATACGACGCAGCTCAAGACCAAGGCTGTCAAACAGGGCGACCACTACCTCGTGTCAGGCCAGAAGATCTGGATCTCGACCGCGCAAGTCGCGAACAAGATGCTGCTGCTCGCGCGCACCACCCCGCTCGACGAGATCAAGAAGCCGACGCAGGGCCTGAGCCTGTTCTACACCGAAGTCGACCGCAAGTTCGTCGAGGCGCGCGTGATTCCGAAAATGGGACGCAAGGCGGTCGATTCGAACCAGGTATTCATCGACGGGCTTAAAGTGCCGGCCGCGGACCGCATCGGCGATGAAGGCAGGGGCTTCGAGTACATCCTGCACGGGCTCAACCCCGAGCGCATCCTGATCGCCGCCGAGGCGGTCGGACTTGGCAAAGTCGCGCTCAAGCGCGCCGCCGATTATGCGAAGGAGCGTATCGTATTCAACCGGCCGATCGGACAGAACCAGGCGATCCAGCATCCGCTCGCGCAACGCTGGATCGAACTGGAGGCGGCAAGCCTGCTGGTGTTCAAGGCCGCGTCGCTGTACGACAGCGGCAAACCCTGCGGCGCCGAAGCGAATGCCGCGAAATACCTGGCCGGCGAGGCGGGATTCAGGGCGTGCGAGACGGCGGTGATGACGCACGGCGGCATGGGTTACGCGAAAGAATTCCACGTCGAGCGCTACCTGCGCGAGTCGTTGATCCCGCGCATCGTGCCGGTAAGCCCGCAGCTGATCCTTTGCTTCATCGCCGAGAAGGTGCTCGGCCTGCCGAAATCTTATTGAGCAGGCGTCAGAACAATCCGTCCTAAGCGCTGGTTTGTGACACCTGCCGGCCGTGAATGTGCTCGATCTTGCCGGTAGCGGCGTCGATTCGCAGGCGTTCGATGTTCTCGAGATCGGTGCCGGTGATGCGCAGATAACGCGCGCCGACCGGGGTCGATGTCGAGTGCAACTCGCGCCCGAAGTAGATTCCTGCCTGGCCCGGATTCAGCCGGTACTGGCGCTTGACCTTGAGCGCAGCACGCTCTCGACTCTTGCCGTCGTCGGTGCGTTCGTATTCGGTCATATCCGTATACTCGCTAACCTGCGCATAGATGGCCCATGAGTCACCGTGATCGTGCGGCTGCGAGCCGCGCGCCTCGTCCCAACGATAGGTCATGAGCTCGAAGCCGAGTTCCGGATCGGTGTAAATCTTGCACAGCCCGCGATTCATTCCAGCGTGAAAATACTCGCTGACGAATCGTTCATCCTTGACCAGCCGTTCCATCATCGCCCTGACCTTCGCAAGACCTTTGCGGCCTGCGTCGGTCTTGAGCGCACTACGCGTGTCCGCGGCGAAGTCCTGCAGCGTGTAGCCCATAACGTCCTCCTGGCCGTTTACACCGGCAGCAGATTGTTGCAAGTTTCGCTTGCGAGCGCCAGTGCCGTACACAAAAACGCCTGCCGACGGCAGGCGTTTTTCTGCGGAACCCTGGCAGAGTCAGAAGCGCAAGCCGACCTGCAACTCATGAGAGCGCAATTTGCCAATTTCCCTCGAATAGGGCCCGGCAAAAAAGCCCGTCACATTTCCGGCAATCATTATTCTCGAACATCGCCGCCATCGTCCAACGCGACCGGGCCAACAGTCTTTGCGCGCCATTGGTCCGATCCCTGAATTTGGACATAGCTGAACCTGCCCCCGTCTTCATCCCGGCAGCGGGCCGGTCATCGTCACGCCCGCCCGGCTCAAGGCGGGTTAAGCACGGGGACGTGGCTACGGAGGCTACCGCATTCCGGCAATCTGCCCCAATCCCACCTGTTGCAGCAGCGCCTGATACTGTTGTTGGAGTTCCTGATTCAACGGGTCCGCGTCCATCTGCGCCATCAGCGCCGCGATAGCGTCATACCAGATGCCCTCTTCCGCATAAGCCGCGACCGCCGCATTACCCTGGGCATGAGTCAGTTTTTGCCGCATTGATTCCGAATTGACAATCCGCTTGATCGTGCCGCTGGCGATTATGTCGTTGGACCTCTGATTGGGATCCACGACGATGGCAACGTGCCAGCGATACTCGATACCCGGTTGGAGGTTGATTCCGTAATCCTTCAAACGCAGGCCCTGGATCCCGGGGCCGACCGGTGTATCGAGATTTTTTTCCAGCAACGGCTTGATGCTTACGTCGTCGATGACGGTAATCTCGACATGCGCGGGAACTTTTTTGGAAACATACCAGTAGAGTGTGGGCTGCTCCTGAAGGGTCAGCCCGGTATGGTCCGGAGCAATGACAGCCAGCACCGGGGAGTCGTCTCCCACGCCTCTGCTGCCGCCCCCGACGCGGCTGGAAGGCGCGCCTCGCAGGGGGGGCTTGTAAACCGGTGTTTTTTGTGCCGGTTGATCCATCTGATTGCCCTGTTGTTGAGCAATGGCGTCACCTGCAAAAAACAACCAGGCAAGAGCACCCAGTGCATGGCATATGCGCTCATGGGAAAACATATGGAACTCCTTTCCCGGACTCTTTCGATTATGTCACTTCTTCCAGCTGCTTGACCACGTAATACACTGAAACCTTCTGGTCCTTGCCCTTCAGACTGACCTCACCGACCGGCCTCGTAACGAACAGGTTGCCGAGGAGGCTGCGGGTTGAATCGCCGATCAGGATGCGGCAGTCGCGGTCCGGAAAATCCGGGTCGACCAGATTCTTGTCATAACTTTCGAGCCGGAAAGCCGTGTTGACGGTGTCGCCGATAACCGTGTATTCGAGCCGGTCAGCGCTGCCGAGACTTCCCGCTACGAGCGGCCCTGTGTAGATTCCCGCCCGCATGCCGATTACCGGCATCCCCCGGGCACGCCAGAGCAAATTCATTCGCATGAGCTCCTGTTCCATCGCCAATGCGCACTTGACCGCATTGATGGCGTCCTGCGCCACCTCCGCCCCGGTCTTGCGCGCGACCGGCACGCCGAACACGGCCATGATCGCGTCCCCGATGTATTTGTCGACGAGTCCGTGATGGCGGATGACCTGCCGCGCCATCGCTCCCATATATTCGTTCAGCCACTGCAACAGGCTGGTGGGATCGAGTTTTTCGGAAACAGTGGTGAAGCCCTTGATGTCGGTCGACAGCACCGTCGCGGTCAGTTGCTGCGAACGCGGACGCCCGCCTTCCAGAAATAGCTCCCTGTCACGCCATAGCGCCTCGGCAACATCGGCCGACACATGCTTGGAGAAAAGCTGCATCAAAACCCCACGCTGCTTTTTTTCGTGCGCCGAGAGATAGGCGGCAGCCAGTGCCCCGGTCGTCAAAAAACCCACAACCGGCGGGATAAACGGTATCCAGTGCCAATGGAGCAGTGTGGTATGGCAGATCATGACCAGCGCGAGCACGACGAGTAAGCTCGCGCCCAGAAACCGCCATATCGAATGCGCAATCAGCGCGACGAATCCCGCGGCAATGCACCACAACCATATCCAGACGGACTCCGCGGAATCGCTGATGACTTTGATCTGCGGTTGGCCGTCTATGGAAAAACGCAGCAGCTGGTTTGTAATATGAGCATGCAGTTCCACTCCGAACATGCGCTGGTCTGCACCCAATCCCACGCTGTAAGGTGTGTAGAAGTAATCGTTTATGCTCCTGGCTGCGCTTCCGATCAGAACGATTTTGTCCTTGATGGCGGAGGCGTCGACTTGTCCGTTGAGAAGCTGCGCCAGTGCAAAGCTCCTGTGACGCCCCGGCATGTCCCCGAAATCGAGCAGAAACTGGTATCCGGCGGCATCGGCGTTGATGTATCCGCCATCGCTTTTCTCGAACGGGACAATCGTGGTCCGTCCGAGCCGCACGTGGTCCGGATTGGCCGGGTCCGGCTGTAATCCCAGCCCGAGCGGTTCGAGATAATGCAACGCCAGGCGCAGCGGCAGTGAGTAAGCCGTGGTTTTGCCGTCATCGAGGAACAACATCCCTCTGCGGACGATTCCACCCGGATCGTCGATCAGGTCATTAAAGCCGACTTGCTCGGTGCCGACGAGAACCCTGGGTGGCGCCACGGCGCGCTGGTCGCCGCTGAACTTGCTTACCCATATGATGTTCGGGTTTCGCTTCAGTATGGATGCGAGGCGGGCTTCACCCGGCGCCACCGGTATGTCGCGATAGATGTCAACGCCAATCGCGCGCGCGTGGTATGCGGTCAGTCGCTCGAGCGCGGCGGCCAGTTTTTCATCGGATAGCGGGTATCCGTAGCGATGGATGTCCTCTTCGGTCTCTTCGATGAGCACGATACGGGAATCAGCGGCAGCGTCGGGCCGCGACCGCAGCATCTGATCGTAGGAAATCAGCTCGAGCGGCACGAGTGCGCCACCGTGACGAGCGGCAAGCAGCAGCAGGAAGACGACGTTCGCCAGGATGAAACAGATCACGGCTGGCTGCTGCAGCGCTTCGCGGAGCCTTTCCACCAACGGTCCTAAAGCCAATTCCCTATGAGAAGGAACGGCGACCAATAGCCCGGATGACCGAAACGATTATCGCCGATCATTTTGACCTGGGCTTGCTGCAGAGCTTTTGCTTTCGACATGCCGGGCTGCTTGAGGTAGCGATAGAAATCCGAAATGAGCAGAGTGGAAGACTGGTCGTTGATAAACCACAGGGACGCCAGCGCGCTGCGCGCGCCCGCCTTTACCGCCACGCCGGCGAGTCCAAGCGCCGCGCGGTCGTCGCCCGCGGCCGTCTGGCAGGCGCTCAGCGTCAGCAGCTCGAGCGGCTGATCACGGTAACGGCTGGGAGCGATGAGCTTCTCGAGCCCATCCATCGTCAGCTTGCCATCGTAAGTGAGCAGAAAAGTCTGCTTCGGGTCGCTGCTGAAATGTCCATGCGAAGCAATATGAACTAGGGTAAATGATTTTTGCGAAAATTCCTGCTCGACGTTGCGCAGGACGTAATCCTTGTCCTTCAGAAGTGTTCCTCCTTCAATTTCCTGCACCGCCTGCAGTTCGGCCGCAACGTTGGGCAGGCCCGAAAAACCCTGCACGGGTTCGGTGAGGCCGCTGAGCAGCACCTGGCTCGCGTGAGCCTCAAGCGGTCTGGGATCGACCAGAGTCAGGCCGGGTGTCGTGGCGACGGCAAAACGGCTGATCAGATACTGCTTGCCATCATGCAGCGCCGAAATCGGGATGGTGCGCAGCGCGCCATCCGGCACGAACACGAGAGTATCGATTTTTCGGGACACGAGTTCAGGTTCAAACGGTTTCACCAGCCAACCGTAGAGCTGCTGGGCCAGCGGCAGATACTCGCGCGAGGTGCGGCGCTCCAGCCGCAGGCGGAAATTTCTCACTGCTTCGACGAGAGACGCCCCATCGACGGCGACCCTGTACTGCCGCATGCTGTCGGAAAAAGTGACCAGCAACTCGAGCCGGTCGCGCAACAGGATCGGATAGATAACCGCGGTCCTGGCCCCCACCTTCTCGACCTGCGTAATCTTTGACTGCAGCGCGGTGACGCAATTATCCTGGAAGTAGTCCTGCAACTCAGCCGACTTGGACCGCTCGATCGTATCGCGTGCTTCGACCAGCGCCTGTTGCACGCGGGAAGGGTCCTTGGTATTCGCCCCTTGCTGTAACAACAAATCCGCGAGCTCAAAATAAAGCGGCGCGAACACCTCCCGAAATGAAGACCGGCCCGAAGTGTAATTGACCAGAACATCATTGCGGATCGATTGCAATTGGCCCACCGCCTGCCGGTACGCCGCGATAGCGCCGTCAGGATCGTTTTGCGCCCTCAACAGCCGGCCCGTCTGCCAATTCCATCGGTAGAGCAGCTCCGGCGCGTTGAGCTGCTGCGCGTCGAACGTGGCGCGCCGCGTGAGATCAAGAGCGTCGGCCACACGGCCTTCGTTTTCGTAGAGTTCACCGAGGTAGCCGAGTGCATACGACTCGGCCCGGCGGTCGCCGATTTCCCGCGCCATTTTCAGAGCCCCGTTGAGCGCCCTGACTGCGGCATCCAGCAAGGACTGGCTCGGCGTGGCCTTCTGCAGTCGCAGGTATAGCTGCCCCCCCGCGATCAACGCATAGGCGGAGTCATGACTTGGCGGCAGCCCCGTCGCGGCTTCGCCGGCCGCCTGCGCGAGCGCAACAGCTTGGTCAGGCTTGCCGGTGCGCTCCGCCGTGCGCGCCGCATTAACGAGAGCCTGGCTTCGAAGCAGCGAGTTGCCCGATTGGGCCGCGAGATCGATGCTGCGCTGATAGGCACTGATTGCCGCATCGTTTTCATTGGCAGCCGCGAGCAGATTGCCCCGATTGTTCTGCGCCGCGGCCTCGATATCCCTGCGACCGGTTTTTTGTGCAAGCACGATGCTGGTGTCGATTTGCTGCCGCGCTTCCTTCAGCAGCCCCGCTGCCTGCAGGGCGCTGCCGAGGTTCGAAAGTATGCTGGCCGTGCGAACGTCATCCGATGCTGATAACTGGGCAGCCTGCTGCAGAGTCACGGCGGCGCGCTCGGTATAACCGAGCGCCCTGAAAGCGTCGGCTATCTTCGATAATACGTCAGACCGCTCCATGCGCTGCGTGTCGGGATTGTAGGATTTCAAGGCCTGATCCCATTCGTTCAGGGCGCGTTCAAAATCCCCGGCCTGGAAAAGCCGGTCGCCAGCCGCGACGCGTTCCCGCAATGCGGCACCGGACAAAGGTTCAGCCGCGTTGCCAATCCCCAAGGCAAGCAACAACACTGCCGCGGCCAGACCAGCGAAAATGACCGGGAGTCTATTTGCTCTACGCTTGGAGTCCACTACAGCCCCCCCTCAAACGGTCGATGGGAAAATCTCGCGGCCGCAAAATCCCGCACGTTCAAACCAGCGATCGTGCGGATTGCAGTTACATAGCCAGCGCGTGGCGCAACTGGATCCATGCCCTGGATGGTAAATAAAACCGGCGAACTTCGGCCCGTAAATATTCACGGCATATACGTGAACGATTCGCCTTGCCATGTTCAAGGCATTGCCGGCATATTGCGCTGCAGCTATCGCCGAAGCACGTATTACCGCTGGAATCGAAGGATACGCGCCCGATACTACATCAGCGCATCGAGCAGTCACAACCTAAATTGACAGGCATGGAGAGGTATGTTGTGATGTTTCTACGCAATTGTCATACCAGACTGCGCTCGGGGCGCCACCACAGGGGCCAAAGATGAGAAATCCGTTGCTAGCGGTGACGTATCGCTTCGCACTCCTCCTGTTCGCGGTGCAGGTAGTTTCGGCGTTCGCCGCCGGCAGCGTGGTGACCGACAATACCCTGGGCGCCGTGCGCACCATCAACGGCCCCAACTACCCCATCACCCAGACTTACGGCCAGATCGTCGGCGGCGCCGGCGGCAATCTCTTCTTCAGCTTCGGCACCTTCAATATCGGCACCAGCGAGACCGCGACCTTCTCCTCGACCACCTCGGTTTCTAACGTCATCACCCGCGTCACCGGCAGCGCGTCGAGCATCGACGGCCAGATCGCTTCGACGATAGGCGGCGCGAACTTCTTTCTGATCGATCCGCTCGGGATTTCCTTCGGCCCCAACGCGAGCCTCAACATCAGCGGCTCGTTTCACGCGACCACCGCCGATTACGTGAAGCTCGGCAGCAACGGGCGCTTTGACGCCACCACGCCCGCCAACAGCGTATTGACCTCCGCAGCGCCCTCGGCGTTCGGGTTCCTGGGGCCCACGCCTGCGTCCATCAGTTTCAACGGCAGCCAGCTGTCGGTCCCCGCGGGGCAGACGCTGTCCGTAGTCGCGGGCGACATCAGCCTGACCAACGGCGCCCACCTGCAAGCGCTCTCCGGCGTCGTCAATCTTGCGAGCGTGGCCTCGGGCGGCGAAGCGGGACTGACCACCGGGGGAGTGGACGTAAGTTCCTTCGCCGCCTTGGGCGCCATTTCGCTGGCCGGAAATAGTTACGTCAATGCGAGCGAACCAGTCGGCTCAGTAACTGGCGGCGGTTCGATTTTTATCCGCGGCGGTCAATTGACTCTTGACCAGTCTTTTTTATATGCAGATACCAAATCCGGGAACGGCCAAGGCATTGATATTCAGGCCCAGACAGTAAACCTGCTGAATGGCGCGCAGATCCAGGCCCTCACCAACGGTTCAGGGAATGCAGGGTCGGTATCCGTCAACTCCAACGACATCACCATCTCCGGCACAGGCGGGGGATTTTCCAGCGCGATTTTTGCTAGTGCTGGGGCAGGAAGTACAGGCAATGCCGGCGATATTCAAATTACCACGCAAAATCTAAACTTGATGGGTGGTGGAGAGCTCATAGTCTCCACCCGCGGTGCCGGGAATGGAGGAACGACACTTGTAAACGCCAGCAACATCGCCATATCCGGAAAAAACAGCGGAATTTTCGCAACGGCTAATTCGGGGAGCACAGGCAATGGCGGCGATATTCTGATCTCCACCCAGAGCCTGACCGTGGCCGCCGGTGGATTGATCGATGCAGACACCTCCGGTTCGGGAAAAGGCGGGGTGATATCGGTCACCGCCGACAACATCACCATCGACGGGACTGGCAGCGGGGGTTTCTTTACCGGGATTTCCTCCGATGTCTTCGCGAATGGCAATGGCGGCGATATTTTTATTTCCACCCAGGGCCTGACCCTGACAAATACCGGGCAGATCACAGTGGACACCCACGGCCCGGGAAAAGGCGGGTTGATATCGGTCACCGCCAACAACATCACCATTGACGGGACTGGCAGCGGGGGTTTCTTTACCGGGATTTCCTCCGATGTCTTCGCGAATGGCAATGGCGGCGATGTTCTAATTGCCACGCAGGGCCTGGCCCTGACCGGCGGCGGGCAAATTTCGGCGAGCACGAACAATGCAGGGAATGCTGGATTCTTATCGATCACCGCCAACAACATCGCTATCTCGGGAAGTAACAGCGGGGGCAACAGCGGAATTTTCGCAACGGCTGAGACGGGGAGCACAGGCAATGGCGGCGGTATTTTTATTACCACCCAGGGTCTGACCCTGACAAATACCGGGGTGATCACCGCAGACACCTCCGGCCCGGGAAAAGGGGGAGTGATATCGGTCACCGCCGACAACATCACCATCGACGGGTCTGCCAGCGCAAACTTCACCGGGATATCTTCTGACGTCAACGCGAATGGCGACGGCGGCGGCATTCTGATAACCACGCAGAGCCTGGCCCTGACCGGCGGCGGACAAATTTCGGCGAGCACGTTTGATGCAGGGAATGCCGGAATAATATCGGTCAAAGCCAACAACATCGCTATCTCCGGAAACAGCAGCGGATTGTTCGCAACGGCTGAGACAGGGAGCACAGGCAACGGCGGCGGTATTCTGATCACCACCCAAAGTCTGAGCGTGGCCGCTGGCGGATTCATCATTGCAGACACCTCCGGTTCGGGAAAAGGCGGGCTGATATCGGTCGACGCCAACAACATCGCCATCGACGGGTCTGCCAGCGCAAACTTCACCGGGATATCTTCTGACGTCTACGCGAATGGCGACGGCGGCGATGTTCTGATTACCACGCAGGGCCTGACTCTAACGGGCGGCGGACAAATATCGGCGAGCACATCCGATTCAGGCAATGCCGGATTTATATCGGTCAAAGCCAACAACATCTCCATCTCCGGAAACAGCAGCGGAATTTCTGCAATTGCTGAAAGCTCGGGACTCGGCGGGCAAATTTCCATTACTGCCGGCCAATCAGTAACTCTTGACAGCGGCGCTCAAATCACCTCTAAGAGTACGGGATCAGGTAATGCGGGAGACATCATCATTAATGCCGGCGCGAGCCTGCGCATGGATAACAGCGCCATTACGGCTGCAGCGGATAGCGCCGACGGCGGCAATATCAAGATCTTTGCCAGCGACCTGGTCTCTCTCAATGGCAGCCGCATTACGACGAGCGTCGGCGGCGGGGCGGGGAACGGCGGCAACATTTTAATCGACCCCACCTTCGTGGTTCTAAACGGAAGCAGCATCATCGCCAACGCCGTCGCTGGCAACGGCGGCAATATCGATATCATCGCCGGCAACATCTTCCAATCGCCTGACAGCGTGATCTCGGCATCCTCGCAGCTCGGCATCAGCGGCACGGTCACCATCACCTCGCCCATCGTCGATCTCACGAGCAGCCTCGTGACGCTGCCGACCTCTTATCTTGACGTGAGCGCCCTGCTGGCGGAACGCTGCGCCGCGCGCCTGGCCGGCAAAGCGAGCAGTTTCGTGATGGCGGGCCGCGGCGGCATGCCGGTGGAGCCGGCCGGCTTGCTGCCCAGTTCCGCCGCGCTGCATCCGCCCGCGGTTGCAGCGCGCGTGGGCGGCGGCAGCGGCAATCAGTCTCTTCTGCTGGCGCAGAACGATTTCGGCTGCACGAAATAAAAACGACCTCGCCGGTGTGACGGCGAACATTTCCATGGGCGGGAACGGGGCGATATGATGGATGCTCGGTTCAATTCCACCAGCATGCGGATGCCCTCGGCATCGCAGGCTGTGAAGTTGGCACGCGGTTGCAAAGGCAGGCTGGGGTGAGAGAAGCCGCAGTGTATCGCTTTGCGCTTGCGCTGTTCGCGGTGCAGGCAGTTCCGGCGTTCGCCGCCGGCAGCGTGGTCACCGACAACACCTTGGGCGCCGTGCGCACCATCAACGGCCCCAACTACCCCATCACCCAGACCTACGGCCAGATCGTCGGCGGCGCCGGCGGCAACCTCTTCTTCAGCTTCGGCACCTTCAATATCGGCACCAGCGAAACCGCGACCTTCTCCTCGACCACCCCGGTTGCCAACGTCATCACCCGCGTCACCGGCAGCGCCTCGAGCATCGACGGCCAGATCGCTTCGACGATAGGCGGCGCGAACTTCTTCCTGATCGATCCGCTCGGGATTTCCTTCGGCCCCAACGCGAGCCTCAACATCAGCGGCTCGTTTCACGCGAGCACCGCCGATTACGTGAAGCTCGGCAGCAACGGGCGCTTTGACGCCACCACGCCCGCCAACAGCGTATTGACCTCCGCACCGCCTTCGGCGTTCGGGTTCCTGAACGCGAATCCGGCACCAGTGACGGTGTCGGGGTCGACGCTGCAGATGCCCGACGGCCAGACGCTGTCGCTCTTCGGCGGCGGCGTCACGCTGACGAACGCGCTGCTGCGCGCGGCCGGCGGGCAGATCGACATCGCGGGCGTGAGCGCGCCCGGCGAAGTGCTGCCCGCCGCGCCGGGCATCGGCGCGGCGGTCGCCGCCAACTCTTCGCTGCTGACCTTCAGCGGATCGCTGCTGCAGACCGACAGCGTGCCCGGTCTCACGGCGGGAAATATTTTCATCCGCGGCGGCACGCTGACCATGACGAACTCGGCGCTCACTTCCGATCACGACCAACCGGGCGCCGGCGGCAACGTCGAACTGGCGCTGAGCGGAATGGCGTCGCTCGCGGGCAGCGCCATCACCGCGCGCAATCTCGGCGCGGGCAGCGGCGGCAATCTGCTGCTCACGGCCGCCGGCGTCGCGCTGACCGGCGGTTCGTTTCTCGATACCTCCGTGAGCGGAACCGGAGCGGGCGGCAACCAAACGATCACGAGCAGCGCGCCGGTGGTGATCTCCGGCACCGACATCTCCGGCAACCGCAGCGGGCTGTACGCCGGCAGCAACGGCGCCGGGTCCGCCGGCACGATTGCGGTGACCGCGCCGCAATTGACAATCGACACCGGCGGCAATATCTACTCGTTCGCCACCGCCGGCGGCAATGGCGCCGGCATCAACCTGAACGTCGGCTCGGCGCAGTTCGACAGCGGCGGCCGCGTGCTCACCGAAACGTACGGCAGCGGACGCGGCGGCGACATCATGCTGACCGCGACGGGGAGCGTGGCGATCGCTGGCAACGAAAGCGCGAGCGTGTTGAGCGGCCTGTCCACCGCCACCTTCGGCCCCGGAAACTCGGGCAACATCAGCGTGCAGGCGAATAGCATCAGCATCGCCGACGGCGCCGCGGTGGCCTCTGCGAGCTATGCGGCCGGCCGCAGCGGCGACCTCGTGCTGACGGCCGCGCAAAGTTTGAATCTGTCGAACGGCGGCACGGTGAGTTCGGTGGCGACCACCACCGGCGGCGCCGGCGCCATCACCCTCACGGCGCCGCAGATCGGCATCACGGACGGCATCGTGGATTCCACCAATTACAGCAGCGGCACCACCGGCGGCATCCTGATCCAGGGCGCCGATGTCACGGTCGCAGGCCCGATACGGAGCACCACCTGGGGCGCGGGCGCCGGCGCCGATATCGACCTGCGCGCCAGTTCGTCGCTGCAGGTTTTTGGCGCGGCATTGACCGGAATCAGCAGCGAGGCCGACAGCATTGGCAACGGCGGCTCGATCACGATCGCGACGCCGTTGCTGGTGGTCGACGGCGCGGCCATCCTCGCCATCACCCACGACCAGGGGCGCGCGGGCAATATCAACGTGACGACCGGCACGCTGCGGCTGCTGGGCGACGGCCAGCTCTCGGTCTCGAGCTACCTCGGCAACGGCGACGGCGGCAATCTCAACGTCAACGCCAGCGACCGCATCGAGATCACCGCGGGCCCGACGCAACTCGGCGGACTCGATGCGTCGACTTATTTCGGCGGACGCGGCGGCGCGATCACGGTCACCACGCCGCTGCTGACGATGAACGGCGGCTCGATCCAGTCAAACACCAATTTCGGCGCCGACGCCGGCGTGATTTCGCTCAGCGTGGGCAGCCTGCTGATGCAGGGCGATTCCAATATCGGCGCGAGCGTGCTGTTCGGCTCCAGCCGCGGCGGCAGCATCAATATCGCGGCGAGCGGATCGGTTTCCATCATGCCCACGACGAACCACTTCCTGCCCGCGATCGACACCTCGACCCTGATCAACACGCAGGGCGACGGCGGCAGCATCACGATCACCGCCCCGGTGCTCGCGGTCGCCGGGCGCAGCATCGCGTCGAACACCAACGGCACCGGCAACGCCGGCGACGTCACGCTCAACGCCGGGCGGCTCGCGCTGAGCGCCGGCGGCCGCATCGACACCAGCACCAACTGGAGCGGGCGCGGCGGCACGATCACGGTGAACGCCGGCGATATCCTGCTCGATGGCGGCTCGAGCATCAGCGCCAAATCCACCAGCAGCGGCCTCGCCGGGCACATCGTGCTGAACGCGGGCAATTCGCTGCAGCTCACGGGCGGCAGCGCGATCACGACCGAGTCGATCCGCGCCGACGGCGGCAACATCGACATTCATGCGGGGGTGCTGGTCTCCCTGCAGGACAGCAAAATCACCACCACGGTGGGGGCCGGCCTCGGCAACGGCGGCAACATCACCATCGACCCCACCTTCGTGGTGCTGCAAAGCAGCCAGATCATCGCCAACGCCTTCGGCGGCAACGGCGGCAACATCAACATCACCGCTGGCAACATCTTCGAATCGCCCGGCAGCGTGATCTCGGCGTCCTCGCAGCTTGGCGTCAGCGGGACGGTTTCGATCAGCTCGCCGATTGTCGACCTGACCAGCAATCTCGTCACTCTTCCCACGGCCTATCTGGATGTGAGTAATTTGCTCGCGGAGCGCTGCGCCGCGCGCCTCGCCGGCAAGGCGAGCAGCTTCGTGCTGGCGGGTCGCGGCGGCATGCCGGTGGAGCCGGCCGGCTTGCTGCCGAGTTCCGCTTCGATGAATTCGCCCGCGGTTGCAGCAGCGGACATAACCAACGGCAGCGGCAATCAGTCTCTTCTGCTGGCGCAGAACGATTTCGGCTGTTCGAAATAAAAAACAACTTCGCCGGTAATTGACAACCATACAACAGAAAAAAAACGTGTCAGGGAGTGACAGCGGCGCCAGGCTCGACGCGCAGTTTTGCAGTCAGCGGCGGCGTTTGCGTAACTTGGCGGTGCAGCGGGCTTGCGCGTACGCGCTGATGCTGTGCTGCGCCGCGGCCGCCCTGGCGCAGGTGCCGCCGGCGCCCGCGCCATTCGAGCAGCGGCCCAGCGACACCCGGCCGCTGCTGCCGCCGTTTCGCGAGCCGCAACCCAGCCCCTTCGCGCTGCCGCCCGCGCCTATCCCGCCGGTTGAGCCGGGCAGGCTGGTTCCCGGGCTGCGTGTTTTCGTAAAGCGCGTCGTGATTACCGGCAACAAAGTCATTCCGGCTGCGGAGCTGGCGGGCATCACGAAGGAATATGAAAACCGCATCGTCACTTCCGAGGACCTGCAGGAACTCAGGAACAAGCTCACCCTCGCCTACATCAAAAAAGGCTACCTGAATTCCGGCGCACTGCTTCCCGACCAGCAGGTCAAGGATGGTGTCGTGCGCTTTGAAATCATCGAAGGCAAGCTCAGCCAAATCGAGATCACCGGCAACCAGCAGCTCAAATCCGGATACATCATCGACCGCATCCTGCTCGGCGCCGGCCCGCCATTGAATGGGAACAAATTGCAGGAGCGCCTGCAGATTCTTCAGCAGGATGGGCTGATCGAGCGCATCAATGCCGAACTGTCCCCGGGTACGCGCCCGGGGGAGGCCGTGCTGAAAGCGAACGTCGAGGAAGCCCTGCCTTACCAGGTGGGATTGGCGTTCAGCAACCGGCGGCCGCCGAGCGTCGGTCCCTATCTCGGAGAGATTTTCGCCAGCAATCGCAACCTGACCGGCCGCGGCGATACGTTCGACATCCGTTACGGCCTGACCCATGGCGTTGACGATTATCAGATCGGCTACGCGCTGCCGCTGAACGCCCGCGACACCACGTTGTCGCTGCGCGTCACCGAGACGGACTCGCAGGTGCTGGAGACGCCGTTCGATCAAATCAATATCCAGAGCCGGGCGCGGACCTACCAGGCCGGACTCACGCAACCGGTCTGGCGCACCATCAACCAGTCCATTTCGCTGGGGCTGCGCTACGAGTACCGGGAGAACCAGACCTCGTTGCTCGGCATACCCTTCTCGTTCACGCCGGGCGTGCCGGACGGGCACAGCCAAGTCAACGTCATCCGTTTTTCGCAGGACTGGGTGCGGCGCAGTCCCGAGGACGCGCTCGCGCTGCGCTCCACGTTCTCAAACGGCTGGACCAACGCCGGTCCGCAGATGGCGAGCATCGGGCCGAGCCGGCATTTTTTTTCCTGGCTGGGCCAGGTGCAGTGGGCAAAACGCCTGTACAAGAACAATCAGCTCGTCGTCCGCACCGATGTCCAGTACACCCCGAATTCGCTCATGTCGCTGGAGCAGATTGCCCTCGGCGGCATGAATACCGTGCGCGGTTACCGCGAGAACCAGTTGCTGCGCGACAACGGCGTGATCGCTTCGGTCGAGTACCGCATTCCGATCACGGATGGCGAGCCGGGAAAAGGCCGCTTCCAGCTGGCGCCCTTCATCGACTACGGCAACTCGTGGAATTCGGACGCGACGCCGGCGTCCCCGCATTCGATCGCGGGCTATGGTCTGGGGTTTCTTTGGGACTACGGCCGCCAGTTCCAGTCCCAGCTCTACGTGGCCAGGGCCACCCGCCATTTCCTGCAGAATTCGTATGACCTGCAGGACTCGGGGATACACTTCGCTCTCTCTTATCTGCTCTTCTAGCGCTTTCTTCGTGCCGGCGTTCGGGCGGGGAGAGTTTCAATGACTGCCGCGTTCAACTCCTTGCGTCCCGGTTGAAATCTCCCGGCCACCGGGATCGCAACTCGCCGGTCAGGTACAGAGACTATCATCGTGTAAACCACGAGGTCACCGCGTAGCCGGACACGCCCGCCTCGGCTATCGTTGGCAGATCGGGAAAGCTCGGTGTACGCTTGTCGCTGGTCACCGCGAGCAAGCGCAGCCTGCCAGACTGCACATAGGACAACGCAGTCGGCGCGTTCTCGAACATGAGCTGGATCTGCCCGCCCATGAGGTCCGTCAGCGCCCAGCCACTGCGCGATGATGCGGCCGAGCAACGTCGCTGGTGCCGCCGGGCGGGAATGGCACGATCAGTCGTATCGGACTAAACGGGTAAGACGCCTGCGCTTGCGCGATACCGGATATGATAAATACGGCCTCTCTGCACAGCAACATCGGGAAAAATCGCATCGCCTGCTCCGTTTCCACGTATCTCGGTTCGCCATTTGCCGAATCCGGCCTCGGGATCACATCACCACATCTTTCCACCGCGGGCACTCGCGCAACTCGAACGGCCTGTCCCAATCCGCAAAGTTGGCGCGATCGATTATCTGCACCGGCAGGATGATTTCTTTCGGCAGCGCCTCGCCGCGCAGGTGCCGCAGCGCGGCTTCGGTCGCAAGGCAGCCCATTTTCATCGCATTGAAATCGGCGGTTGCGAGCATTTTGCCGTGCTTGATCGCAATTATCGCTTCGGGTATCGCGTTGACGCCGACAACCCTGCTGGTGCGTCCTGCTGCCTCGAGCGCTTCGATGACGCCGATCGCCATGATGTCGTTGGCCGCGATTACGCCG
Organism: Gammaproteobacteria bacterium; assembly: GCA_041483135.1. Lineage (GTDB taxonomy): Bacteria > Pseudomonadota > Gammaproteobacteria > Burkholderiales > SG8-41 > PALSA-1004. The sequence goes on along the minus strand of JBGPFE010000003.1, from coordinate 57,472 downwards.
TCAATGCGCGGGATCGTTTTCAGCAATTCCGCGAACACACGCTGCGCCGGGTCACGCTGATATTCGCCGCACACCGACGCGACGACACGCACAGCCGGAAAGCCCTTCAGCACGTCGTGAAATCCGCGCACCCGCTCGCGGCTGGTGATCGAATCGCCCGGCCCCTCGACGATCGCAACGTCGCCGCGCCCAGCGAGCTGCCCGCAAAGATAAGTCGCGATTTTGACTGCCAGCGGGTAATCCTCCGAACCGACGTATGTAACGCAATCGCCGCCAGTGAAGCGATTGATATAGCTCACAACCGGAATCCCGGCAGCGTTGATTTTGTGGATCGAAGGGTTGATCGCGGTTGGATGCACGGCAACGAGCACCATTGCATCGGGTCGCTGCAAGAGCGCCTGGTCTATCAACGCAATCTGCTCATCGACGTCGTCGGGTTTGCGCGGAAAGTAATGCCGGGCGCGCGCGCCCAATCGCTGCGCGGTGCGGTCGGCGCCGAGCCGCGCCGCGGCGTATGCCGGGTTAGTGTTGTTCTTGGTGAAAACCGCGATGGTCGGGTTATGGACAATCGCCATATGAAAATTCAGCGGAGATCGCCGGCGGCGGGATGCGGGAGCTGAAATTCGCGATCGTGGACGAGCGAAGGCAGCATCCCGCGCACACGCGTGACTTCGTCGGCGTTGATGTCGGCGACCGCCACACCCGGTTCGTCGTCCAATTCGGCCAGTATCCTGCCCCAGGGATCGATGATCAGCGAATGGCCGTAAGTCATGCGGTTGCCGGGGTGATCGCCGCACATCGCCGGCGCAAACACGTAGCTCAGATTTTCGATCGCCCTCGCGCGCAGCAACGCGTGCCAGTGCGCAACGCCGGTTTCGCGCTGGAACGAAGATGGCACCGCCAGGAACATCGCGCCGGACTGCGCGAGTGCGCGGTAAAGATACGGGAAACGCAGGTCATAGCATACGGTCATGCCGAGCGGCCCCCACGGCGTAGCTGCGATCACCGCCCGATCGCCGGGGCGATAAGCGCTCGATTCGCGGATTACCTTGCCGCTCGGCAACGTCACGTCGAACATGTGGATCTTGTCGTACCGCGCGACGACTGCGCCATCAGCCGACAGCAGATACGAACGGTTCGCCATGTGCTCGTCGTCGAAATTGATCGTGAGCGAGCCGATCAGCAGCCAGGCCCGTGTTTCCCTGGCCAGCGCCTGGAACACAGGCAGCGCAGGATGTTCGCTTTCGGTATAGGAGTTTTCGCGCATCACGCGGCCACTGCCGTCGAGCAGCGCAACGTATTCGGGCAGCATGATGAGCTGCGCGCCCTGCTCTGCCGCCGCGCGCACACCAGTGCCTGCCGCGCGCAGATTAACCGCCATATCGTTGCCCGAGTTGAGCTGCACGCAGGCAGCCTTGAACGTTGCCATGATGACTGCTACGGTAAAAAGACCGGATTCGCGAGCACTACGATGCCGATCCGGACAGCGTGAACAAGATCAAACGCGTCGGTGGTCACCGGTCGAACGCATTTCGTTCGCGCGTTGGCCATGCTTTACAACTACACCGAGGCTTAACTTCGGATCGGATTACCTGGCGGGATTTGCCGCAGTCGCCGCGCGTTTCGCCAACTCCTTCAGCACCAGTTCGGTGAGATCAATCTGCGGGCTGTTGAAAATTGCCTGCTGGACTATCAGGTCGAACTTGCCTGCCTCGGCAATGCTTTTTATGACGGCGTTGACTTCCGTCACGAGACGCGCATGCACTTCGCGTCTGCGCACTTCCCAATCTTCGTTGTAACTGCGCTGCATCTGAGCAAACTGCTGCGAGAGCGCCGCCAGGCGTTTCTCCTTGGCCTGCTTGTCGGCAGCCGACATTGTCAGTCCTTCTTTTTCGAGCTCGCTCTGCATTGCCTGGCCCTGTTTCTGCAGGTCAAGTATCTGCTGCTCGCGCGGCGCGAATTCCTTTTTCGCCTGTTCGAGCGCCTGCATCGTTATCGCCGCTTCCCTCTCAATGCGGAGTCCGTTCACGTAACCGATCTTGAGCGGCTGGGCGGCGGCATGAGTTACCGATAACGCAAATATAACCAAAATGTAGCGAAGCAAATATTTCATCAAAAGTACTCCGGGGATGGTGCTGGTCGCCTCGTCAGCAGCAACGAATAAGCACCGGGTTTCATGTTCGCTGGAGGCATAGCTGTCGTCTTGGACCCCTCTACCCGGTAATAGTACTACCATCGCTCAGTATGAGCCCGGTGAATGACGCCGGGCCCAGTTCCGGAGCGAGACCGAGCTGCAGCGACGACTCGAACGGAAATTCATTCACCGCCGGCGTTTGCCACTGGGTAATAACCTGTGACTGCGCCGAGGTCAGGGGATTTTTGATGACTGCCTGCGCCATCAAAGATGCCGGGGCAGCAGCCAGCACCGAAATCGCTGCACGGAAAATGCATGTTCTGCCGCTCATGTTGCCTCTTCCTTAGACAGTTCCGGGCAAAATTCTGAAAATGAAAAAGGGCTCCTGATCGGATCCCTTTGAATTTGTTGGTCGGGGCGAGAGGATTTGAACCTCCGACCACCTGCACCCCATGCAGGTACGCTACCAGGCTGCGCTACGCCCCGAGGCTCAGAATTATAGCAGATGGGACTACACCAAATAGCGCAGCAAGTACAGGCTGCACTACCGGCGCAGAATATCGAGGACGTGCTTGATTTCCTTGCGCAGAACGGCGAGATTCGCTTTGCTGGCGGCGCTGGCACGGCTGGCTTTGGCCGGCTCGGAAACGATCTCGTCGAGACGATTGCGCGCGCCGCTGATCGTGAAACCCTGATCATAAAGCAAATCACGGATGCGCCGGATCAGCAGCACTTCGTGGTGTTGGTAATAGCGCCGGTTGCCGCGGCGTTTGACTGGCTTGAGCTGCGTAAACTCCTGCTCCCAGTAACGCAGCACGTGTGGCTTCACGCCACACAGCTCGCTCACCTCACCGATCGTGAAGTAGCGCTTCGCAGGTATCGGTGGCAGCGTTTCCTTAGGACTGTGGTTTGTGTCCATTGTTATAGTTTTGTTCAACCATCGCCTTCAGCTTCTGCGAGGCGTGGAACGTCACTACGCGCCGTGCGGTGATCGGTATCTCCTCGCCGGTCTTGGGGTTGCGGCCCGGCCGCTGCGGCTTGTCACGCAATTGAAAATTTCCGAATCCCGAAAGCTTCACGCCCTCCCCATGTTCTAGCGCCAAGCGGACCTCCTCAAAAAACGACTCCACCATGTCTTTGGCCTCGCGCTTGTTGAAACCCACCTTCTCAAACAGCAAATCTGCCAACTCGGCCTTGGTTAAAGTCATATTTTCCCCTTATTTGCGGAGCTTTGCTTGAAATTGTTCTTGTAACACTTGAAGCAGATGCTGGGTAGCGGCCTCAGCTTCAGCGTCGGTCAGCGTTTTATGAGTATCTTGCAATAATATCCGGAACGCAACACTTTTTTTATCTGAATCAATGCCTTTGCCGCGATATACGTCAAACAGCGCGACCTCTGAAACGATGGCCGGAGCCCGCATTTCCAGGGCATCCAACATGGCTTGAGCGCTCACGTTATCGGCTACCTCGACCGACAGGTCGCGCCGTACCAATGGCTGTCGCGAAATCTCCCGATAACTGACCGGTTCGCGGCCTATAATCGCGTCGAGGTTTAGCTCAAAAACCATTGGTGCGAAAGGCAAATCATACTTCTGCTGCAGGCGCGGATGCAATTCTCCCAAGTATCCGGCCGTTGCCCCGTCCAGCACCAGTTTGGCGGCCCGTCCAGGGTGCAGAGCGGGGTGTTGCGTTGCCGCAAAGCGAAAGCGGCCGGGCCAAACCAAGCTTGCAATGTCAGATTTCATATCGTAAAAATCAACATGCCGTTTGGCAGCTCCCCATTGCTCCGCTACTGCCCCTCCATAGGCGAGCCCGCCGAGCATGACCACTTGGCTGTGACCGGACTCGGCATGCCCAAAACAGCGACCGATTTCAAACAGCCGCACCCGCTCCTGCTGCCGGCTCAAATTCAACTTGAGGCAGTCAACGAGGCTGCCAACCAGGCTTGAACGCATCACGCTCATATGAGCGGCAATCGGATTAACCAACGCAACCGGATCGTTGTTCGCGCAATAATCGGCTTCCCATTGTCGGTCGACGAAGCTGTAGCTGATAATTTCCTGATAGTCGCGAGCCACCATTAGCGTGCGCAACGTCTTGACGCCGACACGTGCCTCGCTCTCCGGCAGCATCGAGGCCGGCGCGGTCGGCTGGTTGGCGGGTATCCGGTCGTAGCCGTGAATGCGCGCGACTTCCTCGATCAAATCTTCTTCGATTGCGAGATCGTAGCGATAGCTTGGCGGTGTCACCAGAAACTCATCGCCACGTGTTGCAAAAACCAACCCAAGCCGGCGCAACACATCGGTAATCTGCCGGTCTTCGAGTTCTATGCCAAGCAAGCGCTGGATGCGTGCCCGGCGTAGCCGCACCGGCTTGCGCTCTGGCAGCGTTGACTTGGCCTCGCATACCGGCCCCGCCTTGCCGCCGCAAATTTCGAGCACGAGCTGTGTTGCGCGCTCGATTGCCTGCGCGGTCGCGGCGAAATCCACGCCGCGCTCGAAACGATAGGATGAATCGGAGCCGAACCCCAGCACGCGCGACTTGCCGGCGACCGCTGCCGGATCGAAAAACGCACTCTCGAGCATAATGTCCCTGGTGCCGGGTGTAACCGCGCTGTCCATGCCGCCCATGATGCCGGCGAGCGCGAGCGGCCTGACTTTATCCGCAATCACCAGAAATCCCGGATTCAGCACGATCTCCTGTTCATTGAGCAGCTTGAGCTTCTCGCCTTGGCGGCCGAAGCGCACGTGGATTCCGCCATTAATTCGCGCAAGGTCGAATGCATGCAATGGCTGGCCAAGCTCGAGCATCACGTAATTGGTGATATCGACGATCGCGCTGATGCTGCGCTGCCCACTGCGCTCGAGGCGCTGCGCCAACCAGCGCGGGGATACAGCGCGCGCATTAACGCCACGCACAATGCGGCCGCAATAGCGCGGGCACGCAGCGTTGTCGTCCAGCGTGATTTCGATGCGGTCGGACGATGTTGCCTGCACTGCCCTCGTATCAACTGGCGTCAACGCACTGCCGGTGACAGCAGCAACCTCACGTGCGAAGCCGAACACGCCCAGGCAATCGCCGCGGTTCGGCGTCGGCTTGATCGTGAAGATTTGATCGTCGAGCTCGAGATATTTTCGGATATCGGTGCCGACGGGTGCATCCACGGGCAATATCAACAGGCCCGCCGCATAGTCAGCCATACCGAGTTCTTTGCCCGAGCACAGCATGCCGTTCGATTCGACGCCACGCACTTTCGCCTGCTTGATCTCGATACCTGGAAGTCTGGCACCGGCCAGCGCGAGCGGCACGCGTATGCCGGCACGGACGTTGGGCGCGCCACATACGACGTGGAGCGGTGTGCCGCCGGCGTTGACGCGGCACACGGTGAGGCGGTCGGCGCCCGGGTGCTTCTGCACCTCGAGCACCTCCGCCACGACCACCTTGTCGAATGCGGGCGCAACCGGCTCGACCAGTTCGACCTCGACGCCTGACATCGTCACCGCGTCCGCAAGCTCCCTGCTCGCGAGCGGTGGATTGACGAAGGTGCGCAGCCAGTTTTCCGAAAACTTCATAAAATATTTTTCACCGCAACGGATGCAAAGATTCGCGAAGAAATGCCGTGTAAGCAGCCTTACTTGGCGTCCTTGGCGGTTCAGCTCTTTGTATTCGTTTTAATTAAATTGCTTTAAAAACCGCAAATCGTTCTCGAAGAACAACCGCAGGTCATTCACGCCATAGCGCAGCATCGTCAGCCGGTCGGGGCCGAGGCCGAACGCGAAACCCTGAAACTTCTCGCTGTCGATATTTACGTTCCTCAGCACATTCGGGTGCACCATGCCGCAGCCGCCGAGTTCGAGCCAGCCGTCGCCGAAGCTCATGTCGATCTCGGCCGAAGGCTCGGTGAACGGGAAAAATGACGGCCGGAAACGCACCTTGAGATCGTCGCGCTCGAAGAAGCGACGCAGAAAATCGGCCACCACGCCTTTCAAATCAGCAAGACTGATATTCTCGTCGATCCACAGTCCCTCGATCTGATGAAACATCGGTGAATGGGTGGCGTCGGAATCGACGCGGTAGACGCGGCCCGGCGCGATGATCTTGATCGGCGGCTTATGCGTTTCCATATAGCGGATCTGGATCGGCGAGGTATGCGTGCGCAACAGGTATTTGCCGTCCTCGACGTAGAAAGTGTCGTGCATCGAACGTGCCGGATGGTTTTCCGGTTGATTCAATGCCGTAAAATTGTAGTAATCGGTTTCGATCTCCGGACCGTCTGCAACTTCGAAGCCAAGGGAATGGAACAGCGTCTCTATGCGCTCGAGCGTGCGCGTAACCGGGTGCAACCCACCGACACCCGGGCCCCGCCCGGGCAGCGTGACATCGAGAGCTTCCTGCGCAAGTTGCGCCCCGAGTTTGTGCGACTGGATTTTTTCGCGCTGCGCGGCAAGCGCCGTCTCGAGCTGTTCCTTGGCGGCATTGATGCGGGCGCCCATCGCCGGGCGTTCGGCAACGGGCAACTTGCCAAGGCTCTTCAACAATTCAGTGAGCACGCCGGTCTTGCCGAGATAGCGCGCTTTGGCCTGCTCGAGCTGCGCTGCGTCGGTGATGCCGGCAAACAGCTTGAGTGCTTCCTGAACGATAGTATCGAGTTTTTCCATCGCGTGTGACGGAACCAAAAAAAAGAGGCTGTGCCCGCGGAGGGCGGAACCGGTTCCGTGTGCTTGCCGATGGATGTGATCCCGCAGCTGGATTCTACGCGCCGGATAACTGCGTGCTTATGCACGCCTACACGGTCGCATCCCGTAAACGGGTCCCTGCTCCGCGTTCCGGCGTGCAGCCTCCTTTTTGTCGTCGAATCTGCTTAGACGCCGAGGCTGGCTTTGGCTTTTTCGACAAACTTCTTAAACGCAGGCTTGTCGAGCACCGCGATATCGGCAAGCACCTTGCGGTCAACCATGATTGCAGCCTTCTTCAGCCCGTTCATGAACATGCTATATGACAAACCGTGCTCGCGCACTGCCGCGTTTATGCGGGTAATCCACAGGCTGCGAAAATCGCGCTTCCTGTTGCGGCGGTCGCGATACGCATATTGCCCGGCGCGCATCACCGCTTCGTTGGCGATGCGGAAAACGTTGTTGCGGCGGCTGCGGAAACCTTTGGCGCGCGCTATGACTTTCTTATGGCTGGCGCGCGAAGTCACGCCACGTTTGACTCTGGGCATGGCTCATCTCCTTACGCGTAGGGAAGCATGATGCGCACAGAGCGGGTATCGCTGCCGTGGACGCCGGTGACGCCGCGCAATTGGCGCTTCCGCTTGGTCGATTTCTTGGTCAGGATGTGGCGCCGGAACGCGGCCCCGCGCTTGATACGGCCGCTGGCGGACACCTTGAAGCGCTTCTTGGCGCCACTCTTGGTCTTCATCTTGGGCATGACTGCTCCATTTTTTAACATAGCGCCGGGTGCTTCCCAGCGGGAAGACTTCGGGAACCCGGACTACTACTTCTGACTGCAACTACTTTTTTTCGACTTCAGCAACCGCCGGCGCGGCAGCCGGCTTCGCTACCGCCTTCTTTTTAGCCACCGCATGCGCAACCGATTTGACGCTTTTCTTCGGCGACAGCACCATCACCATCTGCCGCCCTTCCATTTTCGGAAACTGCTCGATCACACTATAGGGATCGAGATCCACCTTCACGCGCTCGATCAGCCTGACGCCGAATTCCTGGTGCGCCATCTCGCGGCCGCGGAAACGCAGCGTTACCTTGCACTTGTCGCCTTCATCGAGGAAGCGGATCAGATTGCGCAGTTTGATCTTGTAGTCGCCTTCGTCGGTGCCGGGACGAAACTTGACCTCCTTGACGATGATCTGTTTCTGCTTGAGCTTCGCCTCGTGCCGCCGTTTGCTTTCGCGGTACTTGAACTTGCCGTAATCCATGATCCGGCAAACCGGCGGCGCAGCCGTCGGTGCGATTTCGACCAGATCGAGCTCCGCTGCTTCCGCCTGCGCATTGGCTATCGCGATGCTGACGATGCCGACCTGTTCGCCATTGGCGCCGATCAGCCTGACCTCGGGCGCGGTAATTTCGCCGTTAATGCGCGGCTCTTTTTCCTGAACTATACAAAAACCTCGCTATATCAAAAAGTTATGCCGTGCGCCCGAGCTGATGCGCCTCGTGTAGCAAGCGCTCGATGAAGACCTGAATCGGCATCTGGCCGAGGTCTTCGCCTTGGCGGGTCCGCACGGCAACTGTCTGCGCCGCCATCTCTTTATCCCCGACTATGACCTGATAAGGCAGCTTTTGCAGACTATGTTCCCGAATTTTATAGGTTATTTTCTCATTCCTCAAGTCGGCTTCAGCGCGCAGCCCGGAGCGCTTGAGTTCACCCAGCACGCCCCTGGCATAGGCAGCCTGGCTGGCGGTGATATTCATTACCACCACCTGCACCGGCGCAAGCCATACCGGAAACGCGCCGGCGTAGTTTTCGATCAGAATACCTATGAAGCGCTCCATCGAGCCGACGATCGCGCGATGCAGCATCACCGGGGTCTTGCGCGTGTTGTCTTCGGCCACATATTCGGCGCCGAGCCGTCCCGGCATCGAGAAGTCGACCTGCATCGTGCCGCATTGCCAGACGCGCCCGATCGAGTCCTTCAATGAGAATTCGACCTTGGGCCCGTAAAATGCCCCCTCGCCGGGTACTGTTTCCCACGGCATGCCTTTGCTGTTCAGCGCATCCCCGAGCGCTTTTTCGGCGATGTCCCACGTCTCGTCGGAGCCAACGCGCTTCGCCGGCCGAGTGGAGAGCTTGTATATGATGTCGTTGAAGCCGAAATCGCAGTAGACCCTGATCAGCAGGTCGATGAATTGCGACACTTCGGCCTGGATCTGCGCTTCGGTACAAAATATATGTCCGTCGTCCTGCGTAAAGCCGCGCACGCGCATGATGCCGTGCAGAGCGCCCGACGGCTCGTTGCGGTGACACGCGCCGAATTCGCCATAGCGCAACGGCAGCTCGCGGTAGCTGTGCAGCCCGGAATTGAAGATCTGCACGTGTCCCGGGCAGTTCATCGGCTTGATCGCGTACTCGCGGTTCTCGCTCGACGTGGTGAACATGAATTCCCTGAAATTGTCCCAATGGCCGGACTTCTCCCACAGCACGCGGTCGAGAATCTGCGGGCACTTCACTTCCTGATAGCCATTGTCCTGATATATCTTGCGCATGTATTGCTCGACTTGCTGCCAGATCGTCCAGCCATGCGGATGCCAGAACACCAGCCCCGGCGCCTCGTCCTGCATATGGAAGAGATTGAGTTGCCTGGCGAGCCGGCGGTGGTCGCGTTTCTCCGCCTCTTCCAGCATGCGCAGATAAGCGTCCTGGTCCTCCTTCTTCGCCCACGCGGTGCCGTAGATCCGCTGCAGCATTTCGTTCTTCGAGTCGCCGCGCCAGTAGGCGCCCGCAACTTTCATCAGCTTGAATACCTTGAGCTTGCCGGTCGACGGCACGTGCGGACCGCGGCAAAGGTCGATGAAATCGCCCTCGCGATACAGCGACACGTCCTCGCCGGCCGGGATCGACGCGATGATCTCGGCCTTGTAATGCTCGCCTATGGATTTAAAAAACCCGACCGCCTTGTCGCGCGGCCATACTTCGCGTGCGACCGGAATATTGCGCTTCGCCAATTCGGCCATGCGCTTCTCGATCGCAGCGAGATCTTCGGGCGTAAACGGCCGCTGATAGGAAAAATCGTAATAAAAGCCGTTTTCGATCACCGGCCCGATCGTCACCTGCGCCTCGGGAAAAAGTTCTTTCACGGCATAGGCAAGCAGATGCGCGGTCGAGTGACGGATCAACTCGAGGCCCGCGGGATCCTTATCGGTGACGATGGCAACGTCGCTGTCAGTGTCGATGACGAACGAGGTATCGACGAGCTTGCCGTTGATCCTGCCGGCAAGCGCGGCCTTGGCGAGACCCGGGCCGATCGCAGCCGCGACTTCGGCGACCGATACCGGTTTATCAAACTGACGGACCGAGCCGTCCGGAAGTTTCACGTTAACCATGTTTAGAACCGTTCATCGCAACAGGCGAAAAAAAATGCGGGTTGGCCGCACTTTTTTCTGAACCACGGAAAAATCAGCACGACCGGGATCGGGGCGTCGAGATGCAAGTTCGCGGTGTCATAACTCTCGCTTTCCGTGTTCCGATTGGTACTGATTCCGCGCGTTCGAATGGATTTTCACAAACCATTCAACGCGCAAAAATAAAACCGGCTCCTGGCCGGGCTGCGCATTGAGCAGCAAACTTGTCTGCTCGTATGCGCAGAGTTAAAGCGGCACATCCGTGTCCGCATTAACTGTTGGTAGGCGCGATTGGACTCGAACCAACGACCCCCACCATGTCAAGGTGGTGCTCTAACCAGCTGAGCTACGCGCCTGAAAGCGGTGGATTCTACCTGTTTCAGCATGGTGGTTCAAATAAATCATGGCCTTGTCTTGCACACACAGCGGCTTCGGTTGCCGCCAATCCAGGCGATCAATATAGTGCCATGCTTTGCATCAGCACACGCTTTATTCGCCCTCGATATCCGTGGAGAAAACATGACCGCCTATATCATAGTTGAGGTAGAAGTTACCGACCCTGCCGGTTATGAAGATTACAAGAAGCAGGTGCCGCCGTCGCTTGCCGCATACGACGGGAAGTTTGTGGTGCGTGGCGGGAAATGCGAAACTCTGGAAGGCAGCTGGCAGCCGCAACGCATCGTGATATTGGAGTTCCCGTCTTGCGAGCGCGCAAAGCAATGGTGGGGCTCGCGTGAATACACCGCAGCCAAAGCCCAGCGCCAGCGCGCCGCCGAAACCAAAATGATCGTGGTGGAAGGTATTGCGTGAAAATCATGAAACAGGAATTCATGCCTGATACCCGATCTATCGCGCTACAGCTGCTCGATACTTACGATCACGGCAGACTGACAACCTTGCCTACCGCACGCAACCCCCAATTCGACTCGAACGCTGCATATGATGTCGCGGCGGAGATCGTCAAGCTGCGCCGTGCGCGCGGTGAGCGCTGCGTCGGCCGCAAGGTCGGATTCACCAATCGCAACATCTGGGCCGAGTACGGCGCGACGGCACCGATCTGGGCGCATGTTTACGACAGCATGCTGATTCATGCCAAGGACAACAAGGCGTCGTTGTCGCTTTCCGGCGCCGCCGCTCCCAGGATCGAACCCGAAACCGCGTTCAAGCTGTGCGGCGCGGTGCCGACCGGCTGTAAAGATCCGGTGAAAATTCTCGGTTCTATCGAATGGCTCGCACCGAGCTTCGAAATTGTCGACTGCCATTTTGAGAACTGGAAGTTCCAACCCGCCGACTCGATCGCGGATCAATCGTTTCATTGGCGTCTGGTCGTCGGTGAGCCGTATACGTTGAAGCCGGCCGAAATCATGAAACTTCCCGAGCAGCTTCGCGAATGCCAGGCTACGTTGAAGTGCAACGGTGAAGTAAAAGACCGCGGCGTCGCCAGTAACGCGCTCGATCACCCGGCGCTCGCGCTCGCGTTTCTCGCCGACGTTCTTGCAACGCAGCCGAAATTTGATGCGCTCGCCGCCGGCGAAATCATCACCACCGGAACGCTGACCGCGGCGCTGTCGATCAAAGCCGGAGAGACCTGGACTTCCGAAATTGGCGGCCTGCCGGTCGCGCCGCTTACCCTGGCGACTACCAGCTAACGGCGCGCCGCGCGCGCGACGCCCGGCACATCGCGGATCAACGCCAGCACGCGGTTCAGCTGATCCAGATTATTGATCTCGATTGTCAACAGCATGCGCGCTGCTGCGTCGCGGCTCGTGCTGTGGGTCGCGGTTACGTTGATACGCTCGCGCGACAGGATTTCGGTGATGTCGCGCAGCAAGCCGGGGCGGTCGTTCGCCTCGATCACGATATCGACCGGGAACGTTGCGTCCGCCGACATGCCCCAGTCCGCGGCGACCAGCCGTTCGGCCGCCAGGCGCCGCACGTTGCCGCAGCTCTTGCGGTGTATGGTCACACCGCGGCCGCGCGACACGAAACCGATAATAGGATCCGGCGGCACCGGCTTGCAGCATTTGGCCGGCACCGTCAACAGCTTGTCGACGCCGACCACCAATATGCCGCCCGGCTGCGCGCGCGGCTTTCTGACGATCGCTTTCTCATCCGCCGCGGCGGGCGGCGCCTTATCGGCGCGCAATGCGTTCTGCAGCTGGCGCGGCCCGATTTCACCGCGGCCGACCTCGGCGAGAAAATCGTTCAGCTGGTCGAACTCGAATTGCCGCGCGAGCTTGTCGAGGTTGATGCCGGTCATACCGTGGCGCTGCAGCTCCTTCTCGACCATGTCGCGACCCTGCGCCACCGATACTTCATGGTTCTGACGGTTGAACCACTGCCGGACCTTGGCGCGCGCGCCGGCGCTCCTGAGAAATCCGTGCGCGGGGTTGAGCCAGTCGCGGCTCGGGCCGCCCTGCTTCGCCGCCGTAACTTCAACCTGCTGGCCGTTCTTGAGCGGCGTGTTGAGCGGCACCATCGCCCCATCGACTTTGGCGCCGCGGCAGAGGTGGCCGAGATCGGTATGCACGTGGTAAGCAAAATCGATCGGCGTCGCGTCCTTCGGCAGGTCGATAACCCTGCCTTGCGGCGTCAGCACGTAAATCGTATCGGCGAAGAGTTCACTCCTGAATTGGGCAGCCAGCTCGCCGGCATCGGCAACCTCGTCCTTCCACTCGACGATCTGCCTGAGCCAGGCGATTCTCTCGTCGTACCCCGAATCGCGGCGCAAGCCTTCCTTATAGCGCCAGTGCGCGGCGACGCCGAGCTCGGCGTGCCGGTGCATCTCGAAAGTACGGATCTGGATCTCGAGCGGCTTGCCTTCGGGCCCGGTCACCGCGGTGTGCAGCGAGCGGTAATCGTTGCTTTTCGGCTTGGCGATGTAATCGTCGAACTCCTTCGGCAGCGGCGTCCACCGGCTGTGCACGATGCCGAGCGCGGTATAGCAGTCCTTGATGTCATCGACCAGCACGCGCACCGCGCGCACGTCGTAGAGCGCATCGAAATCGACGCCTTTGCGCCGCATCTTGTTATAGATGCTGTAGATGTGCTTCGGCCGGCCGCTGATCTCGGCCTTGATGCCGGAATGCGCGAGTTCCTCGCGCAGCCGCGCGATCATAGTGTCGATATAGCGCTCGCGGTCGCCGCGCTTTTCGTCGAGCAGTTTGGCGATGCGTCTGTAGGTATCCGGCTCGAGGATGCGCAACGCAAGGTCTTCGAGTTCCCACTTGAGCTGCCACACGCCGAGCCGGTTGGCGAGCGGCGCAAAGATGTCGAGCGCGAGCCGCGCCATATCGTGACGCAACTGCACGTCATCGCACCTGACCACGAAGCGCATGGTCTGGGTCTGGTCGGCGAGCTTGATCAGCACCACGCGTACGTCCTGCGCCATCGCCAGCAACATCTTGCGCAAGCCTTCGAACTGCGCCGCTTGTTCGCCGGCGCGCGACGCGCGGCTGCTCAGGCTTTCGATCATCGCCATGCGCGCGACGCCTTCGGCGAGTTCAGCGGCACGCGCGCCGAACTGATCGCGTATCGCAACCACGGCTTCGTGCGCATCGGCAACCTGTGCAAGCAGGCTCGCGGCCAGGCATTCGGCGTCAAGCTTGATCTCGCGCAAAATGGAAGCCATGCTCAACGCATGCGCGAGCGCCGGCTCGCCGCCCTTGACGGTGCGCCCCTCGAGTCGCGGCGTAACCCATGCGAGCGCTCGCTTGAGCAGAACTGTGTCGGACTCGGCGTAATCAGTGCCGAGCTCAGCCAGCCAGGCGGTGGCGCGCTCGTCACCGGGCTGCGCCACAAGTTTCAAATGCATGGCTCCCACCATATGATCAATCCTGACGTTCGAGATTTCGGTATTGCTGCAGCAATATGTAGCCTCCCCACGCGAATGCAGCCAGCATCACGATTGCACCCATAATATGGGCTGCCGCGCCGATTTGCAGATCGTGCTGGATGATATTCAAGTCGAGCAAGATATTTTCCCAGTCGTGCATACCGGGCCGGTCCTGGCCGGTGCCGCCGCCGAGCAGCGGCAATTGCAACGCCCGCGCATCGGCGATGTAAGGCGCGCAGTCCATGAGGCTTTGACCCAGCCACCAGAGTCCGACCGAGCCGCCGAAGTTGTCGTGACCGGTGACGATCAGCGCCACCATTACAACTATGGGCATGATCAACTGGCCCAAAGTTCCGCCGAGTATCGTCATGAAAGAGCCAAATGGAATGAAAACCACGTGCCCCGCCTCATGGAACACCAGATCGACCCGATGCATGAACGAACTCATGATTTCGTAGCTGCGAAAATTGAGCAGGATGAAGTACCAGCCCCATGCAAAAAGCACGACGTATACCGCTACGCGTCCCCAAAATACCGTGGGGTCCGTGTGCGGCTCAATGAAGGTCAAGCGAGCGACCAGCATCGCTACCCGCCCTTCTCCCTGCGATTCATCGCCGTCCGCTATGCGATTCGCGCCGCCGCTACCGAGCGTACGGCTCACCCATTTGGCAAACACCAGCCTGCACGCCGGGCAAACGCCGGGATCGGACCGATCATCCGGTTTGCGCTCAAAGCCGCATTCAGGACATTTTTTATACATTGCGGATATGACCGCTGCAAAATGAGCAAAGCACTATTGTGCACCGCCTGCAGCACCATAAATCGTCAGCGATTATCCCGGGCAATGACAAGGAAGCCGAGGCACGGCGCATTGTGCGTGTCTGGAACCCCCTGCCACGCGCCGGAGCCGCTGGCGCTGCGTCCAGGGCTGCAGGACCCGGCGTTGGCAGCCAATGCTCGACCCGCGCTCGCGGCTGACATGATGCATATTCTCTGAAATATAACATAAGCGATTGATTACCATATACTCACAAAGTACAAACGAAATCTCGAGCCGACCGGGTTCTGTTCAAGTAACTGTTGAAAAAGTCACACTTTCGGGTTGATAATATTGCTACCCCCGGATATAAGACTGCCCAAGCAGCCCGGTTCTCAGCACTTAAGCAGGAGAAGGCGCCATGACCGGTCATCCGCGTACTCTTATGCTGCTTGCCGCTGCCACGCTCGCCGCGGGCTCGATTGCAACGGTTTCCTTCGCGCAAAGTGCAGTTACCACGATGTCGCCGCCCGCCGATCTGCACCCGCCGATCCAGCTCGACGCCGACACGTTGCGCGCGAAGCTCACGCCCAGTCATCTTGGCCTCAAACCTCAGTCCGGTAGTGCTGCCAGCAACGGAATCGAGTTGCCGTTCGGTATCAACTACAACCGCGAGGCGAAGGGCCTCGTCGTGCCGCTCGACCAGAAAAACGAATGGGGCGTCGGCGTCGGGCTCAACATCAATTCCTCGAGCACCGTCGAATTGAGCCCGAGCAGCAGTCTTGGCCTGCAACCCAAGCGCGCGCCCGGTTTCATGCTGCACAAGAAGTTTTAATACCGGCAGAAACTGCCGGATTAAATTCGCCGGCACGCTGGCTGCCGCTTAACGGCGCGGTCAGGTCCGCAGGCGCTCTCCCCCGCCTTGTTACAATGGGATCTCCAGTGGAGGTCCCATGGCCGTTCCAAAATCCTTTAGTTTTGATACGCTGAGCCTGCACGCGGGCCAGCAGCCCGATCCGCTGTACGGCGCGCGCGCGACCCCGATCTACCAGACCACCAGCTTCGTCTTCAAAGACACCGATCAGGCGGCGGCGCTCTTCAACATGGAGCGCGCCGGCCACGTCTACTCGCGCATCTCGAATCCAACCTGTGCCGTGCTCGAGGAACGCGTTGCCGCGCTCGAAGGCGGCATCGGCGCGATCGCCGCCGCGAGCGGCCAGGCCGCGCTGCACCTCGCGATCGCGACGCTGATGGGCGCGGGTTCGCACATCGTCGCGTCGCGCTCGCTCTACGGCGGCTCGCACAACCTGCTGAATTACACGCTGCCGCGCTTCGGCATCGCAACCACGTTCGTCGATCCGCGCGAGGTCGACGCATTCCGCACGGCAATTCGACCCAATACGCGGCTCGTATTCGGCGAGACGCTCGGCAACCCCGGCCTTGATGTGCTCGACGTGCCGCGCGTGGCAGCGGTCGCCCATGATGCAGGGCTGCCGCTGCTGGTCGACTCGACGTTTACCACGCCGTATCTGATGCGGCCCTTCGAGCTCGGCGCCGACCTGCTCTATCACTCGGCGACCAAATTCCTCGGCGGTCATGGCGTTGCGATCGGCGGTGTGCTGGTCGACAGCGGCAAATTCGACTGGGAAACCTCGGAAAAATTTCCGCTGCTGTCGGAGCCGTACGACGGCTTCCACGGCATGGTGTTCGACGAGGAATCGACCGTCGCCGCATTTCTGCTGCGCGCGCGGCGCGAGGGATTGCGCGATTTCGGCGCCTGCATGAGCCCGACCAACGCATTCCACATCCTGCAGGGAATCGAGACGCTGCCGCTCAGAATGCAGCGGCATGTCGAGAACACGCGCAGGATCGTCGCGTTTCTCGCCGGCCACGAAGCGGTTGAAGCGGTGATCTATCCCGAGCTGCCGGATCATCCCGATCACGCGCTCGCGCAAAAACTGCTGCCCAAAGGGTGCGGCGCGGTATTCAGCTTCACGATTCGCGGCGGGCGTCCTGCCGGGCGGCGTTTCATCGACACCTTGCGCGTATTTTCGCATCTCGCCAACGTCGGTGACGCCAAATCCCTCGTGATCCATCCCGCGTCTACCACCCATTACCGCATGGACGAAGCGGCGCTCAGGGCTGCCGGCATCAGCGAAGGCACGATCCGCCTGTCGATCGGCCTCGAAGACCCCGACGATTTGATCGAAGATCTGAGCCGCGCGCTCCATGCATCGCAGAAAGCCTAAGTCGCGATGAAACTCGACGTGCGGGGCAAAAGCGCCTACGTCTACACTGCCGGCCACGCGATTGATCCGGCGCTGCCGACGGTGGTGTTCATCCATGGCGGCGAACAGGACCACAGCGCATGGGTGCTGCAAAGCCGCTATTTCGCTTACCACCGGTACAACGTGCTCGCGCCCGACCTGCCCGGCCACGGCCGCTCACAGGGACCCGCGCTCGCATCGATCGCTGCGATGGCCGATTGGGTGATCGCCGCGCTGGACGGCGCCGGCGTAAAGCGGGCGGCAAGCGTCGGCCACAGCATGGGTTCGCTGGTGGCGCTCGAGCTCGCCGCGCATCACCCGTTGCGGATTGCGAAGATCGCCCTGCTCGGCACGGCGGTGCCGATGCCGGTCGCCGAACCGCTGCTCGACGCTGCGCGGGCTGACGATCACGCGGCGCTCGACATGATCAATGTCTGGTCGTTTAGCCCCCGCGCGCAGATCGGCGGCAACACCGCGCCCGGCCTGTGGCTGCTCGGCATGAATTTGCGGCTGCTGGAGCGCCAGGCGTCGGGCGTCCTCTACGCCGACTTCAAGGCGTGCCACGATTACGTGGCGGCTGATGCGGCGGCGAGTATTCAGTGTCCCGCGCTCGTCATCGTCGGCAGCCGCGATCAGATGATCCCGCCGCGCGCAACGCACGAATTCGTCAAGCGTCTCCCGCACGCGCAAACCGTCACTCTCGAAGGCAGCGGGCACGCCTTGATGGCCGAGCAGCCCGATGCGGTACTCGATGCGCTGATCGGTTTCCTGTGATCACGGCACTTCATCCTCGGGCAGGTCGGGATTTTCGGTTGGCGCGTGCCAGTAGCGCCGGTACAGCCCGCGATAGCGCTGCACGCTGATCGCGCCATCACGGCCGACGTCGAGCAGCAGCGCACCGTCATGATCGGTGCGATAGATGCGGCTGCCGAGCGCGCGGTAGCGGTCGAGCACGTCGTCTTTCGGATGCCCGAACCGGTTGCGGTAGCCGGCGGCAACGAGCGCAATGGCGGGGTCGACCTGCGCGATGAACTCGGGCGATGACGAGGTGCGGCTGCCGTGGTGCGGCACGAGCAGCACCTGCGCGCGCAGCCGGTCCGGGACCGCCGCCAGCAGCTCGCGCTCCGATTTACTCTCGATGTCCGCAGTGAGCAGCACGCTCGCACCCGCGGTGCCGATGCGCAGCACGCAGCCGCGGTCGTTCACGCGCAGCTTTTCGCGCGCGTAGCTCTCAGGCCTCGGGTGCAGCAAATCGAACTCGACGCCATCCCACTCCCAGCGCTCGCCGGCCGTGCATCGTTGCGACGACGCAACTTGCGCGAGCAGCGGATGCGTAGCGGGCAGCGATGACAATAACCAGTCGACCGGCAATGCCTGCAGCACCGAACTTGCGCCGCCGCTATGGTCGTTGTCGCTGTGACTTATCACCATCCCCGTCAGCGTGCGCACGCCGGCCGCACGCAGAAATGGCACGACGATGCGGTTGCCGCTGTCGATCTGCGGCCCGAACGCGGGGCCGGCATCGTAGAGCAACGCGTGGTTGCGGGTTTGTGCAACGACCGCGAGCCCCTGCCCGACGTCGAGCACGCTCAACCTGAGGGCGCCTTCGGCCAGCAATGGCGGCTCGACCAGAAATATCGGCAGCAGCGCTGCCGCACCGATCCAGCGCGCCGGAAAACCGCGCGGCAGCAACAGCCACAGCACGCCGGACATCGCCGCCGCCACAGTCCACGTGGGCGGCGCGTGCTGCTGCCAGACTGCGGCGGGCAGCGCGCTCATCCATTCCAACAGCGCTCCGCACGCTCCCATCACCGCATGCGCGAGCTGCAGCACGAGATCGAACGGCAACATCACGCCGATCAAAGTCAGCGGCACGACGACCAGGCTCACCACCGGGATCGCGACGGCGTTGGCGAGCGGCGAAACCAGCGACACCTGCTGGAACAGCGCGAGCAGCAGCGGGATCAGCCCCAGCGTCACCGCCCATTGCACGCGCGCCCACGCCGTCAGCCAGTGCGGCGGCGCGATCCGGCCGGTCGACACCAGCAGTATCAGCGCCACCGCGCCGAACGACAACCAGAACCCCGGCGCGAGCACCGCCCATGGATCGAGCGCGAGCACGGCGAGCAACGCTGCGCTCAATACCGCCGATGCCGAAGTGAGGCGCCCCATCCACAGCGCAGCCGCCACCACCGCCAGCATATAGACGGTGCGCTGCGCCGGCACCTCGAATCCCGCAAGCCAGGCGTACACAAACGCGGCGGAAAGACCCGCGACCGCAGCTGCCTTGCGCGCCGGCAGCCACAGCGTCAGGCGCGCGCTCAAGCGCCACAGGTAATAGGCGAGCGCGAACGCGAGGCCCGAAATCATCGTCACGTGCAGGCCCGAGATGCTCATCAGGTGATTCACGCCGGTGCGCGTGAAGGTCTGCCACTGCGTTTGAGTGATTGCGCGCTGGTCGCCGATTGCGAGCGCCGCGAGCACGCCGGCATACGGCGCGTCGGCAAGCGAGGTCTGAATGCGGCCGCGGACCGCTTCACGCACGCGCTCGACGAGATATTGCGGCCGCATCACCAGCGTCGACAGCCGCCGGTTGCCACCACTGGGCCGGATGTAACCGGTCGCGCGGATGTTGCGTTCGAGCAGCCATGCTTCGTAATCGAAACCGTGCGGATTGAGCGTGCCGTGCGGTCGCCGCAGCCGCACCGTAAGCTGCCAGCGCTCGCCCGCATGCAACTCGGGAAACGTCGCCGGCCGGTCGTCGCGCGCCGGGCTTCCCCACCACGACAATGCGATATGCGCGGGAACGACGGCCTGGGGCGTCAGCACGCGCTCGACATCGAACTCGAAACGCAGGCTGCGCTCGTACGGCTGAGGCAGGACGGCGATAACACCGGCGAGTTGAATGTCCGGCCCTTCCCACTCCGCTGGCAGCGCATCGGCAAGTCGCTGCCCGGCGAGCCACGCCGCCCACAAAAACCCGCACGCAATACAGCACGCCATCGCCAGCGCGCACCGCGTTATGCGCAGCGGCGGCAGCGACGGCCGCGCCGTCAGCAGCGCCAGGCACGCGAGCGGCGCGGCGAGCCAGTACCAGTGCGGCGACGGCAATTGCGCCTGCACCTGCAGCCACCACACGCCGGCGGCGAAGCCAATAACATTAAGACGCATGAACGACCCGCTGTGCAAAGACATTCATGGCTTAACGCACGACCGGGCCGGTTGAGAGACGATTTTCGATACAATATCTACCCTTTTCAGTCCGGCCCTCCATGCCCCGCAAGTTTTTCAGGAAATACCTGCCGAGCCATGCAACGATCCTCGAGAATCGCTACATCGGATGGTTCGGCCCGCTGCTCAAGCACCACAACCTGTGGCACTTGCACCGGCGTGCGGTCGCGGGCGGCGTCGCGGTCGGCATGTTCACCGGCCTGATCCCGGGCAGCAATCCGGTGCAATTTCTCGCGGCGGCAATCGGCGCCATACTGTTTCGTGTGAACCTGCCGGTCGCCGCGTTTACCACGCTCTACACCAATCCGTTCACGATCGTGCCGCTGTATTACTGCGCCTACAAACTCGGCCAAGTCGCGCTGCTGCGCGCCGGCGAAAGCGTGCCGGCGCTCGCCGTCCACACCGAAGGCATGCGCCTGCGCGACTGGCTGCCGGCGATGCTGGACTGGGCCGTGTCGGTCGGCAAGCCGCTCCTGATCGGATTGCCGCTGCTCGCCGCGCTCCTCGCGATCACCGGCTTTGTCGCAGTCAATTGCGCGTGGCGGCTCTATGTCGGCCGCGCATGGCACCGTCGGCGGCAACTCAGAATAAACAGGAGCCCATCGGCATCATGACCACCCCTAGCTACTGGAAGCAGGCGACCCGCGAGCTGGCGAAGCGCGATGCGGTAATAAAAAAAATAGCCGCCAGATCACACGGCCTCACGCTGCGTTCACGCGGCGATGCGTTCAACACGCTCGCGCGCTCGATCGTCGGCCAGCAGATCTCGGTCAAGGCCGCCGCCAGCGTATGGCAAAAACTCATCACCGCGGTGCCGGCGATGCGGCCCGAGGTCATCCACAGCCACGACGCCGACGCCTTGCGCGGTTGCGGGCTGTCGCGCAGCAAGGTCGTTTACATGCAGGATCTGGCGCGTCATTTCGTCGAGAACCGGCTCGACGTCAAGCGCTGGGACAAGATGTCGGACGATGAGTTGATCGCCGAGTTGACGCAGGTGCGCGGCATCGGCCGCTGGACCGCCGAGATGTTCCTCATTTTCTACATGACGCGCCCCGACGTGCTGCCGGTCGACGACATCGGCCTGCAGCGTGCCATGAGCCTGCATTACAACCATGGCCGGCCGCTGTCGAAGCTCAAAATGAATTCGATCGCCAGGCGCTGGCTGCCGTGGCGCTCGGTCGCGACCTGGTACATGTGGCGGAGCCTAGATCCGGTTCCGGTCGAGTACTAGAACCCGATGCAACCGCCGATGAACGCGGATAAGACCAAGAGCCAAAGACCTTGGCCACAGGGGACCACAGGGGACACTGAGAAAATCGAGAGACGAAGAAACGTCGCGCGCCAAATCCGGAAGCTGCGGCCGTGCAACCTGTTCCACCGCCATTCCCTTGCCATGCTCCGCCATTTGCGCTTCCCGCCTTTTTGAGACTGGTTTGTCATTGCACAGTATCCGGCGTAACGTATAGACGGGCCAACAGGATGACGGGCCATGACAAAAGTACTAGTCGATGAAAGAGTGATGAGTGCCAACTAAATTGTCATCTAATATGTCATCTAAATCAGCATCTATCTTTTCACCTAATTCACGTTGGATGCCCCAACCTCGATGATCTGTTCTCTTTTGATTGTTGAAAACTAATACATCTTGTTGTTCCGATAAACTTAGATCAGGAGGTAGCACATGACATTCGGCGAATCCATTAGCACCTGTTTCTCAAAATATGCCGCGTTTAACGGGCGCGCCTCTCGGTCGGAGTATTGGTGGTGGTTCCTTTTTACTTTCTTGGCGTCGGCGGCATCAGGTATCGTAAGCGAGATGTTGTCAGGGCTTTTTTCGCTGGGGGTTTTGCTACCGTCCCTGGCAGTTGGCGCGCGGCGGCTACACGACACAGATAGAAGTGGGTGGTTTCTTCTGCTTTGGTTCATTCCAATAATTGGATGGATTGTCCTAATTGTGTGGGCTATACAGGAAGCCAAAGAGCCAAATCGATTTTCATCTGTGGAGTGAGGGCCATTTCTCGTCCTGTAGATACAGCGCTAGCGAATGTTACCTTTCGGGTGGCCAACCCATCCTTGCACCGGACCTGCACAAAAAGCCGCGCAGGCCGATGAAGTCAGATGTTGGGCGCCATGTTCAGGCTCATTCATTCAGGCGTCGTCGAGGGAGCCGGCATAACCTATGCCAAAGAATAGAACGCTAAAGGTCGCTGCCGGCATCGCTGCTTCGTTCATCGGTCTCGCTGGCACGATTATTTTTCTGTCGGAAGCGAAAATAATAAGCTTCGCGGTGGCGATGCTAATGCTTGTTGCGTTATTGGGGATGTACATCGGATTCGGAATTTTAATCGCGATCTATCGCTTAATCAGTAAGCTGGAATGAACGTCTTACGGGCACCGCGCGACCGAACTGAAGACCGGCAAGCGAACGTTGCGCCTAACCCCGCATTCGAGCGGAGCGCCCGACAGCGTCGCTGTCGGGTTCCCGTAGCGCTTCGCGCTCCGGCGCCCGCTCGTTAGAACTCATTACGCGCCATGTACGTTCCCAAGCACTTCGGCGAGGACGACGGTGACAAGCTGGCCGCATTCATCAATGAAAATGCATTTGGAGTATTGGTCACGGTATTCGAGGGCCGTCCGTTTGCGAGCCACATTCCTTTCATCTACGACCGGGAAGCGAACGTATTGCTTGGGCATGTCGCGCGGGCCAATCCGCAGTGGCAGCACTTTTCAAATGGGGCGGAGGTCATGGCCATCTTCCAGGGGCCGCATGCCTACATATCTCCCTCGTGGTACCTCGCCCCGGGCGTGCCGACCTGGAATTACGCAGTCGCCCACGTTTATGGGAGCGCCCAAGCCCTGGATGACCGGTCCCGCATCAAGCGCATCGTCGAGCGCCTCACGGAGAAATATGAACGCAATAACAAGCCTCCCTGGCTGCCCGGGTACGATCAAGGACTTCTGGGGGCCATTGTAGGAATAGAAGTCCGAATCAGGGAAATACAAGGCAAATTCAAGCTTGGCCAAAACCGGTCTGCCGCCGATCGGGCCGCCGTCGTATCGAAACTTGTAGCGACCGGGTCCGAGAACGATTCGGCCCTGGCCAGGTTGATGGAAAGGAAATGAGTTTTAATTTCGAGGAATGAGGGAACAATGAAACATGCGTTGCTGCTCGCAGCTGCCGTTCTCGTGCTGGCTTCAGTCCAGGGGTGTGCGACCAAAACTTACGGCCGGCAACCATTACTCACGGACAAGGAGAAAGAATCCATGACCTGCCGGGACATCGATCTCGACACGGCAAAAGTCAGGGCGTTTATCGACCGCGTGAAGAAAGAAAGTGAATTCAGCGGGCGCGACGCAATCGCGGTCCTGGGCGACTTCGGAATGGGAAACAATCTCGAAAAAACCGACGCTCTTCAAAGCGCAAATACACGTCTCGTGCAGCTGCGGCATCTGCGCGAGACCAAGGGGTGCGGCCCGGAACCGGTCCAATGATCACCTTGAGCTTGTCCGGACAGGTGCGCCGGACAATGTCAACTCAAGCCGTCCGCAGCACCCCATCGACCAATCTCAGGATGCGCCCGGCACGCGACGCGATTTCGCTGTCGTGAGTCGCGATCACGAGACTGGTGTTGAAGCCGCGGTTGAGTTCGAGCATCAGTTCGAACACCTCGCCCGCGGTCTGACGATCGAGGTTGCCGGTCGGCTCGTCGGCCAGCACGCACGCCGGGTTCGTGACCAGCGCGCGCGCAAGCGCAACGCGCTGGCGCTCGCCGCCCGACAGCTCGGACGGCGCGTGGGCCAAACGATGGCCGAGCCCGACCCGCTTCAACATCCCGACCGCGAGCGCCCCGGCTTCGGCATCCGCCAGGCGCCGGATCAGGAGCGGCATCGCGACGTTCTCGACCGCGGTGAATTCCGGCAGCAGATGATGGAACTGGTAAACGAATCCGAGCGCGCGGTTGCGCAGCTCGCCGCGCTCGGCCTCGTCGAGCGACTGGATATCGCGCCCGCCGATCAGGACCTCGCCGCCGCTTGCGGCGTCGAGCCCGCCGAGCAGATGCAGCAGCGTGCTCTTGCCCGAACCCGAAGCGCCGACGATCGCGACAAACTCGCCTTTCGCTACCGTGAGATCCACGCCGAGCAGCACCGGCACTTCGACTTTACCCTGCCAGTAGATCTTGCGCAGGCCGTGGCACGCGAGCGCCGGCTGAACGCTGACCGCTGAGCGCTGACCGCTATTCATAGCGCAGCGCCTCCGCGGGATTGATCTTGGCCGCGCGCCAGCTCGGATAAATCGTCGCGAGCATGCTGACCACGAAGGAGAAAAACGCCGTCAGCAGGATATCGGACGCGCGCAACTCCGAGGGCAGCTCGCTGATCTGGTAGACGTCCTTGGAAAGGAACTTGAAGCCGAGCATCTGTTCGAGAAACGGCACCACCACGTCCACATTGGCGGCTAACGCGACGCCGCCGATCACGCCGGCGAGCGTCCCCATCAAGCCGATCAACGTGCCCTGGATCAGGAAGATTTTCGTCACGCTGCCCGGGCTCGCGCCGAGCGTGCGCAGGATCGCGATGTCGGACTGCTTGTCCTTCACCGCCATGAATAGACTCGAGACGATGTTGAACGCGGCGACCGCGATGATCAGGAACACGATCAGGAACATCATGCGCTTCTCGATGTCGACGGCACGAAAGAAATTCGCGTTGAGCCGCGTCCAGTCCGTGATGATGGTGTCCGGCCCGAGACTGCGCGCGAGATCGCGCGACACGGCGCCCGACTGGAACAGATCCTTGAGCTTCAGACGCACGCCGCTCACCTGCGTGCCCATGCGGTAGAGCTTCTGCGCGTCTTCCAGTTCGATGAGCGCCAGGCCGGAATCGTACTCGTAATGGTCGACAAAGAAAATCCCGGCCACGGTGAACTGCCGCAGCCGCGGCAGGACGCCGGCCGGCGTCACCTGCCCCTGCGGCGCGATCAACACCACCTTGTCGCCGACCAGCACGCCGAGCGCGCGCGCGAGCTCGATGCCGAGCACGATGCCGAATTCGCCCGGTTTCAGCGCAGTCAGGCTGCCGGCCTGCATGTGCTGCGCGAGATCGGCGGCTTTTTCCTCGTAATTCGGAATGATGCCGCGTATATAAACGCCGCGCACCGAACCGCCGCTCGACAGCAGCCCCTGGGCCGTCACGTACGGCGCGGCCGCCACCACCTGCTCGTTTTTTTCGGCGGCAGCCGCGACGGCGCGCCAGTCGGCAAGCGTGTTGTCAGCGCCTGAAATCTGGACATGAGACGCCACACTCAAGATGCGTGTACGCACCTCGCGCTGAAAACCGTTCATCACCGACAGCACCGTGATCAGCACCGTGATGCCGAGCGCGATGCCGATCACCGATACCAGCGAAATAAGCGAGATGAAACGGCTGCGCTGCCGCGCGCGCGTGTAGCGCAAACCGATGAAGAGCTCGTAAGGTTGCAAGATCAACGCCCGTGGCGAAAGCGCAAGTTTGCCACAATGCCGGCGCGTCGGCACATAGCGGCCGGCCGCATGCCGGCGTGAATGGTAAACTGCAAAACACTCCCCGGCCTGGTCCATGCGCTGCACTCTGCTGATTTCCGATTTGCTGCTGCCGTCCGCGGTGGGCGGCGAGCCCTACCAGGATATGCGCCTGCCCCTGCTGGAAACTTTGCTCGCGCGCGCGAGCGTTGCATTGCAGCCCGCGCTCGGGCCCGAGGCATGGTTGTGCCGTGCGTTCGGAATCGTGAAACAGCAGGACTGGCCGGTCGCGGCGTTGACATTGAGAGTGGACGGCGTCGAGCCTGAACTTCATTACTGGCTGCGCGCGGATCCGGTCGAATTGCGCGTCAACCGCGGACAGTTGATGATGGCCGGCCGCGTGGCAGATCTCGACACGGACGAAGCGCATGCTCTGGTGGCAGCGCTCAACCGGCACTTCGGGGGCGACGGCATCACCTTGCTCGCACCCTCCCCGCAACGCTGGTACCTGCGCACGGAACGCGAACCCGGTCTCGTCACCACGCCGCTTGCGCGCGTAACCCGCCACGACATAGACCGTCATCTGCCGCGGGGCGATGACGCGCTCGCCTGGCACCGCGTAATCAACGAGGCGCAAATGGTGCTGCACGCGCACGCGGTGAATGCGGTACGCGAAACGCGCGGTGCAGCGACGGTCAACAGCATCTGGTTGTGGGGCGGCGGTACGGCGCCGGCGGTAGCGCGTTCGCCTTACTCCGCAGTGTGGAGCGACGATATTTTGGCGCGCTCACTCGCCGCCAAGGCCGGCATTGCGCATCACGATTTGCCCGCCGGCGGCGCTGCGTGGCTCGCCACAGTGCCTGCCGAAGACGGCAACCCTCTGCTGGTATTCGATCAGTTGGCGGCCGCGCTGCAGTCGGGCGACCTCGCTGCCTGGCGAGAACAACTCGCGCTGCTTGAACGCAATTGGATGAACGCTTTGCTGGCGGCGCTGCGCACAGGGAAGATTTCCGCCATCACGCTCGCAGCATGCAATAGCGAGAACTTGCTCGAAGCGACGCTCACGCGGTCACAATCGTGGCGGTTCTGGCGGCGTGCGCGGCCGCTCGAGAACTATGCAATCGCCGTATGACCAGCCATGCCGCTTAGCCTCGCCACCCGCAGCGCACCCGCCGCGTCGATCGCAACATTGGCGGAAGCCGGTTTGCACCCATTGCTTGCGCGCATTTATGCCGCGCGCGGCGTGACCTCGATGCAGCAGCTTGCAACCGGACTCGGCGGCCTTGCGCCGCTGGATCGCCTGCACAACGTCGAACGCATGGCAGCGATCATCGCCGACGCGATCGCCACCCAGCAACGACTGCTGATCGTCGCCGATTACGATTCCGACGGCGCAACCGCCTGTGCGGTCGGCATGCGCGCGCTGCGCGAATTTGGCGCCGTCGTCGATTACCTGGTGCCGAATCGCTTCGAGTACGGATACGGCCTGACGCCTGAGATCGTAGCGCTCGCCAAGCAGATCAAGAACCCCGACATCCTGATCACGGTCGACAACGGCATCGCGAGCGTCGATGGGGTCGCCGCCGCCAACCAGCTCGGCATGCGCGTGCTGATCACCGATCACCATCTGCCCGGCGCGACGTTGCCCGACGCGTTATGCATCATCAATCCGAACCAGCCGGGATGCGGCTTCCCGAGCAAAAATCTCGCCGGCGTCGGCGTGATGTTCTACCTGATGCTCGCCCTGCGGGCAGAATTGAGAAAACGCGGCGCATTCGAAGGCAAGACGGAGCCCAACCTGGCCGCGCTGCTCGACCTGGTCGCGCTCGGCACGGTTGCCGACGTGGTGCGGCTCGACGACAACAACCGGATATTGGTGCGGCAGGGGCTGCAGCACATCCGCGCCGGCAAAACGTGGCCCGGAATCGCCGCGCTGATGCGCGTCGCCGGCCGCAACCCGGCCAAGGCAACGACGTACGATCTCGGCTTCGTGCTCGGCCCGCGGCTCAACGCCGCGGGCCGGCTCGATGACATGGCGGTCGGCATCGAATGCCTGATCGGCAACGACCCCGCCACCGCAGAGCGCATCGCGCGCGAACTCGATCGATTGAACCGGGAGCGCCGCTCGATCGAAGCCGGCATGCACGATAACGCGCTCGCGATTCTGGATCAAATTTCGCCGCAGGACAGCTACAGCCTGTGCCTGTTCGATCCCGGCTGGCACCAGGGCGTGATCGGCATTCTCGCCTCGCGCCTCAAGGAGCGCTTTCACCGGCCGGTGATCGCATTCGCGCGCGGCGCGAGCGGCGAACTCAAAGGCTCCGGGCGCTCGATAGCCGCGCTGCATCTGCGCGATGCGCTCGATCTGGTGGCCAAGCGCGAACCCGCGCTGCTCATTCGCTTCGGGTGGCACGCCGCAGCAGCCGGCCTTACGCTGCGCGAAGCCGATCTCGAGCGTTTCCGCGCGGCGTTCGAAACGACCGCGCAGGCGCTGCTCACGCCGGCCGATCTCGAGCGCATGATCGAAACGGACGGCGCGCTGCCGGTCGAGCACCTGACGCTCGAATCGGCACGGATACTCGAGCAGCAAGTCTGGGGACAGGGGTTTCCGCCGCCGACGTTCGACGACGAATTCGAAGTTGCGCAGCAACGGATAGTCGGCGAGCGCCATCTCAAGCTGCGCCTAGCCAGGCCCGGCGGCCAATTCGAGGCGATGCTGTTTTCCCATGCGACGCCGCTGCCGCGGCGCGTACACGCGGTCTACCGCCTCGCCGTCAACGAATATAACGGCGCACAGCGGCTGCAACTTACAATAGAGCACTGGCAAGAGGCATGACGCATGATCGACCACACCCTGTTTGAAGGCGCCGGGCTCGAGCCGCTGGCGAGCTTTCTGACCAGCCTCGGCATCGGCCTGCTGATCGGGCTCGAACGCGAGCGCAGCCCGGCCGCCAAAGCCGGCCTGCGCACGTTCGCGCTGGTCGCCATGTTAGGCACGCTCGCCGCTTTCGTGTCGGAACGCGCCGCGTCCCCGTGGCTGCTCGCGGCCGGCCTGCTTGCCGTCGGCGCAATGATCATCGCCGCCTACCTGCAAGGCACTCCCGACGACGGCGATCCCGGCACCACCACGGTCGCCGCGCTGCTGATGTGCTACGGCCTGGGCGCACTCGTGTGGTACGGCTTCAGCACCATCGCGGTGATGCTCGCGATCGTCACCACGATCCTGCTCTACTTCAAGACGGAACTGCACGGCGTCACGCGCAGCCTGACGCGCCGCGACCTGGTGTCGATGCTGCAGTTCGCGGTGCTGTCGTTCATCATCCTGCCGATCCTGCCGGACCGGAATTTCGGCCCCTACGACGCGTTCAATCCGCACCAGCTCTGGCTCATGGTCGTGCTGATATCCGGTGTCAGCCTCGCCGGCTATCTTGCCTTGCGCATCGTCGGCGAGCGCTACGGCACGCCGCTGCTGGGACTATTCGGCGGGCTGGTGTCGAGCACCGCGACCACGCTGGTCTATGCGCGCAACGGCCGTGCTCACGCCGAGATGGCTCAACTCGCGGTGGTCGTGATCCTGCTCGCCAACCTGGTGCTGCCGGTGCGGGTGGGGATGCTGACCGCGGTGGTCTCGCTGGCTGTGCTGCCGAAGCTCCTGCCGGTGTTGGCGGGCGGCTTGGTGCTCGGGCTGGCCGCCACGCTTTACCGCTGGCAGGCGCTCGGCGACGGCGACAAGCCGCCTGTCCCCGAAATCGCGAATCCGACCGAACTCGGCACTGCGCTTAGTTTCGGCGCCATCTACGGCGTGGTGCTGCTGCTTGGGGCGTGGCTATCGGATGTCGCGGGGCCGCGCGGGCTGTATGCCGTTGCGCTGGTCTCCGGGCTGACCGACGTCGATGCGATTACGCTCTCCACGCTGCGCCTGTTCGAACTCGGCAAACTCGGCGCCGAGCAGGCCGTTACCACCATCGGGCTCGCCATGCTTGCCAACATCGTCTTCAAGACGGCGCTGGTGTTCGTCATCGGCGGCACGCTGCTCGGCCGTCGCGCGGCGCCCGGCCTGCTGCTCACCGCGGCCGGCATCGGTACCGCGCTCCTGCTGCGGTAGCGGCTGTGGCCGGACCCTCGTGTATAATTTCAGGTTTTCCCGGACCTGCCCTTGATGGAAGCGGAACAACTCAACACTATTGCACGGCGGCTGCAGGATTTAGGCCAGCGCAACGCCGAACTGCGGAGGTATCTTTGACTTCGAGGCCAAGCAAAAGCGCCTCGCCGAAGTCGTCAAACTAGCCGAAGACCCGTCGGTCTGGAGCGACAACAAACGCGCCCAGGAGCTGGGCCGCGAACGCAAAATGCTCGAAACGCTGGTCGTCACCATGGACAAGCTCGACCGTGATCTGCGCGACGCGAGCGAGCTGTTTACGATGGCGCGCGCCGACAACGACGATGCATCGCTCAAGACCATCGATATCGATGCGCTCGCGCTCGAGAAAACCGTCGCCGACATTGAATTCCGGCGCATGTTCTCGAACCCGATGGACCCGAACAACTGCTTCGTCGACATCCAGGCCGGCTCCGGCGGCACCGAAGCGCAGGATTGGGCGCAGATACTCGAGCGCATGTATCTGCGCTACTGCGAGCGCAAGAGCTTTCGCGTCGAACTGCTCGAGGAATCGCCCGGCGAAGTCGCCGGCATCAAAAGCGTTGCGCTCAAAGTCATCGGCGATTATGCGTTCGGCCATCTGCGCACCGAAACCGGCATTCACCGTCTGGTGCGCAAGTCGCCGTTCGATTCCAACAACCGGCGCCATACGTCGTTCGCCAGCGTGTTCGTCTATCCCGAAATCGACGAAACGATCGAAATCGAGATCAACCCGGCCGACCTGCGCATCGATACTTTCCGCGCTTCGGGCGCCGGCGGGCAGCACGTGAACAAGACCGATTCCGCCATCCGCATCACGCACGCGCCCAGCGGCATCGTCGTGCAATGCCAGAACGACCGCTCGCAGCACCGCAACCGCGCCGAAGCGATGGCGATGCTGAAAGCGCGCCTGTATGAACTCGAGATCAGGAAACGCAACGAGGAAAAACAGGCGATGGAGGACACCAAGACCGACATCGGCTGGGGCCACCAGATCCGCTCCTACGTGCTCGACCAGTCCCGCATCAAGGATCTGCGCACCAACATCGAGATCGGCAATACCCAATCCGTGCTCGACGGCAATCTGGACGACTTCATCACGGCCAGCTTGAAACAGGGAATCTGACCGAGGAAGAAAAATGAGCGAACAACCGACCACGCCGCAGCCCGACGAGAACCAGATCATCGCCGAACGGCGCGCCAAACTGAAGGAGATACGCCGGAAAGGCTTTGCGTTCCCGAACAAGTTTCAGCGTGACGATCTCGCCGGCGACCTGTTGGAAAAATACGAGAACAGCGACCGCGACTGGCTCGACCTCAACCCGGTGGTGGTCAGGGTATCGGGACGCATGATGTTGAAGCGCGTGATGGGCAAGGCGAGCTTCGCGGCCATTCAGGATATGAGCGGCGCGATCCAGCTCTATATCACCGACAGTTACCCCGGCAAAGAGCAGCATGCGGAATTCAAGCATTATGACGTCGGCGACATCATCGGCGCCGACGGCGTATTGTTCAAAACCAAGACGGGTGAGCTGACCGTGCGCGTCAAGCAGCTCGTGATGCTGACCAAATCGCTGCGGCCGTTGCCGGAAAAGTTCCACGGCCTGACCGACCAGGAGCAACGCTACCGCCAGCGCTATCTCGATTTGATCGCCAACGAGGAGACGCGGCTCACGTTCGTGTTGCGCTCCCGCATCATTCAGGCCATCCGCGAGTTTTTCCTCGCCAAGCGCTATCTCGAAGTCGAGACGCCGATGATGCACCCGATCCCCGGCGGCGCGGCGGCGCGCCCGTTCGTCACCCATCACAACGCGCTCGACATGCAGCTCTTCCTGCGCATCGCGCCCGAGCTGTATCTGAAGCAGCTGGTGATCGGCGGCTTCGAGAAGGTGTTCGAGATCAACCGCAGTTTCCGCAACGAGGGCATTTCCACTCGTCACAATCCCGAATTCACGATGCTCGAGTTTTACTGCGCCCATCGCAATTACAGCTATCTGATGGCGTTTATCGAGGAAATGGTCCGCGCGGTCGCGCATACCGTGCTTGGCACCATGAAGATTACCTACCAGGGCCGCGAAATGGATCTGGAAAAACCCTTCGCGCGGATAACCATCGCCGATGCACTCAAGAAATCCCACCCGGATTTCAGCGACGACATGCTCAAGAGCCGCGATGCATTGACCGCCAAGCTCAAGCAGCTCGGCATTGCGTACCGCGAGCAGGACGGGATCGGCGGCCTGCAGCTCACGCTGTTCGAAAACACCGTGGAGTCGCAACTGCTCGATCCGACCTACGTCTATCACTATCCCGCCGAAGTGTCGCCGCTCGCGCGTCGCAGCGACGTCGATCCGGACTTCACCGAGCGCTTCGAGCTGTACATGGCGGGCCGGGAGATCGCGAATGGCTTCTCCGAGTTGAACGATCCCGAAGACCAGGCGGCGCGCTTCAAGGAGCAAGTCAGGCAGAAAGAGGCCGGCAACCAGGAAGCGATGCATTACGACGCGGATTACATTCGAGCGCTTGAATACGGTCTGCCCCCGACCGCCGGCGCCGGCATCGGCATCGACCGGCTGGTCATGCTGCTCACCGACAGTCCGAGCATCAGGGACGTGATTCTGTTCCCGCTCATGCGCCAGGAATAGCCGCACAGATTCGAGCCGCCATGAACCAGCCTTTGTGGCAACCCTCCGCCAAGTCCATCGCCGCATCCAACATGACGGCGTTCATGCGCGCGGTCGAGCGCAAGCACGGCATACGGCTTGCCGATTACGCGGCGCTCTACGACTGGTCGATCCGCGAACCCGAGCAGTTCTGGCGCGAGGTGTGGGCCTTCTGCAATGTGATCGCGGATACACAGGGCAATGTCGTGCTCGAGCACCGCGACCGCATGCCGGGCGCGCGCTGGTTCCCGCAGGCGCGGCTCAATTTCGCCGAAAATCTGCTGCGCCGGCGCGACCGTGAAACCGCGCTCGTGTTCTGGGGCGAGGACCGGGTCAAGAGCAGCATCACCCATGCCGAGCTGTATCACGAAGTATCACGGCTCGCACAGGCGCTGCGGGTGGCCGGCGTCAAGGCCGGCGACCGCGTCGCCGGCTACATGCCGAACATTCCCGGCGCCGTGATCGCGATGCTCGCAGCTACCAGCACCGGCGCGATCTGGTCTTCGTGTTCGCCCGACTTCGGCACGCAGGGCGTGCTCGACCGCTTCGGCCAGATCGAGCCCAGGATACTGTTCAGCGCCGACGGCTACTTCTACAACGGAAAGACGATCGACGTGCTGCCGCGCCTGCGGGAAATCGTGCGGCAATTGCCGTCGGTCGAGCGCGTGATCGTCGTTCCTTACACGCAGCGTTCGCCCGCGATCGGGGACGTGCCGCGCGCAATCGACATTCACGCATTCATGGCGCCGTTCAAGGCGCGCGCAATCGAATTCGAACGGCTGCCGTTCAACCATCCGCTCTATATCATGTATTCGTCAGGCACCACCGGCGTGCCCAAGTGCATCGTGCACGGCGCCGGCGGCACGCTGCTGCAGCACTTGAAGGAGCACGTGCTGCATGTCGACATCAAGCGCGGCGACCGCATGTTTTATTTCACCACCTGCGGCTGGATGATGTGGAACTGGCTCGCATCGGGGCTGGCCGCCGGCTGCGCATTGCTGCTCTACGACGGCTCGCCGTTCATGCGCGGCGGCATCATCCTGTTCGATTTCGCCGACGCGGCGGGCATGACGATCTTCGGCACCTCCGCTAAATTCATCGACGCGCTGGCCAAAGCCGGCCTGAAACCGGCGCAAACCCACCGGCTGGACAAGCTTCGCGTCATGCTGTCGACCGGCTCGCCTCTCGCGCCGGAAAGTTTCGATTACGTTTATCAGCACGTGAAGCGCGACCTCAATCTGGCGTCGATGTCCGGCGGCACCGACATCATTGGCACTTTTGTCATGGGCAGTCCGTTGCTGCCGGTATGGCGCGGCGAAATCCAGTGCCGCAGCCTCGGCATGAAAGTCGAGGTATTCGACGACGATGGCAAGGCCGTGCGCGGCGCGAAAGGCGAGTTGGTGTGCACGGCGCCGTTTCCGTCGATGCCGGTCGGCTTCTGGAAGGATGCCGACGGCAGCAAGTACCGCGCGGCCTATTTCGAGAAATTCCCCGACGTCTGGTGCCACGGCGATTACGTCGAGCTGACCTGGCACGACGGTATGATCATCTACGGCCGCTCGGATGCGGTGCTCAATCCCGGCGGCGTGCGCATCGGCACCGCCGAGATCTACCGCCAGGTGGAGCAACTCGACGCAGTTGTCGAAAGCCTGGTGATCAGCCAGGACTGGCCGCCTGAAAAACCGAGCGATGTGCGCGTCGTGCTATTCGTGCGGTTGCGCGAGGGACTCAAGCTCGACCGGGCCCTGAGCGACCGGATCGGGCAACACATCCGCACCAATACCACGCCGCGCCATGTGCCGGCGAAGATCGTCCAGGTTGCCGATATTCCGCGCACCAAAAGCGGCAAAATCGTCGAGCTGGCGGTTCGCAACGTCGTGCATAACCGGCCGGTCAAAAACGTGGAAGCGCTCGCCAATCCCGAAGCGCTTGAAATGTTTCGCAACCGGCCCGAATTAAGCAGTTGAATTACTGTGACAAAGTTGGCACTACTCACGCTGGCTTCGGGTTTATAATTAGAATTGCTTGCATCAACGGAGAATTCAATATGAACGACTATCGCCATCTGTTATTCGTCGGCACCATCGCTTGTGCGGCAGCGCTGCCCGCGCTGGCGCAAGTCGAGTACCGCTACCAGAGCGCCGATGACCCGGCGCGCCAAACTGCGCAGCAATCGCAATCCGCGCCACAGCAACCGGTACAGCAATCGCAGCAGCCGGCGGCGCCTGTCGCACCCGCACCGCCATGCACGAGTTGCGGCACCGTCGACTCGATCCGCGTCATCGAGCAGGCCGGTGAGGCCAGCGGCGCCGGCATGATCGCGGGCGGCGTGCTCGGCGGCGTGCTCGGCCATCAGATCGGCCGGGGCAGCGGCAATACCGCGGCAACCATCGTCGGCGCGGCAGGCGGCGCCTACGCCGGCCATCAGATCGAGAAAAACCTCAAGAAAGGCACCCGCTTCGACATCAGCGTGCGCATGGACGACGGCACGCTGCGCAGCGTCAGCTACGACACTGACCCCGGCCTCAAGACAGGCGAGAGGGTCAAGCTCGTCGACGGCAAGCTGGTCCGCAACTAAATGCCTGAATACCCCTCCAGGGTATCTTGACGGATACCCTGGAGGGGTTTATACTGCACGGCCTATCATCCGCGCCGTGCAGTCATGCCGTCCCCTGTCCCGCCCGTCCACCGCACGCTCGATCTCGCCCTTGAGGGCATGACTTGCGCTGCGTGCGCGAGCCGCATCGAGAAAACGCTCAATCGCGTCCCGGGCGTCGCGGCGAGCGTCAACTTCGCCACTGAAAAGGCGCACGTCACGCTCGGCGTCAACATCGGCGCCGAGGCGCTGATCGGCGCGGTACGCAAGGCCGGCTACGGCGCCCGGGTACTGACCGGGGACGACAAGGGTGCCGAAAAAATCCGTCACGCCGAGCAATACCGGCACGAACTGCGCCGATTCTGGATTTCCGCGCTACTGACCCTGCCGCTGCTCGCCCAGATGCTCGCGATGTTATCCGGCGGCCACCAGGAATTGCTGGCGCGCTGGCTGCAGCTCGCGCTCGCAACACCGGTGCAATTCTGGATCGGCCGCCGCTTCTATGCCGGCGCCTGGCATTCGCTGCGGGGCGGCGGCGCCAATATGGACGTGCTGATCGCGCTCGGCACCAGCATGGCGTATTTCTTCAGCGCCGCGGTCACGTTGTGGCAATTGCCGCAGCATGTGTACTTCGAAGCGAGCGCCGCCATTATCACGCTGATTCTGATGGGCAAGCTGCTCGAAGCGCGCGCCAGGGGCAAGACCTCGGCCGCCATCGAAGAGCTGATCAAGCTGCAGCCGAAAACCGCGCTCATCGAGCGCGACGGCAAGTTGACCGAGGCCGACGTCGCCGCGCTGGTCAGCGGCGATATTTTCGTCCTGCGCCCCGGCGCCGGCATCCCGGTCGATGGCGTGGTCCTGACGGGCGATTCGAGCGTCAATGAAGCGATGCTGACTGGCGAAAGCCTGCCGGTCGCCAAGACTGCGGGCTCCAGAGTATTTGCCGGCACCATCAACCAGAACGGCCTCTTGCGCTGCCGCGCCACCGGCGTCGGCGCCGCTACCGCGCTGGCGGCGATCGTCCGCCTGGTGGAAGAGGCGCAGGGTTCGAAGGCGCCGATCCAGCGGCTGGCCGACACCATTGCCGGCATCTTCGTGCCGATCGTCGTGGCAGTCAGCGCGGTCACCTTTGCCGCATGGTGGGCGTGGCACGGTGATTTCACCACGGCTCTGATCAACGCCGTCGCCGTGCTGGTGATCGCATGTCCGTGCGCGCTCGGGCTTGCCACGCCGACTGCGATCATGGTCGGCAGCGGCCGCGGCGCCAGCGCCGGCGTGCTGGTCAAGAACGCAACCGCGCTCGAACGGGCCGGGAAACTCGACGTGCTGGTGGTCGACAAGACCGGCACGCTGACCGCGGGCCGCCCCGCCGTCACCGATGTGGTCGCGCTCGGCGCACGCAGCGAGACTGAAGTCGTGCAGCTGGCCGCGACCCTGGAACAGGGCTCCGGGCATCCGCTCGCGCTCGCCATTCGCGAGCACGCCGCACAACTCGGCCTTGCTCCGCTCGTGATGACCGGCTTCAATGCGACGCCCGGCAAAGGTGTGCATTCATTGGTCGGCGATACTGAGTTATGGCTCGGCTCGCCGTCCTTTATTGCCGAACACGCTGCGACTGCCGATGCAGCCCGGCTCGCAGCGCTGCTGGCGCAAGGCAAGACCGTAATTGCGCTCGCCGCGACGGGCCGTCCGCTCGGCCTGATTGCGATCGCCGATCCATTGCGTGCAACCTCGGCGCGCGCGGTCGCCGGCCTCAAGGCGCTCGGCATCGAGGTGATCATGCTGACCGGCGACAACGCCGCGACGGCCCGGGCCATCGCCCGCGCCACCGGCATTGAGCATTACACGGCTGAGGTGCTGCCGCAGCACAAGGCGCAGCAGGTCGAGGCGCTCAAGGCCCGCGGGCGCATCGTCGGCATGGTAGGCGATGGTGTCAACGACGCGCCGGCGCTCGCGGCTGCCGACGTCAGCTTCGCGATCGGCGCCGGCTCCGATGTCGCAATCCACGCCGCCGACATTACCCTGATGCGCAACGATCTCATGAGCGTGGTCGATGCGATCACGCTGTCGCGCGCCACGCTCGGCAAAATCCGTCAGAACCTGTTTTTCGCGTTCATCTACAACGTGCTCGGCATTCCACTCGCGGCAATCGGCATGCTGAATCCGGTGATCGCCGGCGCGGCGATGGCGTTGAGCTCGGTGTCGGTGGTCAGCAATTCGCTGCTGCTCAAGCGCTGGCAGCCGATCAAATCGTAACTCAAGGAGAAACCATGGAAACCGCAACTCTTAAAGTCAACGGCATGACCTGCTCGGGATGTGTCAACAGCGTGAAGAAAGTGCTGACGGCAATCGACGGCGTGCAGGGTGTCGACGTGTCACTCGAAAAATCGCAGGCCACCATCGTCTACGACGCGACACGCGCCAGGCCCGCGCAGTTCAAGACCGCGATCGAGGATGCCGGTTATGAAGCGGCTTGACGCAGGCAGCCTGGCAACACACGTAGTGCAGCCGCACAAACCGGCGCTGCTGAAACGGCTGAACCGGATCGAAGGCCAGGTTCGCGGCATCGCACGCATGGTCGAAGACGACCGTTATTGCGTGGACGTGATTACCCAACTCGCCGCGGTGCGCGCCGCGCTCGATGCGGTGGCGCTGCAGCTGCTCGAGAATCATACCCGGGGATGCGTGCAGTCGGCGATACGCTCCAACCGCGGCGGGCGCGCGATCGGGGAATTAATGCAGGTGGTGCGCAAATTCGCGCGCTAATCGAGGTTCCAGATCTGCCACCAGGACTTGCTGCTCTTGGCCTTGCCGGCCAGATACTTGCTATCGGGAAAATTGGCTTTCATCACGCGTTCGGCATCGTTGCGCAAATCGGTCATGCCGAGCTTGTCATAGGCCTGCACCAGGATCAGCAGGCCCTCCTCGTTGGCCGGCGCCTGCGGATACGACTTGAGCGAATATTGCGCACGATTCGCCGCGGCAACATAGGCGCTGCGCTTCATGTAATAGCGCGCAACGTGTATCTCGTACGAAGCGAGCGCGTTGACCAGATAATTCATGCGCTGGATCGAGTCCGGCGCGTATTTGCTGGCAGGATAGCGCGTAACCAGGTCCTTGAACGCCTCGAACGACTCGCGCGCGGCTTTCGGGTCCCGCTCGCTCATGTCCTGGCCTGTAAACGAACTGGCCAGCCTCCCGAGCAGACCCATATCGTCGTTGAAGTTGGCAAGCCCCTTCAAATAGTAGGCGTAGTCGACGCTGGGATGATTCGGATGCAACTTGATAAAGCGGTCGGCCGCCGCGATTGACGACGGGATGTCCTTGTCCTTGTAATACGCGTACGCGATTTCAAGCTGCGCCTGCTGCGCGTAACGGCCAAAGGGATAACGCGCCTCGAGCTTTTCGTACAGCTTGATGGCTTTCTCGTAGTAGGCGTCGTTGAGGTTGGTTTTCGCTTCCGTATAGAGCTTGTTCGCCGACCAGCCTTTGGTTTCATCGATCTGTTCGGGCAGCAGCCCGCACGCCGCCAGGCACAGCGCCAGAAATAAAGCTAAACTTAACCGCATATAAATGAGTCCCGTGCCGAAATCGCTAAATTATAACGCACCCGGGGTGACGGCAGAGCTGCTCGAACTGATATTACCGCCGGCATGTGCCGGCCAACGGTTGGACCAGGCGCTGTCGCAGATGTTGCCTGAATTCTCGCGCAGCCGGCTCGCGCAGTGGATCCGCGCCCGGCGCGTCGAACTCGATGGCCGTCCGGCGCTGCCCAAGACCAAGGTGTGGGGTGGCGAGAAAGTCCTGCTCCACCCTGTTCCTGATGCCACGGCAACCGCGGCGGCGCCGGAAGCGATCCCGCTCGACATCGTGCACGAAGATGCAGCGGTGCTGGTGATCGCCAAGCCCGCCGGCCTGGTCGTGCACCCCGGTCGCGGCAACTGGAGCGGCACTCTGCTGAATGCGCTGCTCGCGCACGCGCCGCAACTCGCCGCATTGCCGCGCGCGGGCATTGTGCATCGCCTCGACAAGGACACCAGTGGACTGCTGGTCGTTGCGAAAACGCTCGCGGCGCAGACGAACCTGGTCCGCCAACTGCAGGCGCGCACGGTCAAGCGGGAGTACCTGGCGCTGGTACACGGCCGGGTCATGCGTGATGGCAAGGTCGAGGCACCGGTTGGCCGGCATCCGGTACAGCGCACGCGCATGGCAGTCGTCGCGCGCGGCAAGCCCGCCGTCACTCACTTTCAGGTATTGCGGCGTTTAGCGCATGTAACGCTGCTGCGTTGCCGGCTCGAGACCGGCCGCACGCACCAGATCCGCGTGCATATGCAATCGCTCGGCCACCCGCTGGTCGGCGATCCGGTTTATGGCAAACACCGGCGCGGCCCGGATGCCTTGATTGCGGCGTTTCCGCGTCAGGCGCTGCACGCCGAGCGGCTCGTATTCCAGCATCCTGCAAGCGGCGAAACAGTGGCGTGGCAGGTAGCGCCGCCCGCAGACATGCGCGAGCTGATTGCGGCGCTGCAAGCAACCGAAAGCCTGCCGTGAGCGCGCTGCACGATTGGATAGTCCCCGACTGGCCAGTGCCGCCACGCGTACACAGCCTGATCACGACGCGCAACGGCGGCGTCAGCGCCGGCGCGTTCGCCAGCTTCAACCTCGGCTTGCGTACGGGCGATGACGAAGCCGCGGTGCATGCCAACCGGCGGGAACTGCGCGCATGCCTGCCGCAGGAGCCGAAATGGCTGCGTCAGATGCACGGAGCGAACGTGGTTAGCGCCGACGGCCTCGCTGAAATTCCCGAAGCTGATGCCAGTATCTCACGCCACGCCGGCACCGTATGTGCGGTCATGATCGCCGACTGCCTGCCGGTGCTGCTGTGTGATGAAGCCGGCGGCGTGATCGGGATCGCGCACGCCGGCTGGCGCGGCCTGAGTTCAGGTGTGATTGAAAACACCGTGCGCGCAATGAATGTCGCGCCCGGTGAACTGCTCGCCTATCTCGGCCCGGCGATCGGTCCTGGCGCATTCGTCGTCGGCAGCGATGTGCGCGACGCGTTTCTCGCTGCGGAGCCCGCCGCGGCTGACGCATTCAAGCCCCATCGCGAGGGCAAATGGCTGGCTGACCTATGCAGGCTCGCGCGCCAGCGTCTCGCCCGCTGCGGAGTGCGTCGGGTGTTTGGCGAAGAGCTGTGCACTTACCGGGATCCGGCGCGCTTTTATTCCTATCGCCGCGACAAAGTGACCGGCCGCATGGCGGCACTGATCTGGCTGGTCGCGAAATAGCGATCCGTACTTGACACGTCCTTTATAATCCCCGGTTTCCCTCCAAGCGGAAACTCATGTCGGTCCTGGCCTGGATCATACTCGCGAGCTTCGCGGGCGGCGTGTTGAGCGTGGTCGCAGCCGCTACGTTCGCCTTCAGTGCGCGCGCCGCACACGTGCCGATGCTGATCAGCTACGCGGTCGGCGCGCTGCTCGGCGCCGCGTTTCTGGAAATACTGCCGCACGCGTTCGAAATCACGCCCGACCCCGTGCGCGTGACCGGCACGGTACTGGCCGGCATCCTGCTCTTCTTTGTGCTCGAGAAACTTGTGCTGTGGCGTCATTGCCACGAAGAACAATGCGAAGCGCACGAAGCGCAACCGGAGCAACACGACCACGGCCGCAGCGGCATGATGATCATGATCGGCGACACGTTTCACAATTTCGTCGATGGCATCCTGGTCGCCGCCGCGTTTCTCGCCGACGTGCAGCTCGGGCTGGTGACGGCGATCGCGATCATCGCGCACGAGGTACCGCAGGAAGTCGGCGATTTCCTGGTGTTGTTGCATTCCGGTTACAGCAAGCACTACGCGTTCGCGCTCAACGTATTGTCGAGCCTGGCAATGATGGTCGGTGGCGCATTCGCCTATTTCGCGCTGCAAACCATGCAGCAGTGGATACCGCCGCTGCTCGCGCTCGCGGCCGCCAGCATGATTTACGTTGCGGTCGCGGATCTGATCCCGGGCCTGCATCGCCGTCCGGAAATTCATCATACGGTGCAGCAGGTTGCATTGATTGCAGCCGGCATAGGTACGATCTGGGGCGTCGGCGCACTTCTGCACTGACCGTGCAGCCGCGGAGCGCTTGACACCCCTGTGAGCGCCACGCAGAATCATCCGCATACCTCCGCGCGCGGTTTCACAACCCACTTAGACGGTTCCGCCCCATGAATTCACCGCCCGCATCAGCGCAGGCGTTGTACGAAAACCTGAGCCTCGCCAGCCGCAAATTCATCGAAGATGCGCTCGGGTCGCTGTCGGCCGGACAAAAATTCGAAAGCGCGGAGATTTTCAAATCGCTCGCGGCAGGCCTGTCGCATGACCAGGAGCGCTGGGCCGAGCTCCAGCAACGCTATTACCGGCGTCATCTTGAGTTGTGGACGACCCTCGTCGCGCGCGGGGACGAAGCGCATACTGCAGGCGCCCCACCGGCGCCCGTCATTGCGCCGGACAAGGGCGATCGCCGTTTTCATTCTCCGGAATGGCAGCAACTGCCTTTTTTCAATTACCTGAAGCAGGCCTACCTGCTCAATTCGCGCTGGCTTTCTGAAATCGTCGAGGCGGCGCAACTCGACGCGCCGTCCAAGCACAAGCTGCGCTTTTTCACCCGTCAGCTGGTCGACGCAGCGGCACCGGCCAACTTTCCGGCAACCAATCCCGAAGTCATGAAACTTGCGTCCCAGACCCATGGCGACAGTCTGCGGCGCGGCCTCGAAAACCTGAACGAGGATCTCCGGAAGGGCCGCATCTCGACAACCGACGAATCGGCGTTCATGGTCGGACGCAATCTCGCTGTCACCCCCGGCGCCGTCGTGTTCGAGAACGAACTGATCCAGCTGATCCAATACCAAGCGACCACCGATACCGTCTATGAGCGACCGCTCGTGATGGTGCCGCCGTGCATCAACAAGTATTACATCCTCGATCTGCAGCCCGAGAACTCGTTCGTGCGTTACGCGGTAGCGCAGGGCCACACCGTATTCATGGTGTCGTGGCGCAACGTGCCGGAAGACATGGGGCACGTCATGTGGGATCAATATCTCGAAAACGGCGTGATCAGGGCAATCGACGCCGCGCGTGCAATCTGCGGCGTTGAGCAGATCAATGTACTCGGCTTCTGCGTCGGTGGCACGCTGCTCGCAGCCGCGCTTGCGTTGTTGCGCGCCAAGCAGAGTAACCCGGCGGCAAGCGTCACTTTCCTCACCACCATGCTCGACTTCTGCGATCCCGGCGATATTTCGGTATTCGTCGATGAAGCCTACGTCTCGCAACGTGAAAAGGATTTCGCGCGTGGAGGCGTGCTGCACGGCAAGGAACTCATGCTCACTTTTTCGAGCCTGCGCCCCAACGACCTGATCTGGAATTACGTGGTCAACAATTATCTGAAGGGCTGCAAGCCCGGTGCTTTCGACCTGCTCTACTGGAACAGCGACAGCACCAACCTGCCGGGCGCGATGTTCGTCTACTATGTGCGCAATACTTATCTCGAAAACAATCTGTGCGTACCGGGCAAGCTCACCAACTGTGGCGTCAAGGTCGATCTTTCGCAAATCAGGCTGCCGACCTTCGTTCTCGCCTCGCGTGAAGACCACATCGTGCCGTGGAAAAGCGCCTACCGGACCACGCAGCTGGTCGGCGGCGACATCGAATTCGTACTCGCTGCAAGCGGACATATCGCGGGGGTGGTCAATCCACCAGCGCAAAATCGCCGGCATCACTGGTTAAACCCGGACCTGCCCGCGAATCCCGATGATTGGCTCGCCGGCGCGCAGCAGCATCCCGGCAGCTGGTGGAGCCGTTGGAGCGGATGGCTCGCCGAGCGCGGCGGCGTGAGCGTCCCGGCGCGCGCTGAAGCTGGAAATTCGGACTACCCGGCGATCGAACCGGCGCCCGGACGCTACGTGCGCCAGCGTTGCGATTAGTCAAAACATGATTTTTCAACTTCGTGTTAGTCTGAATCCGGTCTTTTGTGGAGGAGAACACCAATGGCACAACGAGTAGCGGTCGTCACCGGCGGCATGGGCGGCATCGGCGAAGCGATCTGCATGAAGCTCGCCGCTGCGGGCCACAAGGTAGTCACCACCTATTCGCCCGGCAACACCAGGTCCGGCGAATGGCTCGCCGCAATGAAGACCAGGGGTTACACTTTCCACGCCTACCAGGTAGACGTTACCGATTTTGACTCGTGCCAGAAGGCGGTCGCCAGGATGCAGTCCGAAGTCGGGCCCATCGACATCCTGGTCAACAATGCCGGCATCACCAAGGACGCCAGTTTCAAGAAGATGGGCAAGGCGGATTGGGACGCCGTGATGCGCACCGACCTCGACAGCGTGTTCAACATGAGCAAGCCGGTTTGCGATGGCATGGTCGAGCGCGGCTGGGGCCGCGTCATCAACGTATCCTCGGTGAACGGCCAGAAAGGCGCGTTCGGCCAGACCAACTATTCCGCCGCCAAGGCCGGCATGCACGGCTTCACCAAGGCGCTCGCGCTCGAAGTCGCGCGCAAAGGAGTCACGGTCAACACCATTTCGCCCGGCTACATCGCCACCAAGATGGTGCTGGCGGTGCCGAAGGAAGTGATGGACGCCAAGATTCTGCCCCAGATCCCGCTGGGGCGGCTCGGCAAGCCCGAGGAGGTCGGCGCCCTGGTCGCCTTCCTGTGCTCGGAAGACGCCGGTTATTTCACCGGTGCCAACCTTGCCATGAACGGCG
This sequence comes from Gammaproteobacteria bacterium, assembly GCA_041483135.1. Classification (GTDB taxonomy): domain Bacteria; phylum Pseudomonadota; class Gammaproteobacteria; order Burkholderiales; family SG8-41; genus PALSA-1004. The sequence goes on along the minus strand of JBGPFE010000003.1, from coordinate 13,520 downwards.
GCCAGCATATGCAGTAGATGCAGCGGTCAGCACTCAGCAGTCAGCATGCAGCTAGATACAAATATGATTACTTGCATTGGCTGACCGCTGATTGCTGACCGCTGATTGCTGACCGCTTAAAGACGAAAAAAAACCCGGTGGATAACCACCGGGGCTCGTCTTGTCTGCCGGGGCATCTTCCGTTGCCGCGTTATTTCTTTTTCGCGCCGCCTTTGAAAGCGCTAGTCGCGGCTTCGCTCACGGCTTTAACGTTGGCATCGGCCATCTCGGCTGCCTGCTTCGCGGCCTTGGTCATGCTGTCCATCGCCGCCTGCGTCGCCGCGATAGTCGACCTGACGGCTTCCGCTGCGGCATCGGAGCCGCCCGGCGCCGCCTTGATCATTTGCCCCATGGCCGCAGCCATTTCATGCTGATACGCGGCAAAGCGCTGCTCGACCAGTTTGGTCAGCTGTTGCTGGGCCTGTGTTGCGACTTCGTAAACGTTGCGCGAATAACCGAGCGCGCGGTCGACTGCCTGTTCAGCGAGCCGCGCCCGCAATGCCATCATGGCTTCAGCGTCTTTGGCTTCCGCCAGCGCTTTGGCAGTTGCGGCTTGTTCGGCGACAAACTTCTTTGCCGTCTCGAGCTGCAGGCGCATTAGTTTCTCGGCGCCATCCATCGAAACTTGAGCGAAGCTCAACGCTGCCTCGACCAAGCCCTTGTTCAGATCCGCCAGGTGTTCCGGCATCTTGGCCATCATCTTCTCCTTGAACTTTTGGCCTGACCGATGCTAATTTACGCAGCCACGCCGTTATGTTGCACTGCACAATAAAATAATACCCCTTCCAAAGTTGCAGCGTCAATCATTTTATTGCGATGCAGCATACAGGCAAACATTGCTTTTACAGCCAAAATTTACAGGCGTTTGTCAGAAAATTGCTGCAATACAATGAATAAATGCAATGATTTTGGGATAATGCTTATTATGGCAATGCACCCCAAAGGCCAGTCATGAGCGAGGGCATCAGGATAATTAAAAAGTATCCGAATCGCCGGCTATACGACACCGCCACCAGCAGTTATATCACGCTGGAGGATGTCAAAAAGCTGGTGCTCGACCATACCGAGTTCAAGATCGAGGACGCCAAAACCAAGGAAGACCTGACGCGCAGCATCCTGCTGCAGATCATACTCGAGGAAGAAAGCGGCGAGGGCGTCCCGATGTTCTCGAGCGACGTGCTGTCGAAGATCATCCGCTTCTACGGCAACGCGATGCAGGGAATGATGGGCAATTACCTGGACAAAAATATCCAGACTTTCATCGAGATCCAGAAAAAGCTGCAGGAGCAGTCGAGCGCGATCTACGGCGGCACGGCGATGCCCAACGCCGATGCATGGAGCGAGTTTCTCAAGATGCAGGGCCCGGCGATCCAGGGCCTGATGGGCAGTTATCTCGAGCAAAGCGCCAACGCGTTCCTCGATATGCAGCAGCAGCTGCAGAAACAGACGCGCAATCTGTTCGGCACCTTCCCCTTCCCCAATTTCGCCGCACCCAATCCGTTCACCCAATCGCGCGACAGCGCGGCAGGCACCCCTCCCAGCAACCCCACGCCAAAGGATGAAGGCGGCAACAAAGATGGCGCCTGACCAGGCGCGCCGCACCCCCCAAGCAGCACCCAAGGTTGGCTTCGTCTCACTGGGCTGCCCCAAGGCGCTGGTTGATTCTGAGCGCATCCTGACGCAGCTGCGCGCCGAGGGTTACCTCGTCGCGCCGAGCTATGAGGATGCCGACCTCGTCGTCGTCAATACCTGCGGCTTCATAGATGCGGCGGTCGCGGAATCGCTCGCTGCGATCGGCGAGGCGCTCGCCGAGAACGGCAAAGTGATAGTCACCGGCTGCCTTGGCGCCAAAGGCAATATCGTCAAGGACACCCACCCGCGCGTGCTTGCCGTCACCGGCCCGCACGCGACCGACGAGGTGATGCACGCGGTGCATGCGCATCTGCCGCAGCCACACGATCCCTACACCGACCTGGTCCCGCCGCAGGGTATAAAACTCACGCCGCGGCACTACGCGTATCTCAAGATCGCCGAGGGCTGCAATCACCGCTGCACGTTTTGCATCATCCCGTCGATGCGCGGCGGCCTCGTCAGTCGCCCGATCGGCGAAGTGATGCAGGAAGCCGAAAACATGGTCAATGCCGGCGTCAAGGAACTGCTGGTGATCTCGCAGGACACCAGCGCCTACGGCGTCGACATCAAATACCGCACCGGCTTCTGGCGCGGTCGTCCGCTCAAGACACGCATGACCGAGCTCGCCACCGCGTTGGGCGGCTTCGCCGGCAAGGACGCCGCCAGCGGCGTGTGGGTACGGCTGCACTATGTCTATCCCTACCCACATGTCGATGAGGTCATTCCGCTCATGGCGGAGGGGCAAATCCTGCCTTACCTCGACGTGCCGTTCCAGCACGCCAGTCCGAAAATACTGAAAGCGATGAAGCGCCCGGCGAGCTCCGAAAATAACCTTGCGCGCATCCAAAGCTGGCGCGAGATCTGCCCGGAGCTCACCATCCGCAGCACCTTCATCGTCGGCTTCCCGGGAGAAACCGCAGACGATTTCGCGCAATTGCTCGAATTCATGGAGGCAGCGCAACTCGACCGCGTCGGCTGCTTTACCTACTCTCCTGTCGATGGCGCCAAAGCCAATGCGCTGCCCGGGCACGTGCCGGAGAACATCAAAGAAGAGCGCAAAGCGCGTTTCATGGAGCTGCAGGAAAAAATCAGCGCGGCACGCCTGAAGAAGAAAGTCGGACGCATGCTGACCGTGCTCGTCGACGAGGTCAATGCCACCGGCGCGATCGCGCGCAGCAGCGCCGATGCGCCCGAAATCGACGGCGTCGTGCATGTCGCCCCCGCTGCCGGGCTCAAGGCCGGCGAGTTCGCCCGCGTGAAGATCGTCGCATCGGATGCCCACGATCTCAGGGGTGTGATGGCCTGATGTGGGACCGGCTCAAGCGCTGGGCAAGGACGCTCGAAAACGATGGGCTCACATTGTGGTTCTGCTGCCGGCACCCGGGAATGCCTTGGCTGCCCAAGATCCTTGCGCTGGTAGTAGTAGCCTATTTCCTGAGCCCGATCGACCTCATCCCGGACTTCATCCCGGTGCTCGGCTATCTCGACGATCTGATTCTGCTGCCGATCAGCATTTATTTCATCCTGAAGCTGGTGCCGGAGCCGGTGCTGACCGAGTCCCGGGCCAAGGCGGCCGTGTGGGTCGCCGAGCACCGCCCCACGCCGAAGAGCATCACCGCCGCGGTAGTCATCATGATGCTATGGATGCTGTTTTTCGCCGCGCTGTGGAAATACTTTGGCGCGAGCGTAATGCAGCTGGTGGGCGCCGGCTGAAGGTTCCCTGCAAGGAATGCACCCTGCCTGAGCCGGGGTAGCATTCCGCCGCAGCGATCATTCCGCGCCGAAAGGCACTCGCTTATAGCCGGGCTCCGCCCGCTCGAAGAAGGCGATAACGACTTCAATCTCGCGCGTGCCTTTCATCGGCGGCAGGCTCTTCAGTATTCTGCGGCCGTAACCTTTGCTGAACAACCGCGGGTCGCAGATCATCAGCACGCCGCGGTCGGTTTCGTCGCGGATCAACCGTCCCGCACCCTGCTTGAGGGTAATCACCGCCTGCGGCAACTGGAACTCGACGAATGCATTGCGCCCCTCGCGGTTAATGCGCTCGATGCGCGCCGCCAGCAGCGGGTCGTCGGGCGGCGCGAACGGCAGCTTGTCGATCACCACCAGCGACAGCGCTTCGCCCCGCACGTCGACCCCTTCCCAGAATGATTGGCTGCCGATCAGCACCGCGTTGCCGAGCTGCCGGAAGCGCTCGAGCAGTTCGGTGCGCGAACCTTCGCCCTGCATCAACAACGGAAATGCGAGTTTGCGCCGCGCGAACGCGTCTTTGAGCAGTTCATGGCCTTCGCGCATGGCACGCAGGCTGGTGAAGAGCAGGAACGCGCGGCCGGCGCTCGCTTCGATAGCCGGTAACGCCGCCGCAACCACCGCCCGCGTGTAATCCGGCGTATTCGGCTCGGGCATGTCTTTCGGCACGTAAAGCAGGGCGTGGCTTGCAAAGTCGAACGGGCTCTCCCACGACTGCGAATGCGCCTCGGCCAACCCCATCTGGCCGCGGTAGTGACTGAAATCGCCGCCGACCGACAGCGTTGCGGACGTGAAAATCCACGACCGCGCGCGGTCGTTGATCTGGCCCTGGAATATCCCGGCGATCGACAGCGGTGTCGCGTTGAGGTGCAGCGCGTGGTTGAAGAGTTCCAGCCAGCGCACGTACTCGGGGTCGTCGTGATCGCGCCAGCGCTTGAGCTGCTCCGCCAGCACCTGCGTACGCTGCCAGCATTTCTCAAGCCCTTCGCTGCGCTCGGCCTGCGACTCGAGTGTCGATTCCAGCGCATCGAGTTTGTCGCAAACTACGACGAGTGCCGGCCCGAAATCACGGTTGCGTGCCAGCGCTTGAAAAGGAAAACGCCCGCTTTCTTCCTTGAACGCGAGCCGCATATCGCGCGCCGCTTTGTCGAGCGCCTGCGCCGCGTCAGGCAGCGCCGCAAAATCCTTGGCCGCGGCGACCGCCTCCATGCGCGTGTCGCGCGCAAGCTCGATCAACTGTGAAGTCGACACCGTCTGCCCGAAGAACAGGCTCGCGGTCTCGGGCAGTTGATGCGCTTCGTCGAAAATAATGGTGTTCGAAGCGGGCAATAACTCGGACACGCCTTCGTCGCGCAGCACGACGTCGGCGAAAAACAAGTGATGATTGACCACCACCACATCCGCCGCCAGCGCCTGCTTGCGCGCTTCCATCACAAAACATTTCGAATAATGCGCGCACTCGGAGCCGAGACAGTTCTCGCGCGTGGAGGTCACGTACGACCAGATGCCGGCGTTTTCAGGCACTGTGGGCAGATCGCTTTTATCGCCGGTCGCGCTGTGGCGGGCGAAGTTGGCGATCAGCGGAAGATAACGCGCATCGTCGCGGGTCGGGAACCGGCCTTCGTGCTGCGCGCGCTCGAGGTAGTAATGACAGACATAGTTGGCGCGCCCCTTGAGCAGCGCCACCGTGACCGGCACTTTGAGCGCATCGCGCACGACCCGGATATCGCGGTCGAACAACTGGTCCTGCAGCGTCTTGGTGCCGGTCGAGATAATGACCTTGCCGCCGGACAGCAGCGCGGGCGCGAGGTAAGCAAAGGTTTTGCCGGTGCCGGTGCCCGCCTCCGCGATCAATACCGAGTTGTTTGCGATCGCATCGGCAACGGCGCGCGCCATTTCGATCTGGCCTTCCCGCACGCGGAAACCGGTCACAGCCTGCGCGAGCGGACCGTGGTCGGAGAATATCGAATCAAGATCTTGCAATCGAGGTCCAGGATCGAGGGAGCAGCCGGACGCCGCCGCCCCTGTTAAAGCGCGTGAGTATAGAGCATGAATGCATTAACATCCCAATATCAAATGTACTTTTTGCGGGTGGCGGAGAAGCATCGGGTATTGGACGCAACTCAATCTTGAACAGAACTCTCATCAGAATCGGACTTATCTCCGACACCCACAACCTCGTGCGCCCGGAAGCGAAACGCGCGCTCGCCGGTGTCGACCGGATTCTTCACGCCGGCGATATCTGCGGCCCCCGCGTGCTGGATGAACTGGGAGAAATCGCGCCGGTCGTCGCGGTGCGCGGCAACAACGATCGGGGTCCGTGGGCGAATTCGATACGCGCCGCCGAAGCCATCGAGATCGGCCGCGTATCGATATACATCCTGCACGATCTCGGCGAGATCGACCTCGATCCGAAATCCGCCGGCTTCAGGGTCGTTATCTCGGGTCATTCTCACCGGCCGGCGATCCACGACAGGGACGGTGTGCTCTATATCAACCCCGGCAGCGCCGGGCCGCGCCGCTTCACCCTGCCGGTATCGCTGGCCATACTCGAAATTGCCGATGGCGGCGTGCAGGCGCAACTGCGCACGCTGGAGAATCCCAAGCCCTCGGTCAGCGGATTTCGTCGACCTTGAGCAGAATGCGGCGGTTGTCGCCGCTGCTGCCGGTGACGTTCCCCAGGTTCACCGACTGCTGGGTGGCCATGCTCTGCACCGCCCCGCCGATCTCCATCCATTCGCCAAGCCGGCCTGATACCGTGGTCGCGGCGCTTTGCACGCTGATGCTGCCGCGCGGCAGGTTCTGTTCCGGGCCCGGCAACGTATCCCGCTGCGGGCTGATCTCGAGCATTACGCGGTCGCCCGCGAGCCGCGGCAGCGCGTAAAACCCGGTCGTCACGTCGCGGTATTCGGCCGTACTGATGACACGCTCGACGACCTGGCCATTGACGATCGTGCGTATGACCTGGCGCTGCGGCAGCGGCACCGATAGTCCGATGCGGATGAACGCGCTATTGCCTTCCAGCACCTGCAGCGTCTGCGTATTGCGGTCGTTGTCGACCGCACGCGTGTTCTCGATGCGCCCGCGCACCACATCGTCACCGCGCCGGGCTTCGACCACACCCCCGCTCGTGCCGCTGCCCGGAATGATGACAGACGCACTGCCTGAGGAAACGCGGCCTGAAACTTCGGCGGTGGTCCTGTCGCGGTTGATGTCGGCATCCTGCCGCACCGTGATCATCAGCCGGCGCGGCATTGCATCGAGCGTTGCCAGCACCTGTTTGATTTCGGCAAGATTGGCCGGCGTAGTACGAATAATGAGCTGACTCTGCATGCCGCTCAGCGTGCCGCCCTTGTCGAGCAGCGGCTTCAACACCGGGATCACCTGCTCGACGGTACGATATTTAAGCGGGATGACCTCAAGCACGCTGCTCTGGGCGCGTGCCGGCACCGGCGCCAAAGCCGACAGCAGGATCAGCACCGCGAGCAGCCTCAATCCGGGAGAAAACCTGAACATATTTAGCGTCAAGGTCCGATACCAGAACCAGTTTACCCGATCTGCCATGCGCCTGACCCGCTGCGGCATGTTATCTGGTCAACGTTACTGCCGCCGTTTTCTCGGCGATCTTCTGCTTGATTGCAGCGATCGCCGCCAACCCCGCTTTTTCGCCTTCGATGATCGCCTGATGCCGGTTGTCGAAATCGGTGCCGCGCATCGCGCCCGTGTCGGGACGGATCACGATGTCGGCTTCGGCGAGCTCGTAGCCCGCAATGCTCTGCCCCATGATGGCGAAGGTCTGCAGCATCACGTCGAAGCTGTCCCTGGTCTTGCCGAAGCGCGGATCGTTCGAAATGTAGACCGCGATCACCAGATCGGCACCCATGCCGCGCGCGGCGCGCACAGGCACCGGACTGACGAGGCCGCCATCGACATATTCGCGCCCGTTGATGGTGACCGGCTGAAACACGCCGGGCACGCTGCTCGACGCGCGCACCGCCATGCCTGTGTTGCCGGTGCGGAACACCACCGGCTCGCCGCTGTGCAGATCGGTGACTACGGTCGCAAATGGCTTGTTGAGCTTTTCGAGCGGCCGGTTCTGTACCGCCCTGTTGACGAAATTCTGCAGCGCTTCGCCCTTGATGAACCCACGGTCGGGCAGTGACCAGTCGGCGATCACCGAATCGTCGAGTTGCAGCGCCGCCCGCTGCAGGTCGAAACCGCTGTACCCGCCCGCATAGAGCGCGCCGACCAGGCTGCCGGTGCTGGTGCCGACCACGATGTCGGGCACTATCCCGTGCGCTTCGAGCGCCTTGATGACGCCGATGTGCGCAAAACCGCGCGTGGCGCCGCCGCCCAAGGCAAGCGCGATTTTGGGCGGCACCAGCCTGACCTCGGGTTTCGGCGGCGTCTCGACGGAGGGCTCAGGCTTCGGCGCTGGTTCAGGGGCGCGAGGCAGGATACTGCAGCCAGACAGTGCAACAAGGAGGAGGAAGATAACTCGCAAACCGGCGGCTCCGATCAGAATCAATAGTGACCGGCGATTGTAACGTTAGTTCAACGCGGCATCATCTGCGCCGGCACGCGCACCACAGGCTCTATTACCTGGCGCTGGCAGCGAGGAACCCTACTCTAAACGTCCCGCGTGGCGCGCGCGGCGCAGCTCCTGCGCAAGCTCGTGCACCGCCAGCGCATAGTTGACGCTGCGGTTATAGCGCGTGATCACGTAAAAGTTGTTAAAGCCGATCCAATAACGCGTGCCGGTCTCGGTTTCCGCCGCAAACACGCTCGCCGGCGCATCGTCGGATACAAGTTGAGCCGGGATTACGCCCGCGTTCTTGATGGCCGCAACGGTGGTGTGCGGACTGATACCGCGCTCGAGCAATAGCCTGAATTCATCGCCCGGCGGCTCGGCCTGCTGCTCGACCGCAACGGCCACGGGTTCACCCGGCTGCCAGCCGAATGTCTTGTAATAATTGGCGATGCTGCCGATGGCGTCGCTGTGATTCCATAAATCGCGTTTGCCGTCGTTGTCGAAGTCGACTGCGTAGCGGCGGAAACTGCTCGGCAGAAACTGCGGCACGCCCAGGGCGCCGGCATAGGACCCCTGGCAGCGCAGCGGGTCGATGCGCAGCTCGCGCGTCAGCAATAAAAACTGCTCGAGCTCGCTGCGAAACAACCCGGCGCGCGGCGGATAGGCGAATGCCAGCGTGACCAGCGTATCGAATGCGTTATGGTTTCCCGTAAGCTTGCCGTAATACGTCTCGACGCCGAGGGTAGCGACGATGATTTCTTCCGGCACTCCATATTCAACGCTGGCGCGCGCCAGCGTTTTGGCATGACGTTGCCAATAATCGAGACCGCCGCGAATGCGCGCTTCATTGACGTGGCTCGCGCGGTATTCATGCCAGGGACGCGCGGTGCCCGGGTGCTCGATCGCATTCAACACCCCGCTCTGGAAGCGCGCCTGACTGAACCAGCGCCGCAATTGGCGGCGGTCGAAGTGGTGATTGACAGCCAGCTCTTCGATGAACTCGGCGATTTCGGGGGTGAGCGAGGCGGAGGCGGCTGACGCAATGCCACATTCCATCGCTAATGCTGCGCAACCAATCAGTAAAGCCGGCGCGAATTTGTTTAGATGGCGCAAGGGCGACGCATTCAAGGACTCGAGCCCATCATATCAGTTTAAATGAAAGGCTTTATTTTCCCAGCGGTTGGATAGATTGCGCCGTGCGTGCACGCGCGCTGGCACGACGCAAAAAAATGATTCGCTGTCCAAATCCTGGCAACCGGAGCCGGCCGACAAGCTTTTTTCCCGGTACCGGAAATTCGGCGAGGTCCCGTTCATCTTCGGCGACGCCAATCACACGGTGAGCGTTCGCGGGTTTAACCACATGCAATACGCCGAGGCCCGCTGCGACGAGATTTGCGCCGGCACATAACTAGTGGGGCGCTTACAGGGAATTTGCGCCACTATGCTATCGCTGCCATGAATCGACAATGGCTACCGGGTTATCGGTACACCTATACGCTGGTCACTAACGGCAGGCCGGAATCTTGACCTTCCTCGCGGACGCCGCGGGTTTTTGACCCGTGGCAGCAGTGATCTTTTGAGATGACTTGCTGTCCGACGAGCTCGTGCTCTTGTCGTCCGACGTGGTGCTCGTCGTCTGCTCGGAGCCGCTGGTAGATCCGCCTGTCTGCCCGGATGTACCGCCGGAACTGGCGCCTCCCGTATCCTCGGAGCCGCTGGTAGAGCCGCCTGTCTGCCCGGATGTGCCGCCGGAACTGACGCCTCCCGTATCCTCGGAGCCGCTGGTAGATCCGCCTGTCTGCCCGGATGTGCCGCCGGAACTGGTGCCGCCCGACGACGTTGAGCCAGCGCCGGTGTCCGTCGTTGAGCTATCGTCCGGCGGCGGCGGTGGCAGCGGAGCTGCCGGCGGTGGGGTCGGCGGCGGAGGCGGCGGCGGGGGAGGAGGCAGAGCGGACGGTGGCGGCGGTGCGACCACTCCGCTGTAGCTGACCACGAGATTCGTGCCCAGCACGGCGGGTGCGCCGCCCGCGACGAAACCAGAAGCTGTCGGCGCATCATAGACGGTGCCCGCGACGCCGTTCACCGAGTAGCCGCCGCTCGTGAGATTAGGGAAGTCCACGTGGATGGTCGTCGGCGACACACCCTGAATCGCGGCATATTCAGTGACGGTAGCGCCGGGGTTCAGGTTGATGACACCCGCATTGACGGTCAGATTGACGTCCGGGTTGCCGAACAATCGCGCGTAGGCGCCGCTGCCTGGCGATGAGCCCCCAGTTATCGTCAAGCCCCCGGTATCCAGAGTGAAGGCGCCCGGTCCCACGTTCATAATTTCGGCAACGGCGCCGGCACCTGTGCCGCCTTGCAGCGTGGTCATGCCGCTGATGGTGGCGGTGAAACCGGTCGCGGCCTGCAACCGCGCGGGCGATACCCCGGCGGTAACATTCAGGGTACCCGCGGTGACGCCGACCGACGATGCGTTGTTGTAATCGCCGACTACATTCACATTGCCGGCGTTGAAGAACACAGGCCGGTTGCCGAGCGGAGCGCCGCTCGCCACGCTGTTGACGATCAGATTGCCGGTTGTAGCGACAAAGTAGCTGCCGCTGCCGCCGGTGATGTTGAAAGTCGCCCCGCCTGCGCCGACCGCGAGATTGCCGCTGCCGCCGGTGCGCGTCACGACGATATCGCCCGCTGTATTCGTTGCCGTCAGTCCCGCGCCGCTCCCGGCCGGATTCACGAAGAGCGGGCTGCCGGTTGCGCCGATGCCGGTGGCGGCATTGAGCGTGATCGTCGACGCGGTGATGGTCGCCGCGCCATTGATGTCGGCGCCGCTCGAAGTCAGCGCAACGCTGTTGCCGCTGAGCGCGCCGTTGACGCTGAGCGTCCCGGGCGCAGTCACGGTGAGAGTATTGGTCACGGTGCTGGCGTTCAAGCCGACGCTGTTGATGTCGTTGAGCGTGGCGTCGTTGGCCGAAATGATGCCGACGCTGCCGAAGTCGTTGGCAAGGCCGAGCCCGATATTGTTTCCAGCGCCCGCTTGCAGCGTAGTCGCTCCGGGTGCCGTGATCGTTCCGGTTTGCGAGATCGCGCCGTTCGCCGTGACCGTCAGATTGCGGCCGATAGTGGATACCGCCAATTGAATCGCGTTCGCATCCCGAATCGCAACATCGTTGGCGCCTGAGTTCGTGAGCGTCACGGCACCGCCAAAATCATTCGCTGCGTTGGTCAACGTAATCGGATTCGCACCGGCGCTGAAGCTTGCAGTGCCGGTCACGGCTGCGGATCCGGATTCTGTAATTGCCCCTCCGGCCACCACGTTCAGGTTGTTCCCCGTCGAAATCGCGCCCAACTGGATGGCATTCGTGTCCGTGAGACGGATCGCGTTCGCCCCGTTATTGCTCGCACTCACCGCACCGGTGAAGTTGTTCGCGCCATCCGTCAGAGTAATGGCGTTGGCGCCTGCGTTTAAGATGGAGACGCCAGTGACCTGGACTCCGCCCGCCGCCTGAGTAATTGCTCCGCCTGCCAGCACGTTCAGCGTGCCGCTCAGGTTGATGGTGGGCAGCGTCACCGCCGCAGTGGTGAACTGCAAGTCGAGATTGCGCAGGCTCGCCGGTAATGCCGGCGCCGCTGCAGCTGCGTTGATGTTACGCAGGCCCACGTCCTGCAGCGTAGCGCCGCCTGTCGTGGCAATCGTCACGGCGCCGGTAAGATTATTGTTGAACCCGGCTAACAGCACATCCTTGTTAGCGGCCGTATCGATCGTGAAGCTGCTGGTGCCCGGAACGACCAAGGCTCCCGTCTGGCTGATGCTGCCCTTCGCTGTCACCGCCAGGTTCTGTCCCACCGTCGAAGCCCCCAGCACAATGCCGTTCGTATCGGCAATCGCCACATTGTTTGCGCCCGAGTTGTTCAGGCTCGCCGCGCCCGTGAAGTCATTACCCGCGGTCGTGAGTGTGATCACCCCGGCGCCGCCATTGAACGTCGAGGTCCCGCTCACGCTGATCCCGCCCGCGTTCTGCGTGATCCCCACTGCGTTCACTGTCAGATTGTTCGCCGTCGAGATCGCGCCCAACTGGATGGCGTTCGTGTCCGTGAGCTGAATCGCGTTTGCCCCGGTATTGCTCGCAGACACCGCTCCGGTAAAGTCGTTGCCGGCATTGGTCAGTGTGATCGGGTTAGCCCCGGCACTGAAGTTCGACGTGCCTGCCACTGTGATCGGTGCTGTTTGTGTGATCGCCCCCGTCGAGTTCAGAGTCAAATTGCCACCGGTCACCGTCGAAGCTCCGTTGATGGCGACAGCACCGGTATTCGTGATTGTCACGTTCCCGCCGGTAATATTCGTGACGCTCATGTTGGCGGCGGTGGTATCGAGCGCAATGCCGTTCGCGGCGTTAAGGATCAGGGAATTGGCGGTCACGTTATTGGCCGCGCCGTTGCCGTCCAGAATCGCGCCGGTTGCATTGAGCGTGACGGTCTTGCCGGGATTGTTGAATACGCCAACCGTGAAGTTGCCGACCCTGCTGAGGTTGAGATTGCCGGTGTTGGTAAAGCTGCCGCCCGTCTGATTGAAATCGGTGCTGACGGTCAAATCGCCAGCGCCATTGAGCGTGCCGCCGGACATGTTGAGCAAGCCGGTCGTCGCATTGCTGTTCAGCGTCAGCGTGCCGGTACCCTGGACGTTGGTGTCGCCGGGCGAGTACGTCGTGCCGCTGAACGTCGTGGTGCCGTCCCACACCTGGAAGCTGCCCGCCCCCGTGATGGTGGAGCCCGCGCCGTAGGTGCGCGCAAACCCATCGCGCTGGCGGATCGCCGCGCCGGCCGCGATGTTGAATGCGCCCGTGTGCGTGCCCGTGTTGTGGAAATCGAGATTGGTCGCGTTGACGTTGACGGTGCCGTCGTTGTTGAACGGCGTGAAGACCGTCACGTCAAACGCGGTGGCGGTGACCGGCACATTGAAGATGGCGCCGGATTGGTTGTTGAACGTGCCCGCGCCAGTCATGTCGTCAACCGCGCCATCTGCGATGTTCGCGTTGAAGACTGCGCCGGAGCGGTTGTTGATGATGGCCCCCGCGCCACTCAAGTCGAGCTGCCCCGCGGTCCAGTGGATCGTGCCGTCGTTGTTCCAGGTAGTGCCGGACAGCGTCTTCAGGCCGCCGCTCAGATTCGAGACCGCCGCCGCGGCAGTATTGAGCACACCGGTGCTCGCAACCGTTCCGCCGCTCCAGTTGAACGCGTTATTGATCGTCACGTTGCCGCTGCCGCCGAGCATGCCGGACAAGAGCGTGACATCCCTGACCGCGAGGCTGGCATTGGCAGTGACCGTGCCGCCACCAATCGAGAGCGTGCCGCTGTTGATCGTCGAGGGCTGGGTGAAGGTGAACGTGCCGCCATTGACCGCAAGGATGTCGTCACCCTGAACCACGATGCTCTTCGCTACCCCGCCCGACGGAATGGTCACGGTGAAGAGCGTCGTGTAATCCGGGATAACCACATCGTCACTTGCTAACGGAACACGGTTCAAGCTCCAGCGCGCCGTGTTTGTCCAGTCATCGCTGCCGTCAAAGTT
>JBGPFE010000002.1:0-149491 GCA_041483135.1 Gammaproteobacteria bacterium | reverse complement strand
TCGCGGATGGCGCGGATCACCAGGCTCGATTCCTGGTAAATCAGGAACGCGCCGCTCTGCCCCTTGGAGGCGCTTTCGATTTCGCGCCACAGCTGCAGCAGGTAGTTGAGGTCCCAGTTGAGCTCTTCGACGTTGCGGCCGATGCCGGCGGTGCGCGCGATCACGCTCATGCCGTTCGGCACTTCGAGCTGGTCGATGGTATCGCGCAGTTCGGCGCGTTCCTCGCCTTCGACGCGGCGCGATACGCCGCCGCCGCGCGGATTGTTCGGCATCAGCACCAGATAGCGGCCGGCGAGACTGATGAAGGTGGTGAGGGCAGCGCCCTTGGTGCCGCGCTCGTCCTTGTCGACCTGGACGATCAGCTCCTGGCCTTCCTCGAGCGCGTCCTGGATGCGCGCGCGGCCGACATCCACGCCCTGCTTGAAATAAGCGCGGGCGACTTCCTTGAACGGGAGGAAACCGTGCCGCTCGGCTCCGTAATCGACGAAGGCAGCCTCGAGGCTCGGTTCGACGCGGGTGATGACGCCCTTGTAGATGTTGCTTTTGCGCTGCTCTTTGCCGGCGGATTCGATGTCGAGATCGAGCAGTTTCTGGCCATCGACGATCGCGACTCGCAGTTCTTCGGACTGCGTCGCGTTGAACAACATGCGTTTCATTGTTTTCTTCTCCCGCGCTCAGTGTCACGGGATGGGCAAACTCGCGCGCGGCGCCTGCGCCGCACGTTACAGCTGGATCATTCAGTCACGATACCGGATCATGTTTTGCAATGACTCGTTGAAAATGACTTTCGCGGTTTGCCTTTAAAATTCGTTTTGCAGCAGCGCCAGGGTCGGGGTGAGGTGGTTCATGGCACCGGGTCCGGGGTCGCTGCTGTAACAAAGCTAGCGTGTGCTGTGAGCGCGTATTTCAACTACCATCGCTACTTTTTGTGGTGAGCGACATTAACCATTGTTTTTCGGCGGCTGGTTATCCGCAACGGCGGGACAGTTCCCCGCATTACGATGCACCGCACTTGGGTAGCAGCTGAGTGGCGCTGGGCCAACCTGCCTGGCGTACCGGCGGCGCTTGCCGCGATGCACAGCCCGGGCCTGGGACAATATTGTCCTGAAACCTGCTAACCGGCGGATAGTATAAGCAAAATGAAGGATTTGAGCAAAAATACCGTAACGAGGCACCGGATCGCCGCTGAAACCGGCGGGCAGCGCATCGACAACTATCTGGTGAAAATACTGAAAGGCGTGCCGAAAAGTCATGTCTATCGCATCCTGCGCAGCGGCGAAGTGCGGGTCAACAGCGGCCGCGTGGGGCCGGATTACCGCCTCCAGCCCGGCGACGAGCTGCGCATACCCCCGGTCCGGGTCGCGGCACGCGCGCAGCGCGGCACGCCGCCGGTCAATGCGAAGCTCGAGCAGGCGATCCTGTTCGAGGACGATTCTCTGCTCGCGCTCAACAAGCCGTCCGGTCTGGCGGTGCACGGCGGCAGTGGCGTGAGTTTCGGCGTGATCGAGCAGCTGCGCGCCCAACGGCCGCAATGCCGTTTTCTCGAACTCGTGCATCGCCTCGACCGCGACACCTCGGGCGTGCTGCTGCTCGCCAAGAAACGCAGTGCGCTCACTGCGCTGCATGCCGAACTGCGCGCCGGCCGCGTGAAGAAATATTACCGGGTGCTGGTCAAAGGCAAATGGCGCAACCCGAAGCAAAGCGTGCGCCTCAGTCTGCACAAATACGTGCTCGCATCGGGCGAACGGCGCGTTGCCGTCAACGCCGAAGGGCAGGCGGCGCATACGGTATTCGAGCTTGAGCGGGCGTGGCGCGGATTCAGCCTGCTGCGCGCCGAACTGAAGACCGGCCGCACGCATCAAATACGGGTGCACCTTGCGCATCTCGGATTCCCGATCGCCGGCGACGGCAAGTACGGCGATTTCGATCTCAACAAGCAGCTGGCGCACGCGGGCCTGAAGCGCATGTTCCTGCACGCTAGCAGCGTCAGCTTCCGGCACCCGGCGAGCGCGAACACCTTGGTGCTGGAAGCGCCGCTGCCCGATGAGCTGCAGAATTTCCTGCATGGCTTGGATTGAACGCGAAGATTATGGGCAAGCGGTTTGAATTGCTGGTGTTCGACTGGGACGGCACGCTGATGGATTCGACCGCCGTGATCGTCGCGTCGCTGCAGGCGGCGTGCCGCGACCTCGGACTGCCGGTGCCCTCCGACGAGCGCGCGCATTACATCATCGGCCTCGGCCTCAACGACGCGATGGCGCACGTGTTGCCGGGCGTCGATCCCGGCGAATATCCGCGCGTGGTCGAGCGCTACGGCCATCACTTCCGGCTGAGCGATCCCGGGGCTCCGTTGTTTACCGGTGCCGGGGAAACGCTGCGCGCGCTCAACGATGCGGGTTTTCTGTTGGCGGTCGCGACGGGTAAAAGCCGGCGCGGGCTCGACCGCGCACTCGATAAAACCGGCCTCAGGACGGTGTTTCACGCCACGCGCTGCGGAGACGAGTCGGCGAACAAGCCGCACCCGGGCATGCTCACCGATCTGATCGATATACTGGGCGCTGATCCCGCCAGGACGCTGATGGTTGGCGACACTACGCATGATATTCAGATGGCGATCAACGCCGGTGTGGCGAGCGTCGCTGCTGCGTATGGGGCGCATTCGCGCGAGCAGCTCCTGGCATTGCACCCGCTCGCCTGCATCGATCAGCCGCAAGAGCTTTGGCAATGGCTCAAGCACAACGCGTAATCTGCGAGAGCGCGGCGCTTGCCGAAGGCGGCAAGGGAATGCGCTTCACGCTCGTGCGGCACGGTGCGACCGTTTCCGCATTCGTTATCCGCTATGGCGGCAGGGTGCATGCGTACCTTAACAGCTGCGCCCACATTCCGGTCGAACTCGACTGGCTCGAGGGTGAATTCTTCGATAAATACGGGTTATACTTGATCTGCTCGACGCACGGCGCAACCTACGAACCGGCCACCGGCTACTGCATCATGGGGCCATGCAAAGGTCAGCATCTGGTTGCGCTGAAGGTGGCGGAACGCGGCGGCAAAATCTTTCTGCTGGAAAGCGAAAATCACGATGGCTGATATGGATCCGCGCACGGTCGGCGATGGTTGGGAACGCAAGGTTCTGGAGAAAGTGGCGCTGTCGGCAATTGCCGAACAGCGTGCAGCGCGTCGCTGGGGAATTTTCTTCAAATTGCTGGTCCTGGGCTACCTGGTCGCCGTCCTGCTGGTCGGCATGGGCTGGATCGGCAAAGGCGACCATAAGGTGCATGGCAAGCACAGCGCACTGGTCGAGTTGCGCGGCGTGATCGCGGCCGACGGCCAGGCGAGCGCCGACAACGTCACGTCCGGGCTGCAGGCGGCGTTCAAGGACGGCAACACGCAAGGCGTGATCCTGCGCATCAACAGCCCGGGCGGCAGCCCGGTGCAGGCGGGTTACATGAACGACGAGATCAAGCGCCTGCGCGGCCTGTATCCGGACATTCCGCTCTACGCGGTGATCGAGGACATTTGCGCCTCGGGCGGCTATTACGTCGCAGTCGCCGCCGACAGGATTTATGTCGACAAGGCGAGCATCGTCGGCTCTATCGGCGTGGTAATGGATGGCTTCGGCTTCACCGGCACGATGGACAAGCTCGGTGTCGAGCGGCGCGCGATCACCGCGGGCGAAAACAAGCGGTTTCTGGACCCGTTTTCACCGTTGAATCCGGCGCACAAGGAATACGCCGAAAAAATGCTTGGCGAGATCCATCAGCAGTTTATTTCCGTCGTGCGCAGCGGGCGCGGCAAGCGCCTCAAGGAAAGCCCCGAGATCTTCAGCGGCTTGGTGTGGGTCGGGCAGAAGAGCATCGAGCTCGGCCTCGCGGACGGTCTTGGCAGCGTCGACTCGGTTGCGCGCGACGTGATCAAAGCCGAGGACGTGGTCGACTTCACGCCACGCGAAAACATCGCCGAACGCGTCGCGCGCAGATTCGGCGCGGCGATGGCGGAAGCGTTGCTGAAGGTCTCGGCTGTCGGCGGCGCGCAATTGCGCTGATCAGCGGGCGTAGATCAGAAATACGCTCGGCCGGCGGCCGATGGCGGTTTTTTCCTTCTTCCACTCCACGACGGACGCGCTGCGCGACGTTGCGCTGGACAGCGTGAGGTCACTCGCGACGCACAACCGCGTTTCCCCGTCGCACGTGCCCAGCAACGCCTGCAACAGCGCGTCGTTGCGGTAGGGCGTCTCGATGAAAATCTGCGTCATGTCGCGCGAGCGCGATTCGCGCTCGAGCCTGGCGATTTCACGGCGGCATTCGTCTTTCGGCACCGGCAGGTAGCCGTTAAACGCGAAGCGCTGGCCGTTAAAACCCGCAACCATCAGCGCGAGCAACAGCGAGGAAGGGCCGACGTGCGGCACCACGCGCAGTCCCGCGCGATGCGCGGCCGCCACCAATAGCGCGCCGGGATCGGCGATGGCCGGGCAGCCGGCTTCCGACAGCACGCCGGCGCTGCGTCCTGCCAGCAGCGGCTTGAGCAATTGCTCGGCACGCATCCGATCGCCGTCTTTGTCGAAACGTTCGAGCCGGAGTTGTTGCACCGGCCTGGAGTGCGGAATGCTTTTGAGAAAACGGCGCGCGCTTTTTTCGTTTTCGACGATGAAGTAATCGAGCCCCGCCGCGATTGTCAGCGTCGAGGACGGCAATATCATGGGGGCATCATCGTCGCCCAGCGGCACCGGGATCAGATGCAGCTCACCGCGTGCGGCGCTCATGGCAGTTCGATGCCTTCGCCGCGCAGCATCTCGCACAGCCTGATCAGCGGCAAGCCGATCAGCGCACTGGGATCGTCGCCTTCCAGTCTTGCCACCAAAGCGATGCCGAGACCTTCGATGCGCGCGCTGCCGGCGCAATCGTAGGGCCGTTCCGATTTCAAATAACGTTCGATCTGCGCTTCGCTGAGCTCGCGCATATGCACGATGACGGGAACGAGCGCGGTCTGCTGCTGCGCGGTGCGCGCGTTGAGCAGGCACAGCGCGGTAAAGAACGCGACTGGCTTGCCGCTCATCAGCATGAGCTGCCGCACCGCGCGTTCGTGCGTCCCGGGCTTGTCAAGCAGCGTAGCGCCTGCTACCGCGACCTGGTCGCTGCCTATGATCAGCGCATCCGGACAGGCCTGCCGCACCGCTTGCGCTTTGGCGCAGGCGAGTCGCAAGGCGAGGGCTTGCGGCGCCTCGCCGTCGAGCGGTTTTTCATCGACGTTTGGAGCAACGGCCACAAATGGAATACGCAGACGCGCGAGTAACTCGCTGCGATACAGCGACGCGGATGCCAGAACGAGACGCAGCGGGGGCTGAGCGGGCATGGGATGTGTTTGGGAGCGCAGGGATGATACTAAAGAACGTATAGACGAGGGGGTGGCATCCGTTGGTGAGTCTCCCGCATCAGGAAAAGCCCTGAGCGGTGGGATCTCTCGTTCAGAGATTGCCTAAGTATCTGCGGTAAATGGATTTTCTGTTATTTTCTTTTGACAGAAATGCGCAAAAATACTATCATGCGACGTTTATGTCTGCACGGACTGTCATTGATGGTCTGGAGTTTGCGCGTTCCGGAAGCCAATTGCAGGGCGCGGTCGCGGTTGCGGAACTCCCGCGGCTGACAGACAGCCTGTTCGATACCGGCGGCGAGCTGAAATTTCTGGTGCGCGGCGGTCACGACGCCCGGCATCGTCCGCGACTGCAGCTTACGGTTGAAGGATTAATCAATCTCAAGTGCCAGCGTTGCCTGGACACTTTGGTTTATCCGGTAGCGGCCGAATCGAGCCTGCTGGTGCTGACGGGCAAGGCCGGCGGCGAAACCGCGGCGTTCGACGAGCTGGACGGCATCCCGGCGGATGCGCATACCGATGTGTGGACGCTGGTCGAGGACGAAGTGCTGCTGGCGATCCCGCTCGCACCGCGGCACCCGGATGAACAGTGCAACGCGGCGGTGAAAACACCGCAGGATCGTGCCGCATCGCCATTCTCGGTGCTGGCTAAATTGAAGCAGGACCTGATACGGAATTGAACGAAAAGGAGCTTTAACATGGCAGTTCAGCAGAACAAGAAGTCGCCGTCAAAGCGCGGCATGCACCGTTCGCACGATTTTCTGATCAATCCGCCGCTGGCGGTCGAGCCGACCACCGGCGAAGTGCATTTGCGCCATCACATCAGCCCCACCGGGTACTATCGCGGCAAAAAAATCGTCAAAATCAAGGGCGAGTAGGAGCCGGATCGCCCGTGCCGCCAGCCGCATCCGGCAGCGCGGCATGCGATTCAGTGCGCGGTAGCGAGGAGATTTGATGGTCGTAACGGTTGCTATCGATTGCATGGGAGGCGATAACGGCCCGCATGTGACGGTCCCCGCTGCGCTCGACTATCTGCGGCGCAGCGAGGACGTCAACGTCATCCTGGTCGGACTGCAGGACGCCATTGCCGCCGAACTGCGCAAGCACAAGGCGGACAGCGAGCCGCGCCTGGCGGTGCAGCACGCGAGCGAAATGGTAACCATGGACGAGTCTCCGGCGGTCGCGCTGCGCGGCAAAAAAGATTCCTCGATGCGCATCGCGGTCAACCTGGTCAAGGACGGCACCGCGCACGCCTGCGTCAGCGCCGGCAATACCGGCGCGCTGATGGCGATCTCGCGTTTCGTGCTGAAAACCCTGCCTGATATCGAACGCCCGGCAATCTGTGCCGTGCTGCCGACGCTCAAAGGCCATACTTACATGCTCGACCTTGGCGCCAACGTCGACTGTACCGCCGAGCACCTGCTGCAGTTCGGCGTGATGGGCGCAACGCTCGTGAGTTCGGTCGAAAACATAGCCCAGCCGAGCATCGGGTTGCTCAACATCGGCACCGAGGACATCAAAGGCAATGAGGTCGTGAAGCAGGCGGCCGAACTGCTGCGCGCAAGCGGGCTTAATTTCTACGGCAACGTCGAAGGCGACGACATCTACAAGGGCACCACCGACGTCGTGGTGTGCGACGGCTTCGTCGGCAACGTCGCGCTCAAGACCACCGAAGGGCTGGCGCGCATGCTCAGGGCCTACCTGCGCGAAGAGTTCGAGCGCAATGTGGTGACCAGACTCGCGTACGTAATCG
Organism: Gammaproteobacteria bacterium; assembly: GCA_041483135.1. Classification (GTDB taxonomy): domain Bacteria; phylum Pseudomonadota; class Gammaproteobacteria; order Burkholderiales; family SG8-41; genus PALSA-1004. The sequence goes on along the minus strand of JBGPFE010000002.1, from coordinate 142,368 downwards.
CGCTGCCGGTGATCAACGCATTCAAGCGCCGCGTCGATCCGCGCCGCTATAACGGCGCGAGCCTGCTGGGCTTGCGCGGCATCGTGGTCAAAAGCCACGGCGCGGCGGACCGGCTTTCGTTTCGCTGCGCAATCAGCCGCGCGGTCGAAGCCGCGCGCGGCGGCGTGCTCAATCACATCACCGAGCGCATGTCGATAATGCACGAGGGCGCGGCGTGACATATTCGCGCATCGTCGGCACCGGCAGCTGCCTGCCGGCCAAAATTGTCAGCAACGAGGATCTGGCGAAGACCATCGATACTACGGATGAATGGATCCGCACCCGGACGGGCATCCTGCAACGCCATATCGCGGAGCCTGGAGAGACGTCGAGCGAGCTGGCGTTGCGTGCCGCTCGGCAGGCGATCTCCGCGGCAGGCATTGCTGCCACCGACATCGAGCTGATCATCGTTGCCACCTCGACTCCCGATTTTATTTTTCCCAGCACCGCGTGTCTGCTGCAGGCCAAACTCGGCGTCAAGCGCTGTCCGGCATTCGACGTGCAGGCGGTGTGCGCCGGATTTGTTTACGGACTGGACATCGCCGACAAATTCATCCGCAGCGGCAAGTACCGTCATGCGCTGGTCGTCGGCGCCGAAGTGTTTTCACGCATCCTCGATTGGAACGACCGCGGCACCTGCGTGCTGTTCGGCGATGGCGCCGGCGCGGTCGTGCTGGCAGCGGGCAAGAAACCCGGCGTGCATGCAAGCGTACTGCATGCCGACGGCTCCCAAGCCGGTATTTTATCCACTCCCGGCCAGATATGCGGCGGCAAGGTTACCGGCGATCCGTTCCTCAGAATGGACGGCCAGGCGGTCTTCAAATTGGCGGTGCGCGTGCTCGACGAGGTGGCGCGTGAGACGCTCGCGCAGTGCAGCATGCAACCGGCTGACATCGACTGGCTGATTCCGCACCAGGCGAACGTGCGCATACTCGACGCGACAGCGAAGAAGCTTGGGATCGATCCGGCCAAAGTGATCGTCACGGTCGATCGTCATGCCAACACGTCTGCGGCGTCGGTGCCGCTTGCGCTCGACACTGCGGTCCGCGATGGCCGAATCAGGCCCGGCCACAAGGTGCTGCTGCAAGGAGTCGGCGGCGGTTTTACGTGGGGTGCGGCACTGGTGGAAATGTAGGGGATATGATGAAGTTGGCGCTGGTTTTCCCCGGGCAGGGATCGCAGGCGGTCGGCATGCTGCAAAGCTTTGCCGGGTCGAAACCCGTGCGCGACACGTTCGCCGAAGCCGCCGACGTGCTCAAACAGGATTTGTGGAAGCTCGCAGCCGACGGCCCGGCTGAGGAGCTCAATTCGACGGTCAACACGCAACCGCTGATGCTGACTGCGGGCTATGCCGTTTATCGTGCATGGCGCGACGCGGGTGGCGCGCAACCGGCCATGGTTGCCGGTCACAGTCTCGGCGAATATACGGCGCTGGTGGTGGCCGGAGTTGTTGCTTTTCGCGACGCGCTGCCGCTGGTGCGTTTTCGTGCACAGGCGATGCAGGAGGCTGTGCCGCGGGGTACCGGCGCCATGGCGGCGATACTGGGGCTCGATGACGATGTCGTTCGTGCAGCGTGCGCTGAAGCGGCGCAAGGGCAAGTGGTAGAGCCGGTGAATTTCAACGCGCCGAGCCAGGTCGTGATCGCCGGTCACAAGACGGCGGTCGAGCGTGGCGCCGCAGCGGCGAAAGCGAAGGGCGCCAAGCGTGCGATGCTGCTGCCGGTCAGCGCGCCGTTTCATTCCTCGCTGCTGAAACCCGCGGCGCAACGCCTCGAGCAGTATCTGGCTGACGCGGTATTCAATGTGCCGCTGATCCCGGTCATCAACAACGTCGACGTCGCGGTCGTCGATGAACCGGGGCGGATAAAGGATGCGCTGGCGCGCCAGGCGTGCAATCCGGTGCGCTGGGTAGAGGTGATCCGGCACATGGCGCGTTCGGGCGTCACTCACGTCGGCGAATGCGGGCCCGGCAAAGTGCTGGCGGGGTTGACCAGGCGCATCGACGGCACGTTGCAGGGATTCGCGATCGCGGATGCTGCAGCATTGACACAAACAGTGCAAACTTTACAGCAGGCGGCATGATGCTAAACGGACAAGTGGCATTGGTCACGGGAGCTTCGCGCGGGATCGGCAAGGCGATCGCTCTCGAACTCGGCAAGCAGGGCGCTGTAGTGGCCGGCACCGCAACGAGCGAGGCGGGCGCCCGGGCAGTCGGCGAATACCTGGCCGCAGCCAAAGTCAAAGGCGCCGGGTATGCGATGAACGTGAACGACTTGGCGCAGGTCGAGGCCACGGTCGCCGCGGCTCAAAAGAAGCTCGGCGATGTCGCCATCCTCGTCAATAACGCCGGCATCACACGCGACAACCTTCTGATGCGCATGAAGGAGGAGGATTGGGACGACATCATGTCAACCAATCTCAAGTCCGTATACCGCCTGTCGAAACTGGTAATCCGCTCGATGATGAAAGCACGCAACGGCCGCATCATCAACATCACGTCGGTGATCGGCGTGATGGGCAATATGGGCCAGACCAACTATGCGGCGGCCAAAGCGGGCATGATCGGGTTCAGCAAATCGCTGGCGCGCGAAATCGGCAGCCGTAACATTACGGTCAACTGCGTTGCGCCCGGCTTCATCGACACCGACATGACGCGCGCACTCGACGATAGTCAGCGCGGTGCGCTGATCGGCCAGATACCGCTTGGCCGTCTCGGCACGGTCGAGGACGTTGCCGGCGCGGTCGCGTTTCTGGCATCGCCGGCGGCTTCGTACATTACCGGTGCAACGTTGCATGTCAACGGCGGCATGCACATGGAATAGCCGGTAAATTATCCGGTAGGTGACACCCGCCGGATTTGGTAAAATACGTCCCCGCACAACCTGAATCCACACCCAAGAAGGGGATATTGATGGAAAACGTAGAGCAGCGCGTCAAGAAAATTGTGGCCGAACAGCTGGGTGTCAACGAAGCCGACGTCAAGAACGAGTCGTCGTTCGTCAACGACCTCGGCGCGGATTCGCTCGACACGGTGGAGCTGGTGATGGCGCTCGAGGAGGAATTCGAGTGTGAAATTCCCGATGAAGAAGCGGAAAAAATCACCACTGTCCAGCAGGCCATCGATTACATCAAGGCGCACCTCAAGTAAGTCCACTGCACCCGCCGCGGATATCCATTGGCAAGACGCAGAGTAGTTGTAACCGGTCTCGGCATCGTTTCTCCGGTCGGGATCGGCGTCAGTGCAGCCTGGTCCAGCATCGTTGCCGGCAAATCCGGCATCAGCCGCATCACGCGTTTCGATGCTGGAGCGTTTCCGACCCAGATCGCCGGCGAAGTCAAAGGCTTTGACGTTGCGAAATGGCTCTCTCCCAAGGAAGCGCGCCGTTTCGATACCTTCATCCATTACGGTCTGGCGGCTGCAATCGACGCGCTCAAGGACTCCGGCATCGATCTCGACAAAGAAGAGCGCGAGCAGGTCGGCGTTTGCATCGGCTCGGGCATCGGCGGCCTGCCGCTGATCGAGGACACCCACAACGCGATGCTGGCAGGCGGCGTGCGCAAGATTTCGCCGTTCTTCGTGCCCGGAACGATCATCAACATGATCGCGGGCCAGCTGTCGATCATGTACGGACTCAAAGGGCCGAATCTGGCGCTCGTCACCGCGTGCACGACTGCCAATCATTGCATCGGCGAAGCCGGCCGGCTGATCGAATACGGCGACGCCGACGTGATGATCGCCGGCGGCGCTGAGGCAACGGTCTCGCCGCTCGGTGTCGGCGGCTTCTGCGCCGCGCGGGCGCTGTCGACGCGTAACGACGCGCCGGAGCAGGCGAGCCGCCCATGGGACAAGGAACGCGACGGCTTCGTGCTCGGCGAGGGTGCCGGCGTGCTGGTAATCGAAGAGTACGAGCACGCGAAAAAGCGCGGCGCCCGAATTTACAGCGAGCTCGCGGGCTACGGCATGAGCGCCGATGCCCATCACATCACCGCGCCGTGCGAAGATGGCGAAGGAGCGGCGCGCTGCATGGTGAACGCCATGCGCAACGGCAGCGTGAACCCCGGAGACGTTGATTACATCAACGCCCATGGCACCTCGACACCGCTTGGCGACATCGCCGAGACGGTCGCGGTCAAGCGCTGCTTCGGCGAGCATGCCGGGAAACTCGCGGTCAGCTCGACCAAATCGATGACGGGACACCTGCTCGGCGCCGCTGGCGGCATCGAAGCGGTGTTCTCGGCCATGGCCGTGCATGAGCAGGTTGCGCCGCCGACCATCAATCTCGTCAATCAGGACCCGCAATGCGATCTCGATTACGTGCCGAATACGGCGCGCAAAATGAGAATCAAGGTCGCGCTCTCGAATTCGTTCGGCTTCGGCGGCACCAACGGCAGCCTGGTGTTCCGCGCCGTCTGACGCTCAACCGTCGTTTCTCCGCCGGCAATCCCCGCCGGCCCACCTACCGGCACCGCAATGAATCTCGTCAATGGCGTTGAGAGCGATGCAATCAGCGCAAACGATCGGGGGCTCGCGTACGGCGACGGCGTGTTCCGCACTTTTACTCTGCGCGGCGGCAAGCCACGGTTATGGCAGCGGCAATACGCGAAACTTGCCGCCGACTGCAAAGCGCTGCGCATGGCCTGTCCGGCGATTGACGTGCTGGAGCGCGACCTGGCGGCAATCGCCGCGCGCCAATCCGATTGCGTCGTCAGGATCACCGTCACCCGTGGCAGCGGCCCGCGCGGCTATGCGATATCCGATGCCGTTGTGCCGACACGCATTGTCGGCAGCAGCCCGTTGCCTGAATATCCGCAGAACTATTACGATCGCGGGGTGCGCGTGCATCTGTGCCGCCTGCGGCTCGCGTCGCAACCGGCGTTGGCGGGGATCAAGCATTTGAACCGCCTCGAGAACGTGCTCGCGCGCTCGGAGTGGAACGATCCCGGGATCGCCGAGGGCCTGTTGTGCAACGGTGATGACCATGTGATCGGCGGCACCATGACCAATTTATTCCTCGTCAAGGCAGGTGCGCTGGTGACGCCGGATCTGACGTGCTGCGGTGTCGCCGGCGTGCAGCGCGAACTCACGCTGGAACTCGCGCAGGCGAATAAAGTTCCAGTACGGATAGCATCCGTCAGCATCGACGAGCTGCTCGCGGCCGACGAATTGTTTCTGGTCAACAGCGTGATCGGTCTGTGGCAGATTGCGGGGCTCGATCGCAAAACCTGGAATCCCGGACCGGTCACGGCGCAAGTCCGGCGCTGGATCAGCGATGCTCAAAGCCATTAAGCGCTGGTTCAAGCGCGCACTGTGGTTGAGCGTGACGCTGCTCGCGGCGTGCGCCGTCTGGATGGGCGGCTACGGATTTACCGATCTTACGATCGGCAAGCCGCTGCAGTTCAGCTTGAAGCAGGGCAGCAGCCTGCGAGGGGCAGCGCGCCAGATGCAAGCCGCAGGCGTGCTCGACTCGCCGTGGCAGTTCGAACTGCTGGCGCGGATACACGGCGACGCCAATCGGATTCAGGCCGGCAATTACGAGCTAGCCGGCGACATTTCGCCGCTCGCGCTGCTGAGGAAGATTACTTCGGGCGATCGCAGCCAGGACCAGATCACGCTGGTCGAAGGCTGGACGTTCACCCAGATGCGCGCTGCGCTCGACGCCCATCCCGCCATCAAGCATGATACGCGCGGCACCCCGGAATCCACTATCGTGGCGCGCCTGAGGATTCCCCATCCATCGGCCGAGGGATGGTTCTTTCCTGACACCTATTATTTCGCCAACGGCACCAGCGACGTCGCGATCCTGCAGCGCGCATACCGCACCATGCAGTCGCAACTCGATACGCTGTGGAATGCGCGCGCGGACGGGTTGCCGCTGGCAAATTCCTATCAGGCGCTGATACTGGCGTCGGTCATCGAAAAGGAAACGGGACAAGCGGGCGAGCGGCCGCTGATCGCCGCGGTATTCGTGAACCGGCTCAAATTCGGCATGAAGCTGCAGACTGACCCGACCGTCATCTACGGTCTCGGCGCGCAGTTCGACGGCAATTTGCGCAAGCGCGACCTGCTCGCCGACGGGCCGTACAATACCTATACGCGCGAAGGCCTGCCGCCGACGCCGATCGCGCTGCCGGGCCTGGGCGCGTTGACTGCGGCGCTCAACCCGGCGCCGGGCAAAGCGCTGTATTTCGTTTCGCGGGGCGACGGCACGTCGCATTTCTCGAACTCGCTGGCCGAGCATGAGCGTGCCGTGACAAAATATCAGAAGCGTGGCAGGCATTGACATGATGCGCGGCAAATTCATCACCCTCGAAGGCATCGACGGCGCCGGCAAGAGCACGCATGTGGCGTGGCTCGCCGATTTTTTCCGCCAGCGCGGGATCGCGGCGCGCGTCACGCGCGAACCCGGCGGCACCGGGCTCGGCGAACAGCTGCGCCAAGTCCTGCTCGACCCGAAAAGCGCGATGCACGCGGAAACCGAGGCCATGCTGATGTTCGCGGCGCGGCGCGAGCACCTCGACAAAGTGATCGAGCCGGCGCTGGCTGCAGGCGAATGGGTCGTGTGCGACCGCTTTACCGATGCGACGTTTGCCTACCAGGGCGGCGGACGCGGCGTCGACTGGCAGCGTTTGCTGCAACTCGAGCAGTGGGTGCAGCGCGGACTGCAGCCCGATCTCACGCTGCTCCTGGACCTGGCGCCGGGACTCGGCCGCCAGCGTGCACGCGGCGCGCGCAGCGCCGACCGTTTCGAGCAGGAGCGGGATGATTTTTACGGCCGCGTGCGCGAGGCATACCTGCGCCGTGCGCGCGAGGCTCCGGCCCGCATCCACGTGCTCGACGCCAGCCGGAGCATCGTCCAGGTCCAGCAGCAGCTTGCGGACCTCGCGGGTGCGTTATGCCGGTGACCGTTTATCCATGGCACCAGCAGCAATGGCTGGAAATACTGCAACGCAAGACTGCGCTGCCGCACGCCTTGTTGTTCAAGGGCAGGGAAGGCATCGGCAAGCTCGATTTCGTGCGCAAGCTAGCCCAATCGCTGGCCTGCGAAACGCCCGCCGCTGACGGCGCGGCTTGCGGTGCATGCCGGAGCTGCCGCTGGTTTGCCGCCGGCAATCATCCGGACTACCGCGAAATTCTGCCCGAGGTAATGCGGCCGGCCGAATCCCAGGTCGCAGCACCGGACGCCGCTGAATCCGACCAGTCAGCTTCCGGTAAACGTAAACCGAGCCAGGAGATCCGGGTGGAGGACGTCAGGGATCTGCAGGATTTCATCAATCTGACCGCGCACCAGCATGGGGGTAAAACCATCGTGTTTTATCCGGCCGAGAGGCTGAATCCGAACGCGGCCAACGCGCTGCTGAAAAATCTCGAGGAGCCGCCGCCGGGCACGCGTTTCATGCTGGTCGCGCACCGCCCGAGCTATCTGCCAGCGACCGTCATCAGCCGCTGCCAGCAGATCGTGCTGCCGACGCCGCCGGCGGCCGCGGCCGAGCAATGGCTGCGCGGGCAGGGCATAGCCGATCCGGCGTTGAGCCTGGCGCAGACCGGCAACGCGCCGCTCGCCGCGCTGACGCTCGATGACGGCGAATTCTGGAGCCAGCGCATAGCCCTGCTGGGAAACCTCGCCGCGTCTAAAATCGATCCCCTGGCGCTGGCCGAGCAGGTGCGCGAATTTCCAGTTGCCCGGGTGCTCGGGTGGCTGCAGCGCTGGACCTACGATTTATTGAGGGCGAAGTCGGGCGGCCGCGTGCGCTATAACCCGGATTTCGAGAAAGCATTGACGCAGATGTCCGTTCATCTGCGCGCTGCCGATATCGCGCGCTATCACCGCGCGCTGGTGCGCCAGCAGCGCAGCGTCAACCACCCGCTCAACGCGCGTTTATTCATCGAGCAACTGCTGCTGTCGTATGCGGCGCTCATGCGCGGGGAATCCCCGGCTGACGGTCATGCTGGTTGACTCGCACTGCCACATCGATTTTCCGGAGCTGGCCGGCCAGCTCGATTCGGTGTTCGATCTGATGCGCGCAAACCAGGTCGAGCGCGCGCTGTGCGTATCGGTGACGCTCGAGGATTTCCCGCGCGTGCGCAAGCTGGCGGAGACTTACCCGCACATCTACGCGTCGGTCGGCGTGCATCCCGACTACGAGAGTGCCGCCGCGGTGACAAGTGCGGAGCTGGTCGAGCTTGCCGGGCATCCCAGAATTGTCGCGATCGGCGAGACCGGGCTCGATTATTACCGGCTCAAGGGCGATCTCGAATGGCAGCGCGAGCGTTTCCGTACTCACATCCGGGCCGCGCGCGAATGCGGCAAGCCGCTGATCATCCATACCCGCGAAGCGGCGGCAGACACGCTGCGCATCATGCGCGAGGAGGGTGCGGGCGAGGCGGGCGGGGTAATGCACTGCTTCACCGAAAGCTGGGAGACTGCGCGCGCCGCCATGGATATGGGTTTCTATATCTCGTTTTCGGGAATCGTGACTTTCAAGAATGCACAGGCGTTGAAAGAGGTCGCGCGCCGGGTGCCGCTTGAAAACATGCTGATCGAGACCGACGCGCCCTATCTGGCGCCCGTTCCCCACCGCGGTAAAACCAACCAGCCTGGCTACGTCAGGCATGTGGCCGAAGAAATCGCCAGCCTCAAGGGGGTGAGCTTCGATCGGGTAGGTCAAGCCACGACAGATAATTTTAATCAATTATTCAATGTTATATAGGCTATATCTAATGTCATCATTTAAGTTTGTTTCGGGTTTGCTTTTAGCCTTGATTTGCCAGCTTGCCGTGGCCGGGGCCTACGAAGACATGCTGGAAGCCGTCAAAAAAGACGACGTGCAGGTCGTAACCGGGCTGCTCAAACGGGGTCTGGACGCCGATACCACCGATGTGGAAGGAAATTCACTGCTGATATTGGCCGCGAAGGAAGGCAGCGTCGGCGCGGTCAAGACGCTGCTCGCCGCGCAAGCGAAGGTCAATGCCCGCAATGCCCTGGGAGAAACGGCGTTGATGCTCGCCGCGCTGCATGATCATCTGGAAGTAGTCAGGCACCTGCTGGTGCAAGGCGCCGAGGTCAATCAAAGCGGATGGACGCCATTGATGTATGCGGCCGTCAGCGGACGTGTCGAGATCTGCCGCTTGCTGCTCGCTTATGGCGCACGCATCAATGCCGCGGCGGATAATGGCTATACCGTGCTGATGATGGCAGCGCGCGAAGGCCACGCCGAGCTGGTTTCGCTGTTGCTCGCTAATGGCGCCGATTTCAATTTAAAGACTGTGGACGGATTGACCGCGCTGGCTGCCGCGCGCGCGAACAAGCGCCAGCAGATCGTCGACCAACTCGTCAAGGCCGGGGCGCAGTAAATCCCGCCGTACTGGTTTCCTGCGCGCGCCTGTTTTTTACGCATGGTCTTACGGCTGCGCCGAGCGTGTCCCAGGCTTCACGGTTTCCGGGCAAGCCGTGATTCGATTGCCCGTGGCTGTTTGGTATACTGATGTCATGAACTCCTTGATTGCCTACGTCGGTTATTGTGTTGAGCAGCCGTTCAATAATCTCGTGTGCCGGGATTTCTGGACGTGGACTTCATATGCAGCGCTTGGTCTCGGGCTGTGGATAGCGCTGGCAGTTGTCAGGCGCCTGCTTCGTCACTATCTTGAATTTCGCCGCAATCGGTTGAGGCTTGAAGCTCGCAAGGTCGTGGATTTCGATGCGATTGATGAGGCGTCCTGGAAAGGTGATCAGCTTGAAGGTGATCCTCACGAGCTGTCCCAGGATGAGCTAGCCGCGCGAATTCGTGAGGCGATGGATGCCAGGGGTCAGGTGAAAAAATAGGTCGTTTAGTTTGCTGTTTCCATCCCTTGATCCGGCCGGTCATCTCCAAAATTCAATGTAGTAGTATCCGGCGCGCCGGCTGTCTCGGGAATTTTGGCGAGGGTTCAACCCAAAGGAATACTCCCGGCCGGGCGATTGGGGTTGCGCCGAACAGGTCCTGCGGTTGTCCTTTTCCCGTGTGAGGGCGAGGCTACGGGCTGGGGTTGGAGTGTAGCGTTCGTCCTGGCGCGATCTGGCGGGCCCAGCAGGCTGATCTGTGCCTGTACTTCGTATAATGTATATTATGTCAAATTAAGAGTGCGGCAAGGTAAACCATGCGGCTGCATATCCTCTCCGACCTCCACCTTGAGGTAGACCCCTCTTTCCGGCCGCCTGCCACGGGCGCCGACGTATTGGTTCTGGACGGAGACATCGCACCCGGCACCGACGGCGTGGCCGCATTCGCCGATAGCGACATTCCGGTGATCTACGTTCCCGGCAACCACGAGTATTACGGCGCCGACCTGAATACCATGAATGCGCATATCAGGGCATACGCAAAGGATATGGGGGTCCACCTCCTCGACCGCGACGAGGTGGTGCTGGATGGAGTACGGTTCCTGGGCGCCACGCTGTGGACCGACTTCAATCTTTATGGCCCGGCAAAAATCCCCGACTCGTTCGTGCAGAGCAGGAAGCAGGTGCTCGATTTCCGGGAGATACGGTATCGCGACCGCCTGCTGATACCGGAAGACACGATTGATTTCCATCGCGAAGCGGTGCGCTGGCTGGCGCGGAAACTCGACGCGCCGTTCGCGGGCCGGACGGTGGTCATAACCCATCACGCGCCGCATCCCGGCAGCATCCATCCGCGCTGGAAGGACAACCTCGTCAACCCGGCGTTTGTATCCGACCTGACGCCACTGATGGGCAAGCCCCGCTTGTGGATTCACGGCCATACCCACGACAGCTTCGACTACGAGGTCGCGGGCACGCGCGTGATCTGCAATCCCAAGGGCTACCGCGACGAAAATCGCTCGTTCCAGGCTGACCTGACTGTTACAGTCTGATGGCTTAAATATCCTGCTTCAAATATTCGCAGTTATCCAGTCAGCTATGTAATCGACCCCTACTTGCCGGTTGTCGGCTTGGGCATGGTAGGTGCCGCCGTCTTCGGCGGTGAGTATCTTCAGGGTTTTGCGCTTCGACCCGACCGCTGCAAAGAGCTTGTGGGCCGACGCGACCGGCACGACCTTGTCGTCCTCGGCGTGCACGATCAGAAACGGGCAGGTGATTTTTTCAGCGACGCCTGCCAGCGAAAACTTCCCGGCTTTCTCGATCGCAGCGTCGGCGTCATCGATGCAGCCCATGACCCAGCGGAAATGGAAAGCGGACTGCGCGGTGTTTTTCGGATCGGTCTCGTGCCTGCGCTTGATTTCACGCTGCCACCCTGCCAGGTCCCAGTGCAGCGCCGCGAACGCGACGCCCGCGGCGTAGCGCTTCTCGAATGCGGCGATGCGCGCGGCGTAATAGCCGCCGAAGCTGTAGCCCATGACCACCACTTTTTCCGGATCGACCTCAGGCCGCGCGGCGACGTAATCGTAAGCCGCTTTGCCCGGCACCTCGTAATCGTGGCGCGCATACAGTTCGCGCATGCGCAGCGACTCCCCCTGCCCCGGCCCGTCGATCGCGAGCGTATGCCATCCGCGCGCGGCGAACTCGAGGCCGTTGAACAACACGCTCATTTCCTTGCAGTTGTCCATGCCGTTGAACACCACCACCGTCGGCGCGCGCCCTTTCACGCCTGGCGCTTTCATGAACAACGCCGGCAGCGTGCCCGCGGACGGCGCGTCGCCCTCGTACGGGACTTCGACGCGCTCGATGTTCGGGTAGCGCCGCTCGAGCCCTGCGTGTTTGCATTGCAGCGCCTTGCGGCCGATTTCGCGCTTCAGTTCGCCCGGCTCGACGAAGCGCTCGGCGGTGAAGTAGTACATGCCGGCGCGCAGATAGTAATTGCCCGCGGTGAACTGGCGTCCCTCGGCGGCGGCTTCGGCGGCCGTTTGTTTCAGCCGGCTCGCCATTGCGCACCACTCCTGCCGCCATGCATCGGGTTCGCTCTGACGCGACTTGAGCCGCTCGCAGACTTCGTCGATCTCGCCGAGCGCGACCGCGCCGTACGGCGCCATGCCTTTGGTGACGAGCGCCGCGTTCGACCACACGAAGTTGCCCGGGAATTGCTCGATCCAGGTACCGCCGGACGGCATCAATCACTCTCCTCGCTTGGCTGATTGCTGAAGGCTGATAGCTGACTGCTCCTACTCTCATTCAACGGTAATGCCGACTTCCTTGATCACCTTCGACCACGTCGCAATTTCCTTCTTGATGAATGCCGCGAACTCTTCCGGCGAGCTGCCGACCGGGTCCGCGCCCAGGCCCACGATTCGCTCTTTCACCTCGGGTATGGCCAGGGCCTTGACGATGGCCTGGTGCAGCCGGTCGATCACCGCGGGAGGCGTTCCCGCCGGCACGACGACGCCGTTCCATTCGATCGCCTCGAATCCGGGAACGGCGGCTTCGGCTATGCTCGGGACGTTGGGAAGCGCGACGTTGCGCTTCAGGCTGCTCACGCCGAGCGGGATCAGCCTGCCGCTCTGGAAGTGCTGGATCGAAGAAGGAATGGTGGCGAACAGGATCGCGGTCTCGCCGCCGACGATGGAAACGACCGCCGGGCCGCCGCCCTTGTACGGGACGTGGACCATTTTGATGCCGGTCATGTAGCTGAACCGCTCGGTCGCGAGGTGGTTCGCGCTGGCGTTGCCCGCGGAACCGTAATTGAGGCTGCCCGGCCTCGCCTTCGCCAGCGCGATCAATTCCTTGACGGTTCGCGCCGGCACCGACGGGTGCACCGCCAGTACCAGCGTGACGATGGAAACCAGGCTCACCGGCATGAGGTCCTTCTCCGTATCGAACGGCATTTTTTTCATCAGGCTCGGATTGGCGCCGAACGTGATGTTGGGGATCCCCAGCGTATAGCCGTCGGGTGGCGACTTGGCGGCGATGTCCAGGCCGATCGTCGAGGAGCCCCCGGGCCGGTTCTCGACCACCACCGTCTGGCCGAGGATCTCGGTCAGCCGTGGCGCCAGAAGGCGGAACACCACGTCGGTCGAGCCGCCGGGCGAGTACGGCACGATGATGCGGATCGGTTTAACGGGATAGTTTTGCGCGGAGGCTGAGCCCGCGCAAATGAACGGCACGGACAATAACGCCAACCAGGCGTGACGCAACATGATATTCATTCTTTCCTCCTGCATGGATTTTTGAAAGGGAGCCCTGCTCTTTTATCGCCGCTCGGCCCTCAGCATGGATTCTAGAGGTTTTTTCGGGGAGCGGCATGGGAAGCGCAAGCCCCGCGATTGGCAAACTGCCGGCACGCTTAACAGGCGGCGCCAGGCGTGTTCTGAAACGGCCGGTTACGACAATTACGCCAGCGGTTCCGGCTTGCCGATGCCGAAGCCCTGCGCGTAGTCGATGCCGATATCGCGCAGCCGCGCGAGCGTTTCCTCGGTTTCGACGAATTCGGCGATCGTGCGCACGCCGATCTTCCGGCACGCGAGCGCGATCGCCCGCGTCTTGGCGAGATCGGACTGCTCTCTCAGCATGTTCTGGATGATGATGCCGTCGATCTTGACGAAATCGAACTTCAGCTCGCGAAACGGCGCGAACGAGACCTTGACGCTGCCGAATGCGTCCGCGGTAAAACGGCAACCGAGCGGCCTGAGCGCGCGCATCAACGCGTGCACGTCGCGGTAATGATCGAGCAGGTCGGGCTCGGCGATTTCGAAGCACAGGTTGCCGGCGGGCACCGCGTAGCGTTCAAGCTCGCTTTCGACGTAGCGCGGAAATCCGATGTCGCAGAGCGTCGCGCCGCAGAGGTTCACGCAATACAGCGGCATGCGCCAGGCGGGATCGTCGCGCTTTTTTCCGGCGCACCGCTTGAGCAGGTTGCGCACCACCCAGCGGTCGATTTCCCCCATAAGGTTGTAGCGCTCGGCGACTGGAAAGAATCCGCCGGGCGGCAGCATGTGATCCTCCTCTTCCTGCATGCGCAGGAGCACCTCGAAACAGTGCGGATCGGGTGCGTTCGCCGCCAGCGGTTTTATTTTCTGCGCAAACAGGATGAACTGGTCTTCCTGCAGCGCCTGCACGAGGCGGTCGCGCGGATCGCTTCCCCCGATCAGTTGCTCGGTCATCGACTCGAGGTAAACCGTCTCGCCGCTTTCCTGCGACACGATCACCACGTTGCCGACCGAATCGGCAGGCGCCCCTGCCGGCTGCGCGGCAGCGGCAGCCCCCGCCTTCGCCATCACCACGTAGAAACCGGCCGGCTCCGCCGCGCCCGGCGGATAAGGCAGCAGCGTGACGGCCACGGATTCGTTGCTCCCGTGATGCGGCCATTCCGTGTCGTAGCGGACTTCCTTGCCGGCCAGCGCTTCAGCGCCGCGCGATTTCACGTCCTCGTAGATTGCGTTGCCGACGACGTCACGCAGCGGCAGATTGTCGATGCGGTCGCTGCTGCGCCCGCACCATAAACCGAAGGCCCGGTTGTGGTAGCTGCAGCGCTCTTCGCGGTCGACGCATGCGATCATCGCCGGCAGCGCGTCGCCGACGAGACGGAAGCCCGCCTCGGCGGCCGCGAACTCCGCGGCCGCGAGTTCGCGGCGTGTGATTTCCAGCGCCAGCTGCTCCTTGTTGCGCTCGAGCTGCCGCGTGCGGCGGGCAACCAGCCACTGCGCTTTCGCGGTCTGGCTGGTCATCGCCGAGACTGCCGCAAACAGCACGCCGGCGAGGAACGCGAGCCACTGCAGATCGAACAGCGTGAAGTAGATGGTCGAAATCAGCATCAACCCCAGTATCAGCGCGAGCGCCATTCCCATGTATTTGTAAAGATTGCGCATGGCTAATGTAGAGTCTCGGCTGAAAGCGAATGGACGTGGATCAAGCAATTCTCCCTGTGTTGGCGGGGCGCCGCGCCGCGATGCCGGAAAACGTTAGCTCACCGTTTCCTGGAGCGCGGCAACGCTGCCGGCGCGCACGACGACGCAATTGCGGCCGCCGTTTTTCGCTTCGTACAGCGCCTTGTCGGCGGCGCGCAGCAGCGCCTCCGCGTCGCCGCCGTGATCGGGATAGACCGCGACGCCGAGCGACACGGTCACGCTGATGCGCTTTTGCGCGGGAAAACTGATCACGTGCTTCTCGATAGCCGCGCGGATCGCTTCCGCGCGCCGTCGCGCCCCTTCGATCGGCGCCTCCGGCAGCACGACCGAGATTTCCTCGCCGCCGTAGCGGCAGCAGATATCGCTCGCCCGGACGGTCGCTTTTATCAGAAGCGCGATTTCCTTCAGCACCCGATCGCCCGTTTCGTGCCCGTAAGTGTCGTTGACGCGCTTGAAGTGATCGATGTCGATCATCATGACCGCGACCGGGGTTTTCTTGCGGTGGGCCCGCGTCAATTCGCGCGGCAGTACTTCGTGCAAAAAGCGCCGGTTATACAGTCCGGTCAACGAATCGGTGATTGCCTGCTGCTGCAAGTCGTCAAACGCGCGCTTGAGCGCCGCCTCGGTGCGCTTGCGCTCGGTGATGTTCTGCACCATGATGACGACGGTCTCCACGCTGCCGTCCCGGCGCCGCATGCATCTGCACTCCATCGTGGTATCGACGATCCCGCCGTCCTTGCGCAGAAAGCGCTTGTCGAACTGGAAAGAATCGAACTCGCCCGCCGCCAGGCGCTTGAACAGCGCCAGGTTGGCAGCGAGATCGTCGGGGTGAGTGATTTCCGTCCAGGCCAGCTCCATCAGCTCCTCGCGCGGGTAGCCCAGCATCTCGCACATGTAATCGTTGACCTGCAACCAGCGCTTGCTGGTGGGCGAGGTGACGGCCAGTCCGACGAAAGGCAGGTCGTAGAACAGCCGGAGCAGCTTGTCCTTTTCCGCGGACTGCGCGATCAGCGCAACCTGCTGCCGCTGCGTTTCCTCGGCGGCAAGGCGTTCGCGGATGTCCCGGCAGATGGCGGCGATGATGTAGCTGTTCCCGGAGCGCAGCACGTGCCGGGTCGATTCGAACGGCATTCTCGAGCCATCCTTGCAGCGAAAGTAGCTGCGCATGCCGCTCGGTCTGGAAGGGTTGGCGATGAGCTCGTCATGGGCTTGTGCGAGCTCACCTCGACTTTCCGGAAGCAAATCCTGTGGACCCATTCTGAGCAGCTCTTCGCGGGAGTAGCCGAGCAACTTGCAGACAGTCTGGTTCACATCCACATAGCGCATGGTATTGCGATCGACCAGCAGGATCATGTCCGCCGAATCGTCCAGGGCGACGCGAAACAAGCGCCGTTCTTCCTCCGCCTGCTTGCGCTGCAGGAACTGCCCGATCTGAGCGCCGATCACGTGTATCGCCTTCAGCAGCCGCTCTTCCGGGTAGCGGACTTCGCGGTTGTTGAAAGCGAGCACGCCGATCGTCTTTCCTTCCGATTTGACCGGAAAGACGAATCCGCCGCGTATGCCGGCATCGATTGTAAAAGCTGCTCGCAGCGCACGAGCATCCTGGTTGACGTCGGCAACCCATAACGGCTGTCCCGATTGCCACACCTGGCCCATCAGTCCGACACCCGGCTTGTAGCCGATATCGTGCGACCGCTGGTTAGACCGCTCGAGAAACTGCTGGATCTCGGTTTCCGGCACGCCCCAGGACTCGTCGAGGCGCAGCGCGCCGGCCTTCTCGTCCACGCGAAAATACCGGCCGCATTCCCAGCCCTCCGTGCTGCATATGGCGTGGATCACTTCCCTCAGCGCCACTGAAACGCTGTCCGCTTCGGCCAGACTGCGGTTCACCGCATGCTCCAGCCGCAGCAACTGTTCCGCGCGCACGCCGGCGGTGATGTCCCTGGCTGTGCCGCGATAGCCTTTGAACCGTTTTTTCCCGTCGAAAACCGGCTGCCCGGTGGTGCTGATGTAGCGCAGTTCGCCCCGCGGATTGAGGCGCTTGAAGACATAATTGGCAAACGGCTGCCTCGCCTTGAGCCCGGCTTTGTGCTTGTCCCAGCTGCCGCCGTCGCCGACCGGGACCGCGCCATGGTCCCATCGCATCGTCCCGAGATATTGCTGCGGATCGATTCCCGTTTTTCCGAAGCCTGCGCCAGTGATCAGAGTGAACCGGTAGTTTTCGTCTTGTTCCCAGTACCATTCGGCGGAAAGATCGAGCAGGCTTCTAAAGCGCTCTTCGCGCAGGCGCAGCGCATCGCCGGAGTCCCGCTTCTTCGCGCTCCGCTTCCCCGGTTTCGTATCTTTTTTTGCCGCCATGACGTACCGTCCTGCTTTGTTACTTCGATGCCACCTGGACAGGCTTGGCATCATAGCCCGTTTCCTGCAAGACATTGAATTAAGCTCGCGGCCGCGTGGCAAAATCCAATTTTTCTAAGTTGCCCGTCGCTCCTCGAGCATTTTGGTTAACTGTTCCACCGGCAGCGGCTTGCTAAATAGATAGCCTTGCATCTCATCGCATTTGAGCAGCCTCAAAAACTTCGCCTGCTCCTCGGTTTCCACACCCTCGGCGGTCACTTTCATGTTCAGCGAGTGGGCGAGCGAGATGATGGTGGAGACGATCGACATGCTGTCGGCGTTCTTTGCCATGCTGTTGATGAATGAGCGGTCTATTTTCAGCGTGTCGACCGGCAATCGCGCCAGATAGCTGAGGGAAGAATAGCCGGTGCCGAAATCATCGATCGCGATTTTGATGCCCAGCTCCTCGAGCGCGGTGAACTTGGCGATGTTGGACTCGATGTCGCGCATGATGAGGCTTTCGGTGATCTCGAGGTCGAGGCCGCAGGCGTCCTTCCCGCATTCGCCCGGGCATTCCTCGATTGCGCGCCGCACGACCTCGACGAAATCCTTCTGCTGCAGCTGGATCGCGGATACGTTCACCGCGATGCGCGGGCAGTGCAGATCCTTCGCCAGCAGCTCGCGGCGAACCGATATCGCCTTACTGATCGCCCACGCGCCGACTTCGAGGATCATGCCCGTCTCCTCGAGCAGCGGAATGAACTTCACGGGCGGCACCAGACCGGTCTCGGTATCGTTCCAGCGGATCAGCGCTTCGAGACCGCTCAACTGTCCGGTGAGCGTGTCGATCTTGGGCTGGTAATGCAGAACAAACTGCTCGTGCTCTATGGCGCCGCGCAGCTTGTTTTCAAGCAACAGCGTTTCCGCCACCGCCGCGTTCATCTGCGAGTGGTAGAAGAGGTATTTCTCCTTTGCCGCTTTGGCTTTTTTCAGCGCCGCTTCGGCGTTGCGAAGCAGCGTCTCCGGATCCTCCCCGTCGGTGGGGAACACCGCGATCCCGCAGATGGTTGAGACCGTGATTGCCTTTTCGCCCAGTACGAATGGCTGGCTCAATAAGCCGGCGCTCGCGGTATCGGTCAGGTGCGCGATTTCCGATGGAGCCGTGACGTCGGACAGAATCATGGCGAAGCAATCGGGTCCGATGCGCGCCACGTGCCCGGCCTCGGACGAAATGGCTTGCAACCGCTTGGCGAATTCGCATAGCAACGTATCGCCGGCCCCGCGCCCGAGTGTTTCGTTGATGTTGCGGAATCGCGTCAGGTCGCGCAGCACCAGCGAGACCCTGTTGCCGTCCCGCCTCGCCCTTTGCAGCGACTGGCTCAAGCGCTCGATCAACAATGTGCGGTTGGGGAGACCGGTCAAAGCGTCGTAATAAGCCAGGTAATTAAGCTTTTCCTCCTTGCCGATATGCTCGAGCGCGAAAGAAATGTCACTTGCGAGCTCGAGGAGCAGGCGCATCTCCTGTTCGTCAAATGCCCCGACCTCCGCCGCGTAAAGCGCCAGCACGCCGACTGCTTCACCGGCGACAATCAAAGGACAAATCGCGAAAGAATTGATCCCGCGTTCATCCAGTTCTTTCCGCATAATGAGTTGCGGATCGTTTTTCACGTCGTTCGAGACCATTGGTTTCATGGCTCGAATAGCCCGCCCGGAGAGGCCATGCCCGTCAGGCTTGTTTTCGAAGATCGCCGTGGGCGCGGTATCGAAGTAATCCCGCACATCCCCGGCCGTTGCAACCGGTCTCACGACTGCGTTATCGCGATCGACAAGCCCGATCCAGGCCATGAGAAAACGCCCGTGCTCGACCGCGATGCGGCACGCCTCGTTGAACAGTTCCTGACGGTCGCGGACACGCACTTGCATGGAATTGATATTGCTCGTGACAGCCTGGATGCGGCCCAGCCGCGCGATCCTTACCTCCTTGGCGATGTTCTCGAGCGCGAACGAGATGTTCCCGGCAAGTTCGGTCAGCAGCCTGAGTTCTTCCTCGTCGAAGAAGTTTGGCTCTCTGGCATACATCGTGAGGGTCCCCACGACCGTCTGGCCTTCGAACAAGGGCAGCGTGATTTGCGACCGGAAACCCAGCCTCAGGATATCCTTCAGACGCGGCCCGCCGAAGGCACGGGCGGCGATGTCATTGTTGACTACCGGGCGCCGCTCCCGGATAGCCTGCCCGACCGCTCCTTTACCCCGTGGCGAGTCGTCCCGGGCGGACGACTTGGCTCTGGTAACCTCTTCAGCGCCCTCACCCGCCCAGGCAACGGGTGTCACGTCTTGCGTCGCCGGATCGAGCGTGCCTATCCAGACGAGTTCGAATTTGCCATGCTCGACGGCGACGCGGCACGCCCCGCTGAACAGTTTCTCCCGATCGCGCGCGCGCACGATCAAGGCGTTGATGTTGCTCATGACCGCCTGTATGCGGCTCAGGCGGGCGAGTTTTTCCTCCTTGCGAATGTTCTCGAGTGCGAACGAAATGTCACCCGCCAGTTCGGTCAACAAAATAATTTCTGCGTTGTCGAAAAATCCGGGCTCCTTCGCATATAAGAACATTGCGCCGACACCGGCCTTTTCGATTGCAAGCGGCAGGACAGCAAGCGACCGGTATCCGAGCGCTACTGCCGCTTGTCTTATCGGATTCAACCCAGGTTGGCTGTCGATGTTGTTATCATAAAATGGTTGTCCCTCCGAAATAACCCGAACTACCGGGTAACATTGTTCGATGTTCTCATCTTGAAGTGAAAAACTTATTTCTGCGAAATCGCTTGGAAAACCATGGTGGGCAACGGTCTGTACTTCTTGCTCCTCCCGATTGAGCAATCCGATCCACACCATGCCGAACTGCCCGTGCTCGACAGCGATCCGGCACGCCTCGTTGAAGAGTTCATGGCGGTCGCGCACGCGGACGATCAGCGTGTTGATGCCGCTTAACACAGCGTGGATGCGGTTGAGCCGCGCGATCTTTTCCTGCGCACGCTTCTGCTCGCTCACGTCCTGAAAAGTGTTGAACCAGCGAATGCGGTCGCCCGCGTTGTGCTCTTTTGTTAACGGCTCGATCGTTTGCCGTACGTCAGCCCACGCGCCGTCTTTACGCCGCAGCCGGTATTCGATTTCCACCTGAGCGCCGGTGACGCCGGCATTGATGACCGCAGCGCGGACACGATCGCGATCTTCCGGATGCAGGATGTCCAGCCACTCGTGAATGCTACTGGGCATCTGTGCGGCATCCAGCCCTGTCAGCTGCGGTAGGGATTCGGACCAGCTCTCGAACGACCCGTCCGGCCCCGTGATCACATGTGCAAGTTTCGCCATAAGCTGGGCGCGATGCAGACCCGCCTCGCGTTCCAGCAGCTTGGCCTCCAGCTGCATCCGGTCGGTGAAATCAATGGCAATGCCACCCACCAGCATGGGGCGCCCGTCGCGATCGAGGATCGGAAATCTGTGGACGAGATAATGATGCACGCCGTCCAGCCGCGGAAACGTCTCGATGCTCCGCAACGCATCGTTCCTGTCGAGCACCAGTTGCTCGCTGCTTTCGAACTGCGCGGCAAGTTCCGGCCACAGGTTGCCGTCGGTGCGGCCGAGCACCTCCGCCATTTCCCTGCCCCGGATTTCCTCCCACGACCAGTTCACGAACTGGTAGCGGCCCCGCCAGTCCTTGATGAACGCCGCCCCCGGCAGGTAACGCATGAACAACTCGAAGCGTACGCGGGCTTCGTTGAGCTGGCGTTCGGCGCTCAACCGCGCGCGCCGCTCCGTGACGTCCTGCAGCGCACGCTCCACCGCGGGCCCCAACCGCTTCAAGTTGGTCTTCAGGATGTAGTCGACGGCGCCGCGTTTCAACGACTCGATCGCGACCTCCTCGCCGATCGTGCCCGAGATAAAGATGAACGGTGTATCCGGGCACTTTTCGTGCGCGAGATCGAGTGCAGCCAAACCGTCAAATTCAGGCATCGTGTAGTCGGAGAGAATGATATCGGGCGCGAACTCCTCGAGATGGCTCAGGAACCCGCGTTTGGTGTCAACACGGACCGCGGTGTAATCGATGCCCGCTTTCTTGAGCTCGCGCAACTCGAGCTCGGCGTCGGTAGATACGTCTTCGACAATCAGGACTTTAAGCCGTGACGCCATAAGCGCCTTCCTCGAGAGGCCGCTGCTTCATTGATGTTCGTTCCGAACCCATGGGGCAGGTTCTAATGCGGGGTCTTGTTAAGCACCGCCCAATACATCCCGGCGTGCGATATCACGTCAATGAACTGCTTGAAGTCCACCGGCTTGACCAGATAGCTGTTGACGCCGAGCTGGTAGCTCTCGACGATATCGCGCTCCTCGGCCGACGAAGTCACCATCACCACCGGGATCATTTTCGTGCGCGCGTCGGATTTGAGCCGGCTCAACACTTCGATTCCGTCTACCTTGGGCAGCTTCAAATCCAGCAGTATCAGTTTCGGCAAACTGCTGTCGCGCCCGGCGTGATCGCCTTCGCAGAAAATAAAATCCAGCGCCTCGGCTCCGTCCTTCATCCACACCAGGTTGTTGGCGAGGTTATTTTTCTTGAGCGCGCGTATGGTGAGTTCGGCGTCGGTCTTGTTGTCCTCCACCAGCAGAATCTCAACCTGTTGCATCACGTCCATGCTCTTCTCCCTGAGTTTCGTTTCGGGGCAGCGCGAAATAAAATGTCGCGCCCTCGTTAATTTTTCCTTCCGCCCACACCCGGCCGCCATGCCGCGTGACGACGCGCCGCACGATGGCAAGCCCGACGCCGGTACCCGGAAATTCGTCCTGGCTGTGTAAGCGCTGAAACACACCGAACAGTTTGTTGTAATACTTCATGTCGAATCCGACGCCGCCATCCTTTACGCTGTAGACGTGCTCAGTCCCATCGATATTCCCGCAGACCGCGATGGCCGGCGCGTCTTTCGTGCCGGCGAACTTGATCGCATTCGACAGCAAATTGATCCACACCTGTTTCAATAAAGTGCGGTCACCCCATGCCGGAGGAAGGTCCGCAACCGTCATTCGCGGTGGTAATTTAGCGCCGCTGCCAGCCTGGAGTTCCCGCAAAATCTCCTTGACCAGCGCATTCATATTGACTTCGGCCGCCGTCATGGCTTTGCGCCCGAGCCGCGAGAATGCGAGCAAGTCGTCGATCAATGCGCCCATCTTCTGGCTGCTGTCACGAATCACACCGAGCAAACGGCGGCCTTCTTCATCGAGGCCTGCCGCGTGATCCTCTTCGAGAATCTGGGAGTACCCGTCAATGGCACGGAGCGGTCCCCGCAGATCGTGCGAAACCGAATAACTGAAACTTTCAAGCTCCTTATTGGCGGCCTCAAGCTTGGCGTTGATCAGCTGGAGTTCTTCCTGGCTGCGGTTGAGTTCCTTATTGCGCTGAATGGCGGCGTCGTAGGTGGACAGCAGCAGGTTGAGTATCTGCAAGCGGTCGGCTGTGATGAAATGTTTCTGCCCGTTGAAAAAAATCTCCACGCCCATGTTCCCCTGCTCGGCTCGGTGCATCTCGCGGTTGACGAGCACAAACTGCACGCGGCTCAGCAAGTAATGCTCATCATACGGCTTGAGGACGAAATTATCGGCCCGGCACTCCAGCCCGCGGATCACATCCTGTGGATCAGACAGAGTGGTGACCAGGATGACTGGGATATCGCCGAGGCTGGGATCCGCTTTGACCCGGCGGGAGAGTTCGTAGCCGTCCATTTCGGGCATAACCACGTCGCTGATGATGAGCGCGGGCGTGAAGTGCTGCATCGCTTCAAGCGCGAGGTGGCCGTTGGCGGCAACCCTGACCTGATAGCCCTGTTGTTCGAGAATATGCTGGAGCCGTTGGGCCTGGGTGGGACTGTCTTCCGCGATCAGGATTTTCACCGGTGGGCCGGGGACCTGTACGATCGTGCTCATAATTTAGTCTCACAGGTAATGGTTTTGCGATTGACCAGGGCGATGAGTGCAGCGGGGATATTGTCGGCCGACAACACATGCATGGCGCCGCCCGCCTCGATAGCCTCGCCCGGCATGCCGTGCACCACCGAGCTTTCCCGGTCTTGCGCGATCGTGACAGCGCCTTTGTCTTTCATCAGCTTCAATTCGGCAGCGCCGTCCTTGCCCATGCCAGTGAGCAACACGCCCAGCGCATTCGGGCCGCATACTTCGGCCAGCGTACGAAACAAAAACGATACGGCGGGCCGCAGGCCGTTCTCCGGCTCCTCTTTGGTCAGGAGAATACGCCCACTCGCGCTGATGCCCATGTGGAAATCGTCGGGCGCCAGATACACGTGGCCGGGCAGCGGGCAAGTTCCGTACGAAGCAACGTGTATCTGCATGCCGGTGGTCTGGTTCAGCCACTCGGCCATGCCGGGCAGAAAACCGCGCGCAATGTGCTGAACGATGAGGATGGGCACCGGAAAATCCTTCGGCAGGCTCGCGAGGACGGTTTGCAGGACCGGCGGACCGCCGGTGGACGCGCCCATGCCGATCAGCTTGACCGCCGCGGATGCAGGCCTCAACTCCGCAGGACGTGCAACGGGTGCCGGAAGAGGAGCCAGCCGTGACCGGGGCCAGCGACGCACTACCTTGACTTCGGACATCAATTTCACCGTTTGCAGCAGGTTCGTGACCATCGCGTCAAAGTCGGTATGTTCGCGACCGATCGGTTTCTCGATGCATGCAACCGCCCCGGCCTCCATTGAGCGGAACGTGGTTGCGACCTCCTTGGGGTCCGTGGTGGCGGTGCAAATGATGATCGGCACCGGTTGTGTCTCCATGATGCAGCGCGTCGCTTCGAAGCCGTCAAGCCGCGGCATGTGGATGTCCATGAGCACTACGTCGGGTTTATTCTCTTGGAGGAAGTCGAGCGCGGCCTGGCCATCATTGACTGCGCCGATGACACAAATTTGCGGATCCGATTCCAGGAGATGAACGAGGAACATGCGCGTCACTTTCGAGTCATCCGCCACCAGCACGTTGATCTTGCGTTCGTTCATGTGGGGTTCAGTCCAGGGGCCATTCGTTTAAGCGAGCCGCCGCACGGTTTCGAGCAGGTTGCTTTGATCAAAACTGCTCTTGACAATATAAGCATCAGCGCCGACGTCGATGCCGCGCTCGCGATCTTCGCGCGTTTCCAGCGCGGTCACCAACACCACCGGCAACTCCGCGAGTTTCTTGTCGGCGCGAATCTTCGCCGTCAGGTCAAACCCGTTCACGCGCGGCATTTCCACGTCGGAGACGACCAGATCGAAGTGTTCCGTGCGCAACAGGGTGAACGCTTCCGCCCCGTCCACTGCGGTTTTCACTTTGTAGCCGGCCGATTCCAGGATGCTTTTCAGCAGCATGCGGGACGTGATCGAATCTTCCACGACGAGGATCGACTTGGCCTCGGCTTCCGCCGGCTTCGTCGCGGTGGCCAGGCGCGCCGCTGCACCAGCCGTCTTCCGGGCGGATTTCAGCAAGTCGGCCACGTTGAGAATGGGCGCAACCTGGCCGGAGCCGAGCACGGTGGCCCCGGCGAGGTTGCGCACGCGCGCGAGCGGCTTGCGCAGCGGTTTGACCAGCACCTCCTGTTCGTCCAGCACAGCGTCCACCGCGAACGCGATGCGTTGCTCGCCGGCGCCGAGAACGACGACCGGAGCGGCTGCGGGCGGTTCGCCGTTTCGCGCCGGACGCGGCAGTTCCAGCACCTCGGCCAGCTGCACCAGGGCGACGGCGCGCCCGCTTAACGAGATGGTTTCGCGGCCTTCGACGGTTTGAATGTCCTCCGGCTTCGGGCGCGCCACGCGCTCGACATGGACGGTCGGCACCACAAACTGCCGCCCCTCTGCCTCGATCAGAATACCTCGGAATGTCGCGAGCATAGCCGGCAGCACGATGCGGATGCTGGTCCCGCGGCGCGGCTCACTCTCGACGGAGACCCCGCCGCCCAGCTTTTCAGCCTTCTCCCGCACGATTGCGAGACCTAGCCCGCGGCCGGACAAGCGCGTGATGATCGGACTGGTGGACACCTCGGGCTGGAAAACCAGCGCCCGCGCCTCGGCGTCGCCGAGCTGGCGTGCTTCTTCCGCCGAGATGAGGCCGTGTTTCACCGCTGACTCCTTCACCTTGTCGGTGTCGATGCCCGTGCCGTCGTCGGACACGCGAAGCTCCACCTTGCTGCCGTTTATCTGGGACACGGCGAGCGTGATCGTGGCGCGGGACGGCTTGCCCAGCCGGCTGCGCTGTTCGGACGTCTCGACGCCATGATCGATGCAGTTGCGCAGCAGATGGATGAGCGGGTCTTTCATCTCTTCCAGAACGCGCTTGTCGATCTCGACTTCCTCGCCACGGATCGTGAGATCGGCTTCCTTGCCCTGATCGCGGCAGAGATCGCGCACCAGTTTCGGGAAAGACGCGGCGAGCGTGGCAAACGGCAGCAGGAGCAGCTTCTTGGAATCCTCCAGCAGATCGTCCACGAGCTTGCCGACGATGTGGCAGTCCTGCTCCGCCGCCCCGTTGAGCGCCGCAACTTTGTTTTCGAGTGATTTGAGCTGGTCGAGGCTGCCCTCGAAAAATTCCAGCAGCCGGGCGAGCTCCGAGACCGGTCGGTGCGCTGCACCGGCGGGCGCCGGCTGATCGAGCGTCTGATGGAGTACGCGCACTTCCGGCTCAACCGCGGCCCACTCCTTCCTCCAGGCGTCACACCGGTCGGCCAGCTCACGCAAATCGGCCGCCCGCTGACCGGTGGTCAGTTTCACCGTCAGCATCTCCTCCGCCGCCAGCAGCCGCGCGTCCAGCTTGGCGACGGCGATACGCACGGTTTGTTCGGGCAAACTTCTTTCGGTCGCGGCCGGCTCCACGGGCGGACCGGCTGCCGCCGGCGCGGGCACGGTACTGGAAAGCCTGACGTCAACCGGTTCCTGAAGCAGCGTCGGCGCGGAAGTTGCTGACTGGCGCAGGGACTGCTCGAGCAACGACACGTCGTACTGCGGGTCCTTGTCGCGCGACACGTCAGGCGTCGTCATGGCGGCGGTGATGGCATCGAGCGCACGGTGCAGCGTGTCCAGCACTTTGGGAGACGGGCCGCTTTCCTGTCGCTTCCAGGTGGCGAACACGTCTTCCAGCGACTGGCACAGCGACTCGATCTCGGTGAAATCCACCGCCCGTGCGGCGCCTTTCAAACTGTGCGCGGCGCGGAACACCGTCTCGACGAGGCGGCGTTGCACTTTGGGCGCAGGTACTTTCTCCAGTTCCAGCAGGCCCGCCGCGATCGCCTGCAAATGCTCCTCGGCCTCGACCTTGAAGGTTGCGCGCAGCTCTTTGAGGAATTCGTCGTCCTTGGTGCTCATCGAGATTTTGCTTTCTACACTTTATAGCGCTCGACCATTTGCTTGAGCCGCTGACCGAGCTGATCGAGGTTGCGCGCCGCGGTCTCCAACTGTGTGGCGCTCGCCACATTCTGGGTGCTCGCCTGCTTGATGCTCTCCATCGCCGCCGCCACCTGGTCCACCCCCACCAACTGCTGCTGGCTGGAGGCCGCGATCTGCGTCGCCGCCTGCGCCGCCTCCGTCACGCTGCTAGCCAGCGCCTGGATCGACTCGCCCGCCACTTCGGTTTGCTTGGCTCCCGCTTCCACCGCCTTGCCGCCCTGCTCGGTCGCCAGCACCGCCGCCGCCGTCGCCTTCTGGATGTCGCCAAGGATCGTGCGCACCTGGTTGGTCGCCTGCCGCGATTGCTCGGCCAGACTCTTGACCTCCTGCGCCACCACGCCAAATCCCTTGCCGTGCTCGCCCGCTTTGGCCGCCTCGATGGCGGCGTTGACCGCCAGCAGGTTCGACTGCGCGGCCAGGTCTTCCACGGAGGCCATGATCTGGCCGATGGCCTGACTCTGCTCGGAGAGCCGCACCATACTCGCGGCAATCGCCTCCATCTGCAGGCGGATGCGGTTGATGCCCGCCACTACGTCCTCGGTGGACTTGCGCCCGCTCTGGGAAATCTGCGCTGCCTTCTGCGCGCTGTCGGAAACATTTTTGGCCTTCTGGCTCGCTACTTGCGCCGTTTGCCGGACTTCTTCCACCGTGGTGGTGGTCTCGCTCACCGCCGCGGCGGATTCGCTGGCGCTGGAGGCAAGCTGGGTGGTGGAGGCGACGATCTCGCTCGCGGCCGAGCCCAGCACATTCGCGGCTTCGACCAGCCCGCGAATCTGGTCGCGCAGATTCTCGGCCATGCGCGCAAAGGCGTTGCCCAAAACGTCATCGGGGGATTGGGGCTTGATGGTCAAGCGCAGATCGCCGGCGGCGATCTGCGCGGCCGCACCGGCCATTGCGCGCAGAGACTGCGTCATGCGGTCGAACGTCCGTGCCAGCACCCCCACTTCGTCGCTCCGCGTATCAGCCGGCACATTGACGCTCAGATCACCGACGGTGATCCGTTCGGCGACGGCGGTAAGTTCCTGGAGCGGTCGCGCAATGTCGCGCGTGAGCATGAATCCCGCCAGTGCCGCGAGCATCAACGCTGCGAGCGTACCCAGCACGATGGTCCGCTGCGCGTTTTGCGCATCGGCCTGTGCGGCCTCCGCCCGTTGCTTTAGCAAATCTTTTTCTTCGCTTTCCATCTGGCCCATGACCTTGCGGATTTCATTCGTGAGCGTCCGGCCCTTGCCGGTCTTGACGAGTTGGATGCCAGCCTCTGGACCTTTGGCCCGAATGGTATCGACCTCTTCCTTGGCGAAGTTGAGTCGACTTTTGACGAGCGGTTCGAGCGCGTCGAGGCGCCGCTGCTGGCGCGGGTTGTCCTCCGTCAGTTTTCGAATCTCCTGGATAACCTTGTCGATCCTCACCAGCGCGACCTGATACGGTTCGAGATACCTCTCTTCTCCGGTGATAGCGTAGCCTCGCACGCCATTTTGCGCGTCCCCCGCCAGCGACTCCGTCTCCGCGAGCCGACTCAGCACCTCGTAGGTGTGCGTGCGTTGCTCGGCCGCCTCGATCAATTCGGTCGTGCTGCGGTAGGAAACCGCCCCGACGATCACAAAAATCGCCAGCGCCAGGCCAAACCCCGCGCCTATCTTGGTTCCGACATTCCATTTCATGATGCAGGTCTCCGTTGGTTGTTTGTGTTCAATTTTCCACTTCCTCGTGCACGATGATTTTCGGGTCCGCCAGGATGCGGGCCAGGTCGAGCACCACGAGGCGTTCGGTCGTCACGCCTTTCAGGTATTCGCTGCGGATGCCGGTGAGGGTCGGCAGCGAGGGCTGCAGATTGTCCACGGCAATGGTCCGCACACCCACGATGACATCCGCCAGCAGGCCGAGTTCGAGATGGTTGCCGCGGATGAGGATGATGCGGTGCAGGTCGGTCAATCCCTGCTCCGTCAGGTCGAAAAACTTTTTGACGTCCAATACCGGCACGATGCGGCCGCGCACATTGATGATCCCGAGCACAAACGGCGGGGTGCAGGGCAGCGGTGTCAGGTTCTTCAGTGGATAGACTTCCTGCACATACCGGGTCTCCAGCGCATAGCGTTCCTGGGCCAAGCGGAACTCCAGCACCTCGAGCGTCACTTCCGCGGCCGCAGTACGTTGCGGCGGGCGGGCCAGCGCTCGCGCGCGAGCGCGCAAGATTTGTCTGGCGTCAGACTTGGAAGCAGGAGCAGAGGAGACGTTCGTATCGTTCTTCATGGCGCGTTCTCGATGGCGGTCATGGCAGTGATGATTTCAATGAGCCGGCCCGCGGTGAGGCCGTCCGATTCGGGCAGAAGATCATCCAGCTGACGGCCGCGCAACAGACGCAGTGCGTTGGCGAAATGCTTGTCCGCCTCGACGTTCTTGCCGCGGCCGCGTGCGAGGTTACCCAAGGCAAAATGCGCCAGCACGAGTTCGGGGTGGAGATAGATCGCTCGTTGGAGGGAGGCACGCGCGTGATCGAGATCGCCCCGTTCCAGCAGAACGACCGCGCGCAGGTAGTGCCCAGTGGAATCCAGTTTGTCGGCGGCGATCCAGCGGTCGCACCACGTCAGCGCGTCGGCCAGTTTGCCTTGATTGGCCAGCGCGCGCGCCAGCAGGGAAAATAACGCAGGTTCCACGCGGCTGTTTTCGGCAAACGAGCCCAGCAGCGTGTCAGCCGCCTCCGTATAGCGTCCTTGCTGGTAGAGCGATTCCGCGACAGCATAGGGTACGGGCGAGAATTCGTCAGGTGCCGGCTCTTCCGGCGATAGCGCAGGTAACAGTTGCGCCGCCAGGTCGGCCGGCATCGGCGGCGCCCACGGCGCAGGTGTCTCGATGGCGGGCGCGACAAACGCGGTCGTTTCGCTGAGCGGCGTCGGCATCGGTGGTTGCTGCGTCCGCAGTTTCGCGTCGCTCTTTTGATAGAAGATCGCGCCGGAGAGGTTCACCGTGACGAACTGGGGGAACAACGCCTGTGACGCTTCGCTGGGGCTGACCACTAGCCAGCCGCCCTCGACCAGCGCATGGTGGAGTTTGCCGATCACCCTGCTGAGCTGGGGCGGCGCGAAGTACATCAGCACGTTGCGACAGAAGATCACATCCATCGCATTGGTGTCGGTCGTCAGCGACGGATAGACGTCGTCCGCCAGGTTCAGGTGCGCGAAGTTCACCAGCTTCTTGATCTCTGGGATGATCGAGTAGCGGCCATCCGCCGTGCGGTTGAAGTAGCGTTCTTTGAGAGAGGCGGGGGTATCGCGGAACGACCATTCCCCGTACGATCCGGCGGCGGCTTTGTGCAGAAACCGTGCGTTGATGTCTGTCGCCAGGATTGTGACGTGCCAGTTCGCGAGATCGGGAATGGATTGATGCACAAGCATCGCCAGCGAAAAGGGTTCTTCTCCTGTGCAGCAGGCAGCACTCCAAAAGCGCAACCGTTGCTCGCGCCCCCTCCGGGAGCGGACCAACTCGGGCAGAATGCTGTTGGCGAGTACGTCGAAAGTTTTCTTCTCTCGGAAAAAGTAGGTTTCGCCGACCGTGAGATGACTCGCCAGGACCTCGATCTGCGCTTTGGTCGGCGGCGCCGACATCAGCCAGTCAGCGCATGCCGCGGCATCGTCGAAACCGAATTCGCGCGCGGCCCCTGCCAAGCCGCGCTGCAAATCAGCCCGGCGCTCGCGCGGGAAATGCAGCCCCATCGTCGCGGCGACGAATTCGCTTAATTGCGACCACTGCGCGTCCGGGACTTGATTCAACATGACTTATCCTGACTCATCGCTTTGTCCAGCGCGCGCGCCTCGTCCAAGACGAGAAACTTTTCAAGGTCGTGAATTAAAACCAGGCCATCATCGAGTTTGAGCACGCCTTGGAATTGTTCAAGGCCGGGCACGATCTGAGCCGAACCGATGATCTCGCTTTGTTGGCGTTCGATCACCCCCTCGGCTTCATTGACCGCCAGGGCCACAGCGCGCCGAGCTGTTTGCGCGAGCAGAAACTGGTCAGCGGGGCTGATCTCCTGCTCCGGCAAGCGGAACCGTCGCCGCATATTAAGCACAGGGAGAACATCGCCCCCCATGTTGATCACTCCGAGCACAACGGGCGGCGCGCCCGGCAAAGGAGTCACTTCCACGGCGCGGATGATGCGCGTGACTGCGGCGAGCGGCAGTGCGTAGCGCTGTTCGTCCATGCGAAAAACAACGAGTTGTATAAGTTCGCTCATTTCAAAACCTGCGTCTCATTGCTGAGCCGATCGCATCGGTCATGAGAGATTGCCGTGTGCAAAGATTCGTGCGATGCAGGACGCGAGCGTCGCCGGAACATCGAAATCATCCGCAGGCCGGGCTTGGCCGTAACGGATAGCTTGAGGGGTGATGCTGTGGGAGACGGGGCGATACGGACGCGGCGGGTTCCCGGTGGGCCGCCTGATGCGGAGAGGAAGTAATTGGAGGGCTGGTGCGTTGCGCTGAGTACCACCTCCACCAGGGGTGCGGGAATACGTGCAATCGCGAAAAACCAGTGCGTACATGGCACACCTCCTATTTGGTGTGTGCTCTCGTTATGCCGAAGTCTCGATTTCGGCTCCGGCTTCCTCCTCCAAGTAAGTACTATAGACGCTATAACCTAGCGCGTATGTCAGGAAATACCTGACAGGAATAGTTTTATTGGCGATATTTCGCCAAGTCAGACCTGCAGGAGTTATCCATCATCATGATATCCATGTGTTATTACTAGAGTGCGTAACGATTGCCCATCAGGCGCGTGGTTTGGCTTATCTGAGGGTGGCAAGGCCGATCCGCACATAAAGTGGCACCAGCACGTGCATGCCGCGTACCGTTTATCGCTTGGCCAGGAAAAGAAAAAGGCCGGCAGCATCAAATGCTGCCGGCCTCATGTCGACCGCGCCGCGAGGATAGTGTCTTAGTTTGAATTCGGGCGTCGCATTTCGGCCACCGGCGGTTGTTCACGCCAAGGGCGGATGTGCATCGCCTGCGTGTATCGGATAAGGGATTGCGTCTATCTGCGAAGTGCAGATGTGCTGCTTGCCTGACACGAGTTTTTGATTTTGCGGGCGTGCCCTGCCCACCTGCCCCGGCCGTTACCGGTTTCTGGCAGCAAGTGCTGCCGCATAACGCTGATATTCCCGTTTGGTATTGGCACTCAGGTGGAGCGTAAACGAACGGCGATCCCCACGATGGCGCCGCTTGACGACTACACCTATCGCGACGAGCCTGACGAGGTGGCGTTGAACCGTTGCGATCGGGCCGATATCGAGCAGGCAAAGAAGCTTCAGCGTCAGCGGTTTGTCTTTTATGGCCTCGTGATAACCAATCTGCGCGCAAATATTGCGATCCACGAGCGTGTCGATTAACGGTAAATAACGCCGCTCGAGTCTGATGATCTCTCGAAGATCGGAAAATATCTTCTTCATTGCCCAGAATAATGGTCTTCGCCATCAGAATTGCAAGCATATTCGTCTATCACTTTGCTTCATAACTTTGCCTGTCAACGTTGCGGGGTAAGTATCGGCACAGCAAAAAAATCGACTCAGCGGGAGGCGATCAAAGCCGAATAACCAGGGTCGTGCCTGATTTGCGGGGCGGCCGCGATAAAATTACATTGGCCCTGATTCATTCATTAATTCATTCTTCCGGCGAAAACCCCCGCTCGTCATTCCGGCGGAAGCCGGAATCCAGGGCTACGCAGTACGCAACGGTCTGGACGCCGGCGTACGCCGGGGTGACGAAGCTGCGCTACAGGTCAGGCGCGTTTTCCGATCGGGATCGCAAGCGACTTCGAGCGCAGCGCGATACGCGGCAATTTGCCGGCGGAGCGCGCCGCCTCGATCAAGCGCAACCGGTCCGTGCGCGGCACGCGTGCGAGGTCGCCGTCCTTGAAATAGGCGAGCGCCTTGAGGCTTTCCGCGGGCTGGAATGCGCCGCCGAAGATGAGCCGCGCCGCGGCGAGCCCGCGCTCGAGCGGCACGCCCGCGCGTAGCAGCGCTGCAATGTCCCGGTAATCCCGACTTTCCGCGCGCTGCAGGATGACCTTCAGCTTGTGCGCGAGCAGGTCTTCTAGCGAGGCCACTTCGAGCACGCCGTCACGCGTGAGCAGCGGATCACCCGCCCGGCCGAATCGCAGCCTGCCGAAGAACGACACCTTTACCGCTGCGCGTCCCGCCGCCGCCAGTACTACGAGCGTATCCGGAGATTCCTGGAGCGTGCGCGCAGCAGTCATGAACGGGAACGCCGCGCGGATAGCCGCTTTGTCGAGTGGACGGTCGTGGAAGAAGTCGAAGTCCACCGAGCGGCGATGTCCAAGATGCAGCGACACCGCGGTGCCGCCGTAAAGCACCAAGCCGAGCGCCACGCTCGGCCGCAATTGCGGCCACAGCCGCCGTTGCGCCGGTGGCAGTCTTGCGAACTTCGGGACGAGCGTCGCGATCAAGTGTAGCTGCGCCGTGGCGGCCTGGGGACGCACCCCGGTTCGGCGAGGCCCAGGCGGTAATGCCAGTAAGCCCAGGAACGCGGCGAGAGCCGCCCCGGAGCGGCGCGTCGCAATGCGCTCGCCAGCTTTATCCGCCCGAGTGCGGCTTCGAGTCGCAGCGCGTCGCTGTAATCGCCAAGTTCCATCACCTGCACGATCGCCGCGTCCGGATGTGCCGCCTCGCCCGGCTTAAGCCACCACAGGTATTTTCGCGCCATCTCGCGCAGCAGCCGGTCAGCGGCCGGCCGTGCCTGTGCTCGCGGCCGGCCGGGGGCGCGGCGGATGATCGAAGCGTCGACGGGAATGGCCCAATGGTGTCCGACCCGGCGGGCGCCCGCGATCCGTCCCGACGCAATCCATTGCAGCGCGCGCGCGCGGGAAACCCCCTCGCGCGCTGCCAGCTGGGAAACCGAAATCAATCCGGCGGCGGCATCACGGGCCATGGCCGTATTCTACCACTTTCCCTTATCAAACGATAAGGGTTTTTAAGGCAGGCAGAATCAGCTTGATGCGCCCGCGCTGTTTTGACCTGCCCGGCGTCGAAACGATCAAACTTTTTCGAGTATCGCCGCCATCCCCTGCCCGCCGCCGATGCACAGCGACACCAGCGCGTAGCGGCCGCCGCTGCGCTGCAATTGACGCGCCGCAGTCAGCGCGAGCCGTGCGCCGGAGGCGCCGAGCGGATGGCCCACCGCAATTGCTCCGCCGTTGGGGTTCACGCGCTTGTCGTCGAATGCGACGCCGAGGCCCTTCAGGCATGAGAGCACCTGCACCGCGAACGCCTCGTTGATCTCGATGATGTCCATGTCCTTGATCGTAAGCCCCGCGCGCTCGAGCGCTTTCTTCGACGCCGCAACCGGGCCGATGCCCATGATGCGCGGCGGCACGCCGGCAGATGCAGTCGCGATCACGCGCGCGATCGGCTTCGAGCCCGCTTTCTCGCCGGCCTTGAGACTGGCGACGAGCATCGCAATCGCGCCGTCGTTGACGCCTGAGGCGTTGCCGGCGGTAGTGACGCCGCCCTCGTAGAGCGGTTTCATTTTCGCGAGCGTGTCGTAATCCGTGCCGGGACGCGGGTGCTCGTCGTCGGCCACCGGCGGCACCGGGCCTTTGCGCGTCGGCGGCAGCACGACCGGCGCGATTTCTCCGCTGAAGAAGCCTTCACCTTTAGCGATCGCGTATTTCTGCTGCGAGGCGAGCGCGAACTTGTCGGCTTCCTCGCGCTTGATGTCGTACTCGCGCGCTAGATTGTCGGCGGTCTGCGGCATCTGGTCGTCGCCGAACTGCTTGGTCAGCTTCGGATTGGAGAAACGCGGCCCGATCGTGCTGTCGTAAATGCGCAGGTCGCGCCCGAACGGATTTTCGCTCTTGCCGAACACGAACGGCGCGCGGCTCATGCTCTCGACGCCGCCGATCAGGAACACGTCGCCTTCGCCGGCGGTGATTGAATGCGCGGCGTGGGCCAGCGCGCCGAGTCCGCTCGCGCAATTTCTTTGCAGCACGGTTCCCGGAATTTCGATCGGCAGGCCCGCCGCAAGGCCGGCATGGCGCGCGACGCAGCGGCTGTCTTCGCCCGCCTGGTTGGCGCAGCCGACGACGATGTCTTCGAGCTGACCCGGCTTGAATGCGCTCTTGGCCATCACGGCCTTTATAGCACCGGCCAGCAGATCGTCGGGGCGGACCTTGGCAAGCGTGCCGGCATAGCGCCCGAACGGGGTGCGCAGTCCTTCGTAGATATAGGCGTTCAGCATTTTAAATTCCTTTCTTCAATTACCGGCAGCCACAGAGATCACAGAGCACACAGAGTCAAGGCGAGAGCGTTAAACAGTTTTTGAATTCACACGGTAATTTTCCTGGTTTTCTCCGTGACCTCTGTGTCCTCTGTGGCAAAAGGTTCAGGGCTCGAGGGTAAGCGCGGAAACGCCGAGCCTGGCGCGGCGCGCGAGCCAGATGTTGGAACGGTAGCGCGGATCGCCGTAGATGCGGTACATCGCGGACAGCACCTGGTGGATGCGCGCGACGCCGAGCACGTCGGCAAACTTGAACGGGCCGTTCGGATAATTGAGGCCGAGCGTCACCGCCTTGTCGATGTCGGCGGGCGCCGCGGTGCGGCTTTGCGCGATCGAGCAGCCGATGTTGACGATCATCGCGACGATGCGCTGCGCGATGAAGCCGGGACTGTCGCGGCATACCGTGACCGGCACGCCGTCGGCTGCGAGCAATCCGTGGGCGGCGTCGCGGTATGCCATGTCGGTCAACGGCGTGCCCATGATGGTGCGGCGCTTGACGAGCGGGAACAGCGTATCGACCGCGACCGTGCGCTTGGGGTCGAGGCCCTGCTCGACTGCGCAGGTTGTCGCGTCGTCGCCGAACGGCGTCACCAGGCACAGCGCTTTGGCGCTCGGATTCGCGCCGGTTTCGAGCGATGCGCCGAGTTTCTTGAGCAGTTCCGTGAGCGCCGCGTGTCCGGCAGGTTCGGTTGGGCTTACCCATATTTTGTCGGGACGTGCGTCCGGCGCTGGTGCTTCGGGGGTCACGATGGGTTTCATCTCGGCGTCGTAGTCGTAAAAACCCTTTTTGGTTTTGCGGCCGAGCACGCCCGCTTCATAGCGTGCCTGCATGATCAGATTCGGACGGTAACGCGGCTCCTGGAAGAACTGGTTGTAGATCAATACCGATGCGGGTTGCGTGACGTCGAGCCCGGTCAGCTCCATCAGCTCGAACGGCCCCATGCGGAAACCGCCGACGTCGCGCATCACGCGGTCGACGTCGGTGAAAGTCGAAATGCCTTCGTGCACGAGGTGCGCCGCTTCGAGCGTGAAGCCGCGGCCCACCTGGTTGACGAGGAACCCCGGCGCATCGGTGCAGCGCACCGGCTCGCGCGTCATGCGCTTGCCGATGGCAACCAGGGCTTCGCATACCCACTCTTCGGTCTGCAGGCCCGAGATGACTTCAACGAGCCGCATCAGCGGCACCGGGTTGAAGAAATGAAAGCCGGCGAAGCGCTGCGGCGTCTTGAGCCTGGCGGCGATGGTCGTCACCGACAGCGATGAAGTGTTGGTCGCGAGTATGCAGTCGGGCGCGACGATCGCTTCAAGCTCGCCGAACACCTGGCGCTTGACGTCGAGGTTTTCCACGACGGCTTCGATCACGGCGTGACAGGGCTTGAAGTCGGCCAGCGCGTTGACGATTTTGATACGCCGTGTCGCGGCGGCAGCGTCGTCTTTGCTCATGCTGCCCTTGTCGGCCGCGCGGCCCAGCATCTTCGCGATGAAATCGCGCGCTTCTTCCGCGGCTCCGGCGCGCGTGTCCATCATCAGCACCTGCATGCCGCCGGCGGCGGCAACCTGGACGATGCCGCGCCCCATGGCGCCGGCGCCGAGCACGCCGACCGTGAGGCCGGGCCTGTTAGCATCAAACTTCATAACACCCTTGGTCTGATTGTTCGCGATTGAAAAGCGTAAAGATCGTGGCGTGCCGTTGCCGGCAGTGTCTGCTTCTTCGTGAGCGGGATATTGCGGAGAGATGCAGAGCTTTCAACGCCCGGTCGCAGCGAAAATTATAACAGAAACGCGCGCGGCTTCGCCGCCGTAGCGCCTATTTTTTGCGGCGTTCGGCAAACGCCCTGCCCGCTTCGTCGATCCGGCCCGAGGCAAGCAGCAGGGCGTTGAGCTGCTTGCCCATCGTCAACGCGTCGGCGAGCGGCATATTGCTGGTGGCGCGATGCGTTTCCTTGGTCAGCCGGACGGCGACCGGGTCGAGCGCGGCGAACTGCGTCGTAAACGTCGTTTCCACTACGGCAAGTTCAGAGGCTTCATGCGCGATGCGGTTGACCAATCCCATCGCGTGCAGCTCGCGTCCGGTCACCATTTCTCCGAGCAGCAGCAGCTCGAGCGCCCGCCGCGCCCCGATCAGGTGCGACAGCAGCGCGGTGTTAAGTGCGGCGGGGAACCCGTTTTTCATTTCGAGCGCGCCGAATTGCGCCGCCGCGTCGGCGACCACGAAATCGCATGCCATGGCGAGAGTAAAACCGCCGGCGACCGCGTAACCGCGCACGACCGCAAGCGAAGGTTTCGACAGTGTGCGCAGCCGCTCGAATATCGCCGCGTATGCGTCGTCATAGGCGAGTATCGCAGCCAGGTCGCGTGCTTTGCCCGGCGCGAGCTCCCGGCCCGCGCAAAAATGCTCGCCCGCACCTTTGATGACGACGCAGCGGCATGCCGCATCGGCGTCGGCCGCGCCGAGCGCGGCCGCGAGCTCGCCGATCATTTCGGCGCTCAGCGCATTGCGTTGCGCGGCACGGTCGAGGACCAGCTCGTGGATGCTGCCCCGGCGTTCAATGCGGATCACGCCCGGTCCCGGTATGCGAAATGGAATGAATCAGACTATCCCGCGACTGCGCAGGTCGCTGATTTCTTTGTCGGCGTAGCCGAATTCGCGCAGTATCTCCTCGCTCTGCGCGCCGCGGTCGGGCGCGGCGGTGCGGATTTCGGACGGCGTGCGCGAGAGTTTCACGCCCTGCCCCACCAGCTCTATTTTTCCGAGCGCGTAGTGGGTGACGGGCTTCGCCATGCCGATGTGCCGGACCTGGGGATCGGCGAATACCTCGTTGATCTTGTAAATCGGGCCGCACGGCACGCCGGCCTTGTTCAGCGCCTCGATCCATTCCGCGCACGGACGCTGCTTGATCTTCTCGCCGATCGCGGCATGCAGCGCGTCGCGGTTCTGCGAGCGCAGCTTGAAATCGGCGTAGTCGGCGTGTTTCACGAGCTCCGGCGCATCGATCGCCTTGCACAACCGCTCGAACAACTGGCCGGATCCCGCGATATTGATGTAGCCGTCGGCCGTGCGGAATACGCCGGTCGGGATCGCGGTCGGATGATTGTTGCCGGCCTGCCCCGGCACTTCGTGCGCGACGAGCCAGCGCGCGGCCTGGAAATCGAGCAGCGCGATAAGCGCCTGCACGAGCGAAGTCTGCACCCATTGGCCTTCGCCCGACTCTTCGCGCTCGAGCAGCGCCATGAGTATGCCGATCGTGCAGTAGAGGCCCGCGGTGCTGTCGCCGACGGCGATGCCTGCGCGCACCGGCCCCTGGCCGGGAAGGCCGGTGATGGACATGAGCCCGCTCATCCCTTGCGCGACCTGGTCGAGACCCGGGCGGTCGCTGTACGGGCCGTCCTCGCCGAATCCGCTGATGCTCGCGTAAACGATCCGGGGATTGATTTTTTTCAGGCTCTCATAGTCGATGCCGAGCCGATGCTTGACTCGCGGCCGGTAATTCTCGACCACCACGTCCGCCTTGGCGAGGAGGCGCATGAAGACCGCGATGCCCTCGGCGCTTTTCAGATTCAGCGTGACGCTGCGCCGGTTGCGCTGCAGGTTCTGAAAATCGGCGCCGTGGCGCCGGTCGAACGGGCCGCCGTCGCCGTCCTGATCGCCGGGCTCCTCGATCTTGATGACATCGGCGCCCCAGTCCGCGAGCTGGCGCGCCGCGGTGGGGCCTGCGCGCGCGCGCGTAAGATCCAGAACGGTGAAGCGGGCGAGCGGGCCCTGGCGTGCATTCGGCGGCATGTGAAACTTCCTTCCGGTCAGCGGCCCTTGAATGCCGGCTTGCGCTTCTCCATGAAGGCAGTCTGGCCTTCCGTGTAGTCCTCGCTCGCATAGCAGGCGTCGACCATCTTCTGGCACAGCGCGAGGTCGCGCTCGGCGGGGTTCCTGAGATACTCGATGATGCTGCGCTTGACCGCGGCGATGGTGAGCGGCGCGTTGCTCGAGATCGTGGCGGCGTAGTCGAGCGTGTATTTTTCGAGCTCGGCAACCGGCACGACGCGGTTCACCAGGTTCATCTGCAGAGCTTCCTGCGCGTTGAACTGGCGCGCCGTGAAGAATATTTCCGCGGCGAATGACGGCCCGACGACATCCGCCAGGCGTCTGATGCCGGCGAAACGGTAACCCAGCCCGAGTTTTCCCGCGGGTATGGCAAAGCGCGCGTCTTCCGCCGCGATGCGGATATCGCAGTTCACCGCAATCGCGGTCCCGCCGCCGATGCAATAGCCGCGTATCATCGCGATCATCGGCTTCGGAAAATCCTGCAGCGCCTTGCTGGCCGCGTCCGACGCCGCGTTGTACGTTTTCACCGCTTCAGGACTCGACCGCTTTTCCTTGAACTGTGAGATGTCGGCGCCTGCGACGAACGCCTTGTCCCCCGCTCCCTTCAGGATGACGACGCGGACCGCGGGATCCCTGGCGTAGTCGTCGAGCACGACGGGCAGCGACTGCCACATCTCAAGCGATACCGCGTTGTGGCGCGCGGGATTGTTGAAAATAATCCAGCCGATGCCGCTTTCCTTGCTGGCGATGAGTTTATCGGTGAGGTTTTGCATAAGGGAAAAGATATTGCGTCCAGCGAGTTATTTCGCGCCGCCGAACTCGAACGCGTCGTGGTATTCGGCGTGGACGTGTACGCCGGTACCCGCCGACTGCACGTCGCCGCTCACCATGTGCAGGCGGTTGCCGACGACGCCGCCTGCCAATCCGTGACGCGACACCGGCATTGACGGCAACGTGGCCCAGGTATTGGTTGCCGGGTCGTAAGCTTCCAGAGCGCGGAAAGTCCACATCCTCTGGGCGTCCTGTCCCTCGCCGCCCGACACATAGATGCGCCCGCCGAAGACGCCTGAAGCCATGGCGCTGCGCGCGGAAGGCATCTTCGCGCGCGGCGCGCCCCAGGCGTCGGTGGCCGGATCGTATTCCTCGACCACGTCTATATTGCTGCTGCCGGAACTGATGAATGCGCCGCCGACCCGTCCGCCGATCACGTAAATCTTCCCGTTCACCGCGCCCGCGGTAGCGTGATTGCGAGGGGTCGGCATGGAGTTGCGCGCACGCCAGGTATTGGCGGCGGGATCGTATTCCTCGACGGTGCCTACCGAGTGATGCGGGCGTGCCGGGTGCACGGCTGGTTGATTGGGGCCCGCAGCAGCTCCGCCGATGACATAGATCTTGTTGCCGACCGTCACCGCCAGCGGTGAGCCGCGCTTCGTCGGCACCGGCGCCAATGCTTTCCACGTATCGGTTGCGGGATCGTATTCCCAGGCATTGTCGATCGGCACCCACGCCGGCGGCCCGGATTGCGGCAGCACGAACCCGCCGAATGCGTAGATTTTGCCGCCGTGTTCGGTAAAGGCGACGTGGTGTGACAGCAACGGCATCGGTTTTTTCTTGGTCCATTTATCGGTGGCCGGGTCATACTCGTAGACCATGCCGATCGGCTTCCACCCGGGAGCGAGGCCGCAGAACACGTACATCTTGCCGCCCGCCGCCGCGCCCACCAGTTCTTCCGCCGGCTCGGGAAACGGCGCGAGCTTGAGCCAGCGTCCCTGCGCACAGGCGCCAGCCGTAAACGACAGGGCGGCGATCAGGGTAATGAAACTCAGCAAGCTTGAGCCGAACGACTTCTTCATCGGTTGTTCTCCTTTGGATTAAATCGGATGCGAGGCAGCGTCGCGTCCTGGCGGCGTCTTGTCGGTGATCAGTATAACCAATTAATGCGCGTTCAGGATTGCAGGCGCCGTTCGAACTGCGCGGCGTTTCCGCGATATTATCGGCTATCGCCTGCTGTCGCGCCTGCGGCTTGACCGCCGTCTCGCCCATCCAACACAATGCGCGAAGACTGCGAGCATGACTACGGAGGTTACATGAGGCTTACCGCTGCACTGTGCGGAGTCTGGTTGCTGGCGCTGAGCGTCCACGTTTCAGGACAAAGCTATCCGAGCAAGCCGATCCGCTGGATTGTCACCTACCCGCCCGGCGGCCCGACCGATTTTGTGGCGCGCGCCATCGGCGCGAAACTGACCGAGGCATGGGGACAGCAGGTGGTCATCGACAACCGCGCCGGCGCCGGCGGCATGATCGGCACCGAGCTTGCGGCAAAATCGCTACCCGATGGTTACACGCTGTTGTTCGGGACTTCGGCGGGCCTGACGATCAACCCGGCGCTCATGAGCAAGCTGCCGTACGATCCGGTCAGGGATTTCGCGCCGGTCAGCCTGATGGTGATCAATCCGCAGATACTCGTGGTCAACAACGGCATACCGGTCAATTCGGTGAAGGAGCTGATCGCATACGCCAGAGCGAGGCCGGGCCAGCTCAACTATGCATCAGTCGGCCGGGGCTCCCCCAACCACTTGGGCATGGAACTGCTCAAAGCGCTGGCCGGCATCGACATGGTGCACGTCCCGTATAAAGGCACCGGTCCCGCGGTGACCGATCTGCTCAGCGGGCAGGTGCAGTTGATGTTCAACAGCATGCCGTCGGTGCTGCCGCTGGTAAAAAGCGGCAAGCTCAAGGGGCTCGCTGTCGGCAGCACGCAACGCTCCCCGGCGGCGCCCGACGTCCCGACCGTTGCCGAAGCCGGAGTGCCGGGTTTTGAGAACGTGACATGGTACGGGATGTTCGCGCCGGCGAAAACGCCCGGAGACATCGTCACAAAGCTCAATACGCAGGTGGTCAAGATACTCACAGATCCCGAGATGGCGCAGCGCATGGCCAGCCAGGGCGCCGAGCCGCGTGGCACCACGCCGGAAGAACTCGCCAAATTCATGCGCGTGGAATCCGAGCGCTGGAAGAAAGTCATCAAGAGCGCCGGCATCAAGCTCGAGTAGCGCGCACCGGCAGCGGCGATGCGCGGTCAGTTGATGCCGCGATCGAGGCGCGCGGCAAATCCCTCTGTCTTGAGCGCGGCGACCACTTCGGCCGCATGGGCGTGGCTGCGCGTCTGCAGCACGAACTCGACTTCGGCGGACTGCACCGGCAGGTTGGTGAACATGCGCTGGTGATGCACTTCCTCGATGTTGGCGTTCGCCCCCGCGATGCATGCGGTGACCTGCGCCAGCGCGCCCGGCAGGTCGCGCAGCTCGACGACGAGGCGCGTCAGCCGCCCCGAGCGCACCATGCCGCGCTCGATGATCTCGGCGAGCATCAGCGGATCGATGTTGCCGCCGCCCAGGATCAATCCGGTTTTTCTGCCTGCAAAGCGCCGGGGATCAGACAGCAGCGCCGCCAGACCCGCCGCGCCGGCGCCTTCGGCGACGGTTTTTTCGACTTCGAGCAGCAGCACGATCGCCTGCTCGAGCGCGCCTTCGCCGACCAGCACGATGTCGTCAACCAGCTTGCGCACGACCGGCAGCGTGAGAGCGCCCGGTTCCTGCACCGCGATGCCGTCTGCGATGGTGCTCGCGCCGAACTCGGCTGGCCTGCCTTTGACCGCGCAATACATCGACGGGAACCGTGCCGCCTGCACGCCGATGATTTCGATTGCAGGCTTAAGGGCTTTCGCCGCGATGGCGACGCCCGCAATCAGGCCGCCGCCCCCGATCGGTACCACCAGGGATTCCAGTGCGGGGTGCACTGCCAGCATCTCGAGCGCCAGCGTACCCTGCCCGGCGATGATTTTCTCGTCATCGTAAGGATGGACCAGCGTCAAACCGCGTTGCGCGACGAGCGCATCCGCATGCGCTTTGGCAGCGTCGAAGTTGTCGCCGTGCAGCACCACTTCGGCGCCGTGGCTGCGCGTGCGCTCGATTTTGACGTGCGGCGTGAAGCGCGGCATCACGATCACCGCCGGAATGCCGAGCCGATTCGCGTGATGAGCCACGCCCTGCGCGTGATTGCCGGCTGAAGCGGCGACCACGCCCGCCACACGTTGCTGCGGCGTCAGCGACAGGAGCTTGTTGAGCGCGCCGCGTTCCTTGAATGCGGCCGTGAACTGGAGGTTCTCGAACTTGAGATAAACCTCCGCACCGGTGATATCGGACAGCGTGCGCGAGTGCAGGCACGGCGTGTCGGCGATATTGCCGCGCAGCGCGGCCGCGGCGGACCGGATGTCCTGGAGCGTAACGCTCATCGCTTGGCGGACGCGAACTTGAGACTGCGCACGAAGCCCTCGCCTTCGGCCTGCAGGTCGGCGCTGATTTCGGCGAGGCGGCCGCGTTCCGAGTAACCGACGTCGATGACCAGGCCTGGCAGCGCTGGATGCAGGCAGGTGACGCCAAAGTGCTCGAGCTGCAGCGCTCTGCCCTTCGCATGCGGCGCGCCGCGATCTTCGGTTCTGGCGTGGTATTTCACGCACCAGGCTGGAAACGAGGGATCGAATCCGGAATTGAATTCAATGAGTTTGTAGCGCGTCGGGTCGATATCCGCAACGCGCATCTTGTCGACGTAGTCCTGAAATTGTTCGGGTTTCTCGAATTTCTCCGCAACCTGCCCGGAAGTTGCGGTGGCAACGAACGAGTGCGTGGGCGAATCTATTTTCTTGCCGAACAAGGCATGCTGCCTGTCGCGCCCCAGTTCGAACCAGTTTTTTCCTTGCGGCGGGAGCACGCTGTAGCCTTCCAGCTCGTAAACGGCGGTGGCATCGGTGATCGGAGATGCTTGCAGCTGGGCGCCGGCGTCTCCCGCAAGCCACGACATCGCAAGTACCCAGGACAGAAAAACCGGTTTCACTTGCCCGGTTCGCTGCCGCGGTCCGGCTGGTTGAGCATTGTCCGCCATGTCAATCGCACACCATCAGCCAATCGACTGCGGTCGCGCCGGCGGGCCCGGCGCGCACCGGGTTCACATCAAGCTCGACGAGCCGGTCTCCTGCCGCAGCGCCAAACAGCGATACCGCGCTGATGAGCCGGGTCAGCGCACGCCGGTCAACCGGCGGCCTGCCCCGCACGCCCGCGAGGATTGCTCTCGACTTGAGCTCATCGAGCATCCGTCCCGCCTCCGCTTCGGTCACCGGCGCGGTCCTGAACGCGACGTCTTTCAGCACTTCGACATGGATACCGCCCAAGCCCGCCATGACCACCACTCCGAATACCGGATCGTTCTTCAGCCCCACCACCAATTCCACATCGCCTTGCGCCATCGCCTGCACGATCACGCCTCCGAGCCTCGCTGCCGGCTTATAACGCCTGGCATTGGCGGTGACTTCGGCGAAGGCCGCTTTGACTGCGGCGGCATCGGCCAGCCCGAGCTTGACTGCATTGGCCTCGGTTTTGTGCATGATGTCGGGCGATTCGATCTTGAGCGCGACCGGATAACCGAGCCGCTTGGCAACGGCGGCTGCTGCGTCTGCGTTCGCGGCGAGTTCGCACTTGGCCAGTGTCACACCGCATGCTTGCAGCAATTGCGCGCCGGCGAGCGTAGACACTGCACCGGCAGTGGCCGGGAACTTGAGTGCGGGCAGCTTGAGTGCGTGGCGCGCGGCTTGATCGGCCTGCCACTGGCGGCGCGCTTCGGCATAGCGGACCAGGGCCGCCGCCGCATCCACCGCCGGCTCCGCCCCGCGCAGCACCGCGATGCCGCGCGCGCGCAGCTCATGC
Organism: Gammaproteobacteria bacterium; assembly: GCA_041483135.1. GTDB lineage: Bacteria > Pseudomonadota > Gammaproteobacteria > Burkholderiales > SG8-41 > PALSA-1004. Next base: position 97,864 of record JBGPFE010000002.1, on the reverse strand, counting down.
AACGCTTTTTCGGGGGCGGCTACCCAGCACACGATGAACGGTTTGCCGGCTTGCGCCTTGATTTCCTCGAAAATCGTGATCAGCGCATCCACGTAGGCGTCCATCAGCTGCAGCCAGACGATACCGACGTCGACTTGCGGATCGGACAACACGATCTTGACGCTTTCACGCAGCAACGCCGGTTCGGCGACGAATTGGCCGGTGATGTCGACCGGGTTGCCGCAGGCGCCGAACCCCGGGATGACTTTTTGCAGCGCCTGCTGCGTGGCGCCGGTGAGCACCGGAACCGGCAGCCCGAGGTCTTCGGCATGGTCGGCCATCAATACTCCTGCGCCGCCCGATTGCGTGACAATGCCGATGCCGGCGCCGCGCGGCAGGCTGCAGCACGCAAACGCCTCGACCATGTCGAGCATGTGCTCCTCGTTGCGGGCGCGAATGATGCCGTGCTGGCGGATTACGCCATCGAACACCGCGTCGGCGCCGGCGAGCGCGCCGGTATGCGACTGAGCGGCGCGCGCGCCCGCGCTGCTCGTCCCGACTCTGGCGAGCACCAGCGGTTTGCCCGCCGCCAGCGCTTCATCGGCCAGCGCGACCAGCCCGGCGCCGTTTTTGAGCCCCTCGATGTAACCGGTGCCGATGCTGATGCGCGGATCGGCGAGTACTGCGCGCATCGCTTCGACAAAATCGACATCGCCTTCGTTGCCGGTATTGACGAAGTAGCCGAGGCCGAGCGCGCGGCGCCGCGCAAGCGCCGCGATCGCGGTGCCGAACGCGCCGGATTGGGTCACGAACCCAACCGGCCCGGGCGGTGTCGGGCCGTCGGCGAACTGGCTGAAGGTCGCAATCACGCGGTCGAAGGCGTTGATCAGGCCGAGACAGTTCGGCCCGCACAAGCGCAAACCGTGTTCGCGTGCTACCGCAATCGCTTCAGCTTCGAGCGCGCGCCCGTCGCTTCCGGTTTCGCTGAACCCCGAGCTGAATACGACGGCGGATTTGGCGCCGTGCTGTCCGAGCTCGCGCAACGCCGCGACGACGAATTTTGCCGGGACCGCGACGATCGCCAGGTCGACCGGCCCCGGAATTGCCGCGACGTCTGGATAACAGGTCAGCCCGTTGAGCGACGGATATTTCGGGTTGACCGGGTAAATTTTTCCGGCATACCCTTTGTCGAGCAGATGCTTGAGCGGCCGGCCGTTGACTTTGGTGAAATCGGCCGAGGCGCCGAGGATCGCGATCGATCCGGGGTTCAAAAGCGGCTGGAGATTTTTCATTTTTGCTTGTTACGGGAGACGATACCCCTGCCTTCGCCCTGCGGCAGCCGGCTCACTGCGTGATTTTACCCCGCCACGTAGCTAGGAAGCTCTGATTGGGCCTCTCCATCGACCAGGGCTTCCCCTGAGTTGGGGGATTTACAAGGGGGCATCGCCGCCTTGTTCGATCATCCGTCAACAAAAACGGTGCGGGCCCGATATCGGGCCCGCACCGTCATTGCGGTGATCGCATGCTGCAGGCGCCGTCCGCAGCCGGTCAGCGCACGACCAGCACGGGGATCGTCGAATGCGTGAGCACCTTGGCGGTCTCGCTGCCGAGCAGGATGCTCGCCAGACCTTTGCGGCCGTGGGAAGCCATCATGATCAGATCGCATTTGGCTTTCCTGGCCTGCTTGACGATGGCTTCATATGGCAGCCCGCTGATTACCGTCACGCCGTTGAATTTGACGCCTGCGGACTTGGCAACGGTTTTCACTTCGTCAAGAATTTTTTTCGAGCGCGCGGCAGTTGCTTCTTCGAAACGCGTCTTGAGCAGCGCGGCGTTAGGCAGCACAAAACCCTCATCCATCATCATCTGATACTCGGGTATGACGTTGATGACAGTCACCCTCGCGCGGATCGATTTCGCGAGCCGTATGCCCTGCTTGACTGCCAATGCCGCGAGTTTTGAGCCGTCGGTCGGCAGCAGGATGTGTTTATACATATAGCCTCCTGATTGTTGAATGAGCATCCATACAGCGGGCAGACTAGCAGTCTTGCCAGGTTATTATTCTGACCTGGATCAATAACTGTAATGGCCCGCGAGCCCGGTCTGACGCCCTCGTTCGTCCACTCGCCTTTTGGGAGTCCGGATGCAGGCTTGGTTTCCGCTGCACGGCCGACCTGGTATTCGGCAAGGGATTCCACGCTGCCGTGAAGCGTGTCTCAATGCGTTTTGTCGAGCAGATGGCGCGGGACCGGCAGGGCTATGACTTCGATGCCCTCTTCACGCAGCTCTTTCACTTCCTCAAGCGACGCATTGCCGCGGATCTTGCGCTCCGGGGCTTCGTTGTAATGAATTCTGCGCGCTTCTTCCGGAAACGCATTGCCGACGTTTTCGGTATTGGCGATCAGCTGCTCGATCAGCAGCGATACTTCGTCCCCGACGTTCGCGTATTGCGCGCCGCCTTCCCGGGTCTGCCGTTCGCGCTCGAGCGTCCTCGGCGCACTGCCGGTGTTTACGTGGGGCGCGTGCAGCGCCTTGCTCACCTGGCTGGTGCCGCATACCGGGCAACTCAGCAGCTTCGCTTGCTGTTGCTTGTCGAAATCCACGGCCGAACCGAACCAACCCTCGAAGTGGTGGTCGTTGCCGCAGGTCAGATTGAAAACGATCATGCTTTAACGCCCGAAATAAGTATCGACAGCCCGTTGCGAAAACAAGTTCAATAATACACGCTTACCATCGCCAGCGCGGCTATCCAGCCGGCAGTGGCGCCGATTGGCCACTCACCTGCCTGACGGGCGGTGTTCGGTCATAGCCGTAGCCGATACTTCCTGACGCGCGCCTCGTCGACCTCCACGCCCAGGCCCGGCGCATCCGGCACGCTCGCATGGCCCGCCACCACGGCGATCGGGGAGCGCGTGAGGTCATCGGCGAGATACTGGTTCGTCAGACTCATTCCCCAATCGAGCGCAGGCACCACGGCAGCGAGGTGCAGAATCGCGGCAGCCGCGACGCTCGATTCGGCGGCCTTGCAGGCGAGATTCACTTTCCAGTTGAGCGATTCGCACAGTTGAGCCGCCGCCAGCACCGGCCGCAAGCCGCCGAACTTGATCGTCTTGAGACTGCCGCCGGCGGCGGCGTGCGCTTCATGATGAAGCCGGATATACAGCGGCGCGTGCAGTCCCTCATCGACTCCGATCGGGATGCGGCTCGCGCGCGCTATTTGCGCGAGGCCGGTAAAATCGTTTTCGCGCACCGGCTGCTCGAAAAAAGCGAGGGGGGTCCGCTCGACCGCGCGCACGTATTCGACCGCCTCCGCTACGCTGTAACCCTGGTTGGCGTCCGCCGAAATCAGCATGCCGTCGCCCAGCCGTTCGCAAATGCCGATGGTGCGCCGGATATCCTCGCGCAGCCCGACCACCCCGACTTTGATTTTGTACGCCACGAAGCCGGCGGCTTTCTTGTCCGCCGCCTCGGCGAAATCCGCCTCGGTGTCGCCGGTGCCGATCATCCACATCACCGGAATGCGGCCACGCCGCTTGCCGCCGAGCAGTTCGTAGACCGGCTTGCCGGTCGCACGGCCGACCAGATCGTGCAGCGCGATCTCGATTGCGGCCTTGGCGCTTTGGTTTCCGTACATGCGGGCATCCATCCGCGCAGTGGCGCCCGCGATATCTGCCGCGTCCCGGCCGAGCAACGCCGGCGCCAGATAGCGCACCGCCGCAACCATGCCCTGCGGTGTCTCGCCGGTCATCTGCGGGGCCGCGGCTGACTCGCCCCAGCCGATGGCGCCGTCATCGGACTCGACGCGCACCAGCAGATTTTCGCTGGTCGCGATCTCCACGCCCGCCATCTTTAGCGGATGTTCCAATGGCAGGGATACTGCGATCGGCTCGATATGTCTGATCTTCATGCCGCTCTGTCGCTCATGCGCCGCGCGATGGTTCCATTTCATTCCCTGCAGCATGCATCTGCCAGCGCCGGTGGAACGTTACAAGACGCAAATCTGGTGCCCGGGGCCGGACTCGGACCGGCATGCCGGAGTAACCCGGCGAGGGATTTTAAGTCCCTTGTGTCTACCAGTTTCACCACCCGGGCAGGCCGTAATTCTTGGAGGCGGGGGTCGGAATCGAACCGGCGTACACGGCTTTGCAGGCCGCTGCATAACCACTCTGCCACCCCGCCGGGGCCTGCTGCAAAACTAAAAAGGGAAAACGAAGTATCGACTCGCGCGTAAATTTACGCCTGAGACGAAATGCACTTCGCTTTCCCCGAATCTGGAGCGGGAAAGGAGTCTCGAACTCCCGACCTCAACCTTGGCAAGGTTGCGCTCTACCAACTGAGCTATTCCCGCGAAAAATGACTTGCCATTATAGGTTTCCGCGCCCGAATGTCAAGAAACACCGTTGTTTCAAAGGCGTTTATTTATCAGCGGCAGCGCCATTTTGAGGTAATAAAACATCGAGATCAGCGTCAGCGCGGCGGCGACGTAAATCAGCCACGTGCCGATCACGTGCGGGTTGAACGCACCAATCGGATCCTCATAAAGCAGCAACGGGATCGCGATCATTTGAGACACGGTCTTGATCTTGCCGACAAACGATACGGCGACGCTTTTCGATTCCCCCATTTGCGCCATCCATTCGCGCAGCGCCGAGATCGTGATTTCGCGGCCGATGATGATCAGCGTGACGATTGCGTCTATGCGGCCGAGTTGCAGCAGGATGATCAGCGCCGCCGCCACCATCAGCTTGTCCGCGACCGGGTCGAGAAAAGCGCCGAATGCGGAAGTCTGATTGAGCTTGCGCGCCAGCCAGCCGTCAAACCAGTCGGTCACCGCGGCCAGCGTGAAGATAACGGTGGCAACCAGGTTCTGGTTCGGCAGCGATACCCAGCTTTTTTCGAAGTAGAAAATGCCGACGAACAGCGGGATCAGGACGATCCTCAGCCATGTGAGCAGATTGGGTATGTTGAGCGGCATCGCTGTCAGTCAGTGCAGTTCATCGTAAATGCGTTCCGCCAGCGTCCTGCTGATGCCTTCCACCTGGGCCAGCTCGTCGACGCTGGCCGACAGCAGGGCCTTGAGCCCACCGAAGCGCACAAGCAGCCGCTGACGCCGCTTGGCGCCGATGCCGGCGATATTCTCGAGCGTCGAAGTGGTGCGTGCCTTGCCGCGTTGCGCACGATGTCCCTGGATAGCGAAGCGATGCGCTTCGTCACGGATTTGCTGGATCAGGTGCAATGCCGGATGTTCACCCGGTAATTGTAGCGGGTTTGCATGACCGGGAATGATCAATTGCTCGAGCCCGGGCCTGCGCTCCTCGCCCTTGGCGACGCCGACCAGCGGCACGTCGGACAGACCGAGCTCGGCAAACACCTCGCACGCGACGCCGAGTTGGCCCTTGCCGCCGTCGATCAGCACCAGATCCGGCAGCTTGCCTTCGCCGGCGACGATGCGGCGGTAGCGCCGGCTCAAAGCCTCGCGCATCGCCGCGTAGTCGTCACCGGGCTTGATGCCCGTGATGTTAAAGCGGCGATATTCGGCTTTCTGCAGCACTGCCTGATCGTAGACCACGCACGACGCGACCGTGGCTTCGCCCATGGTATGGCTGATATCGAAGCACTCGATGCGCCGGATCGCCTCGGTTGCGCCGAGCGCCTGCTGCAATGCCAGCAGACGTGCTTCCTGCGTTGCATGCAGGCCGAGCTGCTGGTGCGCGCCGAGCGTCGCATTCTTGACCGCCATATCAAGCCATACGCGGCGCTCGCCCGCCGGGTTGACGACGATCTGGACTTTATGGCCGGCGTGCTCGCTCAAGAATTGAGCAAATGGTTCGCTGCCGACTTTTGCGCTGACGATGATGACCGGCGGCGCGCTGCGATTCAGGTAATGCTGGCTGATGAATGCCTCCACGATTTGGGCGGGTTCATGGCCGGCGGCATTGCGCGGAAAGAAATTCTTGTCGCCCAGATGATGGCCGCCGCGGATCATGACCAGGTTCACGCAGATGATCTCGCCCTCGACCGCGCACGCGATGATGTCGGCATCGCGTGCGGCACTGCCGCTGACGAACTGTTTTTCGCGCACTTTGCGCAGCGCGCCGACCTGGTCGCGATAGCCCGCGGCGTGCTCGTAATCCCGGCGTTCGGCGGCGGCGTTCATGCGCACGATCAGACGTTCGATCGCCTCGTCGTCCTTGCCTTGCAGGAACAGCTCGGCGCCGCGCACGTCGTCGGCGTAATCCGCGGTGCTCACCCGCTTGACGCACGGCGCGGTGCAGCGCCGAATCTGGTGCAGCAGGCATGGCCGTGAGCGGTTTTCAAACACGCTATCGGCACAGGTGCGCAGCCGGAATACTTTCTGCAGCAATTGCATGCTTTCGCGCACGGCACCGGCATTGGGAAACGGGCCGAAATACCGGTGGCGTGGATCGAGGCTGCCACGGTGGAATGCGAGACGTGGGAACGGGTGCCCGGTCAAGACCAGATATGGGTATGATTTATCATCTCTAAACAATATGTTATAGCGAGGACTTAAAGACTTTATCAGGTTATTTTCGAGCAGCAACGCTTCCGCCTCCGAGCGCGTAACCGTGGTTGCGACTGCAGTCACCTGCCCGAGCATGAGCGCGATGCGCGGCGACAAGCCGGATTGCTTCTGAAAGTACGAGGAGACGCGCTTCTTGAGGTCGCCCGCCTTGCCGACATAAATTGCTTCACCCGCCGCATTCAGCATGCGATAGACGCCCGGCAGGTGCGGCAGGCCGGCGATGATCTCGGTCGGATCAAACACTCGAGCGTGCACCGGTAAGCCGGCTATTCGGAGTCGAGCAGTTTGCCGGCAATCGCCCAGTTCTCGTCGGGCAGCTCGTCGAAGGCAATATAGGTATACGACCGGGGCTTGCCGGCGATGCGCTCGAGCGTGTCCGTGATTTCGGCGGCGATTTTTTCTTTCTGGTCGCGCGTCAGGCTGCCGGCGATGCGGATATTGACGTAAGGCATTGCAAGGTGATCAGCGTGATTTCAGATAGGCGGAAATCTCGGTAAAGACCGCTTCGAACATCGCCGGGGTCAGACGGCGGGTCTGCGTATTATAACGGCTGCAATGATAGCTATCGAATAAAGTCAGGCCGTTCGGCAGTGCATGGCGCGCGCCATGGCGGAACGGAAACCGTGCTTTTTTAAGCACCAGCGCCAGCAGCACTGCCTGGTGCGCGATATTACCGAGGGCGAGCATGGCGGTTCCCGGGCCCAGCGTTGCCAGTTCGACCTTCAAATAGCGGTTGCATCGCCTGATTTCACCCGGTTCCGGCTTGTTCTGCGGCGGCACGCATTTGACCGCGTTGGTAATGCGGCAGCCGGTGAGCTGCAGACCGTCGGCTGCATGCACCGAGGTCGCGGCGCTGGCAAAGCCAAACCGCTGCAGCGTCTGATACAAGAGGATGCCGGCGTTGTCGCCGGTGAACGGCCGGCCGGTGCGGTTGGCGCCGTGCATGCCGGGCGCGAGCCCGACGATCAGCAGCCGCGGATCGGCATCGCCGAATGGTGCCACCGGCCGCGCGTGATAATCGGGATGATCGCACCTGACCTGGTCGAGAAACCGGGTCAAGCGCGGGCAATCGCGACAAGCGAGTGAAAATTTCATCCCGGCGCTGAGGCTTTGCGCACCGCCGTTACTTGCGATACAGCGGCAGCTCGCCATCCTGTACGCCGATGGTGCGCACCGCGGCAACCGCGTTCTGATAACTTTTATCGCGCTGCAGCTGCTCCGGTGATTCCGGACCGCCGCGGCCGTGAATGCGCGCCAGCCGCGCGAGCGCGGTCGCCGGCATCTGATATTCGAGTTCAGCCAGCAGTTGATCGGCGGATGGCGGGTCGTTGCATACCAGCGCCATGTCGCAACCCGCATCGAACGCGGCGCGCGCGCGCGCGACCACGCCGCCCGCGCTGCTCGCGCCCGCCATCGATAAATCGTCGCTGAATATCATGCCGTTGAAGGCGAGCTTCTGGCGCAGGATCTGTTTCAGCCAGATTGCCGAGAATCCGGCCGTTTTGCTGTCCACATCGGGGTAAACCACGTGCGCTGGCATGATGCCGCCGAGCCCGTTCTCGATCAGGCGCCGGAACGGCTGCAGATCGGAGGTTTCGATCGCGGAAAATGGCCGGTCGTCGACCGGGATTTCCTGATGCGAGTCGGCCTTGACGTGGCCGTGCCCCGGGAAGTGTTTGCCGACCGACGACATGCCGCCCTGCTGCAAACCATGGATCAGTCCCAGCGCAAGCTCGCTGATGGCGCGCGGACTGCGGTGAAACGCACGGTCGCCGATGACACCGCTGTTGCCGTGATCGATGTCGAGCACCGGCGTCAGGCTCAAGTCAACGCCGTGCGCGCGCAACTCGGCTGACAGCACGTGACCGACCGCCTCCGCGAGTCCGCGCGCGCGCTTCGGATCGTCATCCCAGACTACGCCAAGTTCTCGCATCGCCGGCAATGCCGTGAAGCCCTCGCGGAAACGCTGCACGCGGCCGCCTTCGTGATCGACCGCGATCAGCAGCGGCGGCTGGCGAACGGCGTGGATTTCGTGCGTCAGCTGCGTGAGCTGTACGGGTGAAACGTAGTTGCGCGAAAACAGGATCACGCCGCCGACCAGCGGATGCGCAAGACGCCGCCGGTCATCGGCCGTGAGCTCGGTACCGGCGACATCGAGCATTACCGGGCCGAGCGGGAGCTGGCGAGACGGGCTCATTTTTCCAGCACCACGCAGGCACAGGCCAGACTTTTTTCGTCGCTGATCGTAACGAAGTATCCGGTAATGCCCTCGTTGACGACGAACTGTGCGAGGTTGGGATGAAATTCAAACCCGGGTTTGCCGCGCCGGTCCTGCACGACGCTGATGCATTGCAGCGTGACCGGATAACGAAAACCGGTCCCCATCGCTTTGGAGAACGCCTCCTTGGCGGCGAAGCGGTTGGCCACGAACAATACCGGATTGACGGTCCGCGCATACCCCGGCCGTTCACGCTGCGTCAGCACGCGGCGCACGAAGCGCTCGCCGTATTTCTCGAGCAGGCGCGCAATGCGGTGCGGTTCCACCACATCGATGCCGATGCCGTAGATCATCGCTGCGGGTTCCCGCTCCCGCTGCCGGCGCCTTTGGCAATTGCGGCCAGGTAATCACGCACCGTCTGCGCGAGTCCTGCTTCGATCGCATCGGCGACCAGTGCGTGACCGATCGACACCTCGAGCACATTCGGCGCTGCGGACAGGAAGCGCGGCAGGTTGCCCTGGTTGAGATCGTGCCCGGCGTTGACGCCAAGCCCGGCACGCTGCGCAGCGCGCGCCGCCCCGGCATAGTTTTCGATCACCCTGCTTTCGTCAGGCGTGCCGAAGGCGCGCGCATACGGCTCGGTGTAAAGCTCAACGCGATCGGCACCCAGCGCGCGAACTGCGGGCATCGCATCAGGCAGCGGATCAATGAACAGGCTGATGCGAATATGCAGTGATTTGAGCTCGCTGATCACCGGCATAAGCCGTGCCCCGTCGCGCTTCACGTCCCAGCCGTGATCGGAGGTGAATGCGCCGGGATCGTCGGGCACCAGCGTGCATTGGTGCGGGCGGTATTTGCGGACAATATCCAGTAATCCCTGAAATGGATTGCCCTCAATATTGAATTCAGCTTCGGGACGGCCCTTGAGCAGGGTTGCCAGTTCGTGCACATCGCTGATCCGTATGTGCCGGCCGTCGGGGCGCGGGTGCACCGTGATGCCGTGCGCGCCGGCATCCAATGCGATGGCGGCGGCGCGCGTGACGCTCGGTATGCCCAGAGTCCGTGAGTTGCGCAGCAGCGCGATCTTGTTGAGGTTGACGCTCAAGCGCGTCATAGTTGCTGCAGGTCCTTTAATAGCTGGCGGGTATTGAGGGTCTGGTTGCCGAGGTAGTGATTGATCAGCATGCGCATCAAGGCTTTGCTTTGCTGCAGGGTGACCGGGTTCGAGTAGTCGTCGCGCGCCATGTCGAGCAAGGTCTGCCCGGTCAATTCTAACCGGTTTTCTTCGCTGCTGCCGTTACTGCCGGTGCCACGAGTGCTGCGCACAGGCCCGCGCTCGATCATGTACTGATAGCTCTGGCCGGCTCGTATTGCCTCGCCGCTCGCGACGTCGCGGTCGAGTGCCAGCGCATAACCGAGTTCCTTCAGCAATTGTTTTTCGAAGCGGCGCAGCGTGGCGGCATGGTCGCCGCCGTTGCCGAGAGTGCGCAGGGTCTGATGGTAGGTTTCGTACAACGTTTCGTGCGGGTCGTCGCGCGCCAGCAGCTTGACCATCAGCTCGTTGAGATAAAAGCCGCACAGCAGGCCGCTGCCTTTTAATTGCGGTAATCCGCCCTGCCATTCCGCCTTGTGCAGCGTGCGCAGCTCGGACTTGCCGGCCCAGCTCAATAGCAAAGGCTGGAATGCGAGCAGCACGCCGCGCAGCGCCGAGCGCGGGCGGCGGGCGCCGCGCGCGACCAGCGCGACGCGGCCGAAATTCCGGGCGAATACCTCGAGGACCAAACTGGTTTCGCGATACGGATAACTGTGGAGCACGAATGCGGGTTGCGCGTCGTGCTGCGCCCTGCCTGCATCAGCCATAGCCGAGTTGTTTCAGCAACTGCGGGTTTTCAGTCCAGCCGCTTTTGACTTTGACCCATACCTCGAGATGGACCTTGCCGCCGAACAGCTTCTCCATGTCGAGGCGGGCTTTGCTCGCGATCTCCTTGAGCCGGCCGCCCTTGGCGCCGATCACGATGCCTTTGTGCGACTCTTTGTCGACGATGATCGAAGCATGTATCCGGCGCAGCGCGCCGACCACCACGAAACGGTCGATGAGCACTGCGCTCACATAAGGCAGCTCGTCGCCGAGCAGCCGGAACAGCTTCTCGCGGATTAACTCGGCGGCCAGCAGGCGCTCGCTCGATTCGGTAACCTCGTCCGCGCCGTAAAGCGCGGGTTGCTCCGGCAAGTAGCGGGCGATGGCGGGCGCGAGCGCTTCGACCGAGTGCCCTTTCGCCGCCGACACCGGCACTATTTCGGCAAAATCATATTCACCCGCCATTTTCCCGATGAACGGCAGCAGCAAGCTGCGGTCGGCAAGCCGGTCGATTTTGTTGATGACAAGCAATACCGGCTGTGTGGCGGGCAGCAGACCCAGCAGCGCGCGGTCTTCGGCGCTGAAGCGCAGAGCTTCGATTACAAACAAAATGACGTCGACATCGGCGAGCGCCTGCATGACGACCCGGTTCATGTGGCGATTGAGCGCGCTGCCGTGCCTGCTCTGGAAGCCCGGCGTGTCGACGAACAAAAGCTGCGCATCGTCCCGCGTCAGGATGCCGGTGATGCGCTGACGCGTCGTCTGCGGCTTGCGCGAGGTGATGCTGAGTTTCTGTCCGACCAGCCGGTTGAGCAAAGTCGATTTACCGACGTTGGGACGGCCGACGATGGCGACGTAGCCGGTGCGGAATTTTGCTGGCATTTACGCCTTGGTGCCGAGCTCGTAGGCGCGGTGTGCCGCAACCTGCTCCGCGCTGCGGCGATTCGTCCCCTCGCCCAGCGTCCGGATGTTCAGCTCGGGAATCACGCATTCGACGCGGAAGGTCTGCTCGTGGGCTTCGCCCGCAGTCGCGATAACCGAGTATTGCGGCAGCGGAATGCGGCGTGCCTGCAGAAATTCCTGCAGCAGGGTTTTGGCGTCCTTGCCGAGCGTGCGCGGGTCGGCGTTCGTGAGTGGCTCGTCGAACAAACGCAGGATCAACCCGCGCGCGGCGGTATAACCGCCGTCCAGAAACACCGCGCCGATCAACGCTTCGAGCGCATCGGCGAGTATGGAGGGGCGCCGCACCCCGCCGCTTTTGAGCTCGCCCTCGCCCAGCAGCAGATGCCGGCCAAGGTCGATTTGCCGGGCGATTTCGAACAGGCATTGCTGATTGACGAGGCTCGCGCGCAGACGCGAGAGCTCGCCTTCCGCAAGTTGCGGGAACAGCCGGAACAACTCGGCGGCGACGATGCAATTAAGCACGCCGTCGCCGAGAAACTCGAGCCGTTCGTTGTGGGAAGCGCCGTAACTGCGATGGGTCAGCGCCTGGCGCAGCAAGTCGGGATTGCCGAATGGGTAGCCGGTTCTGCCTGTGAGGGCGTCGCGTTCCATGCCTTGATCAGGCGCAACGGCTCAGCCGGAGCTCACTGGGAGGACGACGTCGGATTAAAGTCGATCAGCAAGTTGATGTTGGCAAACAAGGGCACCTTGACCGAGTAGCTCGCGCTGAGCACGACATCATTGCCGTCTTTGGTGATCTCGATATCGTTACCATCGATCGCGGTGATATTATCGATCTGCGCGTAGCGCGACCATACTCCCATGGCTTGCCCGCGGCTGCCGGTCCTGACTTCCGGGTTCGCCGCCAGGACTTTGAATGTTTTCACGAGAGTGAAATATTGCGAATAGGGCGTAAACAGCTTGAACCCCAGCAATGCAACGAAAACAAGTATAAAACTGAACATGATTAACCCGGTCAAGGTTACTCCGTGTTGTTTTTTCATGGCGCCCTCCGTCAATTAATAAACTGTCCTATGCGTTTGAAATCATCGAAATTCCACCAGATCAGGAACGCCTTGCCGACGATATTCTGATCCGGCACGAAACCCCAGTAACGGCTGTCGCTGCTGCTGTCGCGGTTGTCGCCCATCATGAAGAAATGCCCGGGCGGGACCGTACAGGTAAATCCTGCTTCATTGTAGACGCAATTATCGTGAAATGGGAACCGCTTGACGTCGGACAGCCTCACCGACGGGATCTCGGAATTCATCAGTATCGCATGCTTGTGCGCGACAAGTGATTCCTGGAAGCGCTGGGCGGAGACGAAACTCAGGCCGGTCTCGATGTAATTGTACTGGCCGTCCGGCTCGAGCCTGATTTCCTCGCCGTTGATCGACAGGCGCTTGTTCTGATAGCTCACCTTGTCTCCCGGTACGCCGATCACGCGCTTGATGTAATCGAGCGACGGGTTTTCGGGGTAACGGAACACCATCACTTCGCCGCGCCGCGGGTGGTTGATCTCCGTCACCTTGAGATTGATGACCGGAATACGGATGCCGTAAGTGAATTTATTGACCAGGATGAAGTCGCCGATCAGCAGCGTCGGCAACATCGAGCCGGAAGGAATCTTGAACGGCTCGACCAGGAACGAGCGCAGCAGAAACACGATCAGGATGACCGGAAAGAAGCTCTTCGGGTACTCGACCCACCACGGCTCGTGCGCATCGGCGGCGCGTTTGCGCATGAGCACGAAGTGATCGAGCAGCCAGATCGCGCCGGTCGCGACCAGCAGCAGGAACATGATCAATGCAAAGTTCACTTCGTTTCCTCTTGGCATCGGTTGATGGGTAATGGGTAATAGGCCCTCACCATTCCCGGATATCGGATCTGCTTACTCATTACTCATCATTTTTCGACTTGCAGAATGGCAAGGAACGCCTCTTGCGGAATTTCAACGCTGCCAACCTGCTTCATGCGTTTTTTGCCCGCCTTCTGCTTTTCGAGCAGTTTCTTCTTGCGCGTAATGTCGCCGCCGTAGCATTTGGCGAGCACGTTCTTGCGCAGGGCCTTGACGTTTTCGCGCGCGATTATATGCGATCCGATTGCCGCCTGCACCGCAACGTCGAACATCTGACGCGGAATCAGCTCGCGCATTTTCTGTGCCAGTTCGCGGCCGCGGTATTGCGAAGTCGCGCGGTGCACGATCAGCGAGAGCGCATCGACGCGTTCGCCGTTGATCAGGATATCGAGCCTGACCACATCGTCGGCACGGTATTCCTTGAAGTCATAGTCCAGCGACGCATAGCCGTGGCTCACCGATTTGAGCTTGTCGAAGAAATCCATCACGACTTCATTGAGCGGCAGCTCGTAAGTCAACATTACCTGCCGCCCCAGGTACTGCATATTGCGCTGCACGCCGCGTTTCTGAGTGCACAGCGTCATTACGGACCCCACGTAATCCTGCGGCGTCAGAATCGACGCCGTTATGATGGGCTCGCGTACTTCCTCGATTTTCGATGGGTCCGGCAGCTTCGACGGATTCTCGATTTCGATCAACGAGCCGTCTTGCAGCAGCACCTGATAAATCACTGTCGGCGCGGTGGTGATCAACTCCATGCCGTATTCGCGCTCGAGCCGCTCTTGCACGATATCGAGGTGCAGCAGGCCGAGAAAGCCGCAGCGGAAGCCGAAACCGAGCGCCTGCGACGATTCGGGCTCGTAGCGCAACGACGCATCGTTCAGATGCAGCTTCTCGAGCGCGTCGCGCAGCGCTTCATATTGATTCGCATCCACCGGATACAGACCGGCAAACACCTGCGGCTGGATTTCCTTGAATCCCGGCAACGGCTCGGCCGCCGGGTGCTCGGCGTGCGTGACGGTGTCGCCAACGCGCGCCGCTTTCAATTCCTTGATGCCGGCAATGACGAAGCCGACCTCGCCTGCCGACAGGCTGTCCTTGGTGCGCGATTTGGGCGTGAAGATGCCGACCTGCTCGCAGAGATGATGCGTCTGAGTCGACATCAGCAGGATGCGGTCTTTGGGCATGAGTTCGCCATCGACCACGCGCACCAGCATCACCACGCCGACGTAGTTGTCGAACCAGGAGTCTATGATCAGCGCCTTGAGCGGCGCCACAGGATTGCCCCGCGGCGGCGGAATGCGTGCTATCACTGCTTCGAGTATGTCCTGCACGCCCTCGCCGGTCTTCGCGCTGGCCAGCACTGCGTTTTTGGCCGGGATACCGATGATGTCCTCGATTTCGGCGATCACGCGCCCCGGCTCGGCTGAAGGCAGATCGATCTTGTTGAGCACCGGCACCACCTCGACGCCCTGCTCGGTTGCGGTGTAGCAATTGGCGACCGTCTGCGCTTCGACGCCCTGCGAGGCGTCGACTACCAGCAACGCGCCTTCGCATGCCGCGAGCGAGCGCGATACCTCATATGAAAAATCGACGTGTCCCGGAGTGTCAATCAGGTTGAGGTGATAAATACTGCCGCTGAGCGCGCGGTATTCGAGCGCGGCTGTCTGTGCCTTGATGGTGATGCCGCGCTCGCGCTCGAGGTCCATTGTATCGAGCACCTGATCTTCCTTTTCACGGTCGGTGAGCCCGCCGCATAACTGAATGAAGCGGTCGGCGAGCGTCGACTTGCCGTGATCAATATGGGCGATGATGGAAAAATTGCGTATATGGTTCATGCAGCATTCAGCCATCAGCAGTCAGCTAAAACCATTTAATGATTTCGCTGATGGCTGATTGCTGACCGCTAACAAAAAGGGCACGCTACTCGTGCCCTTGTTCACGTAAAACATGAATTTTAGCGGGTTTTGCCCAAATATTCATTAACTTTGGCGATATCGAGATGGTGATGGCAGAGCTCTACGCCGGCGGCGGCGAGCACGGGCACGAATTCGCCGTACTGCGCCTCGAACCTGGCATTGCTGTCGATATCGACCACTAGGAGTTCGAACGGGGTTGCGACCTGCAGCGCGCGCAGGCCGGCAATCATGTCATCGCACAAATGGCAGTACGCGCGGCTGTAGACGGTGAACTTGACCGCGCGCTTATTCAATGCGGAACGGGATGTAGAGTGCATTGCCGCCGCGCCGCACCAGCAGCGCCACGATGCGGCCTTTTTCGAACTGCCCCATCAAATGGCCGAACTGCTCAAGCGTTTTTATGTCCTGGTTGTTCACGGCGAGGATGATATCGCCACGGCGGATGCCGGCGCGCGCTGCCGTGCCCTGCACGTCCTCGACCAGTACGCCGCCGGTGATCTTGAGCTGGTTGCGCTGCTCGGCGGTAGGCTCCGAGAGCGTCATGCCCAAGCGGCTCACTGATTCCGGCGGCGATTTACCACCGGGACCGCGTCGCGGTTGCTGGCGCTGTGCGGTGCGTGTTTCTTCCTGCATTTCTCCAATTACGACCGACACCTCGCGTGTCGCCTTGTTGCGGGTCAACTGCACTGTTGCCTTCGCGCCGGGTTTGGTGCTGCCGACCAGCCGGGGCAAATCGTCAGACGAGTTGACGTTCTTGCCGTCGAATTTGAGGATCACGTCGCCGGCCTCGATGCCTGCCTTGTCGGCTGGGCTGCCTTTTTCGACCGAACTCACCAGTGCGCCGCTCGGTTTGGGCAGGCCGAACGACTCGGCAAGCTCCTTGGTAACCGGCTGGATCACGACGCCGATTCTGCCGCGCGTGATCCTGCCGGTAGTTTTGAGCTGGGTTGCGATGTCGTTGGCGACATCGATCGGGATTGCGAACGACAGACCCATGAAGCCGCCGGTGCGGCTGTAGATCTGCGAGTTTATGCCGACCACCTCGCCGCGCAGGTTGAAGAGCGGCCCGCCCGAGTTGCCGGGGTTGACGGCCGCGTCGGTCTGGATGAACGGCACGAAGTTCTCCTGCGGCAGCGAGCGGCCCTTGGCGCTGACGATGCCGGCGGTCACCGTGTTTTCGAAACCAAACGGCGAGCCGATTGCCACCACCCATTCGCCGACCTTGAGGCGGTTGGGATCGCCGAACTTGACCGCCGGTAACCCCGTGGCGTCGATTTTTATCAGCGCAATGTCGGTGCGCCGGTCGCTGCCTATCACCTTGGCTTTGAACTCGCGCTTGTCGTTCAACTTGACCGTGATTTCATCGGCGGCCTCGACGACGTGGGAATTGGTCAGGATGTAGCCGTCGGCGCTGATGATGAAGCCAGATCCCAGGGAATTGTTCTGAAACTCGCGCGGCCCGGGATTCGGTACGAAGCGCCGGAAAAACTCATAAAACGGATCGTCTTCCTGCAGTTGCGGTATTTGCGGCAATCCGAGCGTGTTACGCACCGTTTGCGTGGTGCTGATGTTGACGACCGCAGGCCCCTGCTTTTCCACCAGATCGGTGAAATCCGGCAGTTGAGCGGTAACCGCGAGCGGCAACAGCATGATCACAAACAACACGATTCTTCTTAACATCTGGCGTTCCTTTTTTGTCCAGCAGGAGAATTTTAAAACAGGTCCGGTACGAGCGCTTCTGTTTCAGGCATGCCGATCGGCGCTAGCGGTCCTTGTGGCTGAGCGATTCCGCGATTCGCTTGACCGTGCGGGCCGGGGTTTCGCCCACCACCGTCACCATCTGGTCTGCCTGCGGCCTGACATAAATGTTGACGGCACCCTGGTAGGTCGGGCCGGCGGGCGGCGGCGATTTCGGCATCGGCTCGATAAAAATCGATACCGCCGCAACCCCGTCGGAGTAGACGATGTGCGAAACCTGGGCCGGGCGGCCGGCGATCGTGCGCTTCATTTCGGTGAGTTTTTTGAATCCCACCGGCTGATTGTTCAGCACCCATCCGGTATCGGCGCTCGACTCGCTTTGTTCGAGCGCGGATCTGTCGACGTGCCAGGACTGGGTTTTGCCGGCAAAGCGCGACTTGAGCAAATCCTTGGTGACGCCGTTGCCGATCAAAAGCTGGGTAAATACGAACGACTCGACCATTTCGCTCTTGTCGCTGTACATGCGCGCGCGCAGTGGCAGTCCTGTTGCGAGCTCGGCGCAGAATTTATGGCCGTAGCGCAGATTGTCCTTGGGTTCGAGCGCGATTACCTGGCAGTCAAAGCCGGCTACGCGGTCCTGCTCGCCCTTCTTCACCACATAATTGTCGGATATGCCTGAAAGTTGTACTGGCAGCAACGCCGGGAACTGGCGCGCCGCGCGCTTTTCAATCACCATCGTTTTGCTTTCCGGCAGGTAGCAGGTGACGTTGTCGTTATTGCGCACGATTTCGCGCGGCGGCCCGTCGAGTGTTTCGAGCTTTTCGTATTCGCCGCCGGCATCGACAAAATGCGCGATGCGCGATGTCTCGACCTGATTGCCGTGTTGATAGACGAAAGTACCGGCGTAATTGATCTGGCGGGACGCGGCGGCGATCTTCCTTAGCCAGACTAATGCATCGCCACCCGTTTCGGCCACCACGTAGCCGGTGGAGCCGACGCTGCCGAGCAGCACCAGTAACGCCGGTAAAGCTGACCGCATGCTGCCCTTACCCTACTGACCGCTGTCGTCGTGCGCTACCGACACGGTTCGTACGTACGGCGCGACGCCCTGCAAAGCGGTGCTGGGCGAAAACTCCTGGTGCGCCATCAGATATTCATTGACTCTGCTCTGGTTCGCTGCGGGCACCGGTTGCGGCAGCGCCGCGGTTTGTGCGACTTGGGAAGATTCGGGTTTGGGGGCTGCTGCGATTTGAGCTTGGGGCTTGAGGGGGTTGTCGGTGAGGGCCAGCGTCAGGACTACGGCAACTGCCGCGATCGAGGCGGCGGCGGAAAGCGCGAGGTTCGCGGATTTTCGCCAGGTCATGCGCGGCGCCAGCAGCGTCGGCTCCTGTTCCATGCGCTGGTGGAAACGCAGGGTGAAATCGTCGCGTAACACGGGATCGCCGCGCATCATGTCGCCGATCAAATGGAAGGTTTTCCACTTATCGCAGCACTCGTCGCTTTGTTTCAGGCGCAAGAACGTCTGATGCGACTCCTGCCGGCTGGCTTCGCCGTCCATGAAAACCGAGATTCGATCCATTACCATCTCCTGTCTTTCGGGGTGCCGAGCTGCGGCCGCAGCCGCTCGGCGATTGCTTCGCGCGCGCGGAATATCCTCGAGCGCACGGTGCCTATCGGGCAATTCATGATCTGGGCGATTTCCTCGTAACTCAAACCGTCGATTTCGCGCAACGTAATTGCAGTCCTCAATTCCTCCGGCAGTTCCTGCAGCGTCTGGTTCACCGTTTCGGCGATCTGCCGGCTCATCATCTGATGTTCCGGCGTGTTCATGTCCTTCAGTTGCTCGCCTTCCTCGATATTTTCCGCCTCTTCGTGATCGACCTCGGTCATGGTCGGCGCACGGCGTCCCATCGCGACCAGATAATTCTTGGCTGTGTTGATGCCTATCCTGTATAGCCAGGTATAAAACGCGCTGTCGCCGCGGAACGACGGCAGGGCGCGGTATGCCTTGATAAAGGCCTCCTGCGTCACATCCTCGACTTCGCCGGCATCGCGGATGAAGCGCGATAACAACCGTGCCAGCTTGCGCTGGTATTTGATTACCAGCAGCTCAAATGCATGCTTGTCACCGCGTTGCGCCCGCTCGACCAGTTGCTGGTCGACTTCACGTTCGCCCATGAAACCGGTCCCTAGGTTCTTATGTTTCGCAGGCGCTAAGCCCGCGAAAACAAAGCGCTAAGTATACCTTAGGCCGCGTTTCAGGAAACCCGGTGCGTAACTGTTAAGCGACAGACAGGCGAAGCCGTGAATTAGTTCACTGATGAATGGGGTTATTGCCGCAGGGACCGGCTGGGGGACCGGCAGCCGGCAGCCGGCGATGCTATAGAATGCCGACTTTTATCCGCAATCCTCCGATGGCGCTTCGTTTTGACGTCTTGATCATAGGCAGCGGACTCGCAGGTCTGACGCTGGCCCTCCACCTCGCCGAACAGCGCAAAGTCGGCCTGGCCACCAAGAAACAGCTATTGGATGGCGCCAGCAACTGGGCACAGGGCGGCATCGCAGCAGTGCTGGCCGGCGACGACACCACCGACAGCCATATTCTCGACACTCAGGTCGCCGGCGCCGGACTGTGCGACGAGGCCGTTACCCGCTACGTCATCGAACGCGGACGGGAATGCGTCGAATGGTTGATCGGCGAGGGCGTGCCGTTCACGCGCGATGCCGCCAGCGACACCGGCTACCACCTGACAACCGAAGGCGGCCACAGCCACCGCCGGGTGATCCACGTCGACGACGCAACCGGCCATGCGGTGCAGACCACGCTCGAATCCAAGATCAAGGCGCACCCCAACATCACGCTGCTCGAGCAGCACAATGCGATCGACGTGATTACCGGGGCCAAGCTTGGCCTGTCGGATAACCGCTGTTACGGCTGCTACGTGCTCGATACCGTCGGCGGCCGGGTCGTAACCGTCGCCGCCCAGCACGTGATACTCGCCACCGGCGGCGCCGGCAAAGTCTATCTCTACACCACCAACCCCGATACCTCGACCGGCGACGGCATCGCCATGGGCTGGCGCGCCGGCTGCCGGGTGGCCAACATGGAGTTCATCCAGTTCCACCCGACCTGCCTCTATCATGCGCACGCCAAGCCGTTTTTGATCTCCGAGGCGGTGCGCGGCGAAGGCGGCGTGCTCAAGCTGCCCGACGGCACGCGTTTCATGCCAGCGCACGACAAGCGAGCCGAGCTCGCGCCGCGTGACATCGTGGCGCGCGCAATCGATTTCGAAATGAAAAAACGCGGCCTCGACTGCGTCTACCTCGACATCACGCACAAACCGGCCGAATTCATCAAGCAGCATTTCCCCAACATTTACATCCACTGCAAGGATCTCGGCATCGACATTACGCGCCAGGCGATCCCGGTCGTGCCGGCCGAGCATTACACCTGCGGTGGCGTCATGACCGACCGCCTTGGCCGTACCGATATCCCGGGGCTGTATGCGATTGGCGAGACTGCGTGTACCGGGCTGCACGGCGCCAACCGGCTCGCGAGCAACTCGCTGCTCGAATGCCTCGTGTTCGGCATGGCAGCGGCCAGGGACATACTAGAACAACGGGCAGTGCCCTCGCCCGTGTTGCCGGAGTGGGACGAAAGCCGCGTCACCGATGCCGACGAGGAAATCGTGATCGCGCACAACTGGGACGAGTTGCGGCGTTTCATGTGGGACTACGTCGGCATCGTGCGTACCAACAAGCGGCTCGAACGCGCGCTGCACCGCATCAAGCTGCTGCAGGACGAGATACACGACTACTACAGTAACTTCCGCGTCACCAACGACCTGCTCGAACTGCGCGATCTGGTGCAGACCGCCGAACTGATCGTGCGCAGCGCCCAACTGCGCCACGAAAGCCGCGGCCTGCATTTCAGCCGCGATTATCCTGGCATGCTGTCCGAGGCGCGCCACACGGTACTGGTGCGTTAGCGCCCATCTGGTTTGTTTGTCGATGCGCGCAGTCCGCGCGGCACCAGCCAGCGCTCGGAGAAATTAAACCCCGCTTCGATAATGATCGCGAGTACCGCCGCCGGTATCGCACCGGCAAGCAGCAGCGCGTTGTCGTTGACGGCAAGGCCGGCGACGATACGCTCGCCGTAGCCGCCGGCGCCGATGAAGGCCGCGATAGTCGCGGTGCCGACGTTGATCACCGCTGATGTTTTCACGCCTGCAAGTATCGTGCGCGACGCAAGCGGCAGTTCGATCAGCTTCAGAATGTCTTTGCGTTGCAGCCCCAGCGCTGCTGCGGCCTGGATGAGCCCCGCTTTAACCTCCGCCAGCCCGGCCGCGGTATTGCGCACAATAGGCAACAAGCCATATAAAAACAACGCGACCAGCGCCGGCAGCGTGCCGATCTGGTTGAGTGCGGCAATCAGGAAGGCAAGTAAGGCGAGCGATGGTATCGTCTGCAGTACTCCGGCGGAGGGAATGATCACGCGGCGGGCGGCGGTCGAGCGCGCCGCCCAGATGCCGAGCGGTATGCCGACTAGGCAGCTTGCGGCGAGCGACACGAATACCAGCAGCAGGTGCTGCCCGGTCAGGCGCAGGAAATCCTCGCCGAACAGCTGGTCCACAAAACCGCGTCTCTGATTATCATTTCGGGCCAGACCTTTCGAAACAAAATCGTCGGCTGCTTGCGCGAACGACATGCCATCAAGCTCGACCGCCGCATTCATCGCTACCATGCGCTCGGCCGGTATCTTGCCCGCTAACGCAGTCAGGGCGGCCCAGGTTGCTGGCAAACGCTGCGGCAAGTCGGCGCGGTGCAGCAGCAGCGCCGTGTATTGCGGAAAAAAACTGCGGTCGTCGGCGAGCACGCGCAAACCATAGCGCTCGATCCTGGCATCGGTGGTGTAAACGTCCATCACGTCGATGCGCCCGGCCGTCAACGCGTCGTAGGCCAGCCCGTGATCGAGCCCGCGCGCAGCGAACGGCAAACGGTAGAACTGCTTCAATGCAGGCCAGCCGTCCCTGCGGTTGAGAAACTCTTGCGATAGCCCGAACTCCAGATCAGCGTGTCGCGCGAGATCGGAAATGCTGCGTATGCCGTGGTGCTGCGCCGCCTTTTCAGTCATCGCCAGCGCATAGGTATTACTGAAACCCAGCGGCACCGATGCCGCGAGCCGGTTCGATGCCAATGCGCGGTTGATATCATCCAGCGTGTATCCGGATCTGCCCCCCAGCAGTTCGAATGCGATGGTACCCGAATATTCGGGGTAGACGTCGATCGCACCGTTTTTCAATGCGGCAAACACGACCGCCGTGTTGCCGAGTCCCGGCTTGAAAGTAACGCTCGCCTCGCCTGCCTGCCGTGCAGTGCGCGCGATGATCTCGCCCAGGATGTAGGATTCGGTGAAGCGCTTGGAGCCGACGGCAAGCTCGGCCGCACAGCACTGACTGCTTATCGCGACATACATCAGCATCGCAACCAACGCCAGTTTCGATAATCGCTGCATGAACCCTGCCTTTGTCGTTCGCCTTCTCCGGCGGTCTTAGCGTTTCAAAATCAATAGTAGCCGAATCATCGCAGACCCGGCAAAATAGCGTCTGCAACTTCCAGCCGATAACCATGCAACCGCGCGATTACGATCTCGAAGCATTCTGGATGCCGTTTACCGCCAACCGCCAGTTCAAGGCGGCGCCGCGCATATTCGTCTCGGCACGGGACATGCACTACACCACCGAGGACGGGCGCCAGGTGCTGGACGGCTGTGCCGCGCTGTGGTGCGTCAACGCCGGTCACGGCCGGCAGAAGATCGTCGAGGCGATCCGGGCGCAGGCCGGGGTCATGGATTACGCGCCGCCGTTCCAGATGGGGCATCCGCTGCCGTTCAAAGTCGCGCAGCGCCTGAAGGAGTTGTTGCCGGGCGATCTCGATTACACGTTCTTCACCAACTCGGGCTCCGAATCCGTCGAAACCGCGCTCAAGATCGCGCTTGCCTACCACCGCGCGCGCGGCGAAGGAAACCGTCGCTGGCTGATCGGCCGCGAGCGCGGTTATCACGGCGGTAATTTCGGCGGCATGTCGGTCGGCGGCATTCCGGCCAACCGCAAAGCGTTCGGCAATCTGCTCTCGACTGTGGACCATTTGCCTCACACCCATAATCTCGAGCACAACTCGTTCAGCCGCGGTCAGCCCGGCTGGGGCGCGCATCTCGCCGACGAACTCGAGAGCCGCATTGCCGCGCTGCACGACGCGTCCAATATCGCAGCGGTGATCGTCGAGCCGCTCGCGGGCTCCACCGGCGTGCTGGTGCCGCCCAAGGGTTATCTGGAGCGGCTGCGCCAGATCTGCGACAAATTCGGAATTCTGTTGATATTCGATGAAGTCATCACCGGCTTCGGCCGGCTCGGCGCGCCGTTTGCCTGCGAGAAGCTCGGCGTCATCCCCGACTTGATCTGCCTCGCCAAAGGACTCACCAATGGCGCTGTGCCAATGGGCGCGGTAGTGGTACGCAAGGGTATCTATGAAGCGATGATGGCTGCCGCGCCTGAGAACACCATCGAGCTGTTCCACGGTTATACCTACTCCGGCCATCCACTGGCTGCGGCAGCTGCGCTGGCGAGCCTCGAAGTTTTCGAGGAGGAAGGCCTGTTCAAGCGCGCGGCCGAGCTTTCACCTTACTTCGAGGATGCAGTGCACTCATTGCGCGAGCTGCCGCACGTGATCGACGTGCGCAACATGGGCATGGTCGCGGGCATCGAGCTTGAGTCGATACCGGGCAAGCCGGGAGCGCGCGCATACGAGGCATTCCTGCGCTGCTACGAGAAGGGGGCGCTGGTGCGCTGGACCGGGGACATCATTGCGCTCTCACCGCCGCTGATCATCAGCAAGTGCCAGATCGACGAGCTGGTCGGCACGCTGGCCGGCACTTTGCGCGAGATGGGCCGGCAGTAAGCCGGCACAATTAACGCTTCATACCCGCTGCATCCGGCGTTCGCCGAGCTTGACCAGGCAGTGGTCGATCCACTCGGCGGTGAGCTTTTCCTGCACCGAGTTCTGGCGCAGGCGCTGATCGAGCGCATTCCAGTCCACGCTGTCTAGTGGCTGGTCCTGGTTGAAGCACGAGAAGACGTAAGTGGTCTTGCCGGTCTGCGGATCGACGTGCGGCTGCAGGCACTGCGCGCAGATTTCCTTCATCATGCACTGCATCGGCGAGTTGATCGAGCCGATCGCGAAATGGCGCGGCTTGAGGAACGGCTTGAGCTCCGCGTGCCGCGCGCGCGCGACCGCCGCCATCATGCGGTCGGAGCCGATGGCAATCAAACGGTCTGCGGCCTTGATCGCGATCGTCTGGACGCCCAGATTGCCCACGGCATAGGCATGCATGGCCTGCACGATGTTGCCGACAAAAGTCTTGTCCTGCGGCCGGTCGGGCGTGAATCCGGGCTCCTCATCGCAGCACCACACCACGAGGTCGGCTGCCGCTTCGATGTCGGCGATCTTGTAGCGGTCCATCATGTGCTTGTAGCCGGCGAAATAGAGCACCTTGCAGCCCGCGCGGCGCATCGCCTGCCCGATTGAAAACAACACCGCATTGCCGAGGCCGCCGCCGGCCAGCACCACGGTTTCGTTCGCCGGGATTTCGGTCGGCGTGCCCGTGGGGCCCATCAGCACGACCGGCTCCCCGGGCTTGAGCAGCACGCACATATCCGACGAGCCACCCATTTCGAGCACGATGGTGGAAATCAATCCCTGCTTGGGATCGACCCACGCGCCGGTCATCGCAAGGCCTTCCATCGCGAGCCGCGTCTGCTCGGCGTTGAGCGCGCTCGTTTCGTAATTCTGCAGCCGGTAGAACTGGCCGGGACGGAAGCGCCGCGCGGCCAGCGGAGCTCGCACCACGACTTCGACGATCATCGGCGTGAGCCGGATCACTTCGTGCACCGTCGCGCGCAGCTCATCGTTGAGCCGCGCCAGAAATTGCTCGTCGCTCACCTCGGCTGCCGCGTTGACTTTCTGCAGCACGCGGCTCACCACCGGATAGCCCTGCTTGGCGCTGCCGATGGCTTTTACCACGTTGCCGAAGAACGACGGATGCACATCGCCGAAGTAACTCACGAAACGGCCGTCGTCGCGCCGCGACAGCAGCACCCTCACCTGCTCGGGCTTGGCGATCGACTTTTCCGCGGCGACCGGCTTGCCATCCTCGTCACAGGCGCGGAAATGTTTGCCGTCGAGCACAAAATGCGCAACGTCCTCGCGTGCAAGCACCGTGTTGGGTTGCGTACCCGCCGCTATCAGGATGGCTTTGGCCGGCAGCTCGGCCTGTCGCGTCTCGCTCCATTTGCCGTCCTCGCCGCGCGTCTGCACCGAGACGCGCAATGCCCGCGCATGACCATGCTGATCGACATCGATCCTGAGTGGCGTCAGGCCTTCGGCGAAACGGACGCCTTCTTCGAGCGCCTTCTGTACTTCCTCGTGGTTGAGCGTGTACGACGGGCTGTCGATCAGGCGCCGGCGATAGGCGATGGTGACGCCGCCCCACGATTGCAGTAACTCGAGGATGCGCGGATCGCGTCCCTTATCAGCCGCTGCCTGGCGCTCCAAGCGGATTGCGCGCGCATGCGCGAGGAACTCATCCGCGACTGCGCGTTCTTCTTCATTCCAGGCGATGCGCGCCGCTGTCTCGCCATGCTCGCGCGCGAGCGCTTCGTAGCGCCGCAGGAATTTCTCGACCTGCAGGGGGTAGTAAGCCAGCGATTCCGTCGCGGTGTCGATCGCAGTCAGGCCGCCGCCGACTACTACGACCGGCAGCCTCAACTGCATATTGGCGATCGAGTCGGCCTTGGCCGCGCCGGTCAATTGCAGCGCCATCAGAAAGTCCGACGCGGTACGCACGCCGCGTGCGAGCCCGTTCGGCATGTCGAGCACCGTCGGTTTGCCGGCGCCGATGGCGAGCGCGACGTGGTCGAAGTCCAGCGCAAAAGCATCGTCGACTGTCAGCGTGCCGCCGAAACGCACGCCGCCGAACAGCGCGAACTGGCCACGGCGCTCGAGCAGCAGTCGCACGACTTTCAGGAAGTTCTTGTCCCAGCGCACCGTGATGCCGTATTCGGCGACACCGCCGAAGCCCGCCATTACTCGTTCGTCGAGCGCTTCATACAGTACGCGCACGTCGCGGATCGGCTCGAATGGCACGCGCCGGCCACGTGCATCGACGCCCGAAATTCGCGCCGGCAGCGGCTCGATCTTGAGGCCATCGATGCCGGCCACGGTATGGCCGTCGTTCATCAGAAAATGTGCCAGCGAAAATCCGGCCGGTCCCATGCCGGCGATCAGCACGCGCTTGCCCGACCTCGGCTTCGGACAAGGCGTGCGCAAGTTGAGCGGATTCCAGCGCGTGAGCAGGCTGTAAATCTCGAAGCCCCACGGCAGCTCTAGCACGTCCTTCAGCGTGCGCGTTTCCGCCTGCGGTATGTCGACCGGCTCCTGCTTCTGGTAGATGCACGATTTCATGCAATCGTTGCAGATGCGGTGGCCGGTTGCCGCGACCATCGGATTGTCGACGACGATCATCGCGAGCGCGCCTAACGCTACGCCCTCGGTCTTGAGCTTGTGAAACTCGGAAATTTTTTCTTCGAGCGGGCAACCGGCGAGCGTGACGCCGAACGGGCTTTTCCTGAACGCTGCCGCCCCGCCGCCGTTCGCGCCTTTTACCCTGAGCCCTTTCGAGCACGAATCCTTGCCCTGCTCGTGGCACCAGATGCAGTAATGCGCCTCATCGAGCGCGCCGGTCAGATCGGTACCGGCGTCGGTGAGCTTGAAACCTGCGCGCCGCCGCAGACGGGAAGCGTCGAGCGTGTAAACGGTGTAACCGGCCGATAGGTCCGCCACCAGCGGCACCAGGTGCTGGTAGTCGAGCTTGTGCGGCACCTTGAACAACACGCCTGATGCGTGGAACGCCTTGCCGGCCGGCGTCAGCGCAGCCCATGCCGCATAGCGCAACCCGAGATCGAGTTCGCGCACGTGCGCTGCATCGTCTTGATGCCAGATCATCACCTGCCGCGCAAAGGCGAGCTCGCTGAATTCGCCGCCGACCAATGGTGCAAGTTCAGCGCGCAACGCCGCGCCATCGAATTGCGCAGCCTCGCCGGCCTTGAACTTGTGCATTGCCTTGCGC
Organism: Gammaproteobacteria bacterium; assembly: GCA_041483135.1. Taxonomy (GTDB): domain Bacteria; phylum Pseudomonadota; class Gammaproteobacteria; order Burkholderiales; family SG8-41; genus PALSA-1004. The sequence goes on along the minus strand of JBGPFE010000002.1, from coordinate 70,665 downwards.
TGCACGAACACGCGCTTGCAACTGTAAAGCGGCGCGAGTTCGTTGTGGCGCTGTGCGAGCTGTGCAACGGCGGTTTCGATGCCAAACAGCGCGGCGACGAAGTCTTCCAGGTGCGGCGCAAGCGCGATCAGCAGCTCAGATTCCTGTTTCACCGCCAGCGCATCGGGCTGGGCGCGCGCCTCGAGCAGGCGCTGGCATAATCTACTGTCGCTCGCTGCGAGTGCGCGCACAAACGCAGCGTCGAGGCGCAACAACCCGTCGCGGTGATAAAGATCTGTGAACGATAACCCGTGTGGCAGTTTGAGCATTGAGATCGTCTTGCGTGGCGCACCGCGCAAAGCGCGCGAACATAGCACAAAAAAGCCCACAATGTCAGGTCAGAAACGGCTGCGGAATCCGCCGTTAGCCCTTTGTGCGATAATGATTTTATCCCAGCTGGCGGCGGCTGGCGGTGAAGGACGGGGGCTCTCATCATCGATTCTGGAAATACGGGCGGCGCGGGCTGGCGCACGCCAGCTGTAATTCTTGCTTGCGGCAGCCTGGTGCTGATGCTTTCGCTCGGCTCGCGCCACGGCCTCGGCCTGTTCCTGCAGCCGATGACTCTCGACCTGGGCTGGAACCGCGAGACCTTCGCGTTCGCTATCGCGCTGCAGAACCTGGTGTGGGGCTGCGCGCAGCCGTTTGCCGGAATGATCGCCGACAAGTTCGGCGCCGCGCGCGTGGTGATCGCCGGCGGCCTGTTTTACGCGCTCGGCCTGGTGCTAATGGCGTACTCAACGAGCGGCTTCATGTTCGATTTGAGTGCCGGCATCCTGGTCGGATTGGGTTTAAGCGGCTCCGGATTCGGCGTCGTGATGGGGGTGGTCGGGCGCGCCGTGCCGCAGGAGAAACGCAGTGCTGCGCTCGGGCTGGTCGGCGCTGCCGGTTCGTTCGGGCAGTTCGCGATGCTGCCCTACCAGCAGGGTCTCATCAGTCACTTCGGCTGGCTCAATGCGCTACTGTTGCTAGCGCTGTCTTCATTGCTGATCGTGCCTCTCGCAGCCGCTCTTGCCGGTAGCAATCGCGCCGCGCATGCCAGCGATCAGAGCCTGAGTTCGGCTATCCATGAGGCGGCGACGCACCGGGGTTTCTGGTATCTGACCGCGAGTTTCCTGGTCTGCGGCTTTCAGACGATTTTCATCATGGTCCACCTGCCCGCCTATCTCGTCGATAAAGGCCTGTCGCCGACCGAGGGCATGACGGCGCTCGCGCTGATCGGATTATTCAATATCGTAGGTTCCTACGCGAGCGGCCTGCTCGGCGGGCGTTACAGCAAAAAGAATCTGCTGGTATGGATTTATGGCATACGGGCGATCGCGATCACGCTGTTCATCGCGCTGCCGCTGTCGACTGTCACCATCTGGGGATTCGGCATCGCGATGGGCCTGACCTGGCTCGGCACCGTGCCCCTGACCAACGGCCTGGTGGCGCAGATTTTCGGCGTGAAATATCTGTCGACGCTGTTCAGCATTGCATTTCTCGGCCATCAGGTCGGCAGTTTTCTCGGTGCCTGGTACGGCGGTTATATGTTCGACCTCACCGGCTCCTACACTACGGTATGGATCTTCTGCGTGGCGTTGAGCGTGGTTGCGGCCGTATTGTGCGTGCCTATCGACGAGCGTGAGGTTATGACGCTGCGCGCCGGCAAGAGTGGAGCATGACGCACCAAACGCGACGCATGGTGATGTGGATGCTGCTGCTCGCGCTGCTTGCCTACGTGAGTTATCTGAGCTTCAGGGCTTACCTGAGTCCTGAATTCCTGATCGGCTTCGCCAATTTATTTTCATGCTAAAAATTCATCACCAAGGAGGCAGCCATGGCAGAACCAGCCGCGCGTAAAAAAGTAACCATCCCGATGCTGAAGGAGAAGAAGAAAAAAGGCGAACCCATCGTCCAGCTCGCGGTCTACGATTACGAAACCGCAATCGTCGCCGACCGCGTCGGCATCGACATCCTGTGCGTATCCGATACCGGCGGCATGGTGCTGTTCGGGCACGAATCGACGACTTCGGTGTCGTTCGAGGAGGTGATGTTCATGGCGCAGGCAGTCAAACGCGGCTCGCAATACGGGCTGCGCATGGTTGACATGCCGTACATGAGCTTTCATCTGTCGGCACAGCAGGCGGTCGACAACGCCGCCAAGTACGTATCGCAAGGCGGCGCCGAAGTCATGAAATGCGAGGGCAACCAGCATCACGCCAAGTACATCGAGGCGATCGTCAAGGCCGGCATCCCGGTGCAGGGCCACATCGGTATCACGCCGATGCGCATCCCGCAGCTCGGCGGCTTCGCGGCGCAGGGCAAGACCGCCGACCGCGCCAAGGAACTGGTCGACGACGCCTGGGCATTCGTCGATGCGGGATGCTTCTCGATCATGACCGAAGTCGTGACATCCGAGGTTTCGCAGTACCTGACGGAAACGCTGCCGGTGCCGGTGGTAAGCCTAGGGTCCGGCAACACCTCGGACGGCGTGCATATCATCGGCTCGGATCTGTTCCATCTGTATGAGAAACACACGCCGCGCCATTCCAAGATTTATTGCGATCTGGTGCCGATCATCGAAAAAGGTCTTACCGATTATCGCGACGAAGTCAGGAAGCGCATCTATCCCGGCAAGGAGCACACGGTCTTCATGAAGGAAGACGAGCTCAGGAAATTCAAGGAAAAAGTGGGCTGGAAGAAGTGAAGCAGCAGGCTGCTGCCGCCGCCGTTTTCAAATGAACGCCAGGGGCATGACCACATGCCCCTGCTTTTTTTCCGGGACATACCGTGCCTGATATTGTCTGGCTGCTGCTGACCGCATTCGGTGTGGGCACGCTGATCGGCGCCGTCGGCATCGGCGGCATATTGCTGATCCCCGCCCTTACCGCCTTTGCCGGACTGCCGATACATGCCGCGATGGCAACCGCGCTTTTCACGTTTGTTTTCACCGGCATAACCGGCACCATCATGTTCCAACGGCGCGGCAGCATCGACTGGGTCATCACGCGGCCGGTACTGGTCGGCGCAATATTTTTTGCCTTCGTCGGGGCGTGGGTGAATTCGCTGACCGGGCCGGGTGCGCTTGCGATCATACTCGCCGCGATCATCATTTTCGCCGGTGTTTACACGCTCGCGACCTGGCACGGGATGCCCGAGCCGGCGCTGCATGGACGCAAGCAGGCGCAGCAGATGCTGCTGCTCGCGCTAGGCGCGATCGCCGGTTTTGGCTCCGGATTGACCGGCGTCGGCGGCCCGGCGCTGTCGGTGCCGCTGATGGTGCTGTTCGGGTTCCCGGCGCTGACCTCGATCGGCACGAGTCAGGTGATCCAGATCGTCGCCGCGGCTTCGGGAACGCTGGGCAACCTGAAGTACGGAGCGATAGATTTCAGCATCGCCGCAACCGTCACGCTGCTCGAAATCGCCGGCGTATTGCTCGGCGCACGCATCGTGCACGCGGTCAACGCGAACCTGCTGCGTAAATTCGTCGCCGTACTGTGCATTGTGGTGGGGTTCGCTCTGATAGCGCGCGAACTCGGATGGTTCAGGTGACGACTGCATTCGCAACGTACCTGGCAACCCGCGGCGCGGCGACACTGACAGTCGCGCCTGGCATCACCACTCCGCGCCGCTTCAGCGACACCCGCCGCGAACACCTGGCCACACGCCGGGCTGCGGGCCTGTTCGATTTCTCGTTCATGAGCTGCGCCGAAATCACCGGTGAAGCGAGCATGGCTTTCCTCAATTCGCTGCAAACGCGCAGACTCAATGGATTGCAGACCGGGCGCATCGCCTACGCCCTGCTGTTGCGCGACGATGGTTCGGTGCTCAACGACGCGACCGTATGGCGCCTGGCCTGCGACCGCTGCTGGCTGTTCAGCGGCCGGCGCAGCGATTTCGAACACGTCGCGCGCTGCGCAGAAGGGGTAGACGTCGGGGTCACGAATGTTTCGCAGCAACTCGCGGTGATTGCCATACAAGGCGCCGCGAGCCGGCGCGTCATCGAGCGCTGTTTTGCCGGCCAGCACCGCACGGCCCTGCCCTACTACGGTTTCCAGCGACTCGAATTCGCCGGCAGCGACTGCTGGCTTGCGCGCATCGGCTACAGCGGTGAAACCGGTTATGAAATAGTGATTGCCGACGGCGCGGCTCCCGCTCTATGGCAGGCGCTGCTGGCAGCGGGCGCGGATATCGGGCTTACCGAATGCGGTTTCGACGCGATCGATACGCTGCGCATCGAAGCCGGGCATATTTTATTTACATGCGAGCTGGCGGCGCGGGTTACGCCGTTCGAGCTCGGGCTCGCGCGTCTGGTCGACTTTTACCGCGAGCCGTTTCGCGGTGCGCGGGCGCTGCTGCCGCAGCGCTGGCGGCAGCCGTCACGCCGCCTGGTAGGCTTGCTGCCCGCCTCGGACGTGGCGGCAGACCGGGAATTACCCGGGCGAATCGCCCCCGGGTGCGCGGTGATGACCAGCGCTTGCCGGTCTCCGCTCTATGAGCGCTGCCTCGGCATGGGTTTCGTCAATGCGGAAGATGTTTATACCGGCACGACGGTAAAGTTGCGCAACGGGATACATGCGCTGGTGGCGCGGCTGCCGTTCTACGACCCGGCGAGGTGTTTGCCCCGCAGGGCGCTTTGAACTGATCATATGCCGGCAGTGCGCTCGGCTGCAGTCACCGTGTTTGCGATCAGCATCGCGACCGTCATGCGGCCGACGCCTCCCGGCACCGGCGTGATGCGTGACGCAACGCGGCTCGCGGACGCGAAATCGACGTCGCCGGCCAGTTTGCCTCCCGGCAGCCGGTTGATGCCGACGTCGATGATGACGGCACCCGGCTTGATCATGCTGCCGTCGACCAATCCGGGCCTGCCTGCGGCGGCGACGAGAATGTCCGCGCGCGATGTGAACTCCCGTAGATCGCGGGTATGCGAATTGCAGATGGTGACCGTAGCGCTGCGCGCGATCAACATCAACGCCAGCGGTTTGCCCACGATGGTGCTGCGGCCGATTATTACGGCATTGCGCCCTTCGATGGCAACGCCCGCATGGTCGAGCATGGTGACCACGCCGAGCGGCGTGCACGGCGCTAACAGCTCCCGCCCGGTGACCATCGCTCCGAGGTTGGTCCAGTTGAAGCCGTCAACGTCTTTGGCAATCGCCACGGATTGCTGCACGCGTTCAAGATTGATCTGCGACGGGAGCGGAAGCTGTACGAGAACGCCGTGGATAGCGGGGTTGTCGTTAAGCTTCTGCACGGCGTCGAGCGCCTCGCGTTCCGTGCAATCGACCGCGAAGCGATGCACCTCGGAGTCAACGCCGACCTCATTGCACGCCTGAACCTTGTTTCTCAGGTAGATTTTGGAAGCGGCGTTTTCGCCGATCAGGATCGCCGCCAGCCCCGGCCGTACGCCTCGATCACGGAGGGTTCTGACACGCTGCTTGAGCCGGGTGTAAACCTGCTGGGCTATGGCCGCTCCGTCGAGCAGAGTCGCGGCCATCGTTTAGCTGAGAATATCAGGCGGAAACAGGTTTTTTTTCGGCATTTTTGGCGGCATATCGTTCGGCGGCGGCGACAGTATTGCATATCAGCATGGTCACTGTCATCGGTCCGACGCCGCCCGGCACCGGCGTGATATAGGCCGCCTTTTTCCTGACGCTCTCGAAATCGACGTCGCCGACGAGCCGGCCGTCAGACAGGCGGTTGATGCCGACGTCGATCACCACTGCGCCGCGCTTGATCATCGGCGCCGTGATGAGGCCCGGGCAGCCGGCCGCAACAATCAGGATATCGGCCAGTATCGTGTACTGCGCGAGATCGCGCGTCTTGATATGGCAGATGCTGACGGTGGCATCCTTCGCCATCAGCATCAGGGCCATCGGCTTGCCGACGATGTTGCTCGCGCCGACCACCACCACATTCTGTCCCTCGATCGGGATGTTCTCGTATTCGAGCAGGCACTGCACGCCATACGGCGTGCACGGCGGGAAAATATTGTTCTCGCCGACCACCAGGCCGCCGACGTTATAGAGATGAAAACCGTCGACATCCTTCTCGATCGAGATCGCGCCGACCAGGTGACGCGCCTCGATCTGCTGCGGCAGCGGCAGCTGCACCAGAATGCCGTGGATTTCGGGATTCCGGTTGAGCTCGTCAATGCGCCGGATCACGGCTCCCTCGTCGATATCGGCCGGGAACTCGTGCGTCTCCGAGTGCAGCCCGACTTCGGCGCAGGCTTTGACCTTGTTGCGCACGTAAACACGCGATGCCGGGTTGTCGCCGACGATGATCACCGCCAGGCCGGGCGTGATGCCGTGCGCCCGCAAGGCGTCGACGCGTTTCTTCCATTCGCCCCTGACATGCCGGGCAACCGCGTTGCCGTCGATGATCTTCGCAGTCATCGCTATGCTTTTACTGTGCGCGGAAGCCGGCCACGATGAACAGCGCCATGCTGACCGCCATCAGCGCATAGCCCGTCAGATTGAGTTGTCTGGCGCGCAAAACACTGATACTGCCACGTGTCTGCAGCATGCTCGCCGCAATCGACGGAACCGCGCCGAGCACGGCCAGCACGATGACCGTTTCTCGCGTCAATATCCAGTCCATCCGGCTATACCTTGCTGACGCGCTTCGAATAAGCCTCGACGAAGTCGGCCGCCGCCTTGCTGCCGCGCGAGAACGATTTCATCGCCTCTTCGTGCAGGATCGACAGCGCCTGCATCTTGATCTCGTTGGACCGGTCGTTCTCCACCAGGTCGGCGAGCTTGCGCGGGCGAGGCACGTCGATCTCAAGCACTGCTCGAACCTGTGTCGGGATGTTGGACATGATGAGCAGGCGGTCGGCGAGAAAAATCGCTTCGTCGATATCGGTGGTGACAAAGAAATTGGTGCGGCGGCTCTCTTCGTACAGCGCGGAATAATATTCCCACATCAACTCCTTGGTCATCGCGTCGAGGCCCCGAAACGGCTCGTCGAGGATCATCACCTCGGGATCGTTGATCATCGCGCGCGCGAGCTCGGCGCGGCGTTGCATGCCGCCGGAGAGCTGGGTCGGATATTTCCTGCGGAAATCCTGCAGACCGACCTTGCTCAGCAGAAATTCCGCGAAATCGAGGGTTTCCCGGGTAACCTCGCCGCGGGCGCGCGGGCCATACATTATGTTGTCGTACGTGGTCATCCACGGGAACAGCGCCGTTTCCTGGAACAGCACCAGCCGGTCGCGCGCCGGGCCTTCTATCGGCTCGCCATTCAGCGTGAGAGCGCCGCTGGTCGGCTTCTCGAATCCCGCCAGCAGCCGGATCAACGTGCTCTTGCCGCAACCCGACGGGCCGATCATCACCGTCAGCTTGCCGCGCGCGATGGTAAACGAGCAATCCTTGACGACTTCCTTGCTGAACTGCACTGCGCCGTAGTTTTTGCACACGCCGCTCGCGACAATCTCGCCTGCCTTGACTTGGGGTCGGAGGGAATTGGGTTCGCCCATGTCAGCTACCCATGTGTCATCTGAGACGCAACCATGGCGTCACGTGCTTGCCGAGCGTACGCAGCAGCTCGCTCGAGATGAATCCTGCGATGCCGATCGAGATCATGCCGACGACGATCTGCTCGTACGATCCCCCGACATATGAATTCCAGATGAAGAAACCGAGCCCGCCGCCGCTGGTGCCGCCGATCTGGCTGCCGCCGCCAGAGATCATTTCCGCCGCCACCACGACCTCCCAGGTAATGCCCATGCCGACCGCCGAGCCGACCATGATCGACGGCAGCGTGCCGGGCAGGATGATGCGCCAGAAAATGTCCCACTGGCTCGAGCCCATCGAGCGCGCCGCCTGGAAATAACGCACATCGATCGATCGCGCGCCGCCGACAACGTTAATGACGATGGTGTAGAACGCGCCGAGAAAAGTTACGAACGCGATCGACAATTCCTGAGTGGGCCAGAATATGATGGAGGCCGGCACCCACGCAAGCGGCGGGATCGGCCGCAGCACTTCGAACACCGGAAAGCCGATGCCGAATGCCGTGCGGCTGACCGCCAGCAGCAGGCCAAACGGAATGCCGATGATCATTGCGGCAATAAAGCCCGACATGACCCGGAACAAGCTCATATACCAGCTCTGCCAGTAACCGGGATCATAGAGCACGACCAGCCATGCATGAAGTACTTCGGTAGGCGCTGGTACGGCCCCGATCCACGGCAAATAAATGGGCTTGAGGCCGAACGCGGTAAGCACATCACGCAGCCATTCGAAAGTATCCCACTTGATCCAGACCTTGGACAGCGAGCCGATTTCCCACAGCGCGAGAAACACCATGATCGAAATGGCGCCGCGCCAGTATGACGAATTAATGAAAGACCTTTTGCTCACGACCACTGGTTCAGCCCTCTTTTTCCCCTGCAGCAAACGCCTTCAGAGCTTCCTCGTGTACGGCCTCATTGGTCTCTTCCATCAGCTCGCGGAAACGCTTTGATGTCAACACGCTGTAATCGCGCGGGTGCGGAATATCGACCGCAAGTATTTTCTTCGGCTTGCATGGACGAGTCGTCATGATCGCCACTTTATGCCCGAGGAATATCGCCTCTTCAAGATCGTGGGTAATAAAAAAGATCGTGACCTTGTTCTTGTAGTAGATCTCGAGCAGCGCCTCGTGCATGACCGACTTGGTCAGCGAGTCGAGCGCGCGGTATGGCTCATCCAGCAGCAGCACCTTGGGGTCGTTCATCAGCGCTCGCACAATTTCGACGCGCCGCCGCATTCCAGAAGACACCTCGCCCGGAAAATTATGCTCGACCCCAGACAGGCCGGCGTCGGCCATCATGCCTAGTGCTTTTTCGGTCGCTTCAGCCTTGTTCAGTGAGCCTTGCATGACGGGGCCGAATGCGACGTTCTCCAGATTGGTTTTCCACGGAAACAGGGCGCCGTTCTGAAATACGACTATGCGATCCGAGCCCGGCTCGGCTTTCGGCTTATCCGTGCTGCAGAGGACTTCGCCGTCGAGCAGGATGCGTCCCGACGTGATTTCGTGAAAACCGGCGATCGCGTTAAGCAGCGTAGTTTTGCCGCAGCCCGACGGGCCGACGATCATGCAGATCTCGCCGGCGCTGATTTCGAGCGAACAGTGATCGACCGCCATCACCGCAGCGCCGTCGGGATCGTAGATCTTGACCACGTCGGCAATGGAAATCGCGCCACGCATCGTCGTTCTCGGTGCGGCGGCCCTCTGCATAACGGCCGGCATCACTGCCCTCCCAACGCCAGCTCGCGCGTGCGCCATTGCATCAGGTGATCGCCGAGCATGCGCACCATTGCGCTGGTGGTGTAGCCGACGAAGCCGAGCGTGATCATGCCGATCACTATGGTCGGGTAACGTACCATCGTATATGAGGTATTGATCACGTAGCCGAGCCCGTACTGCCCGGACACCATTTCGGCCGCCACCAGCGAAAACCACGACACGCCGACCGAAATCTGCAGGCCGGTGAAGATAAACGGCAGCGCGCCGGGGATGACCACGTGGCGGAACACCTGCGAGCGCCTGGCGCCCAGGCAATAAGCGGCACGCACGTACGATTCCTCAATCGATTCGACACCGAGCATGGTATTCAGTGCTGTCGCGAAAAAGGATGCGAGAAACGTCAAATAAATCACCGCCGACTCGGTCGCAATAAATATAACGATGGCAAGCGGCACCCAGGCCAGGACAGGAATCGGCCGTAACAGTTCGAATACCGGGAATACGTATTCCTTGAATTTTTTCGACCAGCCCAGGAACAGACCGAACGGCACGCCGAGCGCAGTAGCAAGACAAAAGGCCTGCGTCACGCGCCAAATGCTCACCCAGATATGTTTGTAGTACTCCTCTGTGTAGATTGACAGCCCATAGGTCGGATTGGGATTGAGCCATTCCCTGACTACGGACGTCAAACCCGGCATCTCACGAAAGCGCGGCAATTTCCAGACCTCGACCGTGAGATACCAGAAACTCAGAAACAGCACGAAACCGATCAGCATCAGGTACGGACGCGGGCTTTTGGTCCACTGCAGCAGGCGATACAGCGTAAGGTTCATGCCCTGGATATCGCCGGCGTGCATGCGGCGATGGATCTGGCGCAATTGCGCTATCAGATCGGGCACCGTGTAATCATGTGTAATCATGGTGGCGAAACGGCTCATCACCACGTCACCGGTATCAGGGTCCGATTCGAGCATGCGCAGCAGCTCGTCGCCGTTGATGCGGATGATCTCGGTCGCTTCCTGGCACGATGCTTTGGCAAGGCGATGCGGATATTTTTCGAGCAGCGCCGCCCAGCCAAAGACGTCGCCGGCACCGAGTATCTTGACCGGGCGGCGGGCCTGAGCGCCCGGCTCAAGCGCGTGTTCGATGCGGCCCGACACGATGATGTAGATGTCGTCTGCAATGTCGCCGGCATCGTAAATTACTGCACCTTGATCGTACGGCACGCGCCTGCCGAGCGCGGCAATCCGGCGCAGCAATCCGTCGCCCACCACCTGGAACGGCATAGTCTGCTTCAAAATCGCGATCATTTGCTCGGACATGACCGGTTGTTCTATTGGTTCCATTATTTGTTCACGCAAATACGGCTATATGCAGGCACATCGGCACTGCGAGCGTCGACGGTAAAAGCGAGCCGGCACGCCAGGAGCATGGATTCTGCTCCCGGCTGCCAGTTGTCTAGCCAGAAATACTGAGATGAAGAACGCCGGCTCTCGCAGTCGCTATTTCGCCCCCGTATATGCGGAATCCGGCAGTTGCTTTATTTCGCCGAGGGGCGCCTTGACGCCGCGTTCCTTGAGCACCGCCTGCGAGAATTCCGGCATGATCGCTTCTGGCCGCAGTTGCGGCGTGTTTATGCTTTTGATCTCGTAGAGAAACGCAGATGCACGCTTGATCAGCTCCATCGCCTCTGGGGTAAATGTGTACGGCAGGATGATGCGCGTCGGAGTTCCGCCACCTTCCTTCGGGTAAGTGCCGTAAGCAGACATCCAGAGCGCGCGTTCTGAAAAGCCGGTGGTCTGCTCCTTCGCCATCTTGGTGACCTCCATCGCGTTCTTCGGATCGCTGAAATACTGCTGCGCATCGAGCTCTGCGTTGAGCCACGCTTTGACGACATCGGGTCGGGTCTTGATCAGCTCGGCGCGCATGCCTATGAAACCGCCATCATTTTCGTTCACCGATGCGCCGGTCGCCACCTTGCGTGCGAGGCCATCCAGGACCAGCCTTGAGGTCGTCGGCTCCCACATCACCGCCGCATCGAGCTTGCCGGCGCGGAAATTGCTCGTGATTACCTCGATGTTCTGGTTCAAGTATGCCGACGGCTGGATGCCGGCCCGTTTGAACACCGCCTGTGCAAAGCGGTCCGTACAACTGCCTTTCGGTACCGCCACCGTCTTGCCGTTGAGCCATTTGATCGCTTCCTGATCGTTGGCGAATTTCGGCGCATCGGTGCGCACCAGGAAAGCGTTGCATTGGTCCCAGCCCATGCCTGCTACCCCAACCAGACGGATATCAGCGACATCCTGCTTGGTGGTCGAGACAATAGCCGGCATGTCGCCGTAGTAGCCGATATGCATTTTGCCGGCGAGCATGTTGTTGACGATGATCGCACCTTGCAGACCAATCTGAAATTCAACCGTCGATCCTTTTGGCAGGTATTTTTCGTAGAATTTTTTGCTGCGCATTATCACGCCCGACCACGACTCGGTGTAGTACGGCTGGTAGCCGACCACCAGCTTGACCGGTTCCCCGGGTTTTCCGAAATCGATATCGGCCGCCATGGCGCAACTGCCGACCAGTGCGCCGCCTGCAAAAACGGCGCTCACATACTGCAGGAAACGTTTGATATATTTCATCTCGCCCTCCTTTGGTGGTTAACAATAACTTCAGCTGGTTGTTATTATGCTGCAAACGCTGCTGCGGGTTGCGTTACATGATTTTCGGCGGCAATCTCCTACTTCGATCCTGATGATGTCAGGTAACGCGCAATCAGTGATGACAGCCGGCGCATGACCAGATAACCCGATGCGGGGTCGTTTTCAAGTACTTGCAACGCCTGCTTGCCGTTTATTCTGAGCAATCGCGATTGCTCGAGGCAAGTCGCCCGGGCGATGCGCTGTGGCTGGTTCTCGAGCAGCGCCGCCCAGCCGAACACTTCGCCTTTGCGCAGCATGAAGCCCGCCGGGCTCAGGCGTTCGTCGCGCCCGATCAGGAATTCGACCCGCCCCGACTCGAGCACAAAAAAATCGTCCGCCGGATCGCCGAAATTGTAGAGCGCACTGCCGGTGCTGAATTCTTCTTCTTTGGCGAACGCCATGATGGCGGTCAGTGTCTTGTCCGATATGCCCACGAACAACTCGGCGGCGTTGAGCGCGCCCTGCGCAACTACGTAGATCGAGTCACCCTCGACCTGCACCGGGAAACCCTCGAGCGGCGCCTCAGCGAGCCCGATCGCCGCGCCGGTACGGATGTCCCATTGCCACAGATGCTGATGGCACGTAAGAATCGCGCCATCGTAGAGTCCTTCGCACAAGGGCACGTCCTGATGTGGACACATGGCCTGGTAAGCAAAATAATCATTACCCGCGTTGGCGACCAGCAGCTTCAATCCTCCCTCCGCTTCGCATTCGACCATGCCGTTGGCCGGTACCTGGCTGCGTGGACAAACAAACCGCTTGTTCATGCTCTTCAGCTGAACTTGTCGTAGCGGATATTGTCCGCGGTCAGCTTTGCCTGCAGCAACAGCATGCGGATGGCGCCGTCGACCGCGGGCGGCGGCCCGGCCAGGTAGGCGCGCACGTTCTGGTATTTGCCTTCCATGTGCCTGGCTGCAACTTCATGCACCAACCCTTTGTCGAATTTGAGTGCCGGGTACGATTGCGCCGCCTGCGCCGGCACGTCCTCGTCCGACAACGCTACCGTCACTTCCAGCCTGCCCGGAAATTCGCGCACGAGTTGCGACAGTTCGTCGAGATAGAACGCATCGCGGTAGGTGCGGACCCCGAAGAACACGTAACCGCTGTACTGGTCAAAATAATGTTCCTGGCGCGCACGCGACAGGATGGCCATCATGCCGGCTATGCCGCTGCCGCCTGCGATGCACAGAATGTTCTTGCCGAGGTTGGGGAAAAAGGTCGCCGCGCCGAGCGGACCGAACCATTCGACCTGCTGCCCGTCGGCGCCGCCCTTGAAGAGCCAATCCGAAGCGCCGCCGCCGGGCTTGTTCTTGACTACGAAATCGAGCCGCTTCGTGGCGCGCTCGAAATTCACCATCGAGTAGCCGCGATACCCCGGCACTCCCGGCACCTGCACTGTCACGAACTGCCCGGCGTCGAAATCACACGGTGCGGCAAGCTCGATTGACAGGCTGATCACATCCCGTGTCAGCGTTTTGACATTTTTGACTGTGCCGCGCCCAAAGGCCGGCACGCACGCGCCGGGGTCCATGTTATAGACAAAACTGGCGACTTCGATTGCGCAGTCGTTCTTCGCGACGCACTGGCACATTAAAAATTCGCCGGGCTGCTTCAGGTATTTGCGTCCTGCGGCCGCGGGCCACAAATCGTCGATTCCACCCGCTACGAGCTTCGCCTTGCACGTGCCGCAAGTGCCGCTGCCGCACTCGTACGGCAGATGTATGCCCGCAGCGAGGCCGGCGTAGAGGATGCGCGCACCTTGTCCCGTCTGAAACTGAAAGGCGCGGTTGCGCGCGTTGACCTGGATTCTCATCAGCCGCAGGCGCGCCTTAGAACGGGATGTGGTTGCCCATGCCGAGCTGTCGCGTATCGAGCCTGACGACACGCTTGAGCAGCATCGGCGCCTTGCCATTGAGCTTGACCGTGTCGAGGTATCTGCCCACTGCAAATAACTCGGTCGTGCCGCCATCGAGTGCCGTCCTGAACACCTGGAGTGCGCTCACCACATTGGCCTGTGCTTCGCCGGCAGCGACAGCGATGGTATAGACGGTGGCGTGCCGGGTCAGCGGCGAATGATCGCTGTTATGACGCGGCAACTGGTCGAACAGGGTCTGCAGGGTGGGTTTGTCATGATCGAGCCAGACCATGTCTTTGCGGATTTCGGGACTGAATGCGGAAATCGTATAACGGAACCCGGGGTCGCACAGGTCGAGATAACCCTTGAAGTTCTTGTCGTCGAGCAGCATGCAGGAGCGGTAAACAAGTTCTTCGATTGCAGTACGGTCTAACATGCCAGTATCCCCCTTGATGATCACTGCCGCGCCGGGCACGGGACGGCAGCATGCACCGGTGGCGCAGCTTACGCTGCTGCCGAACTCTGCTGTTCACGCTGCCCGGACGGGTCGTAGGCCTTGCGCCCCATGCGCCGGCTCCACTCGGCGTAATAGTGACGCATGCCGACTTCGTCGTGTATCGTCGAATTCTCTTCGCGGCCATGCAGCACCCAGCTGCTGTCGGTGCCGGAGTGCATTGCCCGTCCTTGACCATGCACGCCAAGCAGGTCCTCGTGCAGGTTGCGGCCGAACGGCCCCCAGATCGTGTTGTGGTCGAACATTCGTTGCGTGCGTTGCTCGGGAGTGTCACTCCTGAGCCCCAGCCCGCGGTACTCGATGATTACCTTGTTCGGTCCCAGCGGGACCATCGTATCCATGCGCAATACTGAAGTACGCAGGTTGTAGGTCATGCCGGGAAACAGGTCGATCAGGATCCAGCCGCCCGGGGCGAGCCCGGGCCAGCCTACACCGCGCTTCTTGCTCCCTTCGTAGGCGTCGTACTTGATCTCCATCGATCCGACCAGCACATGTCCGTTGGCATAGCCGACGCATTTGCGGTCGAAATAACCGGGCTGCATCATGCCGGTGACGCGATTGAAGTAATGCATGTAGTCGTGGTAGAACTCGCTGTTGGTGTCGTGCCACAGCTTGAAGTTGGTATCGACGACTGCGCGGTGGTAGTGAAACACCTCGAGCGGCATGTTCATGTACGGCTCGAGTTCGCCCAACGCGGTGCCGATGAAATCCTTGAGCGGCTCGCAATTGTCATCCACGTTGACCCAGACGAATCCCCCGTAGGCGACCTCGGTCCTCACCTCGCGCAGTCCGGAATCGGCCTTGCAAAAGCGGTTTTGGTACCCCTGCTCCTCGCGTGAAATCTCGGTACAATTGCCCTTGGTATCGAACGACCAGGCGTGGAAAATGCAGGTGATGCGCTTGGCGTTGCCGGCAGGATCGTAGAGCAGCGTGTTGCCGCGGTGCGGGCAAATATTATAGAAACAGCGCACCTTCATGTCCTCTCCGCGCACGATTACCAGCGGGGTCCCTCCGGGATGCTGGAACGTGCGGTAGTCATAGGCGTTCGGGATTTCCGACTCGTGGCACGCGATGTACCACACCTTGCCGAATATCTTCGCCCGCTCTTCCTCGAAAATTTCCTGGTCGGTGTAGATACGGCTGTCGACGAAATGCGACGGGGGAAACTTGGGCTGTTGCTGCCATTGAATCGCGGTTTTCGACATGGAGCCTCCTCAAATTGAATTCTGTGCCGGGTCGAAATTGAAAGGCGTTACACAGATTTCGTACTAACTTGTTGATTAGAATAAAAGAATGGCAATGCAAGAGACCTCAGACAAAGCTGGAAAGTCACCCCTTCGACTCGTTTCAAAAAGAAATGATTATAGTGTTACGAGGCAACAAAAGCAGCACTTTCCTACTCAAGGCTGGCCCGGTTTGGCAGCACGGTGGTCGTCGAGGATCTGGAAAAAGATTTCGTCCTGCTTGACCATGCCGAGTTCGCTGCGCGCGCGCTCCTCTATGGCATCGTACCCCTGCTTGAGATCGCGCACTTCGGCATCGAGCGCCGTGTTGCGCGCCTGCAGTTTCTGACTGGTCTCGCGTTGCGCGCGCAACTGCTGGTCGACTTCCCACACCCGCAGCCAGCTGCCCTTGCCCAGCCACAGCGGATACTGCAGCAGCGCGATCAGCGTGACCAACGCAAGCGTGAGGAGTTTCATGCCGGCATCGCGCTACTTTCCGCGCAGTTGATAGAACGCGCCGCGGCCGGCATAGGCGGCGGCGTCGCCGAGGTCTTCCTCAATGCGCAGCAATTGATTGTACTTGGCGAGCCGGTCGGAACGCGACAGCGAGCCGGTCTTGATCTGCAGCGCGTTGGTGGCGACCGCAATATCGGCGATCGTGGTGTCCTCGGTTTCTCCCGAACGGTGCGATATCACCGCCGTATAGCCAGCGCGCTTGGCCATTTCGATCGCAGCGAGCGTTTCGGTCAGCGTGCCGATCTGATTGACCTTGATCAGCACCGAGTTGGCGATGCCCTCTTTGATGCCCTTTTCGATGAGCCTGGTATTGGTGACGAAAATATCGTCGCCGACCAGCTGGATTTTTTTGCCGAGCCGCTTGGTCAGCAGCTTCCAGCCGTCCCAATCGTTCTCGGCCATGCCGTCCTCGATGCTGATGATCGGGTATTTGTCGACCCAGATGGCGAGGAAATCGACGAGCTCGGCTGACTTTAGCGTCCGCCCTTCGCATGCGAGCGTATATTCGCCATCGGAGTAGAACCCGGAACTCGCGCAATCGAGCCCGAGCGCAACGTCCGTGCCCGGTTTGTAGCCAGCCGCCGTAATGGCCTCGATGATCAGCTTCAACGCGGCTTCGTGATTGGCGAACCGTGGCGCGAACCCACCCTCGTCACCGACCGCGGTCGCCAGTCCTTTGTCCTTCAGCAGTCGTTTCAATGCCTGGAACACTTCGGCGCCGCAGCGAAGCGCGTCGGTGAAGGTCGGCAGTCCCAACGGGATGATCATGAATTCCTGCATTTCCAGGCTGTTGTCTGCGTGCACGCCGCCGTTGATCACGTTCATCATCGGCACCGGCATCGCCATCGCCCCCGCGCCGCCAAGATAGCGGTGCAATGGCAGGCCGCATTCCTCGGCAGCCGCCTTGGCCACTGCCAGCGATACGGCGAGAATCGCATTGGCGCCGAGTCGTGATTTATTTTCCGTGCCGTCGAGCTCGATCAGCGTCTGGTCGATGAAGCGTTGCTCGACCGCGTCGAGCCCGATGATGGCCTCGCAGATTTCGGTGTTGACATTTGCCACCGCGCGCTGCACGCCCTTGCCGAAATACCGTTTTTCGTCGCCGTCGCGCAACTCGATCGCCTCGCGGCTGCCGGTCGAAGCGCCCGACGGCACTGCGGCGCGGCCGAGCACCCCCGACTCCAGCAGCACGTCGGCCTCCACCGTCGGCATACCGCGCGAATCGAGGATTTCGCGCGCAATCACGTCAACTATCGCGCTCATTGTTTTCCCTGACCTAAGACGAGTTGTTCGGCGAATCCGCGTTGTTTGACCATGGCGTCGAGCGCTTGCAGCGTTTCGAGCAGCGCTTTCATATGTTTGAGCGGCCAGGCATTGGGGCCGTCGGACAATGCTTGTTCCGGGTTAGGGTGCGTTTCCATGAACACGCCGGCGACGCCGCTCGCAACCGCTGCGCGCGCCAGCAGCGGTACGAATTCACGTTGCCCGCCGCTTGCAGTGCCCTGTCCGCCCGGCAACTGAACCGAATGCGTGGCGTCGAACACCACCGGACAGCCGGTTTCGCGCATGATCGCAAGCGCGCGCATGTCGGATACCAGGTTGTTGTAGCCGAAGCACGCGCCACGTTCACACACCATGATGTTGTCATTCCCGCTTGCTTCACGCGCCTTGGCAACGACGTTTTTCATGTCGCCCGGCGCGAGAAACTGGCCCTTCTTGATATTGACCGGCCTGCCGGCGCTGGCCACGGCATGGATGAAATCGGTCTGACGGCATAGAAATGCCGGGGTTTGCAGTACATCCACCACCGCCGCCACGGGCTTGACCTGCCCGATCTCGTGGACGTCGGTCAGAACCGGCACGCCAATCCTGGTTTTGACTTCATCCAGAATCTTAAGACCTTCTTCCATCCCCATACCGCGGAAGGATTTTCCTGATGTTCTATTTGCCTTGTCGAACGACGATTTGTAGATGAAGGGGACGCCGACGGCAGCGCAAATTTCCTTCAGCTGCCCGGCGGTATCCAGCGCGAGTTGGCGCGATTCGATCGCACAGGGTCCAGCGATCAAAAATAGCGGCCTATCGAGCCCGACTTCAAACCCGCAGAGCTTCATGGCGCTTCACGCGATGTTCTGCAGCTTGGGTGCAGCTTCAGGCACTGGGCTGCCAGTAGACTTCGCATTTCGCAAGGCGGCGCGGATGAACGCGTTGAACAACGGATGCCCGCTGCGCGGCGTCGACGTGAATTCAGGGTGAAACTGGCAACCGACGAACCAGGGATGGCCGGGCAGCTCGATCATTTCGCACAGCTGGTCCTTGACGGACACGCCTGACATCCGCATGCCCGCCTGTTCCAACCGCGGCAAATAATGATTATTCACCTCATAACGATGGCGATGGCGCTCGACGATGCGATCGGCACCGTAAATCTGGCGCACCTCGCTGCCGGATTTGAGCAGGCATTCCTGGCCGCCTAGCCGCATCGTTCCGCCGAGATCAGAATTGGCATCGCGATGCTCGATGCGTCCATCGCGATCCTGCCACTCGGTGATCAGCGCGATCACCGGATGCGGCGTGTCGGGCTCGAATTCGGTGCTGTGCGCGCCTTCGAGGCCGACCACATTGCGCGCGTATTCGATCACCGCGAGCTGCATGCCGAGGCAGATGCCGAGATACGGCAGCTTGTTCTCGCGTGCATAGCGGATCGCCTTGATTTTGCCTTCGACCCCGCGCTTGCCGAAGCCGCCCGGTACCAGGACGGCGTCCATGTTGGCAAGACAACCGATGCCGTTTTTCTCGATTGCTTCCGAATCGATGTAATGGATCTTGATCCTGGCGCCGGTGTGGATGCCGGCGTGGATCAGCGCCTCCGACAGCGATTTGTAGGACTCGGTGAGATCGACGTACTTGCCGACCAGCGCGATGTTGACGGTCTTGTTCGGATGCTCCAGCGCATAGACCAGCTTATCCCATGCCGCAAGATTGGCGGGCGGTGGCGCAAGCTCGAGTTTGCGGCACACGATGTCGTCGAGCTGCTGCGCGTGCAGCATAGAAGGTATCTTGTAAATGCTGTCGACGTCGACCGCGGAAATCACCGCCTCGACCTGAACATTGGTAAAAAGCGCGATCTTGCGCCGTTCGTCATCAGGCAGCGGCCGGTCGGCGCGGCACAGCAGCACGTCGGGCTGGATGCCGATTTCGCGCAACTCCTTGACCGAGTGCTGGGTCGGCTTGGTCTTGATTTCACCCGCCGAGGCGATATAAGGCACCAGGGTCAGGTGGATAAAGCAGCAGTTGCCGCGGCCGAGCTCGATGTTCATCTGGCGGATCGCTTCGAGGAACGGCAATGATTCGATGTCGCCGACAGTGCCCCCGATTTCGACGATCGCGACCTCGGCATCGCCCGCGCCGCGCCGGATGAACAGTTTGATCTCGTCGGTGATATGCGGGATCACCTGCACCGTGCCGCCGAGGTAATCGCCGCGGCGCTCCTTCTTGATCACGCTCTCGTAGATCTGGCCGGTCGTGAAGTTGTTGCGTTTGCCCATCTTGGCGCTGACGAAACGCTCGTAGTGGCCGAGATCGAGGTCGGTTTCGGCGCCGTCTTCGGTGACGAACACCTCGCCGTGCTGGAACGGGCTCATGGTGCCGGGATCCACGTTGATATAGGGATCCAGCTTGAGCATCGAGATTTTGAGGCCGCGCGATTCGAGGATAGCGGCGAGGGAAGCGGCAGCGATACCTTTGCCAAGGGAGGAAACTACACCACCTGTGACAAAGATATATTTGGTCATTTCATATCAAATCAGCCGTTTTGTCATTCTAGCCCAAACCGGCGGGTTGCTCAATGGAAAACACGGCAGCCCTACAACCCACGCGTCAGGCGCCGATTTGCTCCTGGCGCCGCCGCGTTTTTGGCTGCGCGCACAAGGTAGAGCCGGGTTTCGACCACAGCGTCGGGATTGAGCGACAGACTCTCGATGCCCCTCCATCAGCCGTTTCGCGAGGTCGGGATGACGCGACGGCCCTGGCCGCAGATGCCGACATACTCGCCGGCCTTGCGGCAGGCCGCACAGCGCGAGCGACTTCGCGAACTACCACCACAGTTATCGAGGCGGTAAATTACGCATTGAGCCACGGCGATGGCGTGTCGACGCGCGATCTGACCGAGGCGCTGATGCGCCGGGTAGGCATTCCCCATCACGACGCGACCAGCAAATCGGTCGAAGAGCTCGCGACGACCAGATTGCACGACGCCAAGCTGGCGAGGAGAGTTTATTAGCGGTCAGCTATCAGCCTTCAGCTGTCACAGCCTGAACCATCCCGCATCAACGCCTGGTTTCAAGCTGACAGCTGATCGCTGGCGGCTGAACCCCGCTTTGCAGCTGTCTCACCCGTTCGAATAAACAGACTGCTGCCGCTGCCGCGACATTGAGCGACTCGACGCGTCCCGGCATAGGGATTGCCACGAGCTCGTCAATTGCGCTCGTTAGTGCTTGAGGTAACCCCGCCCCCTCGTTGCCGAATACCAGTGCGACCTTGCCGGTGAGATCAACTTCGAAAACAGACTTCCTGGCGCGATGGCTGGTCGCGATCACCTTGCCCTTGAATACGCTCGCCAATGCCAGCAGATCGACCTGCTCGTATATCAGCAGCATGAAGTGCGCTCCCATGCCGGCACGCAGCACGCGCGGCGACCAGCTGTGAACCGAGTGCTTCGATAGAAACACGTGCCGGATGCCGGCGGCAGCGGCCGAGCGCAGGATGGAACCGAGATTTCCCGGATCCTGTATGTCTGCCAGCATCACACAGGAATCGATCTCGGCCGGGATCGCCAGCGGACGCGGTGTCCTGACCGTCGCAATCACGCCGGTTGGCGTGTCGACGGTCGATAACGCGCCGAATAATGCATCCGCTAACAACAACGGCTCCAGCGGTTGCAGCGCCGTCAGCAAGTCCTGAACTTCCCGCTTCTCTGATGCCGACACACTGATCACGACCTGTTCCGGCATGCCGATGTGGTCACGATAGGCGGAGATCAAATGAATGCCATCGAGCAGTGACAATCCGAGCTTGCGGCGCTCGCGCGACGAGTGCGCGAGCTTCAGCAGCGCCTTGTAGCGTGCATTATCGGCGGAGCTGATTCTCATCATCAGCCTGAAACACGCTGCAACAGCATTCTCACCGGTGCAAATGAACGCCGATGAATAACGGATGCGCCATGGATACGCAATGCTTCCAGATGCGCGGCAGTCGGATAGCCTTTATGGCGGTCGAATCCGTAATCAGGATACAACGCGTGCAATTCGAGCATGGCCGCATCGCGCGCGGTTTTGGCCAGAATCGACGCAGCGGATATTTCGGCCACTGTGCTGTCACCGCGCACGATGGCACGCGCAGGCGGGGATATCGCAGGGCAGTACAGGCCGTCCACCAGCACTTCAGTCGGAATCAGCGTCAGCGTTTCCACCGCGCGCCGCATTGCGAGCAGCGTCGCCTGCAGGATGTTGAGAGCGTCGATCTCCTCGACCGAAGCGCTGGCCACCGACCAGGCGGCGGCGTACTGCTTGATCTTCACCGCCAGCACGTCGCGCCGCCTCGCGGTCAATTTCTTGGAATCGTCGAGGCCGACAATGCCGTGATCGGGGCCGAGTATGACTGCCGCCGCAAACACCGGTCCCGCCAGCGGTCCGCGTCCAGCCTCATCAACGCCGCATCGCAGGTCTAGTCCTGCAGGACGCTTCATGTCCGGAGCAAAGGCAGCACCGCCAGCGCGGCCTGCCGAGCCGCGCCGCGCAGAAGGCTATCGCTTATTTCGCCGAACCTGCGCTCGATACGGATGCGCACCGGCTCGTCACCCAGCAGATTGAGCAGGGCCTGGCTCAGGTTTTGCGGCGTAGCGTCGTCCTGGATGATTTCCGGCACCACGAACTCGCCGGCAAGAATGTTGGGCAAGCCGTAATAAGGCAAATACCCTTTGCCCCGCAACAGCCAGTAGCTCGCCGCCGGCATCTTATAGGTGATTACCATCGGCTTGCCGAGCAGCGCTGCCTCGAGCGTCGCGGTTCCCGATGCGACCAGCACGACGTCGGCCGCCGACATGGCGTCCTGCGCGTGTCCGAACAGCACCGTCAGCGGCAGATCGGCTGCCTGGTTGCGGTAGAGCGCCGCTTCGAACATCGCGCGCGTCTCCCGCGTGGCAAGCGGCACCAGAAACAGCGCCTCCGGCACACGCTCGCTGATTTTCCTCGCGGTCTGGATAAACAGGTCAGCCATATGCTCAAGTTCGCTTTGGCGGCTGCCCGGCAGCAACGCGATAACCGGCGCCGACAGCGGCACTTTGAGTTGCTCGCGCGCGGCGGCACGGCGCGGAACCTGGTCCAGCATGTCGGTGAGCGGATGGCCGACAAATGCGACCTCGACGCCGGCCCGCCGGTAGAGCGGCTCTTCGAACGGAAACAGCGTCAGCATCTTGCTCACTGCGCGTTTTATTTTATGAATGCGCTCGCCGCGCCACATCCAGATCGCCGGACTCACGTAGTGGACTGTCGGTATGCCGTGCGCCTTCAGGCTCAACTCAAGGGCAAGATTGAAATCCGGCGCATCGATGCCGATGAACACGTCCGGTGGATTGGCGATGAAGCGCCGCCGCACCTGGCGGCGGATGCCGACGATCTCGAAAAAATGCTTGACCACCTCGAAATAGCCGCGCACGGCTAGTTTCTCGAGCGGAAACCACACTTCCATGCCGGCGGCTTGCATGCGCGGCCCGCCGATGCCGACAACATCGAGCTGCGGCTTGAGCTCGCGCAGCGCGCCGATCAGCTGGCTGCCGAGCAGGTCGCCGGACGCTTCGCCGGCAACGATGCCGATAACGGGTCGGCGCGCCTCGCGTTCAGCGGATGATGCCACGCGTGGATTGACTGAGAAAATCGAGCAGCAGCTGCAGTTCAGGACAAGCGTGGAGTTGCTTGGCAACTTCGCGCTTGGCCTCTTCAAGCGTCTGCCCCGATTTGTACAGCGTTTTATAGGCACGCTTGATGCGGGTGATGGTGTCCGCTGCAAAGCCGCGACGTTTCAGGCCTTCGGCATTGATGCCGTAAGGTTTCGCGGTATTACCGGACGCGGTTACAAACGGCGGGATATCCTGCAGGACGACGGTGCCGATCGCGGTCATGCTGTGCGCGCCAACATGGCAGAACTGGTGCACCGCGGTGAAGCCTCCCAGGATAGCGTAATCATCGACGTGTACGTGGCCGGCCAGTTGCGAGTTGTTCGCGAAAATGGTGTGATCACCGATCCGGCAGTCGTGCGCAAGATGCACATAGGCCATGATCCAGTTGCCGTTGCCGAGACGCGTAACGCCGGCATCCTGCACTGTGCCGCAATTGAATGTGCAGAACTCGCGGATGGTGTTGCCTTCGCCAATTTCCAGCCGGGTCGGCTCGCCCGCGTATTTTTTGTCCTGCGGGGCTTCGCCGAGCGATGCAAACTGATAGATGCGATTGTTGCGTCCGATACGAGTGTGGCCTGTTATCACTGCGTGCGGACCGATGCGGCAGCCGGCGCCGATCTCGACGTGCTCGCCGATCACCGTGTAGGCGCCGATTTCGATATTATCGTCGAGGTGCGCGCCGGGATGAATGATTGCGGTCGGATGTATCACTGCTGAAATCGTGGAGCGCCCGGTTCAGGCTTTATTGTTTTCGATCGAGCGCAACGTGCACATCAGTTCTGCTTCGGTCACCACCTGGTCCGCCACGCGCGCATGCGCGGAAAACCACCAGATTCCCCGCGCATAGCGCTTGATTTCCGCGTTCAGCTCGAGGGTGTCGCCGGGTATCACCGGCTTCTTGAAGCGCGCCTTGTCGATGCCGACGAAGTAATAGACCGAGGTGTCGTCGGCCTTGTGGTTGTGTGTCGAGAACGTGAGGATAGCGGCCGCCTGCGCCAGCGCTTCGATGATCAGTACGCCGGGCATCACCGGATGATGCGGAAAGTGCCCGGCGAAAAACGGCTCGTTGATGGTGACGTTCTTGATCGCGACGACGCGTTTGCCGGGCTCGCACGACACCACCCGGTCCACCAGCAGGAACGGGTAACGGTGCGGCAGGTATTCGAGTATCTGGCGGATGTCCATGCTGTTCACGACTTGCCCTCCTCTGCCTTGCCCAGCCTGTCCTCAAGTTCGCGGACCCGTTTTACCAGGTCGTCGAGCTGCCGCAGATGCGCCGCGTTCTTGAGCCAGCGCCGGTGGCTGGAAAACGGGTAAACGCCGGTATAGGTGCCGGGCTGGTCGAGCGACTTCATGATCAGCGTGCCCGCAGAGATATTCACATTATCGGCAATCGTAATGTGGCCGTAAATCATCGCTGCCCCGCCGAGCGCGCAATTGCGGCCGATTTTCGCACTGCCCGCGATGCCGACGCACGCCGCAATTGCGGTGTTGGCGCCGATCCGCACGTTATGCGCTATCTGGATCTGATTGTCGAGCTTGACGCCATTTTCGATGACCGTGTCGTCGAGCGCACCGCGATCGATCGTGGTATTGGCGCCGATTTCGACATCGTCGCCGATCACCACTCGCCCGATCTGGGGGATTTTCTTCCACACGCCGTCTTCTCTGGCGATGCCGAAGCCATCGGCACCGACAACAACGCCCGAGTGCACGATGCAGTGTGCGCCGATCAGGCACTCATGATAAACAGTTACGTTGGCGTGCACCCGTGTTCCCATTCCTATGCTTGCCTCATCGCCGATAAAGCAGCCGGGACCGATGATGGCCTGGTCTGCAATTCGCGCGTCCTTTCCGATTACTGCACAGGCGCCGATGCTTGCTGATTTTGCCACGCGCGCTGTTTTATCCACCACGGCGGATTTGTGTACGCCAGGCTTGACGGCGGCAGGCGGATTGAGCAGGGCTGAAACCCTGGCGTAATAGGCGTAAGGATTGGCGCAAATGATGCGCGGGAGGCTGGATGCAGCACGCGCCTCGGGACTGAGTATGACCGCCCCGGCCCGGGTCTGGCTCAGTTGCGTGAGATATCTGGAGTGTGAGACAAAGGTGATATCGGTGGTCCGTGCCGATTCCAGTGTTGCGACCTGATGGATATGGACATTGGAATCGCCGATCAGCTCGCCGCCCAATTGCTTGACGATATCACCGAGTTTGTACGATTTGCGCTTGGTCATTCCGGCTCCGCGGGCTTCTTCGAGGCCGGCGTTATGCATCGCCTTGTATTCAGCGCATGCGGCACTGATGCAGGTCTATTTATCAGCGGCGAGGGCTTTAAGAACTTTCTCAGTGATATCGATGCGCGGGTTGCGGTAAACCGCTTCTTGCAGGATCAGGTCGAATTTCTCAGCTTCGGCTATTTGCTTGATGATCTTGTTCGCGCGCTCGAACAACGCCGCGAGCTCCTCGTTGCGGCGCAGGTTGAAATCCTCGCTGAACTCGCGCTGCATGCGCTGCAGCTCGCGAGCCTGGCGGCCGAGTTCCTGCTCTTTGCTGCGGCGATCACCCTCGCTCATCGTCAGGCCGTCCTTTTCCAGCTGCGCCTGCACGGCTTTGATCTGCTGCTCCCTCTTGCGCAGTTCCTGCTCGCGCGGCGCGAATTCTTTCTCGAGCTTTTTGGCAGCGCGCTCCATGGGCACCGATTCACGGCTGATGCGCTCGGAATCGATGAACCCGATCTTGATATCCGCGGCCTGGGCATGCGCCAGCACGCTGGCGGCAGCGAACCCCGCGGCCAGTATCGATAGATGGAATTGCCTCAACGTCGTCTCCTTACAATTACCGGGCCGCTCATGTGCAGCCCATGCGGCTAAAACTGCTGTCCGAATTGGAACTGGAATCGCTGTGACTTGTCGCCGATCTGCGACTTGATCGGCGTCCCGAAGATTACTTTCAGCGGCCCGAACGGCGAAACATAGGCGACCGACAAACCAGCCGAACTGCGCAGGTCTCCTATCGCGTAAGTTTCGCCGACTACACCTGCATCAATGAACGCACTCATGCGAATTGATTTGTCGTTTAGCATGCCGGGCACAGGAAAGAGCAGCTCCAACGTGCCGAGCAGCTCGCGGGTGCCGCCCGTGGGATCCCCGTTCACGTCCTTGGGTCCGAGAGTCCCGGGATAGAAAGCCCGTACTGTGGCCGGCCCGCCGGCATAGAAATTGCGAAAGAACGGCAGCGGCTTGCCGCCGTAGCCGTTGCCGTAACCGATCGAGCCGCTCGCATAAAAAGTGAAATCGCGCGTCAGCGGAAAGAACCTCTTATGCTCGGCACTAGCCTTGTAAAAACGCAAGGTTCCGCCCGGCACACCGCTTTCCAGGTTAGCACGGGTAATGGCGCCGGTAGTCGGATAAATTGCGCTGTCGCGCGTATCGCGCCCCCAGCCGACGGTGCCGAGCACCGCGGTGTTTGTTGTACCAAACGTGCTTACGTAACTGGTAATCCGCAGGGGGGCGCCGGCAAAGGCGGTGATGCTGGTATCTTCGTAGCCGAGACCGAAGCCCACAGTGTCGATGTCCGTGAACGGCACTCCCAGCCGTACCTGCCCACCGGTCGTCGACGTCTGGTACAGGCCGAGACCGAGCGCCGAGGGATCGCTTTTGCGATGGTACGCATCGAATCCCCTGCTCACGCCGTCGACCGTCCAGTACGGTTGCGTGAACGACAGCGAGTACACGGTATTGACTTTACTGGTGTTGATCTGCAGACCCAGAGCGTTTCCGGTACCGAACACGTTTTGCTGGGTGATGCCGCCGCTCAGAATCACGCCTTCACTGCCGTAACCGGCGCCGAACAGGATGTTGCCGGTCGGTTTCTCGGTGACGTTGACGTTGAGGTCGACTTGATCGGTGGTGCCGGCAGCGGACGGTGTTTCAACATTGACGTCCGAAAAATAGCCGAGACGGTCCACGCGCTGCTTTGATTTGGTGATCTTGTCCGCCGAGTACCAGCCGCCTTCAAGCTGGCGCATTTCGCGGCGTATCACTTCGTCCCTGGTACGAGTGTTGCCGCTCACGTTGATACGCCTGACGTAGACCCGGCGTCCGGGATCGACGAAGAACGTGAAGGCAACCTTGCGCTTGTCCTTGTCGAGCTCGGGCACCGCATTGACGTTGGCGAACGCATAGCCGTCATTGCCAATGCGGTCGCTCAACAGCTTGGTCGATTCGGTCAGCCTGGTGCGCGAGAAAATCTCCCCCGGCTTAAGCTTGATCAGCTTGCGCGCCTCAGACTCGGGGATCAGGGTTTCACCGGCGAGCTTGACGTCAGAAACCGTGTATTGCGGCCCTTCGGTAACGCCGACGGAGATATAGACGTCTTTTTTGTCGGGCGTGATCGATACCTGGGTCGAATCGATCGTGAATTCGAGGTAACCGCGGTCGAGGTAATACGAGCGCAGTGTTTCAAGATCGGCGGAAAGTTTCTGTTTCGAATACTGATCGTCCTTGCTGAACCACGTCATCAGTCCCGGTGTGCGCAGCTTGAACAGCCCGAGCAGTTCTTTTTCCCTGAACACCTGGTTGCCGATGACGCTGATCTGGCGAATCTTGGCAATTTCGCCCTCGACGATATCAAAGCGTACGGCCACCCGGTTGCGCTCGAGCGGAGTGGCCGTGGTCGTGATCTGCGCCGAATACTTGCCGCGGCTGATGTATTGGCGCTTCAATTCCTGCTCGGCCTTGTCCAGGAGCCCGCGATCGAAGATCCGTCCTTCCGCCAGTCCTGTCGAGCGCAATCCTTTCAGCAAATCTTCCTTGCTGAATTCCTTGGCGCCGGCGATATCGATTTGCGCTATCGACGGCCGCTCCTGCACCACCACGATCAACACGCCGTTATCGACTTCGAGGCTCACGTCCTTGAAAAAACCGGTTGCAAAAAGCGAGCGGATCGCCTGCGCCGCCTTGTCGTCGGTCATGGTTTCGCCGACCTTGACCGGTAAATAGCTGAAGATCGTTCCCGCTTCAGTGCGTTGGATACCTTCGATACGAATGTCCTTTACCACAAACGGATCGAACGCGTATGCGCTCAGCGCAAGCGCGGCGCCGAGCACGAACAGCATGGGTTGGTAGTAACGCATGATGTCAGCTGTTGATGAGCCTGGTGATATCGTTATAAAGCGCAAAAGCCATTAGCAGCAGCAATACTCCCATACCGACATGCTGGCCGATTTCCATGGCCTTGTCCGAAACGGGACTTCCCTTAACAATTTCAAACATATAATACATCAAATGGCCGCCATCCAATAAGGGTATCGGCAATAAATTGAGCACACCAAGGCTGATGCTGATCAAGGCCATGAATACCATATACGATATCCAGCCGATCTGCGCCGATTGTCCGGCGTAATCCGCGATCGTAATCGGCCCGCTCAAGTTCTTGAGGGAAACCTCGCCCACCACCATTTTTCCCAGCATATGCAGACTGAATGCCGAGGTATCCCAGGTGCGCTCGATTGCCTTGCCGAAACTTGTCCATGGTGAATAGCGTACTTCGACCATGTATTTCTGCATTTCTGCGCGATCAATACGCGGCGCAGCGCCGATACGGCCGATGCGGCCCTCGTTCTCTACAACACCGTCGGGCGTGACCGCGATATGCAATATGGCGCTGCCGCGTTTGACGTCGAGCATTAGCTGCTTTCCTGGGTTGGCGCTGATTGCGGCGACAAGCTGGTCCCAGCGCGCTACCGGCTCGTTGTCGATGGCGATAATTTCGTCCTCGGCTAGCAAGCCGTCGCGCTCCGCTGCACCGCCGGAAATCACGCGTCCTATCACGGGCGACAATGGCGGCTGCAGACGTGCAAAACCCAGCGTCTTGAGAAAATCGCCGTCAAGGTCGTCAGGCTTGACGTGAGAAAGGTCCAGGGTGCGCCAGTGGATTTCATCGCGCTCGTTATGGACTTCCAGCGCAACGGCGTTGCGCTCAACCGCATACTTGAGCAGGAACCAGCGCGCGTCTTGCCAGGTGGTGACGGCGTGCGGCCCGATTTTGACGATAGTTTCACCCGGCATGAATTGCGCCTGGGCGGCCGGCGAACCAGGCGTTACCGCGCCGATCACCGGTTTGATCCCCTGCACGCCATGCATGAAAATCAACCAGTAAAGAAATATCGCAAGCAAAAAGTTCGCGACCGGGCCGGCCACCACGATCAGAAAGCGCCGATATACCGTTTGGCGGTTGAAAGCGCGCGGCAAATCCTCGATTGCGACTTCGCCTTCGCGCTCGTCAAGCATTTTGACGTAGCCGCCCAGCGGAAAAGCCGAGACCGCCCACTCGGTCTGATCGCGCCCATAACGGCGGCACGCCAGCACGCGGCCGAATCCCACCGAAAATCTCAACACCTTGACATTGCACAGCCGCGCCGCAAGATAATGCCCGAATTCGTGCGCTATGATCAATGAGCCAAGCGCGAAGGCGAATGCAAGTATCGTGGTCAGCAAATTCATGGCAGGCTATGCATGCGCAAGCTAGGCTGAAGCGCGCAGCAGGCGCTGATTTTCGCCGGCAGCGTTATGCGCGATCCAGGCCTCAGCGCAGATGCGAGCGCGGCGGTCGGCATTGAATACATCCTCGAGTTCGCGCAAGGGTGTAACCGTGATTTCGGCAAGCGCGTGTTCGATCAAACGCGGAATCCGGTCAAAACGCAATCGCGACTCGAGAAACGCCGTCACCGCCGCCTCGTTCGCGGCGTTGAGGACCGCCGGCGCGCTGCCGCCGGCACGCAACGCTTCACGCGCCAGCCTTAGGCATGGAAAACGCGTGTCATCCGGCTCGAAAAAGTTGAGCCGGCTTACCGCAGCAAGATCGAGGAAGTTGACCCCGGCTTCGATGCGATCCGGGTAACCGAGCGCAAACGCAATCGGCGTGCGCATATCGGGATTGCCGAGCTGAGCGAGCATTGAACCGTCGACGTATTCGACCAGCGAATGGATAACGCTTTCGGGATGGATGACGACCTTGATTTGCCCCTCTTCCGCATTGAACAGCCAGCTTGCCTCGATCACTTCCAGTCCCTTGTTCATCATGGTGGCGGAGTCGACCGAGATTTTGCGTCCCATCACCCAATTGGGGTGCGCGCAAGCCTCATCCGGCGTGACAAGCGGCAAGCGGTCTAACGGCGTGACGAGAAACGGGCCACCCGAAGCCGTGAGCACGATGCGGCGTACGCCGACCGCGGCGAGATCGCCGCCAAAACTCCGGGGCAGCGCCTGGTACACCGCGTTGTGCTCGCTATCGATCGGTATCAACGTCGCACCGCGCCCGCGCACCGCGCTCATGAAGACCGGTCCGGCGGTGACCAATGCCTCCTTGTTGGCAAGCAGCACGCGCTTGCCGGCTTCGACGGCAGCGAAGGTTGCGCGTAATCCGGCGATGCCGACGATTGCCGCCATCACCGTGTCGGCCTGAGGCAATGCGGCTACCCGTTCGAGCGCCTGTTCGCCGCTCAGCACTTCAGTCGCGCTGCCGGCTGCGCGCAGATTAGCTTGCAGTTGTTCCGCGCCTGCCGCACTGCCCACTACCGCGTACTGCGGATGAAATTTAAGGCACTGATGCAACAGTGTGTCGATTTGCCGGTAAGCCGTGAGTGCGACGACCTGAAAGCGGTCGCGATGACGGGCGATGACATCGAGCGTATTGACGCCAACGCTGCCGGTCGAACCGAGGATGACGACGTTTTGCAGTCTGGCCATTGCTGACTGGCTAAATAAACAGCAGCGCCGCCAGCGGCAGCGCCGCCGTGATGCTGTCGATACGGTCGAGCATGCCGCCGTGCCCCGGAAAAATGCGGCCGCTGTCCTTGACCCCGGCGCTGCGCTTGAGCCACGACTCAAACAGATCGCCGATGATACCGAAGCCTGTCATACCGAAAAATGCAGCAATAACAAGTTGCAAGTCATGCGCCGAGAGCAGCCAAAAATGCAAAACCAGAGCATACACTGTGACGGCGGCGAACGCACCGCCAACGCCCTCCCAGGTTTTGCCCGGACTGATCGCCGGTGCCAGTTTGCGCCGGCCCAGCGCGCGTCCCGTAAAGTAAGCCGCGCTATCGGCAATCCAGATCACGGCCAGCAACAGCAGCAATAACCGCGCATCGGTCTGCAGCCTCGCCAGCGCGAGCCAGCTCGGCAGCAGCACCACCAGGCCTGCCGCCGCAAGCGCGGCGCGCTGGCGCACGATCAGCTTCAGCCACAGCCAGCATGGTGCGATCACACACCAGTACGCGACGCCGATCGCGTAGACGATACGATCGGTCACGGCCACCGAATTTCCGGTGCGTTGTACAGCCGGGACTGCAATCAGCCACAACAGCGTACATCCGGCCAGCAGTGCCGACAGAAACGCTGCCTCGGCGCCGCGGCCGAAGCCGGCGAGCCTTGCCCATTCATGGGCGGCCGCCAGCAATGGAGCAACCAGCGCGATGCTCCACCACGCATTCGGCAGCAGAAACATCGCCGCCAGGAACAATGGCAACACCACCGCTGCGGTCAGAATGCGTTGTTTTAACATCTGCGCGGGCAGTGCGGCGCTAGCGGCCTTCGGATACCCGCCGCCGAGAATTCCCGGCAATTGCTTCCTGCAACTGCTCGCTGGTCCGCCCGAAGCGGCGCTCGCGCTGCTGATAGGAGGCGATCGCCCGCTCGAGCGCCGCGGTATCGAAGTCCGGCCACAGCGTGTCGGTGAAATACATCTCGGTGTAGGCGAGCTGCCACAACAGGAAATTGCTGATGCGCTGCTCCCCCCCGGTGCGGACAAAAAGATCCGGCTCCGGCGCATAGGCGAGCGACAGATATGGCAGCAGATCCGCCTCGGCGAACCCGGTTGCGAGCCCCGGATTGTCCTTGAGCATGCGGGTGACAGCCTCGATCATGTCCCAGCGTCCACCGTAGTTGGCGGCCACCGTCAGCGTCAGGCGCGTGTTGCCGCGCGTCAACTGTTCGGCATCTTCAATCAAACGCGTCAGCCGCGGCTCGAAGCGCGACAGATCGCCGATCACCTTGAAGCGTATGCCGTTCTCGTGCAATTTCGCGACCTCCTGCTCCAGCGCAAGCACGAACAGTTGCATCAAGAACGACACTTCATCAGCGGGGCGGCGCCAGTTCTCGCTGCTGAACGCGAACAAGGTCAGGAATTCCACGCCTTTCTCGGCACAAGCGCGCACCGTGTTGCGTACGTTCTCGACGCCTCGGCGATGGCCCGCGATGCGCGGCAGAAAACGCTGCTTGGCCCAGCGCCCGTTGCCATCCATGATGATGGCGATATGACGCGGGATCGCCCGTGTTTCGGGAACCGCGAGAGTTGAGCTGGTGGTGGACACGCGCGCCCGCTATACCGCAATGAGATCGGCTTCTTTGGCGGCCAGCGCCTTGTCGATTTCGGCAATGAAACGGTCGGTCAATTTCTGCACCTCGTCCTGCGCCCGGCGTTCCTCGTCCTCGGCGGCTTTTTTCTGCTTGAGCAGGTCCTTGAGGTGGTTGTTGGCGTCGCGCCGGATGTTGCGCACCGCGATGCGCGCGTTCTCGGCTTCCTTGTGCACGACCTTGATCAGATCCTTGCGTCGTTCTTCCGTCAGCGCGGGCATCGGTACCCGTACCGTGTCGCCGACTGTCGCCGGATTGAGCCCTAGGTCGGACTCGCGGATCGCTTTTTCCACCACGCCCGCCATTTTCTTTTCCCACGGCGTAACGCCGATGGTACGCGCATCGAGCAAAGTCACGTTGGCGACCCCGTTGATCGGCGTCGGTGTTCCATAGTAATCGACCATGATGTGGTCGAGCAGTCCGGTATGCGCGCGACCCGTGCGGATTTTCCCGAGATCGGTCTTCAGCGTCTCGAGCGTTTTTTTCATTTTATCTTCGGCGGATTTCTTGACATCGGCAATCATCTGGCTCCTCCGCTAGCAATGCACGAGCGTGCCTTCGTCCTGGCCGGTGACGACGCGCTTGAAGGCACCCGGTTTGAAAATGCTGAACACGTTGATCGGCAGTTTCTGGTCGCGGCACAGCGTCAGCGCGGTCGCATCCATCACTTTGAGGTTCTTGATTATCGCTTCGTCGAAAGTGATGCTCTTGTAGCGCATCGCATCGGCGTGGGTCTTCGGGTCCTCGGTATAGACACCGTCGACCTTGGTCGCTTTGAGCACCAGATCGACATTCATCTCCATGCCGCGCAACGCCGCCGCCGTATCGGTGGTGAAAAACGGGTTGCCGGTGCCAGCGGCGAAAATCACGATTTTTCCTTCCTCGAGATAGCGCATCGCTTTGCCGCGGATGTACGGCTCGACCACCTGCTCGATGTTGAGCGCCGATTGCACGCGGCCCACCAGCTTGACGCGATGCATTGCATCCTGCAGCGCCAGTGCGTTCATCACCGTTGCGAGCATTCCCATATAGTCGGCGGTAGCGCGGTCCATGCCGGCCGCTGCCGGCGCCACACCGCGGAAAATATTGCCGCCGCCGATTACGACCGCAATTTCGACACCCAAACCTGCGACGTCGGCAATCTCTGAAATAATGCGGTCGATGGTGGGCCGGTTAATGCCATAGCTGTCCTCGCCCATCAGCGCTTCGCCGCTGAGCTTGAGCAGGATGCGCTTGTAGGCCGGCGTCTCCGCCATCTAGGCGTTTCCCACCTGCGCCATCACCTCGGCGACAAAGTCGTCCTTTTTTTTCTCAATGCCTTCACCGACGATATACATATGAAAGGCATGCACTTTGGCGTTTTTGGCCTTGAGCAGTTTAGCGACCGTTTCGTCGGGGTTCTTCACGAACGGCTGCCCCAACAGCGTCACTTCCGCCAGATACTTGGCGATGCGGCCGTCGACCATCTTGGCCACGATGTTGTCTGGTTTGCCGCTTTCCTTCGCCTGCGCGATGTAGATCGCGCGCTCCCGGGCGATGGCATCTGCCGAAATCTGCTCTTTGGCGACGCAGACCGGCTTGCTCGCCGCGATGTGCATCGCGAGGTCCTTGCCGAGCTCCTCGTCACCACCCTCAAAATCGACCAGCACGCCAATCCTGCTGCCGTGCAGGTAGTAGGCAAGCCGGCCTTTGGCCGTGGCACGCACGAAGCGGCGCACGCTGATGTTCTCGCCCAGCTTCATGATCAGTCCCTGGCGCGCGGCTTCCACGGTCTGCCCGTCACTGTTGACCGTTTTGAGCAAGGCTTCAACGTCTGTAATGCCGCTGCTTGCTGCCGCGACAGCGACTGTCTTTACAAAACCCGCGAAATTCGCGTCCTTGGCGACAAAATCAGTTTCGCAATTGATCTCGACCAGAGAGCCGATCTTGCCGTCGGCGCTGATATGCACGCTGACCGCACCTTCAGCCGCGATACGCCCCGCGACCTTGCTTGCCTTGGCGCCGCTTTTGATACGCAGCAATTCCTCGGCCTTCTTCATGTCGCCACTGGTCTCGGTGAGCGCTTTTTTGCATTCCATCATGCCGAGGCCGGTTGCTGCGCGCAGTTCCTTGACCATTCCTGCGGTGATTTCCGCCATTGCCGCTCCAAAAACTTGTAAAAACCGTGACTCTGCCTTGCCGCCCGGGGCATCGTCCGGGTATGACTTAAAAAAAAGGGGCTGACGCCCCTTTTCCGATTGGGCTACTCCTATTTCGTTGACGCGCCATCTTCGACTTCAACGAATTCCTCGTCGCTGACGATCTCCTGCACGACCTGGTTACGGCCTTCCAGCACCGCATCGGCGACACCGCGCGCATAAAGCCGGATCGCACGGCTCGAATCGTCGTTGCCGGGAATCACGTAATCCACGCCTTCCGGGTTGTGATTGGTGTCCACCACCGCGATGAGCGGGATGCCGAGCTTCTTCGCTTCGGCCACTGCGCCTTTGTGGTAGCCGACGTCGATTACGAACAGCGCGTCAGGCAGTCCGTTCATGTCCTTGATGCCGCCGAGGCTGCGCTCGAGCTTGACGATTTCACGCTGGTAATTGAGCGCTTCCTTTTTCGCCAGCTTGTCGAGCGTGCCGTCCTGCGCCATCGCTTCCATGTCCTTCAGGCGCTTGATCGACTGTTTGACCGTCTTGTAGTTCGTCAGCATGCCGCCGAGCCAGCGATGATCGACGTAAGGCGCGCCGCAGCGCTGCGCTTCTTCCTTGATGATTTCGCGTGCCTGGCGCTTGGTGCCGACGAACAGAATCGCGCCTTTATTGGCGGTCAGCTGGCGCACGAACTTGAGCGCGTCCTGGTACAGCGCCAGCGTCTTTTCAAGGTTGATGATGTGGATCTTGTTGCGATGGCCGAAGATAAACGGGGCCATCTTGGGGTTCCAGTACCGGGTCTGGTGCCCGAAATGGACGCCACACTCCAGCATTTCACGCATGCTAGTTGCCATACAATCTCCAGTTAGGGTTAAGCCTCCATCCGCCGATGTACACTCGTCGCCGAGCACCCTGACTTGGGCGGATGTGCGATTTATGGCCGGGAAAGCCCGAAAAACCACTCGGATGCTTGTTTCAGACCAGACGTTAATTATATCATCTTCAATGATTTTTACTCAACCATGCGGAATGGGCGGTCCTCCACGAATGCCCGCCATGTCCGCGCTCATGGCGCTGACGTTTCAGGCGGCCAAAACCGGCATGGAATCCGCATTTTTTTCGATTGTTCAAGGTAGCAACCTGTGTACCGCCGCCCCCCATTCATGAGCGTCGTCGCCAAGACCCCTGAAGAAGTCGCTAAAATGCGCATCGCGGGGAGGCTGGCCGCGGAAGTGCTTGATTTTATTGCGCCGCATGTCAAGCCCGGGATCACCACCGATCAAATCGACCGTCTGTGCCACGACTATATGATCAACGTGCAGCATACCGTGCCGGCTCCGCTCAACTATGCACCGCCGGGCTACACGCCGTATCCGAAATCGGTCTGCACTTCGGTCAACCACGTCGTTTGCCACGGCGTGCCCGGCGACAAGAAGCTTAAAACCGGCGACATCGTCAACATCGACGTCACCGTCATCAAGGACGGCTATCACGGCGACACCAGCCGCATGTATTTTGCCGGTCAGCCGTCAGTACAGGCGCGCCGCCTGTGCGATATCACCTACGAATGCATGTGGCGCGGCATCGCGGCGGTGCGCGCCGGCGCGCGGCTCGGCGATATCGGCAATACCATTCAAAACTGCGCGGAGAAAAACGGCTACAGCGTGGTGCGCGAATTCTGCGGCCACGGCATCGGACGTAAATTCCACGAAGAGCCGCAGGTACTGCACTACGGGCGTCCCGGCACCGGCCTCGTGCTCGAGTCCGGCATGACCTTCACCATCGAACCCATGATCAACGCCGGACGCGCCGACATTCGCCAACTGGCTGACGGTTGGACCATCGTCACCAAGGACCACAGCTTGTCCGCGCAATGGGAGCACACGGTGCTCGTCACGGCAGACGGATTCGAAGTGCTGACCTTGTCCGGCGGCGCGCCGGCGCTGCCGGATTTCGTGACAGAACAGCATGGCTAGCGCGCCGCAACTACTGAGCGAGCTGCTTCCCGCATCCCAGTCGCCGAGCGCGCGCTGGAAAAACCGGCTGGCCGAGAGCCGCGCCGCGTTGCACCAGCGCTATCTCGAAAACGGCTCAGCGTCCGAGCTGCTGCGGCGGCATCGCCAACTCATCGACAGCCAGCTCAAAAATGTATGGCAGCACCTCGCAATGCCAGCCGGGGTTGCGCTGGCGGCGGTCGGCGGCTACGGCCGCGGCCAGCTGTTCCCGTATTCGGATATCGATCTGCTGGTGTTGCTGCCGTTGCCACATACCTCGGATGAGGCGCTGAAGCAGAAGCTCGAGCAGTTTGTCGGCGTACTGTGGGATATCGGGCTCGAAGTCGGACACAGCGTGCGTACCGCGGAGGAATGCGTTGCGCTGGCGGCGCAGGACATCACGGTGCAAACCAGCCTGCTCGAAGCACGCCTGCTCGACGGCAATCGCAAACTGTTTCGCCTGTTCGAGAAGGAATTCCAGCGCACGCTCGACCCGCGGCAATTCACCAAGGCCAAACGCCTCGAACAGGAGCAGCGCCACGCGCGCTACCACGACACCAACCTTGAGCCGAATATCAAAGAAACTGCCGGTGGATTGCGTGACTTGCAGGCTATTTTATGGATCAGCAAGGCGGCGCACATCGGCACCAGCTGGTCGGACCTCGTCAAACGCGAAATCATCACGCGACGCGAAGCGACGTTGCTGCGCAAGAGCGAATCGTTCCTGCAGAATCTGCGCATCCGGCTGCACTACCAGGCGCAACGCCGCGAGGAACGCCTGGTGTTCGACGTGCAGACCGCGCTCGCCTCGCAGATGGGATTCCGGGAAACCGCGCACCGGCGCGTCAGTGAACATCTGATGCAGCGCTTCTACCGCACGGCGATGGAGGTCAGCCAGCTCAATACCATCGTATTACAGAATCTCGGCACCCGGATTTTCCCGCCGCGCGGCCGTGCCATCCAGAAAATCAACGGGCACTTTCACAGCCGCAACGAGCTGCTGGAGGTGAACGACGAAGGATTGTTCCGGCGCGAGCCGGGCGCGATGCTCGAAGCGTTCGTCCAATTGCAGCAGCACCACGAGCTGAAAGGCATGACTGCCGCGACGCTGCGGGCGCTGTGGCGCGCGAGCAACCAGATCAATCCCGAATTCAGGCGCAGTTCCGCCAACCGCGAGCTGTTCATGCAGATCCTGCGCAGTCAGTCACGCGTGACCCGGGAGCTGCGACGCATGAACGAGTACGGCGTGCTGGGGCGCTATATTCCGGCATTTGGACGCATCGTTGGCCAGATGCAGCATGACCTCTACCATGTTTACACCGTCGACGAGCACATCCTCAACGTGGTGCGCAATCTGCGGCGTTTTGTGGTGCCCGAGCTTGCCCACGAGTTTCCACTGTGCAGCCGCCTGATGAGCGACTTCGACCGTCCCGAATTGCTGTATCTGGCGGGGTTATTCCACGATATAGCCAAAGGCCGCGGCGGCGATCACTCGACGCTGGGCAGAACCGACGCGCTCCGGTTCTGCCGTGAGCACGGCCTGACGCGCGCCGACGCCGGGCTAGTCACGTGGCTGGTCGAAAACCACCTCACGATGTCGTCTACCGCGCAGAAGCAGGATTTGTCCGATCCCGAAGTCATCGATGCGTTCGCGGCAAAAGTTGGCGATGAGCGCCATCTCGTCGCGCTTTACCTGCTGACGGTCGCCGACATTCGCGGCACCAGTCCAAAGGTATGGAATGCGTGGAAGGCAAAGCTGCTCGAAGATCTGTTCAGGATCACGCGCCGGCGCTTGAGCGGCGACACACGCTCGCTAGAAAGCAGCCTGCAGCAGCGCCAGGACGCAGTGAAGGCCAAGCTGCGGCTGTATGCGATCAAGGACCAGGCGGCCGAGAAACTCTGGTCGCAGCTCGACATAGCCTATTTCCTGCGTCATGACGTCGACGAGATCGCCTGGCACACCCGCCTGCTCAACTACCGCGTCGACACGCCGACTCCCGTGGTCAAGGCGCGCCTGTCGCCAGCTGGTGAAGGACTGCAGGTGATGATTTACGTCCGCGACCAGAAGGACCTGTTCGCGCGCATCTGCAGCTTTTTCGAGCGCGTCAGCTACTCCATAGTCGAGGCCAAGATATATACCACGCGCCACGGCTATGCCCTCGACAGCTTCCAGATCCTGGACCCCACCAACAAGAAGCCGCAATACCGCGATCTGATCGGCTATATCGAGTATGAGCTCGGGCAGCGGCTCGCCAATCAAACGCCGCTCGAGCCGCCGACGCAGGGTCGCGTGAGCCGCCAGCTCAAGCATTTCCCGATCACGCCCGAAGTCACCATCGCCGCCGACGAGCGCGGTCTTTACAAAGTACTGACCATCATCGCGGGCGACCGCCCGGGGTTATTGTCGCGCGTGGCGCGCTGCCTGGTCGACTACG
Source organism: Gammaproteobacteria bacterium (assembly GCA_041483135.1). GTDB lineage: Bacteria > Pseudomonadota > Gammaproteobacteria > Burkholderiales > SG8-41 > PALSA-1004. The sequence goes on along the minus strand of JBGPFE010000002.1, from coordinate 31,665 downwards.
AGATCAACCTGAACACCGCCAAGATCAATACTCTCGGCGACCGCGCCGAGGACGTGTTCCTGATCAACGGCGCGGCACTCAGCGATCCGAAAACGGTAATCAAGCTGGAAAGCGACCTGGTGCAGCAGTTGCAGACCTGAAACACCAATTTCGCTACTCGTCCATCACGTCCTTGCCCGGAAACAGCACTTCGGTATAACCGAAACGGCTGAAATCACGGATGCGCATCGGATACAGCACGCCGATCAGGTGATCGCATTCGTGCTGCACCACGCGCGCGTGGAAACCCTCGACGCTGCGGTCGATCGGATGGCCGTATTGATCGTAACCCCGATAGCGCAGCCGTGCATAACGGGGCACCACGCCGCGCATGCCGGGGACCGACAGGCAACCTTCCCAGCCGTCTTCCATTTCATCTCCCAGCGCCGTCAGCATCGGATTGATCAGCACCGTGTGCGGCACCGCTTCGGCATCGGGATAACGCGGGTTATGATCGACGCCGAAAATCACTACCTGCAATCCGATCCCGAGTTGCGGCGCGGCAAGTCCCGCGCCATTCAGCGTCTGCACGCTGTCCTGCATATCGGTGAGCAATGCATGCAACTCGAGTGTGTCGAAGTGCTCGACCGGACGCGCGCGCTCGAGCAGCCGCGGATCGCCCATTCTCAGTACCTCTCTAACCGCCATCGAATGCCACCAGCTTCTCGAGTATCAATTGCACCCTGCCCATGGCCTGTTGCAGCACTGAGGCAATCCCGTTCATGTCGATGCCTTGACGGCTGCCGCCGCGGCCGGCGGCGTAGTTCACCACTATCGCGATGGTCGCATAGCCCAGGCCGATTTCCCTGGCGAGCGCCGCTTCCGGCATGCCGGTCATGCCGACCATGTCGGCGCCGTCGCGCTCGAGCCGGTTGATCTCGGCGGCGGTTTCGAGACGTGGCCCCTGGGTCGCCGCGTAGACGCCCCCATTTATAATTTTTTCTCCCGCCTGCTGCGCCGCCTTGAGGCACGCCGCGCGCATTGTCTGGCAATACGGCTGCGTGAAATCGATATGACGCACGCCACCACGGTCCGCAAGCGTGAAAAAAGTGTCGGCGCGGCCGTGCGTGTAGTCGATGATCTGATCCGGCAGCGCCAGCATGCCGGGCTGGAAGTCGCTGCGGATACCGCCGACCGCCGCGATCGCAGCCACGTTTTTCACGCCTTGCGCATGCAATGCCCAGATGTTGGCACGGTAATTAACCTGGTGCGGCGGCAGGGTATGCCCATAACCATGGCGCGCGAGAAACACTACGTCGTGGCCTGCGATTTTGCCGAAAGTCAGCGCGCCCGACGGCTCGCCGTATGGCGTACGCACCACCTGGCGCCGGGACACCGCGAGATTGGACAGCTGGGTAAATCCGCTGCCGCCGACAATTGCTAACATGGCCTATTCTTTGAGTGCATAGACTTCGGGTAAATTCCGCCACGCGCCCTTGACATCCATGCCGAAGCCGAACACATAACGGTTGGGCAGCGTGACGCCGACAAAATCGGCGGCAACCGGTTTCGGCCTGCCGATGTCCTTGTCGGCAAACACCGCGCAGTAGAAGCGTTCGGCCCCCGATGCCAGTATGCGCTGGCGGATTTCAAGCATGGTGTGTCCTTGGTCGAGGATGTCGTCGACCACCAGCACCACCCGGCCGGCAACCGCCTCATCCGGATATACCTTCCACACGATGCGGCCGCCGCTGGTAGCGTTACCGTAGCGCGTCAGATGCAGATAGTCGAAATCGAGCGGGAACTTAAGCAGCGGCAGCAGCTGGCCGGCGAACACCACCGCGCCGCCCATGACACTCAATACCAGCGGGTTTGCCGTCGCCAGCACACGCGAGATATCGGCTGCGACGCGGTGTACCGCCTGCGTCACGGCAGCGGCTGAACACACCCGCTCGGCGGATTCGAGAATTTCCCAGGCTTGTGCCGGCGCCAGCATCAATAGGTAAATGTTACGACGTCGTCATCCATCGCCTGCTCGATGAGATAAGCGCCACCGACGGTTTCCTCGATCTCGGGTATCAAATCGTTGCCCCACAGGTCGAGCGTCGGCGTGCAGACCTTGAAATGCACGCCGGCCTCGTGCGCGTCCTTGATAAAGTCGTATACGCTCTTGGGCGACCCGGGTTTTATGTACAGCTTGTCGGCGACTCCTTTCTTGGCGAGCTCGCCGGCGCGCGCGGTCATTATCACTTCCACTTCATATTCCATTGCGGCAGCAACCGTCGCTTGAAAAAACGGCGCGCCAAGCTCGGCCGGATTGGACGGATCCGTGTTCATCATCACGATCAACAGTTTTTTAGCCATGACTCCTTCCGCACCGCAATCCGGGTTTAATCATATTCGCGCCATATCCACGCTTCGCTCAACGGCGCCGGCCGCGGCGCAGCGCGGCAAGGTGTGCTGCAAATTCGCGCGCCACTTCCGGGTGCTTGAGGCCGTACGCGACGTTTGCCTTGAGGTAACCGAGCTTGCTGCCGCAATCATAGCGCACACCGCTGAACTGGTAGGCCAGTACCGGCTCTTCGGTCAGCAGTGCCGCAATGCCGTCGGTCAGCTGGATTTCGCCGCCCGCTCCGGGCCGCACGTGTTGCAGGTGGTGAAAGATGCGCGGCGTCAGGATGTAACGGCCGACGACACCGAGCATCGATGGTGCGGCGCTCGGCTTCGGCTTCTCGATTATCGCCGTTACCGCATGCAGCCTGCCACTGCCGCGGCCGGGCTTGATGATGCCGTACTGCCGTGTTTCGTCGCGCGCGACTTTCTGCACGCCCACTAACGCGCAGCGCTCGCGGCGATAGATTTCGACCATCTGCTTCATTACCGGCGGCTTGGCGTCTATCAGGTCGTCGGCAAGGATAACCGCAAACGGTTGATTGCCTACCACCGGTTGCGCGCACAGCACGGCGTGACCGAGCCCGAGCGCCTGTTGCTGGCGGACGTAAATGCATTTCACGTGGCTTGGCACGACGTCCCGCACCATCGCGAGCATCTCGTGCTTGCCGCGTGTCGCCAGCTCGCTCTCGACCTCGAATGCCTTGTCGAAATGGTCCTCGATCGCGCGCTTGCCGCGGCCGGTGATGAACACGAGTTCGGTGATGCCTGCGGCGACCGCTTCCTCGACCGCGTACTGGATCAGCGGCTTGTCGACCACCGGCAGCATTTCCTTGGGACTGGCCTTGGTCGCGGGCAAAAACCGCGTGCCTAAACCGGCCACCGGGAACACCGCTTTGGTGATTATTCCCATCGCATCCTCATCGCTTGAGCAGTTTCAGCAACCCTGCTTCATCCAGTATCGTAACCCCGAGTTCGCTTGCCTTGTCATGCTTGCTGCCGGGATCGGCGCCGGCAACGACGTAGTCGGTCTGCTTCGACACGCTGCCGCTGACCTTGCCGCCCGCATCGCGGATTTTCTGCTGTGCCTCGTCGCGTGTCAGGTGCGGCAGCGTCCCGGTCAGCACGAACGTCTTGCCGTAAACCGGGCTTGCAGTATCCAGCTGCAGGGCAGCGGTTTCAGCAAAGCTGACGCCGGCCGCAAGCAGCTGTTCGATTACCTCGCGATTGTGCGGCTCGGCGAAGAAACCGGCAATGCTCTGCGCCACTACCGGGCCCACATCCGGCACTTGCTGCAAAGTTTCCATGTCGGCCTCCACGAGGCGGTCGATATTGCCGAAAAAGCGCGCCAGGTCCTGCGCCGTGCTTTCACCGACATTGCGGATACCGAGTGCGAAGATGAAACGCGCGAGCGTGGTTTGCTTGCTTTTCCCGATTGCGGTCAGCAGGTTGCCGGCCGATTTTTCCGCCATGCGCTCGAGTTCGGCCAGCTTGGCGATGCCCAACTTGTAGAGATCGGCTGGCGTGCGCACGATGTGGTTGTCGACCAGTTGCTCGACCAGCTTCTCGCCGAGTCCTTCGATGTCCATCGCGCGCCGGCCGGCAAAATGCAGCAACGCCTGCTTGCGCTGCGCCGGACAGAACAAGCCGGCGCTGCAGCGCGCGATCGCTTCGTCCTCGGATTTCCGTACCGCCGAACCACAGACCGGGCAGTGCTCCGGCATCACGAAGCGGCGGGTGTGAGACGGACGGCTGGCGGCAATTACGCGCACCACCTCGGGTATGACATCACCGGCGCGCCGCACCACGACGGTGTCGCCGACGCGCACGTCCTTGCGGTGGATTTCGTCTTCGTTATGCAAAGTCGCATTGGTCACCGTCACACCACCGACGAAAATCGGTTGCAGGCGTGCGACCGGCGTCAATGCGCCAGTGCGCCCGACCTGAACGTCGATGCCCTCGACAACGGTGGTCGCCTCCTCTGCCGGAAACTTGTGCGCGACAGCGAAACGCGGCGCGCGCGACACGAAGCCGAGCGCTTGCTGCGCGCCAAGATCATTGACCTTGTATACCACGCCGTCGATTTCGTACGGCAGCCGCTCGCGCCTGGCACCGATCGCGTGGTAATAGCCGAGCAGCCCATCGACGCCCTTTACCGTTTTGCGCTCGACGGTAACCGGAAAGCCGAGATCCACCAATCGGTCAAGCACCTGTGTATGCTTGCGCAGCTTGCCGTCAATCGGCGCGCCGACCCCGTAGGCGTAAAACGTGAGTCGCCGTGCCGCCGTGATGCGCGGGTCGAGCTGACGCAGCGAGCCAGCGGCCGCATTGCGCGGATTCGCGAATTCCTTCTCGCCCCGCGCACGCTGCTGATGATTAAGCTGCCCGAAATCCGCGCGCAGCATTACCACCTCGCCACGCACCTCGAGCAATCCGGGCTTGAGCGTGCCGCGCAGCTTGAGCGGGATCGCGCGGACAGTGCGCAAATTGGCGGTGACGTCCTCGCCGGTATAACCGTCGCCGCGCGTCGCACCGGTGGCGAGCAAACCCTTTTCGTATGTGAGGCTGATCGCCAGGCCGTCGAACTTGGGTTCGGCGGCGTATTCCACCATTTCCGCGTCAAGCGCCTCGCGTACTCGCTTGTCAAACGCCACGACCTCGTCATCCTCGAATGCATTGTTGAGCGACAGCATCGGCGTGCGATGAGTGACCTGCGCAAAATCCGTCAGCGGCGCAGCGCCGATGCGCTGGGTTGGCGATTCAGGGGTGACGAGCTGCGGGTATTGCTGCTCAAGCTGCTGCAACTCGCGGAACATGCGGTCGTACTCGGCGTCGGAGATTACCGGCCGGTCAAGCACGTAGTAATTGTAATTGTGCTGTTCGATGTCGGCGCACAGTCTTTTTACGTGTGCGCTGATCGATTTTGATACGGCCTTCACGAAAACAGCCGCAGCGCGCGCGCTCCCCCGGCTGCGATCTGGCCGGCTTCCATTCTCGCCAGAATGCCCACCAGCTGACGGCGGATTTTCTCGATGGCGCCGTCCGTGAGCGCGGTGCGGTTGTCATCGACCAGCGTGCCATCCAGCGTGGCGGCAAAATTCCTGGCCATGTCGAGCATGTTATCGAACGCACGCAGCGCATCATCGACGCGCGGCACGTCGAGCAGAAATGTCACCCCGCGGGTGGACAGGGTTTTCATCTGCTCCGGCACGAACGGCATCGGCTCGTGATTATCGAGCGTGAACAGCGTGTCGCCGTGGTCGCCGCGCGCATAAAACACGCCGTCAGCCTCGAGCTTGAGCCCTGCCGCTTCGGCCAGCGCGCGGATCTTGGTGCCCGAAAATGGATTGCCGTCAGCCGTCACCAAGTTGATGCCGATCGCGATATCGACGTCGGCACAGAAACGATCGAGCTGTACCGCCATCGCATGCGCTTCGGCGACATCGAGACACTTGGCTTCGCCGCGGTTGCGCTCCGCCCACTTCAGCACGGCGTCCCGGAATGCGGTTAACTGGCTGAGTTCGACGCAACCGGCGCGATTCGACATTTGCAGCGCAAAACGCAGTTGCGGGTATGCCTTGCCGCCGCTGCCGGCCTCGTGCCACTCGCCGCTAGCCGGATCGTAACCCGCAACCAGTACCGGTTTGCCCCAACCGGCTGTCAAGGCCAGCAGCTGATCGTGTAGGCCCGTGCCATCGATTGCGGAGCCGGGGCATATCTCCACCACGTAATCGATCACCGGATCGATCATGATTGCGGATGGCGCCCTGGCTGTCACGCGTGCTGCTGTCGATGTCAGGGGTGATGCGACCTGCAGTTTGGGTTCGACCCGCGCGGCCGGGTCCGTATCCTGCGTCGCCTCCCCCCGCATCAGCACGTCGTCGTGCTCGCGCGCAAACGCCTGCTCGGCGCGGCGGCGGAACTGACGCTCCTGCCACCCATTGAACAGATAAACGCCGGCGACGACGAATGCGCCTATCACCAGCAGACTTATCTGCAGATCGTTCATGTCAGGGGCTCTCAGGCGGCTTCTTCGGCAAGCTTCATTGCCTCTTCGATATCGACCGCCACCACGCGTGACACGCCAGCTTCCTGCATCGTGATGCCGATCAGCTGGTTGGCGATTTCCATCGTGATCTTGTTGTGGCTGATGAACAGAAATTGCGAATTGGCGGACATCTTCTTCACCAGGTCGCAGAAACGTTCGGTATTCGTATCGTCGAGCGGCGCGTCAACCTCGTCGAGCAGGCAGAACGGCGCCGGATTGAGTTGAAAGAGCGCGAATACCAGCGACAGCGCGGTCAGCGCTTTCTCGCCGCCCGACAGCAGATGGATAGAGCTGTTCTTCTTGCCCGGCGGTTGGGCGATCACCTGCACACCGCTGTCGAGGATCTCCTCCCCGGTCAGCACCAGCTTGGCCTGGCCGCCGCCGAACAGCAACGGGAACAACTGACCGAAATGGCGGTTGACCTCGTCGAAAGTGTGCTGCAGCCGTTCGCGCGTCTCGCGGTCGATGCGGCGGATCGCGTCTTCCAGCGTCGCGAGCGCCTGCGTCAAGTCCTGTGACTGCGCGTCGAGATAGCTCTTGCGCTGCTGCGATGTTTCGAGCTCTTCGAGCGCGGCCATATTGACCGCACCGAGCGCGTTGATTTCATTGCCGAGCCGCGTGATGTCGGCCTGCAACGCACTCGAGCGCTTGCCTTTTTCGAGCTGCGGCTCGAGTTCCTGCTCATTGGCGTTGGCATCAGTGAGCTGCTGCGCAAATTGCTCTTCGGTCAACCGCGCCTCCTGCTCCTTCAACTTGACGTCATTGATGCGCTCGCGGATCGGGTTAAGGTTCTGCTCTATCGTCAGCCGCTCCTGCTCGGTCTGGCGCAGCTCGGTCTGGGTCGCTTCGAGCGTGTCGCGCGCCACCGCCAGCGCCTGTTCTTTCTGGTTGCGCAAAACCATTACCTGCTCGAGCTCGGCGTTGAGCGGCGCCTCGTCGAGGCCGCCGAGTTCCTGTTCGTGCTGCGCGAGGCCGGCCCTGACTGCGCTGACATTGTCGACGATCAATTTGATTGCGTTGTCGACTTCGGCGATTTTATTGGCGCAGGTCTTGAGGTGGAACGCCGCTTCCTGCGCTGTGCGCTCGGCTTGCAGCAGCAACTGGCGCTGCCGTTCGAGCGCGGTTTCAGTCTGTGCGTAGCCGTTGACGGCGGTAGCGAGTTGTGCCTGCAATTCGATACGGTGCTTGTCGAGCTGGGTCGAATTGGCTTGGGCGGCATCGTGCTGCGCGCGCTCGTGGCCCGACTGGGTGTCGATTTCAGCGAGGTCGCCTGCGATCTGCTCGCCGCGCTGGGTTACGCGCTGCGCCTGCTCCGAGAGTTTGAGTATCGCGAGTTGGGCCGCGTGATGCGTTTGCTGCAAACCTTCGACAGCGGCGCGCAGTTCGTTGAGCGCAGTCTTGCGCTGGTCGAACTCGGCTGTGGCCGCCGCATGCCGGCTCTTGTGCGCCGCAAGCTGCGCTTGTTCCTGCGCCAGTTGCACGCCCAGATGTTCGATCTCGCGCTGCCGTGACAGCACGCCGTGCAGCTCAGAGTCCGGCGCATGAAAGCTCACGCTGTGGCGCGTGAACATATGGCCGTCCCCTGACACCAGCAGCGCGCCAGCCGGCAACTGCTGGCGCCGCGCGAGCCCCTCGCGCCGGTCCTGGACGACATATACCTGATGCAGCCAGTCGTGGAGTGCACCGGTGCCAGCCGCATTCTTGCAGCGCACGTAAGCTGCAAGCGGTTTAAGCCCGGCGCCGGCGGCGGGTGCCGCGGTGGCGCCTGTGGCAGCGGTATAAACGGTCATTTTTCCCGGCGGCAGATCGCCAAGCCAGGGTGCTGCCTGCTCGAGGCTGCCGAGGCCGATGCCGTTCAGGCGCTCGCGCAACACCGCTTCCAGAGCATTTTCCCAGCCGGCCTCGATCTCGATGTCCTGCCACAGCCGGCGCGCCGCATCAAGGTGGTGCGATGCCAGCCAGCCCTGCATGTTTTCGCTGCGCGCAATGCGGTCCTGCACCTGCTTCAGCGCGTCGATACGCGCCTCGAGCGCCGTCACTTGCTGGGCGGCGGCATCCACTGTTGTGCCCTGTTCACGCAAAGCCTGTTCGAGTTGCGGAATGCGTGCGTCTTCGGCTTCGAGCTGACTGCGCTTGGCGCGGTGCTGCGCATCGAGCGCGGCGAGTTCGGCGCGCAGGCGTTCGAGTTCCCGGCTGTCGGGCGGCGTCAACGCCGCTTGCTCCTCGCGCAGCCGCTGCTCGCGCTGCGCCAGTTGCGCCAGGATTTTCAGCGCATGTTCGCGGCGCGTTTGCTCGAGTTGCAGCGCCTGCGCATTCTCCGCCACCGCTTGCTGCAACGCATCGCGCTGCTCCTGGCTGCCACGGAACGCCTGTTCCGCCACCGGCAACTGCGCCGCCTCAGCGGCCAGCGCAGTCTGGCGCGCATCGACCTGCTGCTGCGCGCGCTGCTGCTCCTGCTGCCATTGGTCGCGGCTCGCATGCTGCGCCTGCAATTGCCCATCACCCTGCTCGAGCTGGCCGCGCAATGCCGCCAGCCGGGATTCGACCCGCTGGCGGTTTTCTCGCACGTGCAGGATCTGCTGCTGCAGCCGCGAGAATTCGGCATTGGTCTCGTAGAGGCCGCCTTGTGCCGCATGCACGGAATCTCCGGCGGCGTGGTCACGCGTGCGCAGCTCCTCGAGCTTGCGCTCGGTTTCGCGCAGGCGCGCAGTTTCGGCTTCGAGCTCGAGACCGAGCTTCGCGACGTCGCGCGCACAGCGTTCGCGCGCGTTGCCCGCTTCGCGCTTCTTCTGCAGCCACAACAGGTTCTGCGCGGTGCGCAGTTGCCTCTGCAGGCCGTGGTACTGCCTTGCGACTTCGGCCTGCGCACGCAGGTGCTCAAGCTGTTTGTCGAGTTCAATGCGGATGTCCTCGACGCGCAGCAGGTTCTCGCGCGTGTCGGCTAGCCGCAACTCGGTTTCGCGCCGCCGCTCGCGGTATTTCGACACACCGGCCGCTTCCTCGAGGAAGATGCGCAGTTCTTCCGGCTTGGCCTCGATGATGCGCGAGATCATGCCCTGCTCGATGATCGCGTAAGCGCGCGCGCCGAGACCGGTGCCGAGGAAAATATCGGCGATGTCGCGCCGCCGCACGTGAATATTGTTGATGTAGTAGGCCGATTCGGATTCGCGTTCGAGCACGCGTTTGACCGAGATCTCGGCGTAACTCGCCCACTGGCCGCCGGCCTTGCCGAGGCTGTTGTCGAACACCAGCTCGACGCTCGCGCGATTCACCGTCTGGCGGTTGCCGGAGCCGTTGAACAGCACGTCCTGCATGGTCTCGCCGCGCAGGTGGCGCGCCGAGGATTCACCAAGCACCCAGCGCACTGCATCGATGACATTGGATTTGCCGCAGCCGTTGGGGCCGACGATGCCGACCAGCTGGCCGGGTACGGGGATATGAGTAGGATCTACGAAGGACTTGAAACCGGCGAGCTTGATCTCGGTGAGGCGCAATTTTTTCTTTGCCAGGTAAGGTTATAATTCGAGGCTGAATTTAGCGCGATATTTTAACTGAATTGTCCGGCCTACCCTAATGCCAAGCAAGCCCAGCCAGCGCCTCGCCACGTTCCCCAATCCGAGCTCGCAGCGCGACTACCGGATTCACATGGAAATACCGGAGTTTACCTGTCTGTGCCCGCGCACCGGCCAGCCCGACTTCGCAACGCTCTACCTCGACTACGTGCCGGACCGCGTTTGTGTTGAACTGAAAAGCCTGAAGCTCTACATCTGGTCATACCGCGACGTAGGGGCTTTTCATGAAGCAGTGACCAATCGCATCCTCGATGACATCGCCAAGGCAGCCAAGCCGCGTTACCTGCGCCTCACCGCCAGGTTCTATGTGCGCGGCGGGATCTTCACGACGGTGGTCGCCGAAACCCGGAAAAAGGGCTGGCGCCCGCAGCCCGAGCTCAATCTGGCCGCGCTGCCGGCGCCGCCGGACATTCGCTGAAAATGTTCGAACAGGATGGCGACGCCCCCCTGTAAATCCCCCAAATCAGGGAAAACGCTGATCGGCAGAGAGACTAATTCAGAGTTTCCTTGGACGCCTCCACGGCCGGCGACACACTGCCGAGCCGGTCAGACAGCAATCCCGCGGCAATGATCATGGCGCCACCACACCATTCCTTGAGCGTGAGCAGCTCGCCCGCGAACCACCACGCCGAGATTGCGGTAACCACCAGCTCGAACAGATAAATCACGATAGCGCGGTTCGCGCTGACCCGGGTCAGGCCATACTGTACTGCGAAGTTGACGCTCAATACCACTACCGACAGCAATAGCAGCAGCATCGCCTGGTCGAGCGCATGCGGCCACGTTACCGGTACCGGCGCGCTGAACAGCATGCAGATCGCGCCAACCGCGGAACACCCGGCGAATACCGCGAGCACTTTCAATTCGATCGCAATGCCGGCGGTCTTGCGCACCAGCACATTGGACAAGGCGAACATGGCGCCCGCTGACAGCCCGATCAATTCCGCCGCGGAGCGCGGCAACGGCCAGCCAGTCTGCGGTTGCCACAACATGACCACCACGCCGGTGAGCGCCAGCAGCATCAGGCCATAACCGGGTCCGGTCAGCTTTTCACCAAGCAACAGCCGGGCCAGCAGCACCGTCCATACCGGCGCCAGATAGAACAGCAGCACCACGCGCATCACGTCGCCATAGACCACGGCGAGGATAAAACCGATGTTGGCCCAGCCAGCGCTTAACGCGACTGCCGCCAGCACCCAGGAAGCGCGCAATTCGTGGAGCCGCGACTGAAATAAAACAGCGCCCAGCGCAAGCGCGCAGGAGTATGTCAGCGTCGCCGCCAACCCGCCGCTGACGCCGGCATGCTCGAGCACGCGGAACGGATACCAGATCAAACCCCACACGGTAGCGCCCGTGAGCAGTCCGGCGACCGGCATCATTTTTGTGAACCGCACGGCAACACCTTTATAATCCACGGTTTGGTTCGATTATTCAGAATGAATCCCGCCCTCGACCGCCTGCAGAGCTATCCGTTCCAGAAACTCACTGCCCTGCTGCAGGGCGTCACGCCGAACCCGCAGGTCAAACCGATCAGCCTGCATATCGGCGAGCCCAAGCATCCGACCCCGGAATTCATCCGCCAGAGACTTGCCGAAAACCTGGCTGGGCTCGCCAATTATCCGACCACGCTTGGCGGCGAAGGTTTGCGCAACGCGATCACTGACTGGCTCAAACGCCGCTATGGGTTAAAGCAGATCGACGCGCAAAGCGAAATCATACCCGTCAACGGCAGCCGCGAAGCGCTGTTTGCATTTGCCCAGACCATCATCGACCGCGCGCACCCGGAGCCGACGGTAGTGGTGCCGAACCCGTTCTATCAGATTTACGAAGGCGCGGCGTTGTTGGCCGGTGCCGTGCCGCAGTATCTCAACACGCTGCCCGCCAGCAATTTCGCGCTTGATTTCGAGCAATTGCCGGATGCGGTATGGCGGCGCACGCAATTGATCTACGTCTGCTCGCCGGCCAACCCGACCGGACGGGTGATGAGCCTGCAGGAATGGGAAAAGCTGTTTGCGCTGTCGGACCGCTACGGCTTTGTCATTGCGGCGGACGAGTGCTATTCTGAAATTTATTTCGACGAGGCGCAGCCGCCGCTCGGTGCGCTGCAAGCGGCGCAACAGTGCGGCCGCAGCGGCTACCCGCGGCTCGTGATGTTCTCCAGCCTGTCGAAGCGTTCCAACGTGCCGGGCATGCGCTCGGGTTTCGTCGCCGGCGACGCCGCAATCCTGAAAAAATTCCTGCTCTACCGCACCTACCAGGGCTGCGCGATGAGCCCGCCGATCCATGCCGCGAGCACCGCAGCGTGGCAGGACGAAGCCCATGTGATCGAAAATCGCCGCCTCTACCGCGAAAAATTCGCCGCGGTGACCGCCCTCCTGCGCGAAGTCGCCGAAATCGGCATGCCCGATGCCGCATTCTATCTGTGGCTCGATACGCTGCGCGATGACGCCGAATTTACGCGCAGCCTCTACCGGCAGCACAATGTGTCCGTTCTGCCGGGCAGCTACCTTGCGCGCGAAGCTCGCGGCGTCAATCCCGGCAGGAATTTCGTGCGTATTGCGCTGGTCGCTTCCACCGGCGAATGCACTGAAGCCGCGCAGCGCATCGCTGCGTTTTTCCGCAATCGATAAACGATGAACGGAACCCATATGAGCGAACTGCAAACCATCATCGAGCAGGCCTGGGAAAAGCGCGCCGGGCTCAGTCCCGGCAACGCGCCGGCCAAAATCGGCGAGGCCGTCAACGAAGTGCTGGCCGGGCTCGATGCCGGCAGGCTCCGCGTCGCCGAAAAAGTGAACGGCACATGGGTAGTGCATCAATGGCTCAAAAAAGCCGTGCTGCTGTCGTTTCGGCTTGAAGACAATACGCCGTTGTCAGGTGCCGCCACGCAATATTATGACAAGGTACCGAGCAAGTTCGCGCATTACACGCGCGAAGATTTCGCGCGCGGCGGCTTCCGCGTGGTGCCGCCGGCGATGGTGCGGCGCGGTGCATTCATCGCGAAAAACGTAGTGCTGATGCCCTCTTTCGTCAACATCGGCGCCTATGTCGACGAAGGCGCCATGGTCGACACCTGGGCCACAGTCGGATCGTGCGCGCAGATCGGCAAGAACGTGCACCTCTCGGGCGGCGTCGGCATCGGCGGCGTCCTCGAGCCGCTGCAGGCCAATCCGACCATCATTGAAGACGGTTGCTTCATCGGAGCGCGCTCCGAAATCGTCGAAGGCGTAGTGGTCGAAGAAGGCTCGGTGATTTCGATGGGCGTCTTCATCGGCCTCAGTACCCGCATCTACGACCGCGCGAGCGGCGAAGTGAGCTATGGCCGCATACCCGCCGGCTCGGTCGTCGTTTCCGGCACGCGGCCATCGAGCGACGGCAAATGCCAGTTGTATTGCGCGGTGATCGTCAAGCGCGTCGACGCCAATACGCGCGCCAAAACGAGCATCAATGAACTGCTGCGGGGCGAGTGATGGTGGCGGTCCAGGACCGGGACCGGTTTCAGTGCAATCTTGATCTGCCGGCAGCGCGTTACGCCGACCCGAACCGGCATCAACGAGCTCCTGCGGGGCAATCAGGGACTTGCCTCGACTTCAAAATATCGCTTGAATAAGCTTTCCAAGTCCTTCAGAAATTGGCAAAATGCCAATTCTATTCAGCCGTCACACAGGGTTGCAATGGGCTTACTGGATGATCTGAAGCGGCAGGCCGACTCGCTGCGGCAAAAGCAGCAGGTCACGCAGGAGGAAATCAGCCAGAACCTGCTGCTCGCGCACGCCAAGCTCAAGGATGCGCTGCACTATTTGATCGAGCTGTTCAATTCGCTCAACGTCATCAAGCCGGTGGTGCCGCGCTACTACTATCTCGAGGGCGGGGTCAGCAAGCTCGAGGACCTGCTGCAATGCGACTATAACGTCAATGGCCGGCGGCTCACCCTCGATCACAAGGACTACATCGAAGCGATAGTCCTGCGCTTTCGCTGCATCGCCGACGACACGCTCATCCTGGAAAAAGAGTCGGAACCGATGGTGAAGCGCTTGCGTGAGCACCTGTGGGCGAATAACGTCAAGTTCGACCTCAGGGAAATCCGCAACGAGCGCGGCTATGTCGAACGTGGCATATTCACTATTTTCTGCGACGTGCCGGTCGTGGTCACCATTGCCGCCGACCTCGAAAATGCGCAGATCAAAATAGTCACGAAAAATCTCGAAAAACTCGGAGAGTACGCCTATACCTACGATTTCGACGAGTTCGGCCCGGAAATACTGGAGGAGCTGGCCAAGGTGATCATTGCCAAACCCAATACCTTCCGCACCCTGGGCAAGCATCAGGCGGCGATGCGGACAACGGCGTCACGCCCGCCGCGCATCGAGGCCGACGATTCCGCGCCGGAACAAATGAGTGACGGCATCAATCCGGGCAAGAGCTTCATCGGCAATATCAAATCGAAACTTAACCGCTGAGCATTTTCAGGGAGTGCGCTATGTTTCTCGATCCCTTATTCAAGCTGATGGCGGAAAAGCAAGCGTCCGACCTGTTTTTCACTGCCGGCGCCCCGATCCAGATCAAGATCAACGGCGTCGTAATGCCGATCAATTCCCAGGTGCTCGACCCGGCAGCGGTCAAGAAGATCGCGTATGAAGTAATGTCCGAAGACCAGGTCAAGGACTATGAAAAAACGCTGGAAATGAACTTCGCGGTCGGCCGCGTCGACTGCGGCAGTTACCGCATCAATGTCTTTCGCCAGCGCGGCGCGGCAGCGATGGTGATCCGCTTTATCAAGCCCGACATTCCCTCCATCGAGGAACTCAAGCTGCCGCCGGTACTCAAAGAGCTGGTGATGGACAAGCTCGGCATGATCCTGATCGTCGGCTCCACCGGCTCGGGCAAGTCAACGTCGATGGCGTCGATGATCGACTACCGGAACAGCACCAAGACCGGGCATATCCTGACCATCGAAGATCCGATGGAATTCGTCTACAAGCACAAGAAATCGATCGTCAACCAGCGCGAAGTCGGCATGGATACCAAGTCCTACGAGAATGCGCTGGTCAGCGCGATGCGCGAGGCACCCGACCTGCTGATGATCGGCGAAGTCCGCGACCGGTCGACGCTGCAAAGCGCGCTGTTGTTCGCCCAGACCGGCCACCTGTGCCTGACGACGCTGCACGCCAACAACAGCTATCACGCGATGAACCGCATCATCAACTTTTTCCCGCGCGAAGCGCGTGAAGCGCTGCTGGCCGACCTCGCGATCAGCCTCAAATGCGTGGTATCGCAGCGCCTGGTGCGCGCCAAGGGCGGCGGGCGCATTCC
Source organism: Gammaproteobacteria bacterium (assembly GCA_041483135.1). Classification (GTDB taxonomy): domain Bacteria; phylum Pseudomonadota; class Gammaproteobacteria; order Burkholderiales; family SG8-41; genus PALSA-1004. Next base: position 16,362 of record JBGPFE010000002.1, on the reverse strand, counting down.
CGCGGTCGAGATCATGCTCAACACCGTCCACATCGCCGACTTGATCAAGAAAGGCGAAATGGGCGAAATCAAGGACGCGATGGAACGGAGTCTGGCGCCCGGCAGCCAGACTTTCGAGCAGGCGCTCTACAATCTCTACAGCAACGGCCAGATCACCCTCGAGGACGCACTCGCCAATGCCGATTCGCCGACCAACCTGCACTGGCTGATCAACAACGCCGGCAAAGCCCCGGCTGCGGCACCGGGCAGCACCTCCGAGCAACCCACCACTACCAGCACCACTTCCGGCACCACCGACGATCTGAGCAGCATCAAGCTCAATCTCGACATGGTTTAGAACGGTTTCAGGTTTCGGGTTTCTAGTTTCAATTTGATATCAAAAAACCTGGAACCTGGAACCTGAAAACTGGAACATCGAAGTTATTGGGTGCCGTTACCGTTCGTGACCTGATCGATGACGCGTACGCGCGCTTCAAGCGCGCGCGGCTCGCCTTCGGCCACGGCAGTACCAACGCCCGGGATGAAGCGGCCTACCTGGTATTGCACGCGCTCAAGCTGCCGCCCGACCGATTGACGCCGTTTCTCGCGCGCAAGATCACCGCCGCCGAGCACAGGCGTGCGGTATCCCTGATCGATGAACGCATACGCAGTCGCACCCCCGCCGCCTATCTGACGCATGAGGCATGGCTCGGCGATTACCGGTTTTACGTCGACGAGCGCGTGATCGTGCCGCGCTCGTTCATCGCCGAACTGCTGCGGGAGCGGCTCGCGCCGTGGATTACGAAGCCGCCCCGGATCCGCTGCGCGCTCGACTTGTGCACCGGGTCGGGGTGCCTGGCGATCATTCTCGCGAAAACGTTCGCTGCCGCCCGCGTCGATGCAATCGATATATCCCATGACGCTCTGGCGGTGGCAAAACGCAATGTCGCGACTTACCGGCTGCAGGGGCGCGTGCGCCTGCTGCAATCCGACCTGTTTTCAGCGCTGCGCGGCGAGCGCTACGATCTGATCGTCGCCAATCCGCCGTATGTCAGCGCGCGCACTCTGCGGGTTTTGCCGCGCGAATACCGTCACGAGCCGCGCCTGGCGCTGGCCGGCGGCAGGGACGGTTTCGACCTGGTGCGCGTAATACTGCGCACAGCGGCCGCGCATTTAACCGAACATGGAATGCTGGTGGTCGAGGTCGGGCACAATCGCCGGCGGCTCGAGGCGGCGTTCCCGCGCCTGCCTTTCGTCTGGCCGCAAACCAGCGGCGGCGACGACTGCGTGTTTATGCTCGAGCGCCGCGACCTGGCCGGCGCTGTAGGAGCGGAGGCGGCGACTGCTGTGACGGCGCCGCGTCGAGCCAGTCGAGCAGGCGCCGCGTCTCCTCGGCGCTGAGTTCGTGAGTCTGGCCGCGCTTCACGCGCGGCGGCAGTGCAATGATGCCGAAGCGCACTCGCATCAAGCGGCTCACGGTAAACCCGAGTTTCTCGAAAATCCGGCGCACGATGCGGTTGCGGCCTTCCTTGAGCACTACATGACACCACTGGTTGGCGCCTTCGCCACCGCGCAATTCGACGTTTGAGCAGCGTGCGATACCGTCATCCAGCTCGACACCCTGCGTCAGCTGGCGCAAGTGATGCGGCTGCAGCTGGCCCATGACGCGCACTGCGTACTCGCGCTCGATCTCGAAGCGCGGGTGCATCATGCGGTTGGCCAGCTCACCCGACGTTGTGAAAATAAGCAGGCCGCAGGTATTGAAATCGAGCCTGCCGACCGAGATCCATTTGGCGCCGGTAATCGCCGGCAGATGCTCGAACACGCTTGGGCGGCCGCGTGGATCATCGCGACTGGTAATCTCGCCTTCCGGTTTGTGGTAGAGCAGCACACGCGGCAAGCGAGTGGCCGATTTGGCATGGATCACGCGCCCGGCGACCTTGATCTGATCGTGCGGGCCGACGCGTGCGCCGATCCGCGCGGTCGTGCCATTGACGGTAACGCGCCCGCTCTCGATCAGCAATTCCATGTCACGCCGCGACCCCAGCCCGGCCTGTGCCAGCACTTTCTGCAGCTTGTGCGTGACTACGGGTTTGGGTTGAACCATATCATGAAGGCTCCAGCGCGCGGCGCTCGAGCACCGCCTGCGCCAGCGTGCCGCTGTCAACATGCTCGAGCTCGCCGCCGACCGGCAACCCGCGCGCGATGCGGCTCACCCTGAGTCCGCGCGCGAGCAGCAGCTCGCCGATGTAATGCGCGGTCGCCTCACCTTCAACCGTAAAATTGGTGGCGACGATGACTTCGCGCACCTGGCCGTCACCGGCGCGCGTGAGCAGACGATCGAGATGGATGTCCTTGGGCCCGACGCCATCGAGGGGCGACAACCTGCCCATCAGCACGAAATACAGCCCCTGATAACACTCGGCCTGCTCCATCATCAGCATGTCGGCCGGTGTCTCGACCACGCACAGCAAATGCGCGTCGCGGCGCGGCGAGCGACACAATCCGCACACCTGCCCCTCGGTGAACGTATTGCAGCGCTCGCAGTGCCGGATCACCTCGAGCGAGCGGCCGAGCGCGGTCGCCAGCCGCGCCGCGCCCGGATGATCGCGCTGCAGCAGATGGTAGGCCATGCGCTGTGCCGATTTCGGCCCGACGCCAGGCAGGCAGCGCAGCGCTTCGATCAGTTCTTCGAGTGAGGATGGATTTTTCACGAACCAAGTTTCGAGTTACAAGTTGCGAGTTACAAGTTGCGAGTTGCGAGTTTTTAGTCGAGAACACAAACTCAATCAACTTTAAACTCGCAACTCGAAACTGCTTTTAAAACGGCAATTTCATGCCCGGCGGCAAACCGAGGCCCGCGGTCATGCCGCTCATCTTCTCCTTAATCGTGGCCTCGACACGCCGCACCGCGTCATTGACTGCCGCCGCGATCAAGTCCTCGAGCATGTCCTTGTCGTCCCTGAGCAGGCTCGGGTCTATAGTCACGCGCTTGACATCGTGGCGGCAGGTCATCACCACCTTGACCATGCCTGCGCCGGATTGGCCTTCGACCTCGACGGTCGCCAGCTGCTCCTGCATGCGCTGCATGTTTTCCTGCATTTGCTGCGCCTGCTTCATCAGCCCTGCCAGACCGCCTTTCATCCTGGACTCCTTCCGTTATTGCGCGGGTTTGATGGTGGAGGACACCACACGTGCGTCGAAGTTTTCAATCAGATCGCGCACAAACGGATCGCCGTCGATCGCCGCCGCGGCCGTGCTCTGCCGTTGCCGGATTTCACGATCCTGGATTTCCGCCAGCGTGTTGCCATTGCCTGCACCGACGCCTATCTCGAGCCGTACCTTGGTTCCGAAGTGCTGCTCGAGCGCAAGTTTGAGCCGATCCTGGTACGCACGCTCAACCAGATGGCGCTGGGCATGCGGCACCCGCAGCTCGATGCGTCCATCCCGCCAGGCAACGAGTTCGCAATTGTGGGCGAGCATGCGCTCCATTCCCGCCAGCGGGAGATGGTGGACCAAAGCGTGCCAGTCGCCGTCAGTCAGCTTTTTTTTTATATCGGCAGGCGCCGCGCGCCCGGCCGCTTGCGCTGCAATGGTTGTGGTTGCGGGTTTTCCGGCAGGCAGCGTGCCGCTTTCAGACACAAAAGCGGGCATGAACGCGAGCATGCGCATGAGCGCCATAGTGAACCCGGCATAGTCATCCGGGGCAAGCCCGAGGTCCTGGCGTCCGTGCAGCGCAATCTGGTACAACAATTGGATCTCCTCGGCGCCGAAGCCGGAGGCAAACGCCTCAATTACGGCATGCTCGGGATCGTCGGCAGCAATCGCTTGCGGCACGGTTTGCGCCAGCGTGATGCGATGCAACAGCGTGGCCAGCTCCTGCAACGCGATTTCGAACGACAGACTGCGCTCCGTCATGCGGTCGGCGACAGCGATCAATGCCGCGCCGTCGCGCCGTTGCAGCGCGGCCAGAATGTCGCGCAGGTACTCCTGCTCGACGCTGCCCAGCATGGCCCGCACCGGCTGCTGCTCGACGCGACCGCCGCCGTGCGCGATCGCCTGGTCGAGCAGACTCAGGCCGTCGCGCAGGCTGCCGTGCGCGGCGCGCGCCAGCAGCTTCAGGGCTTCTTCCTCGCCCGCGACGCCTTCGAGTTCAAGTATTTTCTTCAACTGCGCCCTGATCTGCTGCTGCGGAATCTGCTTCAGATTGAACTGCAGGCAGCGCGACAGCACGGTTACGGGGATTTTCTGCGGGTCGGTGGTGGCAAGAATGAATTTAACGTGGCCCGGCGGTTCTTCGAGCGTCTTCAGCATCGCGTTGAACGCGTTGCGCGACAGCATGTGTACTTCGTCGATGATATAGACTTTGAAACGGCCGCTGGTCGGCGCATACAGCGCATTCTCGAGAAGGTCGCGCATATTGTCGACCTGCGTATTGGAAGCGGCATCGAGTTCGATCAGATCGATAAAACGCCCGGCATCGATTTCGATGCATGCCGCACACTTGCCGCACGGCTCGGCAGTTATGCCGGTTTCGCAGTTGAGAGCTTTGGCGATGATGCGCGCGAGCGTTGTTTTTCCCACGCCGCGCGTACCGGTGAACAGATAGGCATGATGCAGGCGCTGCTGCCTGAGCGCATTGGTGAGCGCCCTCACCACGTGCTCCTGGCCGACCAGTTCGGTAAAAGTTTTAGGCCGCCACTTGCGGGCAAGGACTTGGGTCACGGCAGGCGGTACTCAGGGTAACGGCAAACGGGTTAAATACTGGCGGATTCTTGCCGCCAATCACGCTCCGTCCGCTGTCCGCTCAGAAATGGTACTGCAGGCGTATCTGGTTGAAATTAACGCCCTGGTTGGGCTGTTTGATCCCGGCGTTCGACAGATGCTGGTAGCGGTAGCCGAGATCATACTGTCCCTTGCTCCCAAAGCGCACGCCGGCGCCGACGTGATCGCCGAACTGAAAGCTGCTGCCGAACTGGCGCTGCATGCTCAGCGAGGTATGGGACAACAGATGGAGGCCGACGCCCAGTTCCGCGTACGGCGAAAACCCCGCGGAGTTGTTCGGCTGCAACCGGAACACCGGTGTGGCGCCGACATCGAAAATACTGTCGTGGGTTTTGCCAAAGGTGTTGCTGTTGTCCCAATATCCGAAGCTGGTCTCCCAGTAACCGCCCAGGTGCCAGCTGCCCATTGAGATCAATTTCTTGTTCCAGTCCCACTGCGCGCTGACGCGATACAGGTTGACATTGACATTCGAGGAATCCGAGTGGCCATACTCGAACGACATGCTGTCCACCGCGTAGGCCGCGGGGCTAGCCGCGAGCAAGGCGGCGGCGGTCAGGTACCTGATATTGCTCACGATAATATATCCTCAGTGCGTCTTCGCTCGGAACTTCACCGTTACGCCAGCGGTATCATAATGATATCGCAAAAGAAAAAGGGAGGCGAGCCTTGTCCCCGGCACTTGCAGTGAATAGCTTTGGCTGCTTCCTTCCGGACCTGACCAGGTTCACTACTATGCAATGCGGGGGGGCCCGCCATTATTTGCTCGCTGCCGCCAGGCACGTGCAAGCACAGGCGCCATTATGCCCGTCCCCCGCCTCTCGCGCCAGACAAGGGGCACCGCGTCTTTACAAACGCGCTGTTTAATGCTTCCATTTGCATAAAATCGGGAACTAGTACCCGATGCGTCCGGTGCAGATGCGTCGCCTGTCTTAATTCGCGAAAGATCAAGGAGGAACCGCCATGTCAGAACACAAGCCGCATCGCCAGTCCAAGGAGCAACAGACTGCCGATATCTCCGAAGCGCAGATCGCGGTGCATTGGCAGGAGCAGGACTACGTTGCTCCCCCGACGAAGTTCATCGCTCAGGCCAATCTAACCGATGCGGGCATCTTCGAGCGCTTTAGCCTTGACAAATTCCCCGAGTGCTACCGGGAGTTCGCGGATCTTCTTGACTGGTACAAACGCTGGGAGAAGACGCTCGACACCAGCAACCCGCCTTTCTGGCGCTGGTTCGTCGGCGGCAAGCTCAACGCCTGCTACAACTGTGTTGATCGGCATCTCGCCAAGCACAAGAACAAAACGGCGATCCATTTCGTGCCAGAGCTGGAGCAAGAGACGGTCCAGCACATTACCTATCAGGAACTGTACGTCCGCGTAAACGAATTCGCGGCGCTCCTGCGCGATTTCTGCGGTCTCAAAACAGGCGACCGGGTGACGCTGCACATGCCGATGGTGGCTGAGCTGCCCATCGCCATGCTTGCCTGCGCGCGGCTCGGCGTCATTCACTCCCAGGTGTTCAGCGGTTTCAGCGGCAAGGCCTGCGCCGACCGTGCCGTCGATTCCGAGAGCCGCGTGCTGATCACGATGGACGCGTACTACCGCGCCGGCAAGCTGCTCGACCACAAGGAGAAGGCGGACATCGCGGTCGCCGAGGCCGCCAAGGACGGCCACAAAGTCGAGACTGTGCTGATCTGGCAGCGCCACCCGGGCAAATATTCGAGCCCGACGGCGTTTGTAGAGGGACGCGACGTCATCGTCAACGATCTGCTCAAGAAGTACCGTGGCAAGCGCATCGAGCCCGCGCAGCTGCCGGCGGAGGCGCCGCTTTTCCTCATGTACACGAGCGGCACCACGGGCAAGCCCAAGGGCTGTCAGCACTCCATCGGCGGCTACCTCGCCTACGTTACCTGGACGTCCAAGTACATACAGGACATTCACCCCGAGGATGTCTACTGGTGCATGGCGGACATCGGCTGGATCACGGGACACTCCTACATCGTCTACGGCCCGCTTTCGCTCGGTGCCTCCTCGGTCATCTACGAGGGCCTGCCGACTCATCCCGACTCGGGACGGCCCTGGCGCATCGCCGAGGACCTCGACGTGAACATCTTCCATACCTCGCCCACGGCGATCCGCGCGCTGCGGCGCGAGGGACCAGACGAGCCCGCGAAGTACAACCACCACTTCAAGCACATGACGACAGTGGGCGAGCCGATCGAGCCCGCAGTCTGGAAGTGGTACTACAACGTAGTCGGCAAGGGTGAGGCGGTGATTGTGGACACCTGGTGGCAGACGGAGAACGGCGGCTTCCTCTGCAGCACGGTGCCAGCCATCCACAAAATGAAGCCAGGTAGCGCGGGCCCCGGAATTCCCGGCATCCATCCGGTCATCTACGACGACGAGGGCAAGGAGCTGCCAGCCGGCTCGGGCAAAGCGGGCAACATCTGCATTCGCAACCCGTGGCCCGGCATCTTCCAGACCATCTGGAAGGACCCGGATCGGTTCGTCAAACAGTACTACGAGCGCTACTGCAGGAACCCCAAGAGCAAGAACTGGCGCGACTGGCCCTACCTGGCGGGTGATGGCGCGGTGGAGGCGGCGGACGGTTACTATCGCATCCTCGGCCGCATCGACGATGTAATCAACGTGGCCGGCCATCGCCTCGGCACCAAGGAGATCGAGTCGGCGGCCCTCCTCGTCGCCGAGGTGGCGGAGGCGGCGGTCGTCCCCGTCGCCGACGAGATCAAGGGCAAGGTGCCCGACCTCTACGTCTCCTTAAGGCCGGGCCTGAACGCATCCAAGGAGCTCGCAAACAAGATCTCGGCGGCAATCGTGTCCGAGATCGGTGCCATCGCGAGGCCGCGTAAAGTGATCATTGTTCCCGACATGCCAAAGACGCGCTCGGGCAAGATCATGCGCCGGGTGCTGGCGACGATCTCCAACCATCAGGACTCGGGTGACGTATCCACCCTCGCGAATCCCGAGATCGTCGACAAGATCAGGGAATTGGTGAAGTAGTGCGGAGCACGGCGCTCCCGCCCGCGCCTGCACTGCTCTGCAGCGCGGCGTGACATGAACCGACCCGGCATCCACGGCCAGCGGCTGATTGCGTTGTTCTTGTTCGGCTGCCTGTTGTTCAATTACCCGCTGCTCTACCTTTTCAACATCGACCATCTGCTGTTCGGCATCCCGCTGCTATACGTCTACATGTTCGCGGCGTGGGGCCTGCTGATTGCATTGACCGCGGTGGTGGTCGAACGCAACATGGATTGACGGAACGCACGCACTAGCCGAGGGCAGCGAGGCAAAAATGCCATGTTGACCGGTTACGTCATAGTCTTTGCTTCGTTTGTCTACGTAGGCTTGTTGTTCGCAATCGCCTATTACGGGGACAAGCGTGCCGACGCCGGCCGCAGCATCATCGCCAACCCGTACATCTACGCGCTGTCGCTCGCGGTCTACTGTACGTCGTGGACCTTCTACGGCAGCGTCGGGCGCGCGGCCACCAGCGGTATCGGTTTTCTGCCGATCTATCTGGGGCCGACGCTGATGGCCGTGCTGTGGTGGTACGTGATGCTGAAGATGATCCGCATCAGCAAAGCGAACCGTATCACCTCGATCGCCGACTTCATCGCTTCGCGCTACGGCAAGAGCCAGTTGCTGGGCGGGCTGGCGACGATCATCGCGGTCATCGGCATCATTCCCTACATCTCGCTGCAGCTCAAAGCGGTGTCGAACAGCTTCTCGATCATCCTCAAATATCCGGTGATCGCCGCCCACGACAGCCAGGCCGCGATACCGCTGCTGACCGACAATACGTTTTACATAGCGCTGCTGCTCGCGGCGTTCAGCATTCTGTTCGGCACGCGCCATCTCGATGCATCGGAGCGGCACGAAGGCCTGGTCGCCGCGATTGCGTTCGAATCGCTGGTGAAGCTGCTCGCGTTCATCGCCGTCGGCGCGTTCGCGACCTTCGTGCTCTACGATGGATTCGGCGATATATTCACGCGCGCCAATGAATACCCGCAGCTCGCCAAGCTCCTCGAATTTGGCGGCGCCTCGGTCAACTACACCTCGTGGGCTTCGCTGACCATCGTTTCCATGCTCGCATTCATGTTCTTGCCGCGCCAGTTCCAGATCGCAGTGGTCGAGAACGTCGATGAGCGACATCTCAACAAGGCGGCATGGCTATTCCCGCTCTACCTGCTGGCGATCAATGTCTTCGTGCTGCCGATCACCTTCGCCGGACTGATGCATTTTCCCGTCGGCAACATCGATGCCGACACTTTCGTGCTGACGCTGCCGATCGCGCAACAGCAATCGCTGCTGACGCTGGTGGCGTTCATCGGCGGGCTGTCGGCGGCAACCGGCATGGTGATCGTCGAGACCATCGCGCTGTCCACCATGGTCTGCAACAACCTGGTCATGCCGCTGCTGCTGCGCTTCAACGTGCTGCACCTGCACGAGCGCGCCGATCTGTCGTCGCTGATCCTCGGCATCCGGCGCGGCGCCATTGTCGGCGTGCTGCTGCTGGGCTATGCCTATTTCCGCCTCGCCGGCGAGGCCTACGCGCTGGTGTCGATCGGATTGATCTCGTTCGTCGCGGTCGCCCAGTTCGCGCCGGCGATACTGGGCGGCATGTACTGGAAAAGCGCGACGCGCTCCGGTGCGATCTGCGGACTCAGCGCGGGTTTTCTGGTCTGGGCGTACACTCTGCTGCTGCCGTCGTTCGCGACATCAGGATGGCTGCCGCTCGCGTTTGTCGATCACGGGCTGTTCGGCGTCGCGCTGCTCAAGCCTCTCGAATTGTTCGGCCTCACGGGACTCGATAAAATCACGCACTGCCTGTTCTGGAGCATGCTGTTCAATATCGGGGCTTACATCGCCGTTTCGCTCGTCACCATTCCGAGCTTCGACGAGCAGATCCAGGCAAACCTGTTTGTCGATGCGCGTCGCGAATCGAACATCAAGCGTCCGGAATCGCTGCGCGGCGATGCTTCTGTCAACGAGCTGATCACGCTGGTCGGACGGTTTCTCGGTCAACGCCGTGCGCAGGACGCATTCGGCGCATATGCACACGAACGGGGCGCCAGATCGGCCAAGGATCTCGGCGCCGATGCCGACCTGATACATTTCGCCGAGACGCTGCTGGCTGGCGCAATCGGCACCGGTTCGGCCCGCGTCGTGGTTGCCTCGGTGGTGCAGGAAGAGCCGCTCGGCATCGACAAGGTCATGAACATCCTCGATGAAGCGTCGCAGGTTCTCGCCTACAGCCGCCAGCTCGAGCAAAAATCACGCGAACTTGAAGTCGCAACAGCCGAATTGCGCTCCGCCAACCAGCGACTGCAGGAACTGGACCGGCTAAAGGACGATTTCGTATCGACCGTGACCCACGAGCTGCGTACACCGTTGACCTCGATCCGTGCTTTTTCCGAAATTCTGCACGACAATCCCGTGCTCGACACAGCGCAGCGCGAGAAATTCCTCGGCATCATCATCAAGGAATCGGAACGTCTGACACGGCTCATCAACCAGGTGCTCGATCTGGCGAAGATCGAATCGGGCAATGCTGAGTGGAACAGCGGCGAGATCGACATGCGCGAGGTCATCGAGGACGCGCTGTCTTCGACCAGCCAGTTGTTCAAGGAAAAAAACATCTCGCTCGAGTTGCAGTTGCCGGTAAATCTGCCGCCGGTGGTCGCGGACCGTGACCGCTTGATGCAGGTGATGCTCAACCTGCTGTCGAATGCCGCCAAGTTCTGTAACGACAATGACGGCAGGATCAAAGTCGGTATTGCGCACGACCGCAACAACTTGCGTATCGATGTCGAGGACAACGGCGTTGGTATCAGCAGCGATGATCAACGCATCATTTTCGAGAAGTTCCGCCAGGTCGGCGATACGCTGACGCAAAAACCGCACGGCACCGGTCTCGGTCTGCCGATCTGCCGCGAGATTATCCACCACTTCGGCGGCCGGCTGTGGGTGACCAGCGCGCTCGGCTCCGGCGCAACGTTCTCCTTTACGCTGCCGCTCGACGCAGCACGGGGCGCGCAGGCCGCCGGCACCCAGCCGCCGGCAGCACAAGAGCCGGCCATGGCCGCTGCGCTGGAAAACCACGCCGGAGCGGACAGATGAGCAAGAAAATCCTGATCGCCGACGACGAGCCAAATATCGTCATCTCGCTCGAGTTCCTGATGCAGAAAAGCGGCTACCAGGTGAAAATCGCCACCAACGGCGACGAGGCGCTGCGCCAGGTGGTCGAGTTCCACCCTGATATGATTCTGCTGGACATCATGCTGCCGCAAAAAAACGGGTTCGAGGTGTGCCAGAAAATCCGCGAAAACCCGGCATGGAATGGCATCAAGGTGGTCATGTTGACTGCCAAAGGACGCGAATCCGAGGTGACCAAAGGCCTCGCGCTGGGCGCGGATGCCTACATCACTAAGCCCTTCGCCACCCAGGAACTTCTAGCCAACGTGCGGCGCCTGCTGGGGGAATGAACCTCAAGTTGAAACTCGCGCTGGCCATTGCGGCGGCCGCCCTGCTGTTCCTCGGCAGCGCCGCGGCGCTGGCGTTCATCGTCTGGTCGGGGCTCGCCGCAGAATACCGACCGGCACTGACGGCAGCGCTTGCCGATCGCGTTGGCCTCATGGTGTTCGTGGCGCTGCTGATCGTTGCCGGTCTCGGCATCATCGCCAACGGCCTGTTCGATGCGTATGTGATCGCCCCGCAGCGACTCGCCGAAGCGACGCGACTGATCGTGAGCGCCAACCTCAATCACCGCATCGAACCGCATGGCGGTGCCGAACTGCAACACCTGGCGCGCGAGATCAATGCGCTGGCGGGCCGTTATCGCGCGCTGGAAGTCGGTGTCGAAACGCGCGTTACCGATGCACACATTGACGTGGCGCGGGAAAAGAATCGCCTCGCTGCACTGATGTCTGAGATCGCACAGAGCGTGCTGGTGTGCAACATCGAGGGGCGCATACTGCTCTATAACCAGTGCGCGCTGCAGCTTCTGAGCGCGGCCTCCGGCGCGGAAACGGAGAGTGACGCTGCCATGGCGTTCGGCCTCGGACGCTCGCTGTTTGGCGTGATGGACCGCAACGTAGTGCTGCATGCACTCGAACACATCCAGGACCGCCTCACGCACGGTGACGTCAGGCCAGTCGCCGCCTTTGTGACAACGCTGACGGGTGGCCACCTGATCCGGGTGCACATGGCGCCGGTGCTCGCGAACGATGCGGACCCGTCCGTTGATGCCGCAGACGCGGCAGTCGGCAGCAATACCCGGATATCCGGATATGTGCTGACACTGGAAGACATCCAGCGGAGCGTAGAGATAGCGGGCCGGCGCGACCGCCTGCTGCAGTCGCTTATCGAGAGTGCGCGCACTTCCCTCGCCAGTATCCGCGCGGGTATCGAAACCATGCTCGCATTTCCGGATATGGAGCCGGCGCGCCGCCAGCAGTTTGAACAGGTCATTCACCATGAAGCACAAACGCTCAGCCGCCGCCTTGATTCGACCATTGCCGGTCATGCCGACTGCGCGCGCGCCGAGTGGCCGCTTGAAACCATGCTCGCGCGCGACTTGATCGCCGCCGTCAAGCGCAGCATAGAAACCCGGCTCGGCATGAGTGCCGCTGTCGAAGGCAAGGATGAACCGGTCTGGCTTGCGGTCGACAGTTTTTCGTTGGTGCAGGCACTGACCTATCTCGCCGGCCGGCTCAAGCGCGAGCACGGCGTGCATCAGATCCGCTTCCGCCTGAAACACAAGGACCGGCAGGTCCATCTCGACCTGATGTGGGACGGTGCACCGATAACGGCCGAGGCCGCCGCCCAGTGGCAAGGCACCGCTCTCGACGTCGGCAGCGAAGCCACGCCACTGACGTTTGAAGATGTCATCGCGCGACACAACGGCCAGGCCTGGCTCCAGAGCGACGCAGTATCGCGAACCGCCTATTTCCGGATTCTGCTGCCGCACCCTGATTACTGCAGCATGCCGCTCGAAGTGCCGGCTGTACCGAGCCGCCCCGTGTACTATGACTTCGACCTGTTTAACCAGCCCGGGCAACGTCCCGAACTGGACGGGCGTCTGTTGAGCGATCTGAGCTACACGGTGTTCGACACCGAGACCACCGGCCTGGAGCCGTCCGCCGGCGACGAGATTATTTCGATCGGCGCGATTCGCATCGTCAACGGACGACTCCTCCACGGCGAAGTATTCGATCAGCTGATAGATCCGGGCCGAAGGCTGGCCCCGGAATCGGCCCGTATCCACGGCATCCAGCCGGTGATGCTCGAGGGCCAACCGACCATCGCTCGCGTGCTGCCGCGCTTTCATCGGTTTTGCGAGGATACCGTGCTGGTCGCGCATAATGCCGCATTCGATATGCGCTTTCTGCAGTTGAAGGAAGCCGTCACCGGAGTGAGCTTTACCCACCCGGTGCTCGACACGCTGATGCTGTCCGCCGTTGTGCATCCGCATCAGCGCGAGCACAAGCTCGAAGCAATCGCTGAACGTCTCGGTGTCAACGTCATCGGGCGACACACGGCGCTGGGCGACGCGATAGTGACCGGCGAGATTTTTCTGAAATTGCTACCGCTGTTGGCCGCACAGGGTATCAAGACCTTGCGTGACGCGCGCAAGGCCTCCCAGCAAACCTCCTACGCGCGGGTGCATTACTAGACGCAGGATAACAAGCGCATGAGCGCAACCGAATCCCAGTTGGATGTCAGCTCGCAACAGACGATGGCGAGCCCGTTGGCAGCGGTCGTGCGGCGCGCGCCGGTAACATGCTTGCCGGACACGCCGCTGCGGTCGGTACTGAAGACCATGCACGAACTCAATATCGGCTCGATGGTCGTGACCGACGGCGACCTGGCGCCGCTCGGGATCTTCACATTGCGCGACGTGCTCGACCGCGTGACGCTCGCCGGGTATGGGCTCGATCAACCGATCTCCGGTGTCATGAGCCGGAACGTGTTCACCCTGCCGCCGCAGGCATCGGCGTACGAAGCGGCGCTGGCGATGGTCAGGCGCGGGATCCGCCACATTCTGGTGGTGGACCGCGGCCGGCTCAGCGGCCTGATTACGGAAAAAGATCTGTTCAGTCTGCAGCGCATCAACATGCGCCAGCTCGCCGGTGCCATCCGCGAGGCAAGCTCGGTCGAGAGCCTGGTGCAATTCGGCGCCGACATCCGCCAGCTTGCGCACAACATGCTGGTGCAGGGCGTGGCCGCCGAGCAGCTTACGCACTTCATCGCCTCGCTCAACGACCTGCTGACCCAGCGCATCATTGATCTCGAGCTGACCGGCGCCGGGCTTGACGACGTGCACATGTGCTGGATGGCGCTCGGCAGCGAGGGCCGTTTCGAGCAGACGCTCAGCACTGATCAGGATAACGGCATTGTTTTCACCGCGACCGGGGACGCTGACCCGGTGCGTGCACGCCTGCTTCCGTTCGCCCGTCGCGCCAATGAGGCCCTCGCGAAATGTGGCTTTCCGCTGTGCAAAGGCAATGTCATGGCGGGTAATCCGCAATGGTGCCTCAGTGATACAGAGTGGCGGGCGAAATTCGCGCATTGGATGGGCAGCGGCGATCCGGACGCGTTATTGCATGGCGCGATTTTCTTCGACTTCCGCGGTTTGCATGGCGAGGTTGCGCTGGCGGATGATCTGCGCCGCTGGCTGCTCGCGCAAACCGCTCGAAACTCCCGCTTCCTGCACCAGATGGCGGCCAACGCGTTGCACAACCGTCCGCCGCTAGGCATCCTCCACGATTTTGTAACCGCCAAGGATGCAGTGCACCTGCACACCATAGACCTAAAATTGTACGGCGCCACCCTCTTCGTAGACGCCGCCCGCATTTACAGCCTGGCGCTGGGGATCGTGCAGACCAATACCGGGGCGCGGCTGTACGAATTCGGCACCCGGCAAGCTTTGCCGCAGCGCGAGGTCATGGCCTGGATCGAAGCATTCCAGTTCATTCAGGTATTGCGGCTGCGCCATCAGCATATGCAAAACTTGCAAGGCCTGGCGATGGATAACCGGATGAATCCGGACGATCTGAATCAGCTCGAGCGCCGCATCCTGAAAGAAGCGCTTCTGCAAGCGCGTGAATTGCAAAATCGCCTCGCACTCGACTACCGGTTGTGACGGTCGCGGGCGGGACGCTGCTGCAATTCAGGTGGTGATGTAATCGAGCAGATAGCCGCGACCGTATAGCGTGCGCACCGTCACGCCGGTGCCGATCAGCTTCTTGCGCAGCCGGTGCACATAGACTTCGATCGCGTTGTGGCTGACCTCGTGGTCGTAGCTGTAGAGCTGCTCGACCAGATGCTCCTTGCTGACGACGCGCCCGAAGCGCACCAGTAAGGCCTCGAGCACCCCGGTTTCCTGCACCGACAGCGTGAACGTCCGCTCGTCCACGCTGGCGACACGGTGCACGGTATCGAAGCTCAACCCACCATAACTGATCAACGGGGTCGCGCTGCCCTGTCCGCGCCGCAGCAGGGCGCGCACCCGCGCTTGCAGTTCAATCAAGCTGAACGGTTTGACCAGATAATCATCCGCGCCCAGATCGAGCCCGAGGACTTTTTCCTCGGGCTTCTCGCGGCCGGACAGAATCAGCACCGGCAGCGCCGGGTTGCGGCGGCGCAACCGGCGCAGCACCTCGAAGCCGTCGAGTTTAGGCAACCCCAGATCGAGTATCAGCAGGCCGAACACGTCGTCCTTGAGTGCCTCGTCAGCTGCGGTACCGTCGGTCACCCAATCCACCGCGTAGCCCGACTGCTTGAGCGAGAACTGCAGCGCTTCAGCCAGCGAGGTATCGTCTTCGGTAATCAGTATGCGCATCGATGGACTTGAATCTGATTTTAAAATATGGTTTTAACTTATTGTTTATAATAATTATTGTATCTTATCACAATATCCGGAAAAACCGGTCTGCAGCGCTTAATGGCCCACCACGAGTCAGGATTTTGTAAGGGTTTTCCCTAATAATAGATTCGATATAAAAATATAAGCAAATCAATCCTGTTTTTTGGCGGCTGTGACTTTTTACCGCCTGTAACTTCATCAAGGAGGGGCCACATGGAGTTAACCCAAAAGCATCACGAGTACTGGCGCAAGAACCTCGTCATCACGGGGATACTGCTCTTCGTCTGGTTCGTCGTCACTTTCGTCGAGATATGGTTCGCACGCGAACTGAACAGCAGCATGACGATCCTCGGCTTTCCCCTGGGGTTCTACATGTCGGCGCAGGGCTCGCTCATCGTCTACGTGGCGCTCATCGGCATTTACGCGCTACTGATGCGGAAGCTCGACCTGGAATACAACGTGGATGAGGGAGATCTCGAATGAGCACCCAGACCGTCTCGTACTCGGCGTTCTTCCGTCAGCTCAGGAAGAACTACACCTTCTATACCGGCGGCTTCATCCTCTTCCTCCTCGCGCTCGCGGTTGCCGAGCAGATGGGGATGTCGCGGGCCTGGATCGGCTACTGGTTCCTGTTTGCGACCATCGGACTGTATGCCGGCATCGGCTGGATGTCCCGCACCATGGACGTCGCGGAATATTACGTCGCGGGACGC
>JBGPFE010000001.1:0-164259 GCA_041483135.1 Gammaproteobacteria bacterium | reverse complement strand
GTCGACAGCAGCGACCCGAACACGCCGCCGTTGGAAATCGAGAACGTGCCGCCGGTCAGCTCCTCGATCGTGAGCTTGCCGTCCTGCGCGCGTTTGCCGAAATCGGCGATCTGTTTCTCGATGTCGGCGAGCGACAGCTGGTCGGCGTTGCGGATGATCGGCACCACCAGCCCGCGCGGGCTGCCGACCGCGATGCCGATGTCGTAGTAGCCGTGATAGATGATGTCGTTGCCGTCGACCGACGCGTTGACGAGCGGGTAGCGCTTGAGCGCCGTGACCGCCGCCTTGACGAAGAACGACATGAAGCCGAGCTTGACGCCGTGCTCCTTCTCGAACTTGTCCTTGTAGCGATTGCGCAGATCGATCACCGGCTGCATGTTGACTTCGTTGAACGTGGTGAGGATTGCCGCAGTCGATTGCGATTGCACCAGCCGCTCGGCGATGCGTGCGCGCAAACGGCTCATCGGCACGCGCTGCTCCGGACGCTCGCCGAGCGCGCTCAGATCGACTGCCGGGGCCGGCGCACGCACGGGAGTTGGCGCCGGCGCCGACGGCACCGCTGGCGCCTTGGCTGCGGGCTTGCCACCGGGCTGCATCGCGTCGAGCACATCGCCCTTGGTGACACGTCCGCCGCGGCCGCTGCCTCTGATGCTGCCGGGGTCGATCCTGTTATCGGCCGCTATCTTTTGCGCCGCCGGCATCACCGTCGCCGTTGTGGGCGGTGGCGCAGCGGATTTTGCTTCGGCTTTCGGCGCGGCTGCCGGCTCGGCAGCTTTCGCCGCCGCCTTGGCCTCAGTGTCGATCGTCGCGATCACTTCCTTGCTGACGACCGTGCCGCCGTCGCTCTTGATGATTTTGGTGAGCACGCCGGATTCCGGTGCCGGCGTTTCGAGCACGACCTTGTCGGTTTCGATATCGACCAGGTTCTCGTCGCGCTTGACGAATTCGCCGATCTTCCTGTGCCACGATACCAGCGTCGCCTCGGCGACCGACTCCGACAGTTGCGGCACTTTGACTTCGACTAGCATGCTTGCTCCGGTTTCGCCTGCAATGGCTTACTTGGTGCCATCGGCGCGTGAAGCCGCACCCAGCGTGAGCGCCAGGTTGACCAGTTCCTTCTGCTGCTTGTCGTGCAATGATTTGTAACCCGCCGCAGGGGTCGCCCAGGAGTCGCGCCCGGCGTAAGTCAGTTTCTGGTGCGGCAGCAGATGCCGCAGCAGATAATGCTGGATGCGGTGCCACGCGCCCTGGTTGCGCGGCTCCTCCTGGCACCAGACGATTTCAGTCGCATTCCTGTATTTCTCGATCTGCGCCTTGAAATCATCGTGCGGGAAGGGGTAGAGCTGCGCAATGCGCACCAGCGGGATGTCCTTGATATCCCTCTCGCGCCGCCCGGCGCGCAAATCGTAAAACACCTTGCCGCTGCAGAATACGACGCGCTTGACCCGCGTGGGGTCGATATTGTCGTCCCACTCCTCGTTCACGAAACGGAACCTGTCGTTGGCTAACTCCTCGAGGGGCGATACCGACTCCTTGTGGCGCAGCAGGCTCTTCGGCGAAAAGATGATCAGCGGTTTGCGGTACGGGCGGACCATCTGGCGCCGCAGCAGGTAATACATCTGCACCGGCGTCGCGGGAATGCAGACCTGCATGTTGTAGTCGGCGCATTGCTGCAGGAAACGCTCGATGCGGCCCGATGAATGCTCGGGGCCCGCGCCTTCGTAGCCGTGCGGCAGCATCATCGTGAGCCCGCACATGCGGCCCCATTTGATCTCGCCCGATGCGATGAACTGGTCGATAACGACCTGCGCGCCGTTGACGAAATCGCCATACTGCGCTTCCCAGACCACCAGCTCGTTCGGGCCGGAGGTGGCATAGCCGTACTCGAATCCGAGCACAGCCTCCTCCGACAGCACCGAATCGATGACGACGAAGTCGCCCTGTTTTTCGCTGATGTGCTGTAACGGCATGTAGGTGCCCTGGTCCCACTTTTCACGGTTCTGGTCGTGCAGCACGGCGTGACGATGGAAGAACGTGCCGCGGCCGACGTCCTGCCCCGAAATCCGCACCGAATAGCCCTCGTTGAGCAATGTCGCGTACGCAAGCGTTTCCGCCATGCCCCAGTCGAGCGGCAGCTTGCCTTCCGCCATGAGCCGGCGGTCGGCCATGATCTTCTCGACGCGCGGGTGCAGCTTGAAATTCGGCGGGACTTCGGAGACCCTGCGGCCGAGTTGCTTAAGCAGCTCGAGGGGCAGCCGGGTGTCGTCGTTGTCGTTCCACTTGGTGCCGATATACGGCTTCCAGTTGACCTCGAACGGCGGCTTGTAATTCGACAATATCGTCTTGTTGGTGTGATAACCGCCGTCGAGCGCCGCACGGAAAGTCTTGATCATGGCTTCCGCGTCGGCTTCTGCGAGCACCTTTTCGCCGGCCAGGCGGTCGGCGTAAATTTTGCGCGGCGTCAGATGCTGATGAATGTTCTTGTACATCAGCGGCTGGGTGACCATCGGCTCGTCCTGCTCGTTGTGGCCCAGCCGGCGGTAGCACACCAGGTCGATCACCACGTCCTTGCTGAATTGCATGCGGTAGTCGAGCGCGATCTCCGTCACCAGGCACACCGCTTCCGGATCGTCGCCGTTGACGTGGAAAATCGGCACCTCGAGCATCTTGGACACGTCGCTGCAATACAGCGTCGAGCGCGCATCGCGCAGGTCGGACGTGGTGAAACCGATCTGGTTGTTGATGATGATGTGCACCGTGCCGCCGGTGCCGAAACCGCGCGTTTGCGCAAGGTTCAGCGTTTCCATCACCACGCCCTGCCCTGAATACGAGGCATCGCCATGGATCAGCACCGGCAGCACCTGCTTGCCGGTCTTGTCGCCACGGCGGTGCTGGCGGGCGCGCACCGAACCCTCGACCACCGGATCGACGATCTCGAGGTGCGACGGGTTGAAGGCGAGGGACAAATGCAGCGGTCCGCCCGGCGTCATCACGTTCGATGAGAAGCCATCGTGATATTTGACGTCGCCGGCCAGGGTCGATTCGTCTTGCTTGCCTTCGAATTCGGCAAACAGGTCCTTCGGCATTTTGCCGAGCGTGTTGACCAGCACGTTGAGCCGCCCGCGGTGCGCCATGCCGATCACTAGCTCCTGCACGCCGGCGGCGCCCGCGCGCTGCAGCAGGTTGTCGAGCATCGGGATCAAACTGTCTCCGCCCTCCAGCGAGAAGCGCGTCTGGCCCACGTACTTGGTGTGCAAGTAACGTTCTAGCGTTTCCGCCGCGGTCAGGCGCTCGAGGATGTGCTTTTTGTATCCGGTGTCGTAGGCTGGCGTCGAGCGGATGGTCTCGAGACGCTCCTGGATCCAGCGCTTCTGCGGCACGTCGGTGATGTACATGTACTCCGTGCCGACGGTGCGGCAATAGGTGTCCCGCAACATCTGCAGGATGTCCCTCAACTTCATGTCGCGCGGCCCGATCAGCGAGCCGGTGCCGAACACCGTGTCCATGTCGGCGTCGCTCAATCCGTAGAACGCGGGATCGAGCTCGGCGATGTGCGGTTTTTCCTGGCGCTTCAGCGGATCGACATCGGCGTGGCGCGCGCCCTGGAAGCGGTAAGCGCCGATCAACTGCAGCACGGCGTATTGCTTTTCGCTGAGCTGCGGCGGCCGCTCCGCCGTCCCCGCTGCGGCGCCTGCCACGCGGTGCTGCCTGGCAAGCTGCGCGAAATGCTCCTGGATCGGCGCATGGGAAACGTCGCGCGCGCCGTCGTCGAGCCGCTGCAGCTCGTCGAAATAAGTGCGCCAGCGTGGCTCGACCGTATTCGGATCCTCGAGATAGCGGTCGTAAAGCGCTTCGATGAACGGCGCGTTGGCGCCGTACAGATACGAATTGCCGAGCATCTCCTTGAACATGATGTTTTTACTCGCGCTCATTTGCGCTCATTTACGCTTATTTCCGTTTACCCATCGGCACGAACTCGCGCTTGCTCTGCCCGGTGTAAAGCTGGCGCGGACGCGCGATCTTCTGCTCGGGATCGCCGATCATCTCGTTCCATTGCGCGATCCAGCCGACCGTGCGGGCCACCGCAAAAAATGCGGTGAACATGCCGACCGGAATGCCGAGGGCCTTGTAGACGATCCCGGAATAGAAATCGACGTTGGGATAGAGCTTGCGCGACACGAAGTACTCGTCCTCCAGCGCAATCTTTTCCAGCGCCATCGCCAGCTTGAACAGCTTATCGTCCTTGAGACCCAGCTCGTCGAGCACCTCGTGGCACGTCTTCTGGATGATCTTGGCGCGCGGATCGTAGTTCTTGTAGACACGATGGCCGAAGCCGTACAGCACGGTATGGTCGCCCTTGTCCTTGACGCGCTTGATGTATGGCCCGATATGGTCGACATCGCCAATTTCCGCGAGCATCTTGAGCACTGCCTCGTTGGCGCCGCCGTGCGCGGGCCCCCACAGGCTCGCTACGCCGGACGCGATGCAGGCAAACGGGTTGGCGCCCGACGAACCGGCGGTGCGCACCGTCGAAGTCGACGCATTCTGCTCGTGGTCGGCATGCAGAATCAGGATCCGGTTGAGCGCATTCGTCAGGATCAGATTCGGTTTCCAGTCTTCGCAGGGCGTGCCAAACATCATGTACAGGAAATTCTCGACGTAGCCCAGCGAGTTCCTCGGATACATGAAAGGCTGGCCCTGATTGTATTTGTAGCACATTGCCGTGATGGTCGGCAGTTTGGCGATCAGGCGGAACGCCGAGATCTCGCGATGGCGCGGGTCGTTGATATTGAGCGCGTCGTGGTAGAACGCGGACAACGCACCCACCACCCCGCACAACACCGCCATCGGGTGCGCATCGCGCCGGAATCCCGAATAGAAACGCACGATCTGCTCGTTCACCATCGTGTGATTGGTAACCGTCTTGAAGAACTCGCCCCGTTGTTTCTGATTCGGCAATTCACCGTAAAGAATCAGGTACGCGACTTCGAGAAAATCGCAGTGTTCCGCGAGAACCTCGATCGGGTAGCCGCGGTACATCAGCACCCCCTTGTCGCCATCGATGTACGTGATCGTCGAGCGGCAGCTCGCGGTCGACATGAACCCGGGGTCGTAGGTGAACTTGCCCGTCTTGGCATAGAGCGGTCGGATGTCGATGACATCCGGGCCGATTGCGCCCGACAGAACCGGAAAATCAACCGCGGGAGTGCCGTCGGTAAACGTCAGCGTTGCAAGCTTTTCAGCCATAAAATTCTCCGCAGGTTCGTGAACTTTTACCGCTGGGATTATACGTGAATCAAGTGCTGTTGATTGACCCCGGTCGCCGTCTTTCAGGCCGCGCGCAGCATCTGCAGGACGCTGTTATAACGCCGGTCCGGGGGCGCAGCACGCCCCATCAGCAGGTCGAGTAAATCGTTGTCCGGCAACGCCAGCAATTCCTGGAAGCGCTCGAGTTGCTCGGAGTCGAGGCTCGCGAGGTGTTGGCGGTTGAATTTCTCCAATATCAAGTCCAGTTCCAGCAGGCCGCGCCGGCAATGCCACCTGATTTTGTCCAATTCAGCCATGTTTCCCGAGGCCGCCGCCCGCTGCACTCATATCGTGCGCTTGACCATCAACTCCTTGATCTTGCCGATCGCGCGCGTCGGGTTGAGCCCCTTCGGACAAACGTCGACGCAGTTCATGATCGAGTAGCAGCGGAACAGTCGATATGGGTCTTCGAGATTGTCGAGACGCTCATTGGTCGCCTGGTCGCGCGTGTCGGCAATGAAGCGATATGCCTGCAGCAGGCCGGCGGGACCCACGAACTTGTCCGGGTTCCACCAGAACGACGGGCAGGCAGTCGAACAACACGCGCACAGGATGCATTCGTAAAGCCCGTTCAATTCCTCGCGGTCAGCGGGTGACTGCAGCCGCTCTTTTTCGGGTGCCGGCGTGTCGTTCTGCAGGTACGGCTTGACCGAATGGTATTGCTTGAAGAACTGCGACATGTCGACGATCAGGTCGCGTATCACGGGCAGCCCGGGCAGCGGCCGGATCATCACCGGTTCCTTGAGATCGGCGAGCTTGGTAATGCACGCCAGGCCGTTCCTGCCGTTGATGTTCATCGCGTCCGAGCCGCATACGCCTTCGCGGCACGAGCGCCGCAGCGAGAGAGTGTCGTCCTGCGCTTTGATGCGGATCAGCGCGTCGAGCAGCATCCGGTCGGTCGGCTCGAGCGCGACGTCGTAATCCTGCATGCGCGGCTTGGCGTCGGTGTCCGGGTTGTAGCGGTAGATGGAAAAACGCATTGTTTGTCCTGAATTCGGTGTCAGCAACCTTGGTTTGTCAACTCACTTCGTTGAGTGAAAAAGTGAAGGGGTGAAAGGGTGAATTAAACAGCAAAGCGCCTTGGCCTCTTCACTCCTTCACTCCTTCACTCCTTCACTCCTTCACTCTCTAATACACCCTCGCCTTGGGCTGGAACGGCTCCACCGTCAGCGGCTTCAGTTTGACCGGCTTGTAGTCGAGCCGGTTGCCGTCCTTGAACCAGAACGTGTGCTTCAGCCAGTTCACGTCGTCGCGCTGATGGTGGTCGCTGCGGTCGTGCGCGCCGCGGCTCTCCTTGCGCGCCTCGGCTGATACCATGCTCGCCACCGCAGTCTCGACCAGGTTGTCGAGCTCGAGCGCTTCGATGCGCGCGGTGTTGAATACCTTGCTCTTGTCCTTGATGTAAGTGTGCTGCGCGCGCTCGGCGACCTGAAGTATTTTCCTGACGCCTTCGGCGAGGCTGTCGGGAAAGCGGAACACGCCGCAATGCAACTGCATGGTGCGGCGCAGTTCGGCGCCGACATCCGACACGCTTTCGCCCGAGGTCGCGCCGTCGAGGCGCGCGAGTCTCGCCAGCGCGCGGTCGGCGGCATCCTTCGGCAGCTCCTTGTGCCCCTTGTCGCCCGCAATGTCCTTGATCACCTGCTCTCCCGCCGCCTTGCCGAACACCAGCAGGTCAAGCAGCGAATTGGTGCCGAGGCGATTGGCGCCATGCACCGAAACGCACGAACATTCGCCCGCGGCATAGAGGCCGCGCACGATTTTTTCGTCGGCTCCGCTGGGAAGATAAACCTGGCCGTGATAATTGGCAGGAATGCCGCCCATCTGGTAATGAGCGGTCGGCACGACTGGAATCGGCTCTCTGACCGGATCGACGTTCGCGAATTTGATCGCGATCTCGCGGATACCGGGCAGCCGCTTGTCGATCACTTCGGCGCCGAGGTGGTCGAGCTTGAGCAGGATGTAATCGCCGTCCTTGCCGGCACCGCGCCCCTCTTTGATCTCGGTTGCCATCGCGCGCGACACCACGTCGCGCGAAGCCAGGTCTTTCACGGTCGGCGCATAGCGCTCCATGAAGCGCTCGCCGTCTTTGTTGAGCAGGAACCCGCCTTCACCGCGCACGCCTTCGGTGATCAGTATGCCGGCGCCGGCGACACCGGTCGGGTGGAATTGCCAGAACTCCAGGTCCTCGAGCGGGAGACCCGCGCGCGCCACCATGCCAAGGCCGTCGCCGGTATTGATGTACGCATTGGTGCTCGCGGCAAAAATGCGGCCCGCACCGCCAGTCGCCAGCAGCGTCGCCTTCGCCTGCAGGATCATGACTTCGCCGGTTTCCATTTCCATCGCGACCACACCGAGCACGTCGCCGTCCCGGTCGCGCACCAGGTCGAGCGCCATCCATTCAACGAAAAACTGTGTATGCGCACGCAAATTGCGTTGATACAGCGTATGCAGCATCGCATGCCCGGTGCGGTCGGCCGCCGCGCATGCCCGCTTGACCGGGCCCTCGCCGTAATTGCGCGTCATCCCGCCGAACGGGCGCTGGTAAATTTTGCCGTCCACGGTACGGTCGAACGGCATGCCGAAATGCTCGAGTTCGTAAACCACTTCGTTCGCCTTGCGGCACATGAATTCGATCGCGTCCTGATCGCCGAGATAGTCGGAACCCTTGATGGTATCGAACATGTGCCAGTGCCAGTTGTCTGCGCCATCGTTGCCGAGCGAAGCCGCTACGCCGCCCTGTGCCGCCACGGTATGCGAGCGCGTCGGGAAGACTTTCGACAGCACCGCAACTTTGAGGTTGGCTTCCGCGAGGTGCAGCGCGGCACGCAGGCCGGATCCGCCGGCGCCGACCACCACTGCGTCAAATTGTCGTTTTGCGATCGCCATTAATTCACGCCCCACAAAATCTGTACCGACCAGCCGGCGCATACCACCAGCCACGCGATGGCCAATACGTGGAGCACCAAACGCAGGCCGCTGCTTTTGATGTAATCCATGAAAATGTTGCGCACCCCGATCCACGCGTGCAGGTAGAGGCTGACCAGGAACAGCAAGGTCGCGGCTTTCATCCATTGCGGCGCGAACAGCGATCGCCAGCCTGAAAAATCGATTTTCGGCGCGGCCAGCAGTGCCGCCAGGAACAACAGGGTATAAAGCGCCATCACGATCGCGGTGACGCGCTGCGCGAGCCAGTCGCGCAGGCCGTAGTGGGCGCCGACGACTTCGCGGTTCACCATAGCAGCGCCCCCGCTACGACAGTCAATGCGAGGCTGACGCCCAGCACGAGCCAGCTGCTCAAGCGTGCTGTCGCGAGTTCAGTGCCGTAATGCATGTCCATCGCCAGATGCCGGATGCCGGCGCACAGATGATGCAAGTAACCCCACAACAACCCGATCATTACAAGCTTGACGAACCACTGCGAGAACATCGCTTTGAATGCGGTGAAGGTGTCGGACGACAGCAAGCTGTGCTGCAGCCACCACAACAGCAGCGGCAAAGCCAGAAACAACGCCGCGCCGCTGACCCGGTGCATGATCGATATCACTCCCGGCAGCGGCAGCCGGATCTGCAGCAAATTGAGATATTTCGGACGATTTGACATGGGGTAAGTGGACGGGATCGGGCTTGTTCTTCGCACCCGAGAGGCTCAGAACCGAGGCTTCCCCAAGTGCATGGCTGCATCGCAAGTCCGAGCACCAAGATTTTACCAGCAAATGCTGCGTCGCAGAAGAACCGGCAATGTAATATACGGGTATGGCATCGCAACGCGACACCAACCGCATTTCGTCGGGCTGCCTGCGTGTCGAGTTCCTCAACGCAAATAAATTGCGCGGCGTTTTTGACACCCGCCGGCCAGGTTCGCTATCATCGCTTTACCGGACCGTTCGCAGCGGCAACTCGAAGCAGTCCTTCGCCGTGCACTCACCTGACGCCGTAACCAACTGTTTTCTAATCGTTCCCGGGAGTACCCTGAAATGAAACGTCCCGTTCGCGTTGCCGTGACAGGCGCCGCCGGCCAGATCGGCTACAGCCTGCTGTTCAGAATTGCCGGCGGGGAAATGCTCGGCAAGGATCAGCCGGTCATCCTGCAGCTGCTGGAAATTCCGGACGAGAAAGCGCAGAAGGCGTTGCGCGGCGTCATGATGGAGCTCGACGACTGCGCGTTCCCGCTGCTCGAGAGCATGCTTCCGGCCAGCGACCCCAAAGTCGCCTTCAAGGATGCCGACTATGCGCTGCTGGTCGGCGCGCGGCCGCGCGGCCCGGGCATGGAACGCAAGGACCTGCTCGAAGCGAACGGCAAGATCTTCGGGCCGCAGGGCAAGGCGCTCAATGAAGTCGCGAGCCGCGACGTGAAGGTGCTGGTGGTCGGCAATCCCGCCAATACGAATTGCCTGATCGCGATGAAAAATGCCCCGAACCTCAAATCCACGCAGTTCACCGCGATGATGCGCCTCGACCACAACCGCGCGCTGACGCAGGTCGCGCAGAAACTCCACAAGCCGGTGGCCAGCATCAGGAAGATGACAATCTGGGGCAATCACTCTGCAACGCAATACCCCGATCTCTTCCAGGCCGAAGCCGACGGCAAGAAAGCCTGGCCGCTGATCAACGACCAGGCCTGGCTCGAGAACACTTTCATCCCGGCTATCCAGAAGCGCGGCGCCGCGATCATCGATGCACGCGGGCTCTCCTCCGCCGCGAGCGCGGCCAATGCCGCAATGGATCACATGCGCAGCTGGGTCTACGGCACTCCCGACGGCGACTGGGTCAGCATGGGCATCGCCGCCGACGGCAGCTACGGCATCGCCGAAGGCGTGATGTACGGTTATCCATGCGTGTGCAAAAAGAGCAAATACGAGATCGTCAAAGGTCTCGAGGTCAGCGACTTCAGCCGCGCGCGCATGCAGGCGACGCTCAAGGAACTGCACGAAGAACGCGATGGCGTGAAACACCTGCTCGGCTGAAAAATCGGGGAATGGTGAGCGGGAAATCGGGAATGGCAAAAGCAATCTGTTCTCCACCGGTGGTGCCGGTTTTCTCCATCCCCTATTCCCTATACCCTATTCTCCACTTACCTTGTTCATCCGCGGCCCGGACGCGGAAGGAGACGCCATGAGCAGTAATGCAACGCCAATCCCATTCAAGCCCAAAAAATCGGTCGCACTCTCCGGCGTAACCGCCGGCAACACGGCGCTGTGCACCGTCGGCCGCAGCGGCAACGACCTGCATTATCGCGGCTACGACATACTCGACATCGCCGACGCTTGCGAATTCGAGGAAGTCGCCTACCTGCTGGTGCATGGCAAGCTGCCGAGCGCGGCCGAGCTCGCAAGCTACAAGGAAAAGCTCAAGTCGCTGCGGGGCCTGCCGCACGCCGTGAAAGCAGCGCTCGAATGCGTGCCCGCTGCGGCGCATCCGATGGATGTGATGCGCACCGGCTGCTCGGTGCTCGGCACCGCGCTGCCCGAGAAAGACGACCACAACCTGCCGGGCGCGCGCGATATCGCCGACCGCCTGATGGCGTCGTTCGGGTCGATGCTGATCTATTGGTATCACTACAGCCACAATGACCGGCGCATCGACGTCGAGACCGACGATGATTCGATCGGCGGGCACCTCCTGCATCTTTTGCACGGCAGGGCGCCGGGCAAGTCATGGGTGCGCGCCATGCATACTTCGCTGATCCTCTACGCCGAGCATGAATTCAACGCTTCGACTTTCGCGTGCCGCGTCGTCGCCGGCACAGGCTCCGACATGTATTCGGCGATCACCGGCGGCATCGGCGCGCTGCGCGGCCCCAAGCATGGCGGGGCGAACGAAATCGCCTTCGAAGTGATGCACCGCTACGACACGCCCGAGGACGCCGAAAACGACATTGTCACGCGCGTCGCCAACAAGGAAGTCGTGATCGGCTTCGGCCACCCGGTCTATACCACGGGCGACCCGCGCAACAAGGTGATCAAGGAAGTCGCGCGCACGCTGTCGAAGGATACTGGTGACATGACCATGTTCGACATCGCCGACCGCATCGAAGCCGTGATGTGGCGCGAAAAAAAGATGTTTGCCAACCTCGACTGGTTCTCGGCGGTGTCGTATCACAAGATGGGCATCCCGACCGCGATGTTCACGCCGATTTTCGTGATCTCGCGCACCAGCGGCTGGGCGGCGCACGTGATCGAGCAGCGCATCGACGGCAAGATCATCCGCCCGACCGCGAACTACACCGGCCCCGAGCCGCGCCAGTTCACGCCGATCGGCGAGCGCGGCAAGACAGCGAAGAAAAACAAGTGAAACGTGCCCAACCTTCTCCCCTGCCGCCGGGGGGGGGGGAGAGGCCAGGAGGAGGGGGATCACTTTTCACCCTTCACGTTTTACTGAAGCCGGAGGCACATCATGGGATTCGTCATCGTAAAAACCGTGATCTCCGCGGTCATCATCGCGCTGATTTCCGAGATCGCGAAGCGCAGCCCGGCGTTTGCGGCTTTGATTGCCTCGCTGCCGCTGGTTTCGGTGCTGGGCATGATCTGGATATACAAAGAAACCAGCGACATCCCGCGCATCGCGGCACACGCCGAAGCCACTTTCTGGTTCGTGCTGCCATCGCTGCCGATGTTCCTGGTGCTGCCCGCGATGCTTCGCCATGGCGCCAACTTTTATCTTGCTCTCGCGATCAATTGCGCATTGACCGCCGTGCTGTATTTCGCCATGGTCAAGCTCGGCGCCTACTTCGGCGTCAAATTCTGAAGCGGAATCTATCGCCAATCTTCCCTGAATAACCATGTCCAGCCATAGCTCCAACGTCCGCCCCCAATCCGATCAAGTCCTGGTCGACATCGCCGATTACGCGCTCGAATATCGAATAAAAAGCGCCGAGGCTTACAACACCGCGCGGCTGTGCCTGATGGACACGCTGGGTTGCGGTCTTGAAGCGCTCTCCTACCCCGCATGCACCAAGCTGATGGGGCCCATCGTACCCGGTACCATCGTGCCGAACGGCGCCAGGGTGCCCGGCACCTCGTTCCAACTCGATCCGGTAATGGCAGCGTTCAACATCGGTTGCATGATCCGCTGGCTCGATTTCAACGACACCTGGCTCGCCGCCGAATGGGGCCACCCGTCGGACAACCTCGGCGGCATCCTCGCAACCGCGGATTACCTGTCGCGCAAGCGCGTTGCCGCGGGCACAAAACCGCTCGTGATGCGCGAGGTGCTGACGGCGATGATCAAAGCGCACGAAATCCAGGGCGTGATCGCGCTCGAGAACAGCTTCAACCGCGTCGGCCTCGACCACGCGGTGCTGGTCAAGGTCGCGAGCACCGCGGTCGTCACCGCGATGCTTGGCGGCTCGCGCGACGAGGTGATCAATGCGCTGTCCAATGCCTGGATCGACGGTCAAAGCCTGCGCACTTACCGCCATGCGCCCAACGCCGGCTCACGCAAGTCCTGGGCGGCCGGTGATGCAACCAGCCGCGCAGTGCGGCTCGCGTTGATGGCGCTGACAGGAGAGATGGGCTACCCGTCGGCGCTGACCGCGAAGACCTGGGGTTTCTACGATGTGCTGTTCAAGGGCAAACCATTCAGGTTCCGCCGCCGTTACGGCTCGTACGTGATGGAAAACGTGTTGTTCAAGATTTCCTTTCCGGCCGAATTTCACGCCCAGACCGCGGTCGAGTGCGCCGTCAGGCTGCATCCCAAGGTCGGGAACCGGCTCGACGATATCAGGAAAGTCGTGGTCACCACGCACGAATCGGCGATCCGCATCATCGACAAGAAGGGACCGCTCGACAATCCGGCCGACCGCGACCATTGCATTCAGTACATGACGGCCATCGGGCTCATGAACGGCAACCTTACCGCCGCCGATTACGAGGAGAACGTCGCCAGGGACCCGCGCGTCGATGCATTGCGCGCGAAAATGGTATGCGTCGAGAATAAGCAATGGAGCCGCGATTACCTCGATCCGAGCAAGCGCTCGATTGCGAACGCTCTGCAGGTGTTTTTCAAGGACGGCAGCAAGACCGAAAACGTCGAGGTCGAGTATCCGATCGGCCATCGCCGCCGCCGCCGGGAAGGCATACCGCTGCTGGTCGCGAAGTTTCGCACCAATCTGGCGCGCCGCTTTCCCGCCAGGCAGCAAACCGCGATCCTCGATTTATGCAGCGATCAGAAGCGGCTCGAGACAGCGCCGGTCAACGAGTTCGTCGATCACTTTGTGATCTAGTGATCTAGCTATCAGCATTCAGCAAAAACATCGCAATCGGTTTGGCTAATGGCTGATAGCTGACCGCTGAAAGCTTAAGGAGCACCACATGCCACACAATCCATTCAACTCGCTGCAGCAGTTCAGGCTCGCCTCCGGCAAGACCGGCAGGTATTACTCGCTCGCCGCGCTCGAGACCGCGGGCCTCGGCAAAGTGTCGCGCCTGCCCGTCTCGCTGCGCATCGTGCTCGAGTCGCTGCTGCGCAACTGCGACGGCAAGAAAGTAAGCGAGGCCAATGTGCGTGCACTCGCCGGATGGAAACCGAATACTCCGCGCACGGAAGAAATTCCATTCATTGTCGCGCGCATCGTGCTGCAGGACCTCGCCGGTTTTCCCGCGCTTGCCGACTTCGCGGCGATGCGCGGCGCGGCGCGCAAGCTTGGCACCGACCCGAAGTTGATCGAGCCGCTGGTGCCGGTCGATCTCGTCGTCGACCATTCGGTGCAGGTCGACCACTACAACTCGCCCGACGCGCTCAGGCTCAACATGGAAATCGAGTTCACGCGCAATGCCGAGCGCTACCGCTTCCTGAAATGGGGCATGCAGGCGTTCGACACGATGAAGATCGTGCCGCCGGGCATCGGCATCGTGCACCAGGTCAACCTCGAATATCTGGCGCGCGGCGTGCAGCAGAAGGACGGCGTCTACTATCCCGACTCGCTGGTCGGCACCGATTCGCACTTCACCATGATCAACGGCATCGGCGTCGTAGGCTGGGGCGTCGGCGGCATCGAGGCCGAGGCCGGTATGCTCGGCCAGCCTATCTACATCCTGACTCCGGATGTGGTCGGCGTGCACCTGACCGGCCGGCTGCAGGAAGGCGTCACCGCAACCGACCTCGTGCTCACGGTTACGGAAACACTGCGCAAGCACAAGGTGGTCGGCAAGTTCGTCGAGTATTTCGGCGACGGCGCCGCATCGCTCGCGGTGACCGACCGTGCCACGGTGGCCAACATGTGTCCGGAGTACGGCGCGACCATCGGCTTTTTCGCGGTTGACGACGAAACCGTGCGCTATTTCCGCGCGACCGGCCGCACCGACGAGGAAGTCGATGCGCTCGCGAGCTACTGCAAGGCGCAGGGCATTTACGGGATTCCAAAAACGGGCCAGTGCGACTACTCGAGCATCGTCGAGATCGATCTGTCGAAGGTGGTGCCGACGGTTGCAGGCCCGAAATTGCCGAACCAGCGGATTCCCCTGCCCGGACTCAAGGAGCGGTTCCGCTCGCTGCTGCTGCAGCCGGTGGCCGAAGGCGGCTACGGCAAGCTAGCCGGTGATCGCGGCAGGCGCATCACGACTGCGCAAGCGGGACTCGACGTCGGCCACGGCGACGTGCTGATCGCGGCGATCACCTCATGCACCAACACCTCGAACCCCGCTGTGTTGCTCGGCGCCGGACTGCTGGCGAAGAAGGCCGTCGAGCGCGGCCTGAA
The DNA here is from genome assembly GCA_041483135.1 of Gammaproteobacteria bacterium. Classification (GTDB taxonomy): domain Bacteria; phylum Pseudomonadota; class Gammaproteobacteria; order Burkholderiales; family SG8-41; genus PALSA-1004. The sequence continues at coordinate 149,255 of JBGPFE010000001.1, read as the reverse complement.
AGTCAATCCGCGCGTGAAGACTTCTCTCGCCCCGGGCTCGCGCGTCGTCAATGAATATCTGCGGCAGTCCGGACTGCTGCCTTATCTCGAGCAACTCGGCTTCTACGTCGTCGGCTACGGCTGTACCACCTGCATGGGCGGCTCCGGCCCGCTCGATGCCGCAATCGAGGACACGGTCGTGAAAAATGACCTGATCGGCGTTGCGGTGCTGTCGGGCAACCGCAACTTCGAGGCGCGCATACACCAGGCGCTGAAGGCCAACTTCCTGATGAGCCCGCCGCTCGTAGTCGCGTTCGCGCTCGCTGGCACGGTCGATCTCGACATGAGCAAGGACCCGCTCGGAACCGGCAAGGATGGCAAGCCGGTGTACCTGAAGGACCTCTGGCCGAGCAACGCCGAGATCGCCGCCGTGATGAAGTTCGCAAACGATCCGGCCAGCTTCCGCAGGCTTTACAGCAATCTCGCCGAATCGAACCCGCTGTGGAAGGAGGTGCCGTCCGTGGCGGGCGAAGTGTTCAGTTGGGACGCTGACTCGACTTACATCAAGGAGCCGCCGTTTTTCGAGGGCTTCAGCATGCAGCCTGCGAAGCCGGGCGACATCCTCGGCGCGCGCGCGCTCGGCCTGTTCGGCGACTCGGTGACGACCGATCACATCAGCCCGATCGCCAGCATCAAGCCGAACTCGCTGGCCGGTAAATACCTGCTGGAGCGCAACGTCAAGCCCGCCGACTTCAGCAACCTCGGCATGCGCCGCTGCAACCACGAGATCATGCTGCGCGGCACCTTCGCGCACGTGCGCATCCGCAACCTGCTCGCGCCCGGCACCGAGGGCGGCGTGACCCTGCATCAACCTTCGGGCGAGCAGACGACGATCTTCGAGGCGGCAATGCGCTATCAGCAGGAAGGCGTGCCGCTGATGGTGTTCGCCGGCGAGGAATACGGCACCGGCTCGTCGCGCGACTGGGCAGCGAAAGGCACGCAACTGCTCGGCGTAAAAGTGGTGATCGCACGCGGCTTCGAGCGCATCCATCGCTCGAACCTGGTCGGCATGGGAGTGCTGCCGTGTCAGTTCAAGGGCGACACGACGTGGCAGAGCCTCAAAATTGACGGCAGCGAGACCTTCGATCTGCTTGGCGTCTCGGACGATCTCAGGCCGATGCAGGAAGTCACGCTGGTAATACGCCACAAGGATGGATCAACGCAGCGCGTACCGCTCACGCTGCGCGTCGACACCCCGATCGAAGCCGATTACCTGCGCCACGGCGGCATCCTGCCCTACGTGCTGCGCGAAATCATCGCGGCCGCGGCCTGAGGTTCAGCTGTAGCATCAAGCGGCGTGCGCGGCGACGCCGATTGCCGCATTGACGGCGGGCATCACCTGCTCCGCCATCAGCTCCATCGAGCGGCGCGCGAGCCGCGGCTCGGCCCAGTCGTGACCGGCGTAGAGCAGCGTTCCGAAATCGCCCGTGACCTCCCTGAACGCGAGCAGCTGATCGACCACGCTCGCAACGCTGCCGCAGATCACGAGACTATCGAGCACGTAATCGAGCGTCACCGCGGCGTCGGCAAGCTTCAGATCGTGTTTGAAGATGTCGACGCTGCCGTGGGCCTTGCGTTTGGTCAGTAGGTTCCAGTAATAGAACCCGTAAGGGCCGTTCGCGTCTTTCGCATAACGCCGCGCAGTCGCATCATCATCGGCCACGAATACGCTCTTGCAGACGCGCCAGTCGCGCCGGTCCGCCGTGTATCCGCCGAGCTTGCAGCCCTGCTCGACCATCGGCCAGTGCGTCGCCGCCCAGTTGGGCTGCAGAAAGTTGGCGGTAATCGGCTTCCACCCGCGCTGCGCGGCAGCCATCAATCCCTTTGAGTGCGGAACGATCACCGTCACGACGATCGGCGGATGCGGGTGCTGATACGGCTTGAGCATCACGCCCTGCCCCGCTTCCCGGATCAGCGTGCGCCCGGTGGTGATGTTCCAGAACTGCCCTTTGATGTTGTACGGTGCATCACCAGCCCAGATCGCAAGGATCTGGTCGATCGCCTCCACGAACATTGCGTTGCGGTCGCGGTCGAGGTTGCCGAACATTTCCATGTCCGAGCGCAGCCCGCCGGGACCGATGCCGAACAGAAAACGCCCCTCGAGCATGTGATCGATCATGGCAACATGCGCGGCGACTTGCGCCGGATGGTTGTTGGGCAGGTTGACCGTGCCGCTGCCGAGCCTGATCTGGCTCGTCTGGTGCGCGACGCTCGCGATAAAAGTGAGGCACGACGGGATCGTTTCGCAGACATCCGTCACGTGCTCGCCGATGAAAGCTTCGCTGTATCCGAGCTTATCGGCGAGCAAAACCGCTTCCCGGTCCTCCTTGAGCGTCTGCGTGTAATTGCGGCCCGGCGGGTGCATGGGCATCGTGAAAAAGCCGAGCTTCATCGATCACTCCGATCAAATGCGTGAACCACAAACGCCAGCGCACCTATGCCTGGCCGCAAGACACCGCACCAGATATTGCCGAATAGCCGAACAGGTAGCAAGTTAAGCGGCAGATGCTGCTGACTGGCTGCATGCGTTTAAGGTTAAAATGCGAGGAAATATCCCGCACCGAAGAAACCGTGACCATCGCAGCCACATTCCAGATCGAGTACCAGCAGTTCCTCGACCCGCACGGCAAGGCCGTCAACGCTCTTCCCGCATTCGCCCGGGACAAGACGGCGCTCATATCGCTCTATAAAGCGATGGTGCTGATGCGTACCTACGACGCGAAAGCGATCGCATTGCAGCGCACGGGCCAGCTCGGCACTTTCTCTTCCATGCTCGGCAAGGAAGCGATCGAGGCGGGTATCGGCGCGGCGATGGCGAAGGACGACGTGTTCCTGTGCACCTATCGCGAAAACGGCGTCCAGATCATGCGCGGCGTCACGATGCACGAGTTGTTCGTCTACTGGGGCGGCGACGAGCGCGGCAGCAATTTTGCGGTCCCGCGCCGTGATTTTCCGATGTGCATCACGATCGCCTCGCAGTGCCTGCATGCGGTCGGCGTCGCCTATGCGATGAAGCTGCGCAAAGAGCCGCGGGTCGCCGTATGCACGCTCGGCGACGGGGGAACTTCCAAAGGAGATTTCTACGAAGGCCTCAACGCGGCCGGCGTGTGGCAATTGCCGGTAGTGTTCGTCATCACCAACAACCAGTGGGCGATCTCGGTGCCGCGCAAGGCGCAGACCGCGGCGCAAACGCTGGCGCAGAAAGCGATTGCAGCAGGCATCGCGGGCGTGCAGGTCGACGGCAACGACGTGATCGCGGTGCACCACGCGATGCGCGAAGCACTCGCCAGGGCACGCGCCGGAGGCGGGCCGACGCTGCTCGAAGCCGTGAGCTATCGCCTCGCCGACCACACCACGGCCGACGATGCGTCGCGCTACCGCCCGCCCGAGGAAGTCGCCGAGGCGTGGAAGCGCGAGCCGGTCCTGCGGCTGCGCAATTATCTGAGCGAAGCCGGCGCGTGGAACAAGGCGCAGGAAGAAGAACTGCTCAAGTCGTGCAACGAACAGGTGCAGGCCGCGGCGCAGGCTTATCTCGACACCCCGGCGCCACCGGTCGAGCAGATGTTTGACCACCTGTATGCGACGCTGCCCGCGGCCTATGCCGCGCAGCGCGCGGCGGCCCTTGCGTCCTCGCGCAGCGATGGCACAGATCACGCTGGTTGAAGCGGTCAATCTCGCGCTCATGCGCGCGATGGCCGAAGACCCCGATGTCGTCGTGCTCGGCGAGGACGTGGGCCGCGACGGCGGTGTGTTCCGCGCGACGCTTGGCCTGCTCGACAAATTCGGCCCCGGCCGCGTGATCGACACGCCGCTCGCCGAGAACCTGATCGCCGGCATGGCGATCGGCATGGCGGCCGAGGGGCTAAAGCCCGTGTGCGAAATCCAGTTCTCCGGCTTCGCCTACACCACGCTCGACCAGATTCTGAACCACGCCGGCCGCATGCGCCACCGCACGCAGGGCCGGCTCACGTGCCCGATGGTGCTGCGCACGCCGTGCGGCGCCGGCATCCATCCGCCCGAGCATCATTCGGAGAGCCCGGACGCAATGTTTGCGCACATTCCTGGCATCCGCGTTGTCTATCCGTCGTCGCCGAAGCGCGCGTACGGCCTGCTGCTCGCCGCGATCCGCGATCCCGACCCGGTGATATTTCTCGAGCCGACGCGGCTCTATCGCCTGTTCAAGGAGGACGTCATCGACAGCGGCGAAGCGCTCGCGCTCGATGCCTGCTACACGCTGCGCGATGGCACCGACATCACGCTCGTGACATGGGGCGCGATGGTGCACGAAACGCTGCAGGTCGCCGACGAACTCGCCGAGCAAGGCGTGGTCGCGGAAGTGATCGACGTAGTGACGCTCAAGCCGATCGATTTCGACACCATACTCGCGTCGGTGGCCAGGACCGGGCGCTGCGTGATCGTGACGGAAGCGCCGCGCCATTGCAGCATCGCATCCGAAATCGCCGCGACGCTCGCCGAGCAGGGCCTGCTCACGCTGCTGGCGCCTGTGCAGCGAGTAACCGCGCCCGACGTCGTGGTACCGCTCGCCCGGCTCGAGCACCACTACCTGCCGAGCAAGCAGGTAATCGCGGCCGCGGTGCGCAAAACGCTCGAATTCGCTTAACAAAGTGATTGAGTGATTCAGTAATTGAGTAATTAAGTCGAAAATGGCGACATGTATGAGAATTTCGCAATCACTTAATCACCTATTCACTTAATCACAAATTTGAAAACGATGAAAATCTTCAAGCTGCCCGATCTCGGCGAAGGCCTGCAGGAAGCGGAAATCGTCAAATGGCACGTCAAGGCCGGTGACACGGTCGCGCTCGACCAGCCACTGCTGTCGGTCGAGACCGCGAAGGCGATCGTCGACATTCCTGCGCCGTACGCCGGCAAAATCGTCAAACTCTACGGCAACGAGCGCGACGTTGCGCATGTCGGCCAGCCGCTTGTCGCGTTCGAAGGCGGCGATGACGACAGCGGCACCGTGGTCGGCAAGGTCGAGATCGGCCAAAAGGTGATCGCCGAAGCGCCTGCCGCGCCGCCGCCGCTCGCGCACGGCATCAAGGCGACGCCGGCGGTGCGCGCGCTCGCGCGCAAGCTCAACGTCGATCTCGCGATGGTCACGCCGACCGGCGCCGACGGCCTGGTCACCGCCAACGACGTGCAGCGCGCGGCGCGCATCCTCTCCGAGGTCGGCCCGCAGGAACTGCTGCGCGGGGTGCGCAAGGTGATGGCGCAGAGCATGACGCTCGCGCATTCCGAGGTCGCCTCCGCCACCATCATGGACGACGCCGACATCGACGCCTGGCCGCCGGGCACTAATATCCTGCTGCGGCTGATCCGCGCGCTCATCGCGGCATGCAAAATGGAACCGTCACTCAATGCCTGGTACGACAGTCAGGCGGTGGGACGGCGTCTGCTGAAGAACGTCGATCTCGGCATCGCGGTCGACACGCCCGACGGCTTGCTGGTGCCGGTATTGCGCAATGTCGAGAAGCGCGCGCCCGAAGATTTGAGAACGTCGCTGGCGAAATTGGTTCAGGACACGCGCGACCGCAAAGTGCCGCCCGAAGACCTGCGCGCGAATACCATCACGCTGTCGAACTACGGGTCGATCGCCGGCCGTTATGCTTCCCCGATCGTCCTGCCGCCGACGGTCGCGATCGTCGGCGCAGGCCGCGTGCTGAAGGAAGTGGTTGCGGTCGACGACCGTCCGGCGGTACACCGCATACTGCCGCTATCGGTGACCTTCGATCACCGCGCGGTGACCGGCGGCGAAGCCGGGCGTTTCCTCGCCGCGATGATGGCTGATCTGCAAAAGCCGGACTAAGAGCCCTGTAATTAGCGCCGCGCGGAGCGCGGATGCGGCGTCTGTATCGCATCGGCGCGCAGCACCGGCTTGTCGCCTTTGCCCTGTATCCGGTGCATGATCCGCCGCGCGCCGGGTGCAAACGGGTCGCGATGGTGCATCACGCAGCGGTTGTCCCAGATCAGGATATCGCCGGCGCGCCACTGATGATGCCAGGTGATCTGCGGCTGTGTCGCGTGCGCCCATAGCGCGTTCAGCAGCTGCTCGGATTCAGCGACCGGCAAGCCGTTGATATAGGCATTGGGCCGGCGGCCGAGATACAGCGCGTTGTGGCCGGTCTCGGGATGCGTGCGCACGACCGGATGGCTCGGGCCCGGCGCATCCCGCACGTCATTGACCGGCTGGAAGCCTTCGCGCAAGTCGCCCGCGCTGTTGTAGGTCATGTCGTGCTTGAGGGTAAGCTGCTCGATGCGCTTGCGCAAATCGGCGGGCAGCGTCTCGAGCGCGAGATACATGTTGGCGAAGCCGGTGTCGCCGCCGCTTGCCGGAACCTCGAGCGCATGCAGGGCACTGAAAGTGAGCGGCATGTCGCGATACGAATTATCGGAATGCCACACCACCTCCGCGTCGCGCAGCACGCCGATCGGTTTGCCGTCCTGCATCACGTTGGAAACAACGATGACTTCCGGATGATCGCGCGCCTTCTCCTTGCCGGTCTTGGCGTATGGCGCCGTATCGAGCTCGCCCAAGCGCCGCCCGAATGCGATCAATTCGGGATCGCTCAGCGTCTGGCCGCAGATCAGGATGACGAGATGTTCGAGCCACGCACGGTAAACCGCCGCGAACGCCGTATCGTCGAGTGCGCGCACGTCGCCGCAGCGCACTTCCGCGCCGAGCGACGCCGCCATTGGTAACACTTCGATCGCGCTGCCATGTGAACCGGCGGCGTTTCTATTTGCGGTCTGTGGCCGCATCTGTTTCCAGGCGGATTTTGCTCTGACTGTGCCGTCTGTGTTTAAAATTCAACGCGCAAGCCGGACGCGGTTGCTACCGCGCCGGATTTTTTCAGCCGTGCACAGGCTTCCGACGCGGCCCGCATGACCGCTCCGCGCTACGCGGCAGCGCGTTGGCCGACGACGTCTTTTGCGATCGTGCGGAACTCGGCTTCGGTCAGCAGCTTCTTGGTCTTCAGCGAGTAGTTCTTGACCCCGGCAGTGATCTTGAGGGCTTCCTCCTCGGAGGCTTCGATACCCGCATGTTCAAGCCACATCTTCACCGAGTCTATGCCGCTGCCCTTGCCCATCACCACGGTAGGGGCCGGCTGCCCTACAAAATTCGCACGCACGGGAAACAGCTCGGTTGCGAATTCGTCGCCGCAATTCTTGAACCAGCTTGCGATGATGCCGGACTCGATTTGATACAGCGAGTTGCCGACGACAGGTTTGTTGGTAGGCACGACCACCCCGCAAAGTTTCTGCACCAGGTTGGCAAGTGGAGTCAGTTTGGAGTAGTCCAGCCCGACGTCGATACCGTACATCGTCAACAGCGCCATCACGGTTTCTTCCATCGGCGTATTGCCGGCCCGCTCGCCTACGCCGAGGACCGTCGTGTGCATCACCTCGACGCCTTCGGCCAGCGCCATGATCGTATTTGCCACTCCCATGCCGAAGTCCTGGTGGAAGTGCGCTTCGAGGCGTTTGTTGATGCGCGACTTGACCTGACGGACGAAGTACTGCATCGCATGCGGCGAAACCACCCCGAAGGTGTCCACCAGAGCCAACGCATCCATGTGCCCTTCCTTGCTGACGCGCTCGATCAAATCCAGCACCCATTTCATTTCAGCGCGGGAAAAGTCGATCGGGAAAAACACGACTTCCAGCCCGTTGGCATGCGCAAACTTGGTGGCTTCGATCGAAGTCTCGATCGCCTTTTCCATCGGCCATTTGTACGCGATATCGACCATGTGCTTGCTGGACGGAATCTCCATCACCACGCCGGTTACGCCGGTATCGATCGCGCGCTGGACGTCTTCCTTCATGCAGCGCGAGAAGGCGAAGATCTGCGGGCCGAGATTGCGCTTGACGATCGCCTTGATGGCTTCGGCGTCGGAGGGGGAAACGATCGGCATGCCGGCCTCGATGCGGTGCACGCCGGCCTCCGCCAGCCCTTCGGCGATGCGGATCTTGTCGTCCTTGGTCAGAATAACTCCGGTCTGCTGCTCCCCGTCGCGCAGCGTGATGTCGTGGACCTTGATTTTTTTGGCGAACTTGAAATCCTTCGTCACTTCGGGCGCGTAATTCCACTCGCTCACGAACCAGTTTTTCGTCTTCCAGGGTTGTTTTGTCATCGGTATGCTCCTAGTGTGTTGGGTGAGATTGAACTGATGCTCGTAACCGTGCGGTCGTGTCATGGCGAGCGAAGCGACGTTCGTTGCCCGCGATTTTTTATTCTACAACAGTTTGCAAAATCTCCAGGAAAGCTTTGATTCATAAGGTTATTTATCCGCGCACCACACCGCCGCAACTACCGCAGGGCACGGCCATGCTTTATGCGGCAACGACTTGCCGCATTGCCTCAAGGCAGCGCCGAACCGAGTCCAGACTACCACGGCCTTCCAGGGCGCCATGTTGACATAAATCAAGCATTGCAGTCGCCTACCGCGCGCTGTTTTCCCGCCGCTTGCCGCGCTTGCTGCGGCTCGCCATATACCAGTTCATGATCTGCTCGCCGGTCCAGAACACCACCCCCGGCTTCTTGCGCAACGCAGTCAGCACTTTTTCGAAATACTTGATCCGGTACGGCGTGCCCGAGATATACGGATGCACCGCGATCGACATGATTTTTGCGCGTGACTTCGATTCGGCGTAGAGGCGCTCGAAATAATCCATGCAGCGCGTCACGAATTCGCTCGCGGGACGGTGCTGCACCATCATCATCGCGATATCGTTGAGCTCGATGCTGTACGGCAGCGACAGCAACGTGCCATGCCTGGTCTTGATCTCGCATGGCTCATCGTCGGCCGGCCAGTCGGCGGTATATTTGATGCCGGCTTCCGCCAGCAAGTCGGGCGTATCGAGCGTCTCGGTGAACCCCGGCCCGAGCCAGCCGACCGGCTGTTTGCCGGTGTACTTCCTGATCACTCTGACCGCCTTGCGGATCGTCGCGCGCTGGTTCGGCTCGAGATGCAGCGGACGCTGATCGTAGGAATGTCCCATGAATTCCCAGCCCGCGTCGCGCGCCGCCTGCGCCACGCGCGGATAGTCGATGCAAACGCGCGCATTGATCGACAGCGTCGGCTTGATTTTCAGGCGATCGAGCGCAGCCTTCAGGCGCCAGAAGCCGACGCGCATGCCGTATTCGTGCCATGCCCAGTGCGGCAGATCGGGCAGCATGGCGACGCCGGTCGGCGGCGGCAGCATCTGGCGCGGCATGGGACGCCCGATATCCCACACTTCGACGTTGACGATGGGCCATACCACCAGGCGCGCGCCACGCGGCAGCTTGAGCGGGCGGCGATCGACGATCGCGGAATACGGCAGGCGCTGCTCGGGTCTCACGCTGTTTCCTGAAGGTTATCGACCGCCATTATAAGGCATCGCCGGCGACCGCCTTCAGGCTGAGCCGCTTTTCATGCTAGGCTTTGGAGGGCACCGAAACATTACGCAGGAGGAATGATGCAAATCCGCCGTTGCTTGACCATGCTGGCGATGCTGCTTGCCGCGAGTTCCGTGTTTGCCGCTTATCCCGAAAGAGCAATACGCATTATCGTGCCGTACGCGCCGGGCGGCAATATTGATATCACTGCGCGCACGATCGCGCCGGGGATGTCAGAGGCGCTCGGCCAGCAAGTCGTGATCGACAACCGCGGCGGCGCCGGCGGCACGTTAGGCGCCGATATCGCCGCCAAGTCGGCCGCCGATGGCTACACGTTGCTGCTCGGCTCCACGGGCACGCTGTCGACCGCGCCCCCGCTCTATCCCAGGCTCGGCTACGATCCGGTCAAAGATTTCGCAACGACGTCGCTGGTATCGAATGTTCCCCTGGTATTGGAAATGCATCCATCGATTCCGGCGCACAGCGTCAAGGAATTCATAGCGCTCGCCAAGTCCCGCCCCGGCAAAATCACAATGGGCTCATCGGGGGCCGGCACTACCAATCATCTGAGCGGCGAGCTGTTCCAGAGCGCGACGGGCACCAAATTCATCCACATACCCTATAAGGGCAGCGGCCCTGGACTGATCGATCTGATGGGCGGTCAAATCGATATTTTCTTCGACCAGCTGTCTGCCTCGATCGGGTTCATTCAGGCCGGCAAGCTGCGCGCATTGGCGGTCACCACGTCGAAACGCGCAGCCGCGATGCCGGAACTGCCGACGATTGCCGAGTCCGGGATCCCGGGTTTTGACTCAAGCACCTGGACCGGCATCGTGCTGCCCGTGGCGACTCCGCATGATGCGGTCATGAAAGTGCATGCCGCGCTCATCAAGACGTTGCGCGCCAAGGCAACGCGAGACAGCTTCGCGCGACTTGGCGCCGAGACGCTCGAAAGCACACCCGAGGAATTCGCGCGCTTCATGCGCGACGACCTTGCGAAGTGGACCAGGGTGGTGCGCGAGGCCGGCATCAAGCTGGAATGAGGCAGGCCCGCGCCCACCGCCGCATCCTGCGGTTCATTCGAGCGCGATCCGCGCCGGGCCACATCGCGGCGTGATTATTTTTCACGCGGACTGTGCAGGCCCAGATTCGGCGCCCGATACGTGCCGGTCCTGATCTGCGACACCATGTTGGCCAGGCTTAATGCAGCTTGCTGAACTTGTGTAAAGAGGTCATGGTCCGAATCAAGATCTTCATGACTGGTGGCATAAGGCCGGTACCAGCCTATCCAGGTATCGAGCGCCGCACTCGGTCCGGCCTGAATCATGCCGATGTCGGTCAGCCAATCAACGAGCATGCGCCGCAGGTTTTCAGGCCCCGCCGCGTCGCCATGAGCGACGACCGCGAACGCGCGCCCGGCGAGGTGCTTGGGATAATCCCAGCCCTTGAGCTCGAGTTCCTTCGCCATCGCCGGGTCCTTGCCATGGGTGGTGGTCGGATCGGGGTTCCCGCCGTCGGCGCACACCAGCCGGTCGATCATCAGCTTGAGGCTCGCCGGCGTCTGATACCAGTGCACCGGACACAGGATGAAGACCCCGTGCGCCGCCGCCCAGCGCGGATAAATGTCTTCCATCCAGTCGTTGGTCTGACCGAGCGCGTGGTTGGGGTAGCATGAGCACGGCCAGTGACACAGTGGCATGGAAGTCGACACGCACGCCTTGCACGGATGGATCACCTTCCACGGCTCGTCGGCAAGCGTCGAGATATCGAGAAAATCCACCTCGTGGCCGGGCAGCGCCTCGATGGTTTTTTGCGCGGCCTGCGCGAGGCGCCGCGTTTTCGATATCTCGCCCGGGCAGGTATGCTCGCTGCGCGTCGAGCCGTTCACGATGAGTATGCGCGACGGCGACTCGGGATCCTGCTGGCGTTTCTCCGCGGCTTGGATTTTCTCCCGCGTCGCGAACCACTCGACAGGGATTTGATACGAGGGATCCGAGAATCCCGGTCCGGCCGGCATCACGCGTGGCGATTTGCGGTACACGATATAGCCGTCCCACGCCTTCTCGAACACTTTTTCGAGCTCCGGCCGGACCGCATCAAACGCCGGATCGTAAAACCGGGCGTAGAAACGCTCGCGAAACCGCTCCTTGGTGAGCGGGACGTACGGGTCTTGGCGTCGAACCGACGGTTTGGACATGATTCCCCCTGTAAACGGCAATACGGATTGCCCGTTGCGCCTTTCTTCGGTTGCAGCGTCCGGTCCTTACGCCTCTGCCGCCGCCCAGGCAAAAAACACCCCTGCTGCTGACCGGTGTCGCTGGGTATGACAATGAGCTGCCCATGAGCAGCGCCGGAAACAGCAAAGCCCGACCTGTTGCCAGTCCCTAGCTCTTGATCTCATCTACTACCGCGTTGACGAGTGTCCCGATCTTCTCAATCTCGGACTCGATGACATCACTCGCATTCCGCGGAATATAAGATTGCTGTCGTCCGAGTTGAAAACCAGTTTAGTGGCGGGCACAACCCGTGCCGTCTTTGCGGCAGAGAAATGTGATCGTATTGGTGCCAGCGGTTATCGGAAAGATGATCCGCTTGTAATAGATGTGATCCGGCCGGCACTCGCCGTTCACGGTTCCATTGATCAGAGCGTCGCTGAAAACCAGCCCCCTGAGGCTGACATGCTCGCAGTCCCTCTTGATGAGACCGAACAGCGTGATGCCGAACGTATCGTCCGCAGAACTGGATCGTCTCGTGTCGATGCATAAGGCCGAGAAATCCAGGTCCTTGCTGCGCTCCGACCCGGACAATCTTTCGGCAACGGGCGTATTCAACCCCCGGAAATCGCGCGCACCCGCATAATTGGCAGTAATCTTCTGCACCAATGATTCAAACCACAGAGAGTCACCGAGACTACGCTGATGAAACGTCCTCATCTGTTCTATGAGCGATTCGACTTGATCCTTGGTCAAGCTCGGAGCATCCACGCCGCCGGCAGGGGTTCTGAACGGTCTTACGTAAGTCGCGTGCCAATCCGTAAGCTGCTCGCCGCTTTGAAGCGGGCGGTAAGCGGGATTCGGGCAGTCCTGCGCGGCGAGCAGTCCGGAACTCCCGAAAAACAGCAGCAACAGAAGAAAGGCGCTTCGTTTCAACTCAGGAGCTCTTAGGCTCGTCGACCACGGCATTGACCAGCGTGCCAATCTTATCGATCTCTGATTCGATGACATCGCCCGCATTGAGAAACCACTCGGGACGAGCGAGCGCCCCGCCGCCCGGTGAGCCGGTCGAAATCACGTCGCCGGGCATCAGCGTCATTTGCGACAGGTACGAAACGAGCTTCGGGATCGAATGGATCATCTCGCTGGTGTTGCCCTCCTGGCGCAGCTCGCCGTTGACGCGCGTGCGGATGCGCAGGTGCATCGGATCGTTGATTTCAACCTTCGTCACCAGCCACGGCCCCATCGGCGCAAACGTATCGAAGGTCTTGCCGAGCATCGGATGGCCGGCTTGGCGCTCGATGTTGCCGATATCGCGCGCGGTAACGTCGTTCAGTATCGTATAACCGGCGATCACGTCGTAGACCTTGTCTTCCGGCACGTGCTTGCATTTTTTGCCGATCACCACCGCGAGCTCGGTTTCGCAGTCAAGCTGCCGGGTCGTCCTCGGCTTCAGGATATCGCGGCCGGGACCGACGACGCATGACGGCACCTTGATGAATCCGGCCGGCACTTTGCCCGCCTGCTTGCCCTCGTTCCTGGTGTAGCCGGGATAATTACGCCCGATCGCGATGATTTTGCTGCCGCGCACCGGCGCGTACAGCCGGCATTCGGCAAGCGGTATGAACAATTGCTCGCCATGCTGACCCAATGCCCCGGGTTCCGATTTCACGAGGTCGGACAGCCAGCCGTATGCTTCCGACAATGCCTCCCACGCCGCAGCTCCGACATGCAGAAACTGAGCGATGTAAGGCGGCAGGAAAATCGCCGCCAGCTCGCGGCCCTTGGGATTGCCGATTTCTTCGATCAGATAACGCTCATAAGCGACGCGCAAATCGGCGACCAGATCCTTGCCGACCAGCACGCCGAGCCGCGCTTGCGAGGATATTTCGCCTTTACGGCTGTAGCGCATCAGTTTCATTATACGAACCCTTCACAAATTCGCGATGTGTTGCACGTCGGGCTTGATTGCGCCGCGTTCGACTTGCTTGACCAATTCGTTGATTTTGGCATGAATCGGCGCCGGCACACCAATGTCCTCACCTCTCGCGGCGACAAAACCGTTGATGAAGTCCGTTTCGGTACGGCGGCCCTTGAATATATCCTGTGCCATCGACGGCCGCTGCTCGTCGGAGCGCGTGCTGGCTATCCTGAGCATATTTTCGACGATGGCGGCTTTCGCATCCGCGCTGCCCTCGCCCGCGCGCGCCAGCGTCTCCGGCTCCATGCCTTGCATTTTCTCGAGCTGGAAACCCAGCGCCTGCCCGACACGCACTGCCTGCGAGCCAAGGCGGATGGACAGATCGCGCGGGCCTTCGGCGAGATCGCGTTCGTTGCCCGACAGACCGCTTACCGACGACAGGCCATTTCGCATTGAATTGACGACCAGCTTCGACCAGCGCTCGCCCCATAAATTGGTCGTCACCTTCGAGCTGTCGGCATGCGCGAGCAGGCGCGCGACTTCCTCGGCACGCGGCGTGATGCGGCCATGCGTTTCGCCGACGCGGAATACCGTGTGTTTGGCGCCGCCCGCCGGCACCGTGCGCTTGACGTGTCCCGGAGCATAAAGCTCGGCCGAGAGCAGGCTCACGATGCTGCCCAGCACCTTGCCCCAGCCGGCGATCGCGGCTATGCGCTCCTCGTTGATGCAATTCTGCAGCGACACCAGGTAGCCGCCGGGTGCGAGGTAGGGCTTGATCAGGTGCGTTGCCCATTCGGTGTCGTACGACTTGACGCTGATGAAGGCGATATCAACCGGACTTTCCTTCGTCAACCGCTGAACGTCGCTGATGTGCAGGGCCGGCACCCTGATCGAATGGGTTTCCTGCGGCGTTACTCCCGACAGCTGGATGCCATGTTGGCGTATGTATTCGACGTGCTCGGGCCAGGCATCGATCAGCGTAACGTCTTCGCCGCCGCGCGCCATGTGGCCGCCGGTATATCCGCCAATGGCCCCTGCGCCCACCACCACTATTCGCTTGCCCATCCGTTCCTCCTGTTCGCCAGTCCTTCCCGCCGGTTGCTGTCAGCTTTTCAGCCTGGCAACGATCGCAGCGGTCATTGCGCGCGTTCCCGCGGTGCCGCCGAGGTCGCGCGTGAGATTTCGCTTCTCGATCAACACCGCTGCCAGCGCATGATCGATGCGGTCCGCCGTCCGCGTCTCGCCGATGTAACGCAGCAGCATCAGCGCCGACAGTATCATCGACATCGGATTGGCGACGTCCTTGCCTGCGATATCGGGTGCGCTGCCGTGCACCGCTTCGAACATCGCGCAATCGGGACCGATGTTGGCGCCGGGCGCCACCCCCAGCCCGCCGACCAGGCCCGCTCCCAGGTCGGACACGATATCGCCGTACAGATTCTGCAGCAGCAGGCCGTCATAAGTCTCAGGCTTGATCACGAGCTCCATGCACAGTGCGTCGATGACCCGGCTGTCGAGCTGGATATCGGGGTAATCGCGCGCGACCTCCTGCGCCACCTTCAGGAACATCCCGTCGGTCAGCTTGAGCACGTTAGATTTGTGCGCCACCGTCAGCCGCTTGCGGCCGAGTTTGCGCAAATCCTCGAACGCGAAACGCGCAATACGCTCGGATGCGCCGCGCGTGATGCGCTTGATCGCTTCCGCGGTGTTGTCGTCCACCATGCGCTCGATTCCCAGGTAGAGATCCTCGGAATTCTCCCGGTAGATGATGAAATCGATATTCTCGTAGCGCGATTTCACGCCGGGATAATTCTTGACCGGCCGGACCGCTGCATAAAAACCGAGCTCTTTGCGCAGGGCGATCGCCACGCTCGGATAAAGACGATCTCCTACATGCACGGGGTAAGGATCGCCGAACGGTGTCTGCGTCGGCCCTTTCAGGGCGAGCTTGTTGCGCCTGATCGTATCGATGACGGATTGCGGAAGCGGCGTCCCCTGCCGCTCGCCGACGCGCATCCCGGCCTCGGCCACCTCCCAGGTCACGTTGGCGCCGGCTGCAGTGACGACGTCGCGCGCAGCCTGTGTAACCTCCGGGCCGATTCCATCGCCCGGGATAAGCGTAATGCGATGCATGAGAAACTTTCGAACGATAAACTACGACTCGAGATCTTCAGGCCCTTCCTTCAGCTTTCTGAGCCGCGGCAGAACCACCGGCAACATCACCATCACCACCGCCAGGATCAGCAGCGTGATCGAGATCCCGCTGCCGACGAATATTCTCGGATCGGCGCCCGAAATCGTCATCGCCTGGCGAAACGATTGCTCCATGATTCCGCCGAGCACGAGCGAGAGCACCATCGGCGCCAATGGAATGTCGATCTTGCGGAAAATATAGCCGACGACGCCGAACATCAGCGCCATCTGGAGTTCGAGCGTGTTGCCGTTGATCGAATACACGCCGATGGACGAGATTGCGAGTATCAACGACAGCAGTATCCCGGTCGGAATGTAGAGTATGCGCACGAACAGTCCGATCAGCGGCAGATTCAGGATGAGCAGCATGATGTTGCCGATATACATGCTGTCGACGAGCCCCCATACCAGATCGGGGCGTTTCTCGAACAGCAGCGGGCCCGGCTGGATGCCGTACATGATGAATGCGCCCATCAGCACCGCGGTGGCGCCCGAGCCGGGTATGCCGAGGGTCAACAGCGGCACCATCGCGCCGCAAGTCGCGGCGTTGTTCGCCGCTTCAGGCCCGGCCACGCCCTCGATCATGCCGGTGCCGAATTTCTCCGGGTGCTTCGACACGCGCTTTTCCACGGTATAGGAAATCATGGTGGCGATAGTCGCGCCCGCACCGGGCAATACGCCTTTGAAAAATCCGATCAGCCCGCCGCGGACGATCGGCATGATGGAACGGCCCCATTCTTCCCTGGTAAGCCACAGCTTTCCGCGCAGGCGGATGATCTCCGCCTTGCCCTTGATATGTTCCTCGAGATTACTGAACACCTCGCCGATGGCGAACAGGCCAACGACGGCCACGATGAAGCCGACCCCGTCCTGCAATTCAGGCACGCCCATGGTGTAGCGCGGCTGGCCGCTCTGCAGGTCGATGCCTATGGTCGCAAGCATCAGCCCAAGGATTGTCGACATCATGCCCTTGGCCGCCGATTTCCCGGTCAACGACGACACCGCGGCCAGCGCGAATACCATCAGGCAGAAATACTCGGCCGGTCCGAATTTAAGCGCGATGGCCGCCAGCGGCACGGCAAGCAGCGTCAGCGCGACGATGCCAAGCGTGCCGGCGATGAACGATCCAATAGCGGATACGGCGAGCGCGGCACCGGCGCGGCCTTTTTTCGCCATCTGGTAACCGTCGAGCGCCGTCATCACCGATGACGCCTCGCCCGGCGTGTTGATCAGGATCGACGTCGTCGAGCCGCCGTACATTGCGCCGTAATAAATCCCCGCCATCATGATCAGCGCCGAAGTCGGGTCCATGCCGAATGTAATGGGGATCAGCAGCCCGATGCCGGCCGCGGGACCGATGCCGGGCAGAATGCCGATGATGGTGCCCATCAGGCAACCAAGAAACGTGTACCACAAATTGATCGGCATCAACGCGACGTCAAAGCCGTGCAAGATGTGGCCGAGAGTGTCCATATCGTGTTTCCTAGAAACTCAATATGCCGGCAGGCAGCACGACGCCCAGCACTTTTACAAACAGCACGTAGCTGCCCAGCGCAAACAGCATTGCGGTCAATGTATTGGCAATCGACTTTCCTCTATTGAATACCGCCATCATCACGAATAAATAAACAGCGGTGGAAACAAGGTAACCGGCGCTGTCGAACGTCCAGAAATAAAGCGCGGTCCAAAGCGTCGTGCCGCCGATCAGCAGCAGATGGCGCCGATCTTCGCGCCGCAATCGCAGACCCGGCCTGCCGGCCGCCCCGGCCTTCAACGTCTCGATAAACAGCAGGACCGTGGCAATGATCAAGGCAATGCCGAGCAGCACCGGAAACGCCTTGGGGCCGAGCGGATCGCCAATTTCGAGCGACGGGATCTGAGCGGTCGCGTAGAAGTAAACCACGGCCAGCACCAGTGTTACGGCGCAGATAATGCGATCAGTCAGCAACTGCAACCTCCGATTTAGCACGCAGGATCACAACGCCGGAAAACCTGCGTCCCGGCCAGCGCGAATCTTACCGAATGTACGGCGCGCTGTCGCCAATCGCGCGCAACATCGCCGTTACATCTGGTGGTTGTACTCGGCCGGATTGATGCGCGCCTCGATCAGCGTGAAGCGCTTGCCGTTGAGAGCGACGCGCGCGACCTTCTTGAGATCGGGCACGTTGTTGACGACAAAACCGTTGCCGCCGTAAGCCTCGGCCAGCATCACGTAATCGGGGCTGCCCGTCGCGACACCGGTCTCGGGCAGCTTCATGCGCTGCTGCTTGAGCTTGATCAGCGACAGCGTGTCGTCGCGGAACACCACCAGCGTCAGCGCGAGCTTGTGGTGCGCGAGCAGCGCCATCTCGCCGATCACCATGTCGAGCCCCGCCTCGCCCATCATCGCCAGCACCGGCCGTTTCGGATATATGAGTTTAGCCGCAATCGCCGACGGCAGCGCATAGCCCATCGAGCCAAGCCCGTTCGACTGCAGCAAGCGCCGCGGTTCGTACGACTGCCACACGTGATTGATCAGAATACGGTGCGAGCCGGTGTCGATGGTCGCGATGGTATCGCGCGGAAACACTTCGCGCAGCGCGGTCGCGACCTGATAGGGGCCGAGGCCTTTCTCCGGATTGCTCGCGATCGCATGTTGTATGGTTCTGCGGTAACGCTCGAGATCGGCGTCCGCCCAGCGCGCTGGCGCACGCTTCGGTGCCGACTGTGTCAGCGAGTGCAGGCAGCCGGCGATACTGCCCGTGTATTCGAACGCGCTGCGGTAGACGTGATGCGTGTTCGGCACCAGATCGATGTTCACCGTGGCCTTCTTCTCGTCCCACGGAGCCATCCATTCGGCCCTGAGCTCGACCGGATCGAAGCCGACGGTGAGTATCAGGTCCGCTTCGCGCACGTGCGCCATGTGGATCTTGTCGACCACCGGGCTCAGACCGGTGGCGCCGACACACAGCGCATTATCTTCCGGCACGACGCCCTTGGCCTTGTAAGTCGCGATGAACGGGATGCGCCAGGCCTCGATAAAGCGCTTGAAATCGCGCTCGGCGCCATCGATCTGCACGCCGACTCCGACCAGCGCGAGCGGCTTCTTCGCTTTCCTGAGCCAGCTCTCGATGACAGCGAGGTCCTCACGCCGCGGCAGAGTGCGCACCGCAGCGGGCGCGAAATGCCGCGCATCGGGCTGCTCGGCGCCGGCGACATCCGTCGGCAGGTTGAAATGCACCGGCCCCGGCATCACGCCCTTCGCAATCGCGATGCCTTTGCGCACCTGATCGAACGCGTTTTTGGCGGCGATCGTGGCCGACCACTTCACGAGCGGCCGCAACAGCGATTCCTGGTCGATGATCTGATGCGTGTATACCGATTTAAGCGAAGTCGCGATCTCACCGGTGATCACGATTAGCGCCGAGCGGTCGAGCAACGCCTGCGCCACTGCGGTCGCGGTATTGGTGATGCCGGGGCCGAGAGTAGCGACCAGCACGCCGGGCTTGCCGGTCAGCTGATAGCTCGCTTCGGCCATGATGCCGGCGCCCATTTCCTGCTTGGTCAGGACGAAACGGATACCGGCTTTGCGGAATGCCTCGAGTAATTCGAGCACCTCGCCGCCCGGGATGCCGAAGGCATGCCTGACTCCGTCCTCGTATAGCGCCTGCGCGATGATTTCAGCGGTTTTGGGCACTGCCTTGCGCTCCTCGCTCCGTGCTTGTGCGGCATTAACTGCCGCTCATTGCGTTATGTGTTATAGGTGATATAGATGAGCTGCGATGATAACATGGGTTTTTATGCGCTCAACCCGCTGTGTCTGGTGCAACACGTTGGTAACTGCCAGGCCGCATTATCCGACGAGATGCCGCGCGGACTCAAATCCGGATTTCCGTCTTTACACGAAATGCGCCAAACAGTTAAAATCAAACGCTCATTTTGGTCCGCTTCCAAAGTAAAAACAGGCCGTAACCGCGTGTTTCCCGCTTTGCTTCCAAGCGACTGGCGGCAACCATTCACAGCTGTTTCTGGCATCCGGTAGCGGCGCGATTGCATGACGACAAAACGGCTCTGAGGAGCCACTTCAGGAGTTCAGCGATGAGTCACAACCTTTTCAATTCCCTGCAGGAGTTCAAATTCGCGGGCAAAACCGGCAAATACTATTCGCTGCCGGCGCTCGAGAAAGCCGGCCTGGGCAGGATCTCGCGCCTGCCGGTCGGCCTGCGGGTCGTGCTCGAATCCGCGCTGCGCAACTACGACGGCAAGAAAATCACCGAAGCCCACCTGAAGAACCTCGCCAGCTGGAAACCGAAGGCATCGCGCACGGAAGAAGTGCCGATCGTCGTCGCGCGCGTGCTGCTGCAGGATATGACCGGCGTGCCGCTGGTGGTGGATTTCGCCGCCATGCGCGAAGCCGCGAAAGCGCAAGGCAAGAACCCCGAGATCATCGAACCGCTGTGCCCGGCGCACCTCATCATGGACCACTCCGTGCAAATCGACCATTACGGGAGCGCCGACGCGCTGAAGAAGAACATGGAGATCGAATTCAAGCGCAACCGCGAGCGCTACCAGTTTCTCAAGTGGAGCGCGCAGGCCTTCGAGACCTTCCAGATCATTCCGCCGGGCAACGGCATCTGCCATCAGATCAACCTCGAGTACGTGTCGCAGGTGGTGTGGCACAAGGGCGACATGTATTATCCCGACAGCCTGGTCGGCATCGATTCGCACACCACCATGGTCAATGGTCTCGGCGTGCTGGGCTGGGGCGTGGGCGGCATCGAAGCCGAGGCCGCGATGCTCGGCCAGCCGATGTATTTTCTCGAGCCCGACGTCGTCGGCGTGCACCTGACCGGCAAGCTGGCCGATGGTGTTACCGCCACCGATTGCGTGTTGAAGATCGTCGAGATGCTGCGGCAGAAGAAAGTGGTCGGCAAATTCGTCGAGTTCTTCGGCGAGGGCGCGGCGTCGCTGACGATCCCGGATCGCGCGACCATCGGCAACATGTCGCCCGAGTACGGCGCGACCTGCGGCTTCTTCCCGGTCGATGACGTGTCCTGCGAATTCCTGCGCATGACGGGCCGCGACGAGATCGTGCCGGCGGTCAAGGCGTATTACCAAGCGCAGGGCATGTACGGCATGCCGAAGAAAGGCGACATCGACTACAGCGAGATCGTCGAGCTCGATCTCGCCACGGTCAAGCCCGCGGTATCCGGTCCGCGCCGCCCCCATGATCGGCTCGATCTGCCTGCGCTCAAAGGCAAGTTCCGGGAACTGATGGGTAAAGCGTTCGTCGACGGCGGCTACGGCAAGGCGAACGAGATGGACAAGCGGGTGCCCACCAGCAAGGCGGGCGTCGACGTCGGCCAGGGCGATGTGCTGATCTCCGCGATCACTTCCTGCACCAACACCTCCAACCCCGGCGTGCTGCTGGGCGCAGGACTCCTCGCCAAAAAAGCGGTTGCAAAAGGCCTCAAGCCGCATTCGCGCGTCAAAACTTCGCTCGGCCCCGGCTCGCTGGCCGTGACCGAGTATCTGAAAAACGCGGGGCTGCTGACTTATCTCGAACAGCTCGGCTATTACGTCTCGGGCTACGGCTGCACCACCTGTATCGGCAATTCGGGG
The DNA here is from genome assembly GCA_041483135.1 of Gammaproteobacteria bacterium. Taxonomy (GTDB): domain Bacteria; phylum Pseudomonadota; class Gammaproteobacteria; order Burkholderiales; family SG8-41; genus PALSA-1004. The sequence continues at coordinate 127,885 of JBGPFE010000001.1, read as the reverse complement.
CCGCTCGATGCGCACATCGACGAAGCGGTGAGCAAGAACGACATCGTGGCCGCGGCCGTGCTGTCGGGCAATCGCAATTTCGAGGCGCGCATCCACCAGAACATCAAGGCCAATTTTCTGATGAGCCCGCCGCTCGTCGTCGCCTTCGGGCTCGCCGGCACCGTCAACATCGACATGACCAAGGATCCGCTCGGCACCGGCAAGGACGGCAAGCCGGTCTATCTGAAGGATATCTGGCCATCTACCGCCGAAGTCGGGGCAGTCATGAAGTACGCGACCGACCCGGCGATGTATAAGAAGCTGTTCTCGGCGTTCGGCGAAGGCAACCCGATGTGGGACGAGATCCCCGCCTCGGTCGGCGCCACCTATCAGTGGGATGCGAAATCGACCTACGTGCGCCATCCGCCCTACTTCGACGGCTTCAAGATGCAACCCGGCAAGGTGGCCGACGTCAAGGGAGCGCGCGTACTCGGCATTTTCGGCGATTCGATCACCACCGACCACATCAGCCCCGCGGGCGGCATCCGCGCGACCGCACCGGCCGGCAAGTACCTGCAGGACCACGGCGTCGCGATTGCCGATTTCAACACCTACGGCGCGCGCCGCGGCAATCATGAAGTCATGATGCGCGGCACCTTCGCCAACGTGCGCATTAAGAACCTGATGGTGCCCGGAACCGAAGGCGGCGTCACCATCCACCAGCCCAGCGGCGAGCAGACTTCGATCTACGAAGCAGCGATGCGCTACAAGAAAGAAGGCGTACCCTCGGTGGTGTTCGGCGGCGACGAGTACGGCCAGGGATCGTCGCGCGACTGGGCGGCCAAGGGCCCGCAACTGCTGGGCGTCAAAGCGGTCATCGTGCGCAACTTCGAGCGCATCCACCGCGCCAACCTGGTGTTCATGGGCGTGCTGCCGCTGCAGTTCAAGGACAGCGCGAGCGCGCAATCGCTCAAGCTCGACGGCTCGGAAACCATCGACATCAGCGGCGTCGAAAAAGGCATCACGCCGATGCAGGACGTGACGATGACCATCAACCGCAAGAACGGCCAGACTGAGAAGGTATCGCTCAAGTTACGTATCGATACCCCGATCGAAGTCGATTACTACGCGCATGGCGGGATATTGCCTTATGTTTTGCGCGAACTGCTGGCGGCAGCCTAGCTATCTCTAATAGCGCGGCTTACAAGGCTGCGCTGACCCGACAGGCCGTTACCCACAAGGTTGCGGCCTGTTTTTTGCCATGCGGCCTAGTGCCGTTCCAACTTGATTGGCCTAATGACCACGAGGATCCTTCTGCTGAATATCGTGCCTCAATCACGCACACAGATAGCTCGGAATAGTTGGAACGGCACTAGCGGCGGCGTTTGAACCATTGGAACAATACCGGCACGATCAGGAGCACGAGCAGCCATTTCGCGTCCCGTGCCAGTACGTGGGTTATCTGGAAAAAGATATTTCCCTCGAAGAAACTACGCGCCGCCGCATCGTTGGCGTGCGCAGCAAACGCCGCACCACCGAGCGCGTAATCCATGGCGACGGCAAGTCCGCCAAGGGCTGCCTGCACCGCTACCGCCGCCCCGCCGACCGCCCAAACGCCCAAGGCCCCGCCGCCAAAGGCGAGCAGCCCGACCGCCAGCCCGCCAACCGATACCGCTCCCAGCGCGAGGCCGCCGATCGCGACACCGCCCACTGCGGCGCCGCCGGCCGCGAACACCACGCCGATCGCGACATCGCCGAGCGCAATCCAGCCCCGCGCAATACCGCGTCGCGCGCCGTCCGGTTGCGTGCCGATACGCACCGACAGCAGCGGCAAATCCAACAAGCGGAGTTTCGACTGATAGTCCATCCGGCGACTTTACTGCCGGCGCGCAAGACACACAAGGGGAATCCCCAGACCGTATAATGTCAGCATCAAGCGCGCCGGCATGCGCGCGATCATGTTGCGGCGCTGAAAACGCCATTGCTATACTCCGCCGCGGAAGTGCCGGCCGCGAGGAAACCAATAATCACGACCGCCAACGATGACCAAGGAGGGTCAAATGAAGTTTCGCGTTACAGTTTTGCCGGTGCTGACATGCCTGCTGATCGGAGTGACGCCGCTGCAACATGCGCGCGCCGAAGTTACGGAGGTGCGGCTCGCCCAGCAGTTCAGCATGGGCTACATGCAGTTTGCGATCATGGAGCGCAACCAGCTGATCGAAAAGCACGCGAAGACGGCCGGCCTGGGCGAGATCAAGGTGTTCTGGGACCGGTTCAACGGCCCCAACTTCATGAACGATGCGCTGCTCGCCGGCAAGGTCGATTTCGTTTCGGGGGGCGTCCCCGGCTTGATCACGTTATGGGAGAAAACCGTAGGTACGCCGCAGGAAGTGCGTGGCATGTCGGCGCTGAGCTCGCAGCCGTTCCTGCTCAATTCGCGCAGCCCGAACATCAAGTCGATCCGCGATTTCACCGAAAAAGACCGTATTGCAGTGCCGAGCATAAAAACGTCGGTGCAGGCGGTGACGCTGCAGATGGCCGCCGCGCAGCTCTTCGGCGACGCTGACTACGGAAAATACGACAAACTCACCGTATCGATGTCGCCGCCCGATGCAACCACCGCTTTGCTTTCGGGCGCAAGCGAGATCAACAACGTATTCAGCGTGCCGCCTTTCCAGTTCCAGCAACTCGAGCGAGCCGGCATCCATACTGTTCTCAACTCGTTCGACGTGATGGGCGGCGCGCATACCTTCACCGTAATATGGACCACCGCCAAATTCCGCGAGGCCAATCCCAAACTCTACAAAGCCGTCCTCGCAGCACTCCAGGAGGCGACCGAGATCCTCAACAGGGACAAGCGCGCCGCCGCGCAGATGTGGATCGAGCAGACCAAGTCCAATCTTACCGTCGATTGGCTCCACAAAATCGTGTCGAGCCCACAGGTGCTGTACACCCTGGTGCCGAACAGCACGATGAAATACGCTGATTTCATGCACAAGGTCGGCTCGATCAAGAAAAAACCGGCGACATGGAAAGACCTGTTTTTCCCCGAAATCCATAACCTGCAGGGAAGTTGAGCGCCAGCATCGCTGTATTGTTTATCCGGTTGCGCGGCAAAAGGAAAACCTCGTGGCGGAACTGACGCACGACGATGTCAGGAAAATACTCGAGATCATCGACGGCATGAAGGACTGCGAGGTCCGCCTCGAGCTTGGCGAGTTGAAACTGCACGTCTCGAGATATCCGGGCGCCGCGCCCTTGGTGTCGGGCATCGCCGACGCGCCGGCCGAAAACGCGTCGCCATCAGCCACTGCCCTGCCGCGACCATCCGCCGCTACTGAAGTGCCGCCGGGCCAGGTCGCCGTGCGCGCGCCGACGATGGGGACTTTCTACCGCGCCTCATCGCCGGGTGCGAGGCCCTGTGTGGAAGTCGGCGACCGCGTGCAGCCGGATGATACCGTTGGCGTATTCGAAGTGATGAAGCTGTTCAGTTCGCTCAAGGCGGATGTTGCCGGCACGATAACGGCGGTGCTGGTCGCCAATGAAACCCTGGTCAACCAGGACCAGCCGCTGATACTGATCGCGCCCGCAGCCTAGCCGCCGATTCGTCAAACCAAAGGGCCCCTGTGACGGAAATCAAAGTCATAGACACCACCTTGCGTGACGCCCATCAATGCCTGTGGGCGACGCGCATGACGACTGCGATGATGCTGCCGGTCGCCGCGCGAATGGATCGCATCGGTTTCGAGACGATCGACCTGATGAGCGCGATCCAGTTCGACGTGTGCGTGCGCTACCTCAAGGAAGATCCATGGCAGCGATTGCGCCTGATGCGAGAGCGCGTCACGCGCACCAAAATGCAGTCGGCGATGCGCAGCAAAAGCCTGCTCAGCTTCGACGTGCAGCCCGATGACGTCAATTTCCTGTGGCTCGAATGCCTCGCCAAAAACGGCATCCGGCGCGTGCGCGTGATCGACGCGTTGTCCGACCTGGACAATATCGTCGATCACCTGCTCCGGGTAAAGGAACTCGGCATGGAATCCGTCGGCTCGGTGGTGTTCTGCCAGAGCCCGGTGCATACCGACGCATTTTACGCGCGGAAAACGAAGGAGCTGATCAAGCGCGCCGGCATCGATGTGATGATGATCAAGGACCCGGGGGGGCTGCTCACGCCCGACCGCATTCGCACGCTGGTGCCGGCCATGCTGAAAGTCACAGGAAAAGTGCCGCTCGAGCTGCACAGCCATTGCATGACGGGGCTCGCGCCGCTGGTTTACCTCGAAAGCGTCAGGCTCGGTGTGACCCAGATCCAGACCTCAATCGCCCCGCTCGCCAATGGCCCCGCGCAACCGGCGACGCAGACGGTGGTGCGCAACCTGCGCAGCATGGGTTATGAAATCAATCTGGATGATCGTCTGGTCGATGAAGTCGGCGAGCATTTCCGGCGCGTCGCGCAGCAGGGAAATCTGCCGCTCGGCGTGCCGATGGAATACGACCAGTTCCATTACGAGCACCAGATTCCCGGCGGCATGCTGACCAACATGCGTTACCAGCTCGAGCAGGCGGGGTTGCTCCACAAGTTCGATGCCGTGCTCGCGGAAACCGCCCGCGTATTCAGGGAACTCGGCTGGCCGGCGATGGTCACGCCGTTCTCGCAACTGGTCGGCACCCAGGCGGTGCTCAACGTCGTTCAGGGCGAACGCTACAAAACGGTGCCGGACGAAGTGAAGAAATACGCGCTCGGCTACTACGGCAAGCCGCTGGCGCCGGTCGAGCCCGACATTCTTGATCGAATCGTAGCCAACGGTTCGGCGCGGATTCCGCTGCAGCCGCAGCCGCTGGCGCCGGCGGTGCCGGGTTTGCGCCGGAAATATCCGAATAGCGGTGACGAAGAGCGACTGCTGCGTCACCTGTATGCGGGTTCCCAGGTCGATGACATGCTGGCCGCCGGCCCGATGAGAACCGGATTCGGTTACGACAAGCCGGTCGTGCGCCTGCTCAAGGAACTCGCGCAACGGCCGCGAGTCGGCCGGGTGTACATTGAGAAAGGGGATTTTCGGCTGGAACTCAATCGAGCCAGCCAGACGCCGTTACGCGGACAACCCGGAATCACCTGAAGAGGCGCAGCATGTCGGACAAAGTTGTCAAAACCGACCGGGAATGGAAACAAGCGCTGACGCCCGAGCAGTTCAACGTCACGCGCAAAAAAGGCACCGAGCATGCATTTAGCGGCGCCTACTGGAATAACCACGACCAGGGCGTCTATCGTTGCGTGTGCTGCGGCGCCGAGCTGTTCCGTTCCAACCATAAGTTCGACTCCGGCACCGGCTGGCCGAGCTTCTGGCAGCCGGCAATCAAGGACAACGTCAGGACCGAGGACGACACGAGCTACTCGATGCGGCGCACCGAAGCGCTGTGCAGCCGCTGCGACGCGCACCTGGGGCATGTATTCGAGGATGGCCCCCAGCCTACCGGACTGCGGTATTGCATTAATTCAACATCGTTGAAATTCAACAAGGAATAATTACTCCCGATTGCCTTGTAAAATAAGGCAAGATTGCGTGTACATATTTCGCTACCATTTTTGGACAATTCAGCATGCAGCCGGATAGTTAGAGTCCCATGAAATTCCTTTTCGACCTGTTCCCCGTGATCCTGTTCTTTGTTGCGTACATTGCAACGGACGATATATTTATGGCAACCGCCGTTACTATTGTTGCCGCAATTGGACAAGTCGCATATGTCTGGCTTAAGCATCGCAAGGTCGAGAAAATGCTTCTGATCAGCCTGGCGCTCGTTGTTGTAATGGGTGGCTTGACACTCGTCCTTCACGACAAACGATTTATAATGTGGAAACCAACGGTATTGTATTGGCTTTTCGCTATTGCGCTTATGGTATCGATGCTGGCGTTCAAAAGAAACCTGATCAAGACCATGATGAGCACGCAAATGCAGTTGCCGGAAATCGTATGGACAAAACTGAACTGGAGCTGGGCGGGATTTTTTGCTCTTATGGGTTTCCTCAACCTTTACGTAGCATTCAACTTCACGGAAGCTACGTGGGTCAAGTTCAAGCTGTTCGGCGGCATGGGGCTGATGCTGGTGTTCGTGGTGCTGCAGGCGCTGATGCTCGCAAAGTACGTCGAAAGCAAGGAAACCAAGTGATGCTTCGCGCACGAGTACGGCCAACATGAAGGATACGCTCGAGCGCATCGAGCTAAAGCTCGCCATGCTGACGCCCGACAGCGTCGAATTGATCGACGACAGCGACAAGCATGCCGGGCATGAAGGCGCGAAAGGCGGCGGCGGGCATTTCCAGCTGATCATCGTCTCGCCGCTGTTCGAAGGCAAGTCGACCCAGGCGCGCCATCGCATGGTCCACGCCGCGCTCGGCGAAATGCTGGAACGCGAAATTCACGCTTTGACGATCAAGGCGTATACTCCCGATGAAATTTAATCCGCCAACCTAGGAATTGACATGACAATAATGCAAACTTCTCAAACCCTGGCGCTGGCCTTGGTCGCCGCTTTCGCCATCGGCAACGCACGGGCCGCGGACGCGGTCGCCAAGGTGAATGGGGTGGCGATCCCGCAGAGCCGGGTCGACCAGCTCGTCAAAAATGCAGCGGCCCAGGGACAGCCGGACTCACCGGAGCTGCGTACCCGTATACGCGACGAACTGGTCACGCGCGAGGTACTCGTGCAGGAAGCCCTCAAAAAAGGCGTGGACAAGAGCCCCGATGTTGCAGCGCAAATCGAGTTCCAGCGCCAGGGGGTGCTGATCAATGCCTACCTGCAGGACTACATCAAGGCCAATCCGGTCAGCGAAGAAACGATGAGAAAGGAATACGAAGCCGCCAAAGCTCAAGCCGGCGACAAGGAATACAAGGCGCGACACATCCTGGTAAAGGAAGAAGCGGCAGCCAAGCAGGTCATCGCGCAACTGAAAAAAGGCGGAAACTTCGAAAAACTGGCGGCCCAGAAATCCATAGATCCCGGTTCCAAGGATAGAGGCGGCGACCTCGACTGGGCGCCGTCCGGCCGCTACGTACCGCAATTTGGAGAGGCGCTGAAAAAGCTCAAGAAAGGCCAGTTGACCGATGCCCCGGTGCAAACGCAGTTCGGCTGGCACGTAATCCGGCTCGACGACGAGCGGCCGACGAAGGTGCCGGTTTTCGAAGAAGTGAGAAACAACATCCAGCAGCAACTGCAAAACCAGGCGGTGCAACGGGCAATCGCCGACCTGCGCGCCAAAGCCAAGGTCGAATAGGCCCCCGGTTCCAGCAGAAAACGGCGCACTGGGTGCGCCGTTTTATTTTGCTCTTTCGGCCCTGGCATTGGGGTGCAGCGCGGCAAAACCTGGACATCTCCATGCAGGCACTATGATTTCCAGTCCTGCATCCAATGCCGATCCGTCCACCTAGAACGTGTTGCGCACCTCGGTGATCTGGGGATAGCGCTTGCGTACCAGTGCCTCGACCACATTCTTGAGGTCGAGCGTGGCGCGCGGGCAACCGACGCAATTACCTTTGAGGCGAACCTGCACCACCGTTCCCTCCAGCGCAACGAACTCGAGATCGCCGCCGTCTTTCAGCAGGATGCGCCGCGCCTCCGCGAGAATTTGAGTCACTCCTTCCGGCGTCGGCGGCGGACCATCCTTGCAGCGCATCGACTCGAGTTGTCTTCTGAGCAGATGCTGCTCGCGCGATATGCGCAGCGCCGCGACCGGATCGCGCTCGTAAAGCGCATCGAGTTCGTCTTCAGTATAGAAGGGGGCATCCGTTTTGGCAGGCGGTTCAGCCATGGCTCCCCCGTCGAGAGAGGCGTGAAGCGAGAGGCGTGAGACGGGGAGAAATCTCACAGACAAGCGCAAAGCGCGTCGACTCATCTCCCTTCACTTTTCACTCCTCGCCGCCGCTATGCGGCTATTCCACCCATTTGCGTGCGTTGCGGAACATGCGCAGCCATGGTCCATCGTCTCCCCAGCCGGCGGGATGCCACGAATTCTGTACGCTGCGGAATACGCGCTCGGGATGCGGCATCAACACCGTAAAGCGGCCGTCGGGCGTGGTGAGACCGGTGATTCCGAGCGGAGAACCGTTGGGATTACAGGGGTAGCTTGCGGTCTCCGCGCCGCGATTATCGACAAAACGCAAGGCAACGAGCGACCGCTCACGTTGCTGAACACCGGAGAATTCGGCATAGCCTTCGCCGTGCGCGACCGCGATCGGCAGCCGGCTGCCCGCCATGCCGTCGAAAAACAGCGACGGCGATTGCATTACCTCGACCGTCACGAAGCGCGCCTCGAACTGCTCCGATTTGTTGCGCACGAAATGCGGCCACGCTTCGGTGCCGGGTATGATTTCATGCAGATTGCTCATCATCTGGCAGCCATTGCAAACGCCAAGTGCGAACGTGTCCATGCGATTGAAGAACGCGACGAACTCGTCGCGCGCGCGCCGGTTGAACAGGATGGACTTGGCCCAGCCCTCGCCCGCGCCGAGCACATCGCCATAGGAGAAGCCCCCGCACGCGGCAAAGCCTTTGAAGTCCGGCAAACCGACGCGCCCGGCGATGATATCGCTCATGTGCACGTCGAACGCCTCGAATCCGGCGCGATCAAACGCTGCCGCCATCTCGACTTGCCCGTTGACGCCCTGTTCGCGCAGGATGGCGATGCGTGGGCGCGCGCCGCGATTGATGAAAGGGGCTGCGACATCGGCAGCCGGATCGAAAGTCAGATGTGGCGCGATGCCGGGGTCTCCCGCATCGAGAATGCGGTCGTACTCCTGCAGCGCGCATTCCGGATGGTCGCGCAGCCGCTGCATCTGGTAAGTCGTCTCCGACCACGCGCGGTGCAGTTCGATGCGCTCCGCTGAAAAAACCTGCTGGCGGCCCGCCATGACGGCCAACTTGCCGGAAACATTCACCCGGCCTATGCTCCGGCACGCCGCGCCAAGGCCTGCGGCAGTCAATGACTTTAATACCGCTGTGCTATCGGCTCGACTCACCTGAAGCACGGCCCCAAGCTCTTCATTGAACAGCGCGGCAACCACTGCGCTCGCGCCCGCCTGCGCGCCCAGATCGAGATCGACACCGCAGCGACCGGCAAACATCATTTCGCATATGGCCGCAAACAACCCGCCGTCAGAGCGGTCGTGATAGGCGAGTAACCTGCCTTCGGCGTTCAGCTGCTGGACTGCGCCGAAAAACGCCCGCAGCAACTTCGGATCGTCGACATCGGGCGCCGCATTGCCGAGCTGCCGATAAACCTGCGCCAGCGCCGAACCACCGAGCCGGCAGCGGCCGAGTCCGAGGTCGATCAGGATCAGCTCGCTCTCTCCGCAATCGGTGCGCAGCTGCGGCGTCAGCGTTTGGCGTGCATCGGTCACACGCGCAAACGCCGATACGATCAGTGACAGCGGCGCAGTGACCTCTTTCTTCGTATCCCCGTCGCTCCACGCGGTCTTCATCGACATCGAGTCTTTGCCGACCGGGATGCTGATGCCGAGCTGCGGGCACAGCTCCATGCCGACCGCGCGCACAGCGTCGTAGAGCGCCGCGTCCTCGCCGGGATGGCCGGCCGCGGCCATCCAGTTGGCCGAGAGCTTGATGCCGCCGATATCGGCTATCGCGGCGGCGGCGATATTGGTGACCGCTTCGCCGACCGCCATGCGGCCCGCCGCCGCGGGATTGATCAAGGCAAGCTGCGTGCGCTCTCCCATCGCCATCGCTTCGCCGCAATATTCGTTGAAACCCAGCAGAGTCACCGCGACGTCGGCGACCGGCACCTGCCAGGGGCCGACCATCTGGTCGCGCGCGGTCATGCCGCCCACGGTGCGGTCGCCGATTGAAATCAGGAATGTCTTGTCCGCGACGGCCGGCAGCCGCAGCACGCGCAAACACGCTTCGCGCAAGTCTATGGCCGAAGCATCGAACGGTGGCAGGCTAGATACGCGATGCGTGACATCGCGCAGCATTTTGGGCGGCTTGCCGAGCAATACCGGCAGTTCCATGTCAACCGGCGTGCTGTTGAACGCCGGATCGGCAACCACTAGTTTGTGATCGGCCGTGGCATCGCCGACCACCGCAAACGGGCAGCGCTCGCGCTCGCAAATCGACTTGAAGGTTTCGATACTTGCGGGCGCAACCGCGAGCACATAACGCTCCTGCGCTTCGTTGCACCAGATTTGCAGCGGCGACATGCCTGGCTCTTCGCTCGGGATTCTGCGCAAATCGAAGCGCCCGCCGCGCCCGGCTGCGTGCACCATTTCCGGCAGTGCGTTCGACAGCCCGCCGGCACCGACGTCGTGGATAGACAGGATGGGGTTGTCGGCGCCGAGCGCCCAGCAGCAGTCGATTACCCCCTGCGCGCGGCGCTGCATCTCGGCATTGCCACGTTGCACCGAATCGAAATCGAGGTCTTCGATGTTGGCTCCGGTCTGCATGCTCGATGCCGCACCGCCGCCGAGTCCGATCAGCATGCCAGGCCCGCCGAGCTGGATCAGCAGTGCATCGGCGGCGAGCTCCTGCTTGTGCGCATGTTGCGCCGAGATATTGCCGATCCCCCCGGCGATCATGATCGGCTTGTGGTAGCCGCGCATCTCCCCCGCCACTTCCTGCTCGAAGGTGCGGAAGTAGCCGCATAGATTGGGGCGGCCGAATTCGTTGTTGAACGACGCGCCGCCGAGCGGCCCGTCGAGCATGATCTGGAGCGCCGATGAAATCCGGCCCGGCCGCCCATAAGCGTTGCCCTCCCACGGCTGCCTGAAGCCGGGAATCTCGAGATTGGACACCGTGAAGCCAGTCAATCCGGCTTTCGGCTTGGCGCCGCGCCCAGTCGCGCCTTCGTCGCGAATCTCGCCGCCGGCGCCGGTTGCCGCACCCGGAAACGGCGATATCGCGGTCGGGTGGTTGTGCGTTTCTACCTTCATCAGGATATGCGCATCGTCGTCGACGTAGCGATAGCCACCGTCGGCAGCCGGATAAAAGCGCCGCACGCGCGCGCCCTCGATGATCGCCGAATTATCGGAGTAGGCAACAACGGTTCCCTGCGGATGCTGCTGGTGTGTATGGCGGATCATCGCGAACAGCGATTTGTCCTGCGGCTGGCCGTCGATCACCCAATCGGCATTGAATATCTTGTGCCGGCAGTGCTCCGAATTCGCCTGCGCGAACATCATCAGCTCGACATCGGTCGGATTGCGTTTGATTAGAGAGAAATTCCGCCACAGGTAATCGATTTCGTCGTCCGACAGCGCGAGTCCCATGTCGCGGTTGGCGCGTTGCAGCGCCGCGATGCCGCCCGCCAGCATGTCGACCGTTTTGAGCGGTTGCGGCTTGTAATGCTGGAACAACCGCGCCGCGGCATCGAATGTCTCGAGCACGGTTTCGGTCATGCGGTCGTGCAGCAGCGGCAGCAGCACAGCCATGGCGCGCTCGGAGAGCCGTTTGCCTTCGGTATTGACGATGTGCCACGCGGTGCCGCGCTCGATGCGCTCGACCATGCTCAAGCCGCACTGGCGCGCGATATCGGTTGCTTTCGACGACCACGGCGAGATCGTGCCGAGACGCGGCACCACGAGCAGCAACTGCCCCGCTTCCGATGCTTCGCTGGAAGCGGGGCCATAGGTCAGGATGCGTTCGAGTATCGCGTTCTCGGCGCTGCTCAGATCGCGCGTAACGCTGACAAAATGCCAGAATTCGGCGCTGATGCCGGCGAGCTTGAGAGGGGCCGGCTGGAGAGCCTGGTTGAGCTTGCTTAAGCGGAACTCGGAGAGGGCGTTGCGCCCGCGCAGCCTGAGAAGTTGCGGCATTAAGAGTGCCTAACACAATGAAACACGTGTGCGTTGCGGTCCAGAATTGGTGATGGCGAGGCGCTCGATGCAGGCAATATCCAGAATATTGGCCAGTCGAGCAACGATGTCAGCGCCGATTCTGGCCGCAACCCCGAACAACGATTAGAACCGACGACGTATAAATAATAGGGCTGGCCGCGAGTTTTGGCCCATGGCATTGTCGCAAGTCTCTTGCTTAGAGTGACTAAGCGGCGGGCCTTGCTTCGCGCCCTGAGCCAAAATCGTGCCAGCGCATCACGCGTTTCATTATGTTAGGCACTCTAAGTCAGCGCGATGTCCGTAAAGCCGGATTTTACCCGAAACCGGCGCCGGTCGCAGCCGGAATGCAGTGGCAATTGGGTTAAACTAGTGCCGTTCCAACTTGTTTGGACTTTGGACAAGCGGAGGGCCGTGGATGCACTACACCTACGTGCTTTCAAGCGAGAAGCAATGGCTCGGCACGTGGCTATCGCGCATTCGGGACAACAAGTTGGAACGGCACTAGCAACAAAACCAGCTCGCCAACCATGTCATTTCACTCTCGCACATTCGTGCCGGTATATCGCACCGCCGAGATCCGCGACATCGAAACCAAGGCGCTGGCCGGTCTGCAACCGCCCGGCCTGATGGAGCGCGCCGGGCTCGCCGCCGCGCAGATCGCCCGCGATCTGGTGGCTGATCGAGGCCGCGGCGTGCTGGTTCTCGCCGGTCCCGGCAATAACGGCGGCGATGCGTTCGTCGTGGCGCGTCATCTCAAAGCGTGGTGGTTCAAGGTCAGCGTCGTGTTTAGCGACGATATTGCCAAGCTCTCCGCCGATGCCAAGGCTGCGTGCGATGCCTGGCGCGACAGCGGCGGCGTCACCATCGACCGCATCCCTGCAGGCCAGCGCTGGGATCTCGTGATCGACGGTCTGTTCGGCATCGGTCTGCAGCGCGAGTTGAGCGGTAATTATTCCGGACTCGTCACCTCGATCAATCATCTTGGCACAACCGTGCTGGCGCTCGACGTGCCGAGTGGGCTCGATTCCGACAGCGGACGCGTGCTGGGCTGCGCAGTGCGTGCCGACCATACTGCAACGTTCATCGGATTGAAACCGGGCCTGCTCACGCTCGATGGGCCCGATCATTGCGGCCATATTCATCTCTGCCCGCTCGATATCGATGCCGCGGCGCTGCATGCCGCGCAAGGTGCTGTGATCGGCAGCGATACGATCGCTGCGGCATTGCCGGCACGCCGCGGCAACAGCCACAAAGGCGATTACGGCAGTCTCGGCATCATCGGCGGTGCGCCTGGCATGGTAGGCGCTGCGCTGCTCGCCGGCCGCGCCGCGCTCAACCTCGGTGCCGGTCGCGTATATGTCGGATTGCTCGCCTCTGACAGCCCCGGTTACGACCCGGCGCAGCCCGAGTTGATGCTGCGCGCCGTGCACGAAGTTTTGAAGCTCGACCATTTGAGCTGCCTTGCTGTCGGCCCCGGACTTGGCCAGACGCCGGATGCGCACCAGGTCTTGATGGCCGCACTGCACACCAAATTTCCACTGATTATCGACGCCGACGCGCTGAACCTGATCGCTGCCGACCCGAACCTGCAACAACTTGTCAGCCAGCGAGCGGCGCCGACATTGCTCACGCCCCATCCGGCCGAAGCTGCGCGCCTGCTGGCGGGCACTACCGCAAGCGTTCAGGCCGACCGCATCGCCGCGGCGCGTGAAATCGCTGCACGTTATCGCAGCGCTGTGGTCTTGAAAGGCGCCGGCAGCATCTGCGCGTTGCCCGACGGCACGTGGTTCATCAACACCAGCGGCAACCCGGGCATGGCGAGCGCGGGCATGGGCGACGTGCTGACCGGGATCATCGCAGCCCTGCTCGCACAGGGCGCCGACGCGAAGCACGCGTTGCTCGCGGGCGTGCATCTGCATGGCGCCGCCGGCGATGAGCTGGTCGCCGCCGGTACGGGGCCGGCGGGCATTACTGCGAGCGAAGTAATCGCGGCCGCGCGCGCGCTTTTCAACCTCGTGCGAAAATAGCCTGCCACCGGTAAATATACCCGCTACGGCGATCCGAATTTGCCGGCAAACGACGGTGCGGCTTATAATGCCGGCGCAAGAACGGGAGATGGCATTCTCCTGCAACAATAACCGCCTGACTGGCTGATGATGCCTACATGGTTCACCGGGTTCGCGGTGGGAATGTAGGCATTTCTCTGTACACAAACCCTCGTTCGCCCCCGGTTTTCCCGGTCGCAAATCATTGAGGGGTAATGATGACTGAAATTTTCTCGCTCGCCGCGCTGTGGCTCGGTCTGGCTTTGCTGGCAACGCTGCTGTCGATCTGGCTGCGCATTGCAACCGCAATGTCCGAAATCGTGATCGGAACGGTTGCCCAGCTCATTATCGGCGCATTGCTCGGCGCAACCGCGCTTGGCACCGATCAATCGTGGATCAGGTTTCTGTCCATCACCGGCGCGGTGTTGTTGACTTTCCTTGCCGGTGCTGAGCTCGACCCGGCCGTGATGCGCAAGAACTGGAAGGAAGCCTCCGCAATCGGATTCATCAGCTTCCTCGCGCCATTCCTGGGATGCGCGGCGGTCGCGTATTACTTCCTGCACTGGACCAAAGACGCGAGCTGGCTCGCCGGCATAGCAATGTCCACCACTTCAGTCGCGGTAGTCTATGCCGTCATGCTTGAGTTCGGGTTTAACAAGACCAACTATGGCAAGACCGTTCTGGCGGCATGCTTCATAACGGACCTGGCTACGGTGATTACGCTCGGGTTGATGTTTTCGCCGTTTACCTACAAAACGCTGATTTTCGTCGTGACAAGCGCCGTAGCATTCAGCGTGTTGCCATGGCTCACGCCGCGTTTTTTCACGCGCTTTGGCGAGCGGCCCTCGGAACTCGAAACCAAATTCCTGTTGCTGTGCATGTTCGGATTGGGTGCGCTCGCGCTGTGGGCCGACAGCGAACCGGTGTTGCCCGCCTACGTGATGGGCATGGTGCTCGCGGGAACCGTCGGCAGGGATCACGCCCTGGTGCGCCGCCTGCGCACGCTGACATTCGGGTTTTTGACGCCGTTTTATTTCATTCGTGCCGGCGCGTACGTCTCGGTGCCGGCATTAATCGCTGCACCGGTGGCATTCTTGGTGTTTCTGCTGGCCAAGATGACCACCAAAGTCATGGGGGTTTATCCGGTAACCCGGGCTTTCGGCTCGCCCAGAATGGAAGGCGCTTACACGACGCTGCTGATGTCGACCGGGCTCACGTTCGGCAGCATTTCCGCGCTGTTTGGTCTGACGCATAACATAGTGGACAGCGCCCAGTACTCGGCGCTGGTCGCCGCGGTCATCGGCAGTGCCGTGGTGCCCACGCTGATTGCCAATGCATTCTTTTTGCCGCGTCATCTGCTGCCGCCAAAACAGCCCGAACAATCGGTGCACAATGTACTCAAGTCCTAGTTCAGGAGGCCCTATATGATCAAGCGCCTACTCATAGCATTTGACGGATCGGAGCCGGCCGCTAAAGCCTATGCATTCGCGCTCGATATCGCGAAAAAATACGACGCCGATCTTTACGTGCTTGCGGTCGCACGCCCGCCCGAATTCGGCGACGACGTGGAAACTGAAGCGATCATCGAGAACTCGAAAAATCATTATCAGAAAGTTCTGGCGCCGCTAAAGACACAAGCTCCGTCTCAGGGAGTGCGGCTGCATTTTGAAGTTGCCGTAGGCCACCCCGCCGAGCAGATCATCCGCCACGCTGAAAACGAATATAAGGCCGATCTGATCGTGCTCGGCCATCGGGGAAAAAGCCTGTTTGAGCGCTTGCGCCTCGGGTCAGTTTCCAAACATGTAATTCAATACGCGCACTGTGCGGTCATGGTGGTTCGCTGACCTCCCCCCGCCAGCGCAAACTCCATCCTCACGGTTGCCGTCGACCGCTCGCGTATTGAACCGGGACTTCAGCAGGTAACCGCGCCTTTGCTCGCCGTCGACACCAGCTTCGCGTACTTGGCCATCACGCCAGTCGTGTAACGTGGCTTCGGAGGCTGCCAAGCTGCACGACGCCGCGCAAGTTCTTCATCCGGCACGTTGATCCGCAACAGCAGTTTCCCGGCATCGATGGTAATCGAGTCGCCTTCCCGTACCAGCGCAATGGCGCCTCCGACCGCCGCTTCCGGCGCGACGTGGCCGACCACCATGCCATAGGTGCCGCCCGAAAAGCGGCCGTCGGTGATGAGGCCGACGTCCTCGGTATGACCTACGCCAACCAAGGCCGAAGTCGGTGACAGCATCTCGCGCATGCCGGGGCCGCCTTTTGGGCCTTCGTAACGGATCACGATCACATCGCCCGAATTGATATGCCTGGCTATGATCGCGGCCATCGCGGCCTCCTCGGAATCGAACACGCGCGCCGGCCCGGTGATCTTGGGGCTCTTCAGGCCGGTAATCTTGGCCACTGCGCCTTCGGTGGCGAGGTTGCCCTTGAGGATCGCGAGATGGCCGTGCGCATACATCGGGTTTTCCCACTGCCGGATTACGTCCTGGTTCTTGGGCGGACGCGCCGGCACGCTTTTCAACAGCTGGCCGATCGTTCTGCCGCTGATCGTCATGCAATCTGCGTGCAGCAAGTCATGCTCGAGCAGC
This sequence comes from Gammaproteobacteria bacterium, assembly GCA_041483135.1. Lineage (GTDB taxonomy): Bacteria > Pseudomonadota > Gammaproteobacteria > Burkholderiales > SG8-41 > PALSA-1004. Next base: position 111,427 of record JBGPFE010000001.1, on the reverse strand, counting down.
ATTTTCATCACCTGCGGGATGCCGCCGGCCTTGTGCAAGTCGGTCACCACGTAGCGTCCCGATGGCTTCATGTCGCACAGCACCGGCACGCGGCCGCGGATGGTTTCGAAATCGTCGATCGTGAGCGGCACTTGCGCGGCATGCGCAATCGCCAGCAGATGCAGCACTGCGTTGGTTGAGCCGCCGACCGCCATCACCACCGAGATCGCGTTCTCCATCGATTTACGCGTGATGATGTCGCGCGGCAGGAGCTGTTTCCTGATCGCGCTGACCAGCACCGCCGCCGATTCCGCCGCGCTATTGTGTTTCTCACGGTCTTCGGCCGCCATCGTCGATGAATAAGGCAGGCTCATGCCCATCGCTTCGATCGCCGAGGACATCGTGTTTGCCGTAAACATCCCGCCGCACGAGCCGGCGCCTGGGCACGCGCGACGCTCGACGCCAAGCATGTGCTCCTTGTTGATTTTCCCCGCCGTGTATTCGCCGACCGCCTCGAAGCTGCTGACCACCGTCAAATCCTTGCCCTTGTAGTGGCCGGGCTTGATCGTGCCGCCATAGACGAAAATGGACGGAATGTTCATGCGCCCGATCGCGATCAGCGCCCCCGGCATGTTTTTGTCGCAGCCGCCGATCGCCACCACACCGTCCATGCTCTGCGCCTGCACCGCGGTTTCGATCGAATCGGCGATCACCTCGCGCGAAACCAGCGAATATTTCATGCCTTCGGTGCCCATTGAAATGCCGTCCGACACCGTGATGGTGCCGAAGGTCTGCGGCATCGCGCCGGCTTTCTTTGCCGCCGCCTCGGCCCGCGCGGTGAGATCGTTCAGTCCGAGGTTGCATGGCGTGATCGTGCTATAGCCGTTGGCGATGCCGACGATCGGTTTTTTGAAATCGGTGTCCTTGAATCCGACGGCGCGCAGCATTGCGCGGTTGGGCGAGCGTTGCACGCCCTGAGTGATGATCTGACTGCGTTTGTTGATCTGCATGGAGACTCCAATAAATTAACCTACTCGATCTTAACCTGTTGGCGGGTAACCAGGCGTTCCCCGGCCATCTGCATTAACTGCGGCATCACGCTATCGACCCTGTCGGCCGAATCAACGAACTCGATCACGAGAGGCAGCTTGCCGCCGGCGTCAACGAGCGACGTGGTCTGCACTGTACCGTGCCCGGTAAATCCCGCGACCGCATGCAGCACGGTGCCTCCCGCTATCCCGCGCTCGTGCAACATGCGCAGCACTGCCAGATGCAGCGGCCGGTGATTCCACTCGTCGCCTTCATTGATGTAAACCGAAACTTTTACGGCGTCACGCGGCATTAGACGCCACCCTGGCGAGCACGGCGCCGCCAAAAACCGCCAGCAGCGAAACAAGATTGTTGAGAACGAAATTGCCGATTGCCATGCTGTAATGACCCTCTTCAAACAAGTGCAGCGTTTCGAAACTGTAACTTGAAAATGTGGTGTAGGAACCGCAGAAACCGATCGCAATCAGCATGCGCCAATGGGGATCCGCGAGCACGCGCTCGGTGGTCCACACCAAAAAGAAACCGAGGACGAAGCTGCCCGTTACGTTCACGATCAATGTGCCGTATGGCAGCGAAGCCGACAGGCAGGCAGCCGCCCAGCGGTTAACGGCGAACCTGAGGTTGGCCCCGACCACCGCCCCCAGACTGATCCAAAGAATGTCCTTCATCCCACTACACGATAAATGGCGTCAACCACATCCTCATTCGGCATCAAGCATAGCAGGGATTGTGCAGCGTACAAAACAACGGACCCCGGCCGGGTCCGTTGTTCGTCCCGCCATGCGCCGCCTATTTCACGTCGGGCCGCGGGTCGCCGGGGACGAAGCCGTCCTTGTTCGGCATATTCACCTTGGGCAGCGTCTGCGCATTCAGGACTTCCGTCTTGCCGATGATGTTGCCCTGAGCCAGCACATACGCGGTCGCTGCATAAACCTCGCTGTCGGTCAGCGACCCCGGCGCATTGAACGGCATCGCGCGCTTGATGAAATCAAACACCGACGTCGCATACGGCCAATAGCTTTCTACCGTTTTCATCGGCGGTTTTTTCGGATCGTTGTTGACAAGCGTGCCGCGCCCGCCGTTCAGCGCCTCACCCATCCCCGCCACGCCCTGGAGTTTGTCGCCGTGACACACCTGGCATTTTTGTTCGTACACTTTCTTGCCCTGCTCCCAGTTGCCGCTGCCCGCCGGCAAGCCGCGGCCGTCCGGTGGATAGGAGAAGAACTTCGAGAGCTCGGCGGCGGTCGGTGTCGTGCCAAAATTAAGCGGCGCACCGTTATACGCAGTGCGCATGTCAAGATGCGTTCCCTGTGGATTGGTCGCGCAGCCGGCGGCGACGGCGGCCACACCCGCCGCAACCAACAGTTTCCTAGTATTGATGGACATTGGTCACGCTCCCATTGGCGGCGACGGCCCAGCTTTGAATACCGTTCAGGTGATAGATCGAAGCAATCGGTCCGTTGGTGCCGCGCACGTCGGTCAATTGCTTGATCGTGGGCTGCAAATAGCCGGTCTCGTCTGTGCTGCGGCTCTGCAAAACGGCGGGCTTGCCGTCCCAATACCACGGCAGGCGGAAGCGCGTATGGCAGATCGGCAGCACTGGATCCTGCAACTGCGCCTCAGCCCAGGTTTGACCGCCGTTGGCCGAAACCTCGACCTTGGTAACCTTGCCGCGGCCGCTCCACGCCAGGCCGGTAACTTCGTAGAATCCCGGCCCCGGCAATTTCATCTCGCCCGACGGGAAGGTGATCACCGATTTCGCTTCCATCACGAAGGTGAACTGGCGCGCCTTGCCGTTCGCCATCAGATCGCTGTATTTGGACGTTTCTTCGCGCGTTTGGTAAGGAACGTCGGTGATTTCTATGCGCCGGATGTGCTTCATCGAGGTGTTGCCCTCCCAGCCCGGCGTGTTCATGCGCAACGGATAGCCCTGCTCGGGACGGATCGCCTCGCCGTTCTGGCCGTAGGCTAGGAAGGCGTCTTCGTACATCTTTTCGAGCGGCAGGCTGCGCGTCATGACCGCGGCATCCGCGCCCTCGACGATCACCCACTTGGCGCCCGGCTTGACGCCGACGTCCTGCATGATCAGCGACATCGGCACACCGGTCCACTCCGAGGTCGAGGTAAGCCCGTGCGTGCCTTGCGCCGTCTTCAGGGTTGGCTTGGTCCATTCGGTAAGCCCGTTCCCCGAGCATTCAATCATGTGCGTGCGCGAGATCGACGGCATGCGCTTAAGATCCGCCATCGAGTATTTCCTCGGCCGCTCGACCATGCCGTGCACGTAGAGGAAGTGCTTATGCGGATCGATCGTGGCAATTCCGCCGTGATGGCGTTCAAAATGCAATCCCGACGGCGTAATGATGCCGAGGCTGCCGTCGAGCGGGGTCATGGTCCACGACGATTCCTTGGTCGGCGTGGGAAAGCGCCAGCGCACCTCGGATTCGAACTGGGAGCGTGAGCCATAGCCGGCGTCGTCGCCGGTCGGCGTGCCGAGCACCTTGGCGGCATCCGCCGGAACCGGACGTTCCATTGCTCCGGGCGGGGCTTTTGCCTGCACGATTTTCGGCAGCATGCCGGCGCCTACCAAACCGGTTGCGGCGGCAGCCAAGAAATGACGCCGGCTGCTGATGCGCCGGACCGGTTCCGGATCATGGCCCTCGAGTTCGGCCTGCCGCGCCCGCTCCGCGAGATAATTCCGCTCCGCATCGACCATATCGTCGATCAGCATGAGCGTTTTCTCGTCCAACTCGAAACGCGCTTGTCGCTTCATCGTTATTCCCCCTAGGTGAGTTGCTGAACCGCGTTAATCCTCTGCTCAATCGCTGGAATGCAATGTGGATAAGAACACGTACCGGCGCCTTCCGGAAATGGCGATAAAACGAAGCGCGCATGAAGCGCAGACAACCAGTATGGCCCCTCCGGCAAGAACGATATATTTTTTGTTTTTACAGTTATAGCAAATAACCCCGATAACATAGATTAGAAATTGTTATCCAGCTATAACTTTTTTTGACGAGCAATGGTGCATAGCAGTAAACCCGGGACCGGCATTTGCCGAGCGAACTGATGAGCGAGATGAAACTTCTACTACATCAATAGCTTGGGTGGTATTCTTGAAGCACTCCTTGCGCTATGCGACATGGCCGTTCACCGATACCGTAACTATCGATAGTGGTGTTGCGCAGGTCGACCTCAGTTACCTTGTCGCCTGTCAATCAATTGTGCTCCTTAATCCTTTCAAGCGAGCGCCAGCAGCTTGCCGGCCGCTACCAGCATTACCACAGCGAGCGTGGTAATCAGCCCCTGCTGCGTTAATTTGCTCAAGCCCAGCCAGGTACCCACCAGCGCTCCGGCAACCGCCGCCGTCGCCAGCCATGGCAGTTCCGGTGGAAGTACACCGGCACCGACGGAACCAGCGATCAGCGCCACACAGGAATTGACCAGAATAAATGGGGCCGCGATTCCTGCTGTCGTTTTGGGACCGCTCCAGCCGAGCAGCAGCAGTATCGGGCTCAGAAATATCCCTCCCCCTGTTCCCGTGAGTCCCGACAGCAGCCCGATGGCTGCACCTATCGGCACCGCAAGGGCCTTCTTCACCAAAATCCCGTCCTCGTCGCGTCGGAATCCGCTGCCGTAAACACGCCAAACCAGAATTACCGCCGACGCAGCCAACACCCCGCCCAGCAGCACATAATACGTTCCCGGCGGCAACCGCATTGCGCCGCCATAGGCCGCCAGCGGCACCGAACCCATCAGGAACGGCCACAGCCCGCTCCAGGAGAAATAGCGCGCGCGCCGGAACCGGTAGACCGTGATCGCAGCGACCAGGATATTCAGCGTCAGTGCGGTCGGTCGCATGATCTCGGGCGCAACGCCGACCAGGGCCATACTCGCCAGATACCCCGACGCGCCGGCGTGCCCAACCGTGGTATAGAGCGTGGCTACGACGAAGAACGCGCAAACAAGAATGGTGGTGTCCATTGCTGTCACTGTCAGCGCTCCCTCAAAACCAATTCCGATTCAGCCCTTCAGATCAGATTTTCCGGACTGTAATCGTTATATATTACAGTATATAACGCTAATCAAAATATAAGCGGCCACGGCCGCATCATCGGATTCGTCCTCCTACTGCTACCGCTTGCGCAACAATCGTTGCGTGAACTGCTGCATGTCACGCTCCATGGCCGCAATAGCGCGCGCTTCCATCGCGCGATATTGCCGCAGCACGCTCTTGCCAAAGTAAGTGATCTGCGCGCCACCCCCACCCTTGCCGCCGGTAGAGGTATTGATTACCGGCTCGCGGAAGCATTGATTCATGGTGTCGAGCAGCAACCAGGCGCGCCGGTACGACATGCCCATCCGACGCGCAGCGGCGGAAATCGAACCGGTCTGCTCGATTGCCTGCAGCAGGTCCGCTTTACCGGGACCGATCGCGAACGCGGAGCCGAACAGGATACGAATTCTGGGCTTGGCTTTGACAACGGGCATCGGTAAGCGGCGCTCAGCCCTTGAGCCGCCAGCGCTCGGCTGCAACATCGTCGCTCGTGCGAGCCTCGACCCAGTGTGCGCCATCCGGGGTCTGCTCTTTTTTCCAGAACGGCGCGCGCGTCTTGAGGTAGTCCATGATGAACTCGCATGCCGCGAATGCGTCGCCGCGGTGAGCGCCGGTCACCACCACCAGCACGATCTGATCCAATGGCTTGAGCCGCCCTACCCGGTGTATTACCAGCGCATCGAACATGCTCCAGCGCGATTTCGCCTGCCCGATGATTTCAGCGATCGATTTCTCAGTCATGCCAGGATAATGCTCGAGCGTCATCCCGGCAACCATGTTGCCGTCGTTGACGTCACGCACCACGCCGATGAAACTGGCTATCGCGCCGATACTGCGATTCCCTTGGCGTAGCGCGGCAATTTCGCGGCCAGCGTCGAAATCCTCAGTTTGGATGCGGACCACCATGTCAGCCTCCGGTCACCGGCGGGAAAAACGCAACTTCATCGCCGTCGGTTATTCGCGTGTCGCTATGAGCCATATCCTGATTGACCGCGGCACGCACCGGCCTGTCATCTCCCAGTTCCTCGGCCCACGCGCCGCCGCGCCTGCGCAGCAGCTCGCGCAGCGATTCGAGGTCGCTTACGCCGGCGGACAACGTGATCTGCTCGGAAGCCTTGCCGAGCGCTTCGCGCAGCCTTGCAAAATACACAACGGTAATCATCGAAATCGAGTTAACCGGCAAACCGTACGCCGGTTTGTCCGCATTGAACGAGAGATGAATTATGCGCCCGCTCCACGCTCACTCCAAGCCAACCTGGCGCAAAATGAACTCGGCAACTGCCGGCGCATCGTTCAAATCGAACTGAGGCAACCGCGTGTCGAGGCGCGTGTCACTGGCAACCGCGACGACGTTGAGGTCATGCGGAAAAAGATTCGGCTCACCGACCGCGGCGCGATAGACCTCGAGCTTGGGAATGGGCTCGCGTTTGAAGCCCTCCACCAGCAGGAGATCGCACGGCCCGATATGCTGCAAGTGGTCCTGCAATGTCGGCTCGGGCGCGCCGCGCAATTCGTGCATCAACGCCCACCGCCGCGACGACGTGACCAGCACCTCATTACAGCCGGCATGCCGGTGTCGATGCGAATCCTTGCCCGGCTGATCGACATCGAAGGTGTGGTGCGCGTGCTTGATCAGGGAAACCTTGATCCCGCGCGCGGTCAGCAACGGGATTATCCTTTCGAGCAGCGTGGTTTTGCCCGAGCCCGAAAATCCGGCAATGCCAAAGATCTTCATCGGCCGCTATCTTACCAGCCGTGCGCCTTATTCACCGGCTTCGATGCGCCGGCCGGAAACATGTAGACGGTTCAATATCGCAAGCCGGATAATTTCAGGATCATGGCTGGCGACCACCACCGTGTGGTTCTCGATGCACAATGCCGTTACCAATTCGAGCACCTGCCTGCGCGCATCGCCATCCAGATTTGCGGTCGGCTCGTCGAGCAGCAGCAACGTTGGATCGAGCACCTTTGCGCGCGCGAGCGCCGCGCGCTGCTGTTCGCCGCCGGAGAGCTTGTGTGGCGGCACCTCACGCCGGTCGGTGAGGCCGGCCCAAGCCAGCGCATCGCGCACGCGCGCCCGCCGCGCGTCGCGTGGGACCCCGCGCCGCGCCAGGCCGTACTCGAGGTTTTTTTCGATGGTGGTATGGAACAAATAAGGTTGCTGATGCACATAGACGATCTCATGCCGCCACGTCTCAGGGTACTCCGCGACCGGCGATGCCTGCGAGCGGAAAGCAAGTTGCCCCGTTCCCGCCGGCTCAAGGCCGGCGATGATGCGCAGTAATGTGGTCTTGCCCGTACCATTGGCACCGATGAGAACGTAACCGCTGCCTGACTCTAGCGCGATCCGCGCGCCGTCAAACAGCACTCGATCACCGAAGTGCTTGGCAAGCCCTTCGACCGAGAACAATGGTGTGCTCATTCGAGTCCGCCCCTGCCTTGCAGCCAGGCAAGCGCCACATTGACGCCGATCGCAATAGCCACCAGCACGGCGCCCAGCGCGATGCCCTCTACGAACGCACCTTTCGACGTTTCAAGTGCGATCGCTGTGGGCATATTGCGCGTCAGGCCAGCAATGTTGCCGCCAACCAGTAATGCGCAGCCGACTTCGGAGACCACGCGTCCAAACGCATTCACAATTCCCGCCATGACGGCAAAACGGACTTCCCACAGCGTCGTCAACGCGGCGCGGAGCCGCCGCGCGCCAAGGCTGCGTGCGGTTTCGTACAACCGCGGGTCCGCACCCTGGACCGCCGATACCGTGAATACCACCAGAATCGGCAACGCGATCACCATGTATCCGACCATGATCGCCCACGGTGTAAACAACAGCTCGAACGCGCCGAACGGGCCGCGTCGCGAGAGCAACAGGTAGAGCACCAGGCCGATTACCACCGTCGGAAACGACAACAGCGCCTGCAGCAGCACGACGACCGCGCGCCGGCCTGGAAACTCGCGCTTTGCGAGCGCAAAACCGAATGCAACCGACGGCGGCGTCATCAAAACAATCGCAAGCACCGACACCCATAGCGACAGCCAGATGATGAACCAGAGTTCAGGGTCGCCGGTCAGCAGGAGATGGAAGGCCTGCCTCGTCGGCTCGAAAAGATCCATGCCGGTTTACTTTCCTGCGCTCGGATAGAACATTTGCACGCCATTGATTTTGAAAGCCGCGATTGCCTTTTGCCCGGCCGCGGAAGTCAGCCAGTCGGCAAGTGCGAGCGCGCCGGACAGATTGGTATGCGGGTGGCGCTGCGGATTGACGACGATGATGCCGTACGGGTTGAACATCTTCGGATCGCCCTCTACGAGAGTTTGCAGCCCGGTCTTGTCTTTATAAGCGGCATAAGTCGCGCGATCGGTCAGAGTGTAGGCCTTAAGTTCGCCGGAAATGGTCAACACCTGCCCCATGCCCTGTCCTGCCGACAGGTACCAGGCCCCCCCCGGTACAATGCCCGCACCCTTCCAATAATCCTTTTCCATCTGGTGGGTACCGGACTCATCGCCGCGCGAAACGAACTTTACGCCGCCGGCACCGATTTTTTTCATAGACGCAATCACGTCCTTGCTGCCATGCACGCCCGCGGGATCATCTGGCGGTCCGACGATAACGAAATCGTTGTACATAACGTCCTTGCGCACCGAGCCGTAGCCGGCCGCCATGAATTTATCCTCGAGCGGACGCGCGTGCACCAGTAGCACGTCAGCGTCGCCATTCTCGCCAAGCTTGAGCGCAGCACCGGTACCGACTGCAACAACCCTGACCCACCCCCCGTATTTCTCCTCGAATATCGGCAATATCACTTTCAACAACCCGGAATTCTCGGTGCTGGTGGTAGTGGCGAGCCGAATGTCCTGCGCGGCCCGCACCCCCATCGCCACACAGCAACCGAAAATAAGCAAGGCGAGCCCTAGACCGGCTCGCCTCGAATAAAGCTCTCTCGCCGCACTTTCCATGTCTCTCCTTTGTTTTTCTATTCCTAAACCAGCAGCCGGCAATAAGCTCGCCACCACTTGCAAATTCGAACCGAATAATAACCCTGAACGGCGTCGGCACCAATACCTTATAAGCGCTACACCGCACTGATTTTCCGGTACAATTCCGCCTCGCCCGCCATGTCACGAGGCCCCCGATGAACGACCAGCTGAAGTCCATCCGCGCCGCCAGCTGCGCCGATGATTACGACCCGAATTCGATGCCGGTCGCCAAGGCGCGCGAGTTCATTGCGCGTTTTCTTGCGTCGGTCACCGCGATCGAACATCTCAACATCCGCGCCGCGCTGGGCCGCGTGCTGGCCGCGGACGTGATCTCCCCGCTCGACGTGCCGTCACACGACAATTCGGCGATGGATGGCTACGCGATACGCTTTGCCGATCTCAAGGCCGATGGCGAAGTCACGCTCAAGGTCGCCGGCACCGCATTCGCCGGCGTGCCGTTTCAAGGCACCATCAAAAGCGGCGAATGCGTGCGCATCATGACCGGCGCGGTGGTGCCTGCCGGCACCGACACCATCGTAATGCAGGAGCACGTCGAAGCCAAAGGCAACAGCATCAGAACCGGCGGCGGTCACAAACTGGGACAACACCTGCGCCGCGCCGGCGAGGACCTGAAAACCGGCCAGATCGCATTGAAATACGGACTGCTGTTGCGGCCGGCTGAAATCGGCTTGATTGCCTCGCTCGGCATCGGCGAAGTCGCCGTTTACCGCAAGCTGCGCGTAGCTTTCTTCTCGACCGGCGACGAGCTGCGCTCGATCGGCACGCCGCTGGGTGAAGGGCAGATCTACGACAGCAACCGCTATACCATACACAGCATGCTGACACGGCTCGGTTGCGAGGTGATCGACATGGGCGTCGTACACGATGACCCACATCTGCTTGAACAAGCATTCAACACGGCGGCGCAGACTGCCGACGTCGTGATCACCAGTGGCGGCGTGTCGGTTGGCGAAGCCGATTTCGTCAAGGATCTGCTGGAAAAACTTGGCGAGGTGGTGTTCTGGAAGATCGCGATGAAACCCGGCCGTCCGCTCGCTTACGGCCGCATCGGAACCGCGCATTTTTTCGGCCTGCCCGGCAATCCGGTGTCGGTGATGGTGACGTTCTACCAGTTCGTGCGCGATGCGCTGCTCAAACTCGCCGGGCGTGACCCGGTGCCGCCTTTGCCGACCTTTAAAGTGCCGTGTACGAGCAACCTCAAGAAAGCGCCGGGCCGCACGGAATTCCAGCGTGGCGTGCTCACGCAGGACGCGACCGGCAACTGGAGCGTGCGCGTCACCGGCGAGCAAGGCTCCGGCATCCTGCGCTCCATGTCGGAAGCAAATTGCTTCATCATCCTGCCCGAAGCACAAGGCAATGTCGCAGCCGGGACATTGGTCGAGGTGCAGTTGATGGAAGGCATAGTCTAGCGGTCCACGAACTGCGAACGCCCTCGAATAATCCGATATTGCGCATAATCTAATGCAGCTGCCCGGCAATGGCCGGCTCGAGTGATTCAACCGCCTTTTTCACAACCAGTCCCGGCATAGATCAAGGATCCTCCTGATGCCGTCATATCCGGAATTTGCCGGTCGCATTGTCGCAATTACCGGTGCCGCCCAAGGCATAGGCGCCGAGACCGCCCGCGCGTTCGCCGAGCAGCGCGCGCGCATCGCGCTGCTGGATATAGATGAAGCCGGGGCTAAACAAGTCGCATTCGATATCGTCGCCGCCGGAGGCCAGACGCTCGTCGTGCATACCGATGTCACCGACGAGCAATCGGTCGCTGCTGCGGTTTCGAGCACCGTTGCCAAATTCGGCGGGCTCGATGTGCTCGTCAACTGGGCCGGCGGCTACAGGCGGCTCGCGACCGTCGAGGACATGCCGATCGATGAATGGGACCGCACCGTGGCGCTCAATCTGCGCAGCGTCTTCCTGTGCTGCCGCGCGGCGATACCGCATCTTAAACGCTCCAAGGCCGGGCGCATCATCAACGTTGCATCGATTTCCGGCCGCACCGTACATACAGCATCATCTCCCGCATACGGCGCGGCCAAAGCCGGCGTGATCCAACTCACGCGGTTCCTCGCTTACCAGCTCGGTGCTGACGGCATTACGGCGAACGCGATCGCGCCGATCACGACACTCACGCCGCGAGTTGCCGCGCTGCGCACCAGGGAAGATGTCGAGCGTATCGCCGCGCAAGTACCGCTCAAACGGCTTGCGGTACCCGAGGATCACGCGCAGGCGATGCTTTTTCTCGCCTCCGACGCGGCGGCGTATATCAACGGCGTCGTGCTCGACGTGAATGGCGGCCGCGTCATGATGTGACGGGCCGGGATCCGCGCTCAACTAGAATATAATCCGGGAAAACCAAGGGGAAATCTTGAAAATCTGCCTGAAGCTCTGGATTGCGGTAATGGCAATGACCGCTGCGCAGCTTGCGAACGCGCAAGCCTACCCCGGCAAATCGATCCTGATGATCATACCGCTGCAAGCCGCCAGCGCGATCGACGTGGCGATTCGCATCGTGACCCAGAAAATGTCGGAGAGCATGGGCCAGCAGATCGTGATCGATAATCAGCCGGGGGCCGCCGGCTTGATCGGCGCCGAACGCGTCATGCGCGCGACGCCTGACGGCTACACCATCGCCACGCTCAATGACAGCATTCTCACCATGATCCCGAACCTGTACAAAAAAGTTCCTTACGATCCGGTCAAGAGTTTCGCCCCGGTCAGCCTGGTCGCCGGCATCACCTGGGTGCTGGTCTCTCATCCCACCTTGCCGGTAAAAAACGTGCGTGAGCTGATCGTGCTCGCCAAGGCTCGCCCGGGCGAGCTCAACTATTCGTCCGGCGGCAACGGCAGTCCGCAGCACATCGCGATGGAAATATTCAAATCCATGGCTGGCGTCAAGCTCACTCATATTCCGTACAAAGGAACCACCCAGGCCACGCTCGACGTGATCAGCGGACAGATCCCCGTCATGTTCTCGGCGACCTCGCTCGTGATTTCCCAGATCCGCGAGGGTAAATTGCGCGCTCTGGCCGCGGGCGGAGCGAAACGCTCGCCGCTGCTGCCTGACGTGCCGACCGTCGCCGAGTCCGGCCTGCCGGGTTACAGCTTCAACACCTGGATGGCGATCTTCGTGCCGCTCAACACGCCCAATGAAATCATCTCCCGCCTGAACGCCGAAATCATCAAGGCGCTCGCCTCCACCGACGTGCGCGAACGACTGACCTCACAGGGTTTCGATGTCTACGGCACGCCGCCGGAACAAGTGTGACCACCCTGACCCGCGCCCGGTTCGAGCAAATGACCAAAATCATCAGGGAAGCGGGCATCAGCGTCGAGTGACCTCGCGGTCAGATGGTTTCCGGCTGCATGGTAATCGCGCCGCACGGGCATTCCTCAGCGCACAGGCCGCATCCTTTGCAGTAGTCGTAGTTGAACTCGAAGCGCTTGCCCGGCCCGAGCTTGACCACGGCGTTATCGGGGCAGACGCCGTAGCAGTTATCGCATTCGAAACAATTGCCGCACGACAAGCAACGCCGCGCCTCGAATAGCGCATTGTCTTCATTAAGCCCGCCCTGCACTTCGTCGAAGCTGGATTGACGCCGGATGATGTCGAGCATCGGCTGCACTGTTTTAGGCGCGTCGGAGTAATACCAGGTGTTCAGCAGATCGAATCGCGCAATCTCATGTTTATCCGGTGCCGCAGAGGCGCTGCCGCGCAACCAGCCGTCAATGTTGCGCGCGGCCTTCTTCCCGTGCCCGATCGCGACCGTCACGGTGCGCTCCGATGGCACCATATCGCCCCCGGCGAAGATGCCGGGGTAACCGGTCATCATATTGCGATCGACCTTGACCACGCCTTTCTCGATTGCAAGCCCCGGCACCTTGTCGAGCAGCGACAGATCAACGTCCTGCCCGAGCGCGAGAATCAGCGTGTCGGCCTCGATGGTATCGAATTCGCCGGTCGGCTGAGGAAACCCTTTGCCGTCGAGCACCATTTTCTCGACCGTGAAGGTGGTGTCCTCGACGCGTGTGATGGTGTTGAGCCATTTCACCATGATGCCTTCATCGAGAGCTTCCTGCAGCTCGAAATCGTGCGCCGGCATCTGCTCGCGCGTGCGGCGGTAAACGATCAGCGCTTCCGTCGCGCCGAGGCGCTTCGCGGTACGCGCCACGTCGAGCGCCGTATTGCCTCCGCCGTAGATTACGACGCGGCGGCCCAACTGCGGCCGCTCGCCGGTCTCCATGCCGCGCAGCACGCTCACCGCGTCAAGAATGCGGTTCGCGTCGCGCGCCGGAATTTCGGTGCGCTTCGCGACGTGCGCACCGACCGCCAGGAACGCAGCATCGAATCCGCCCTGCTGCATGGCTGCAAGGATGTCGTCGACGCGCGTATTGAGCTTGAGCGTGATGCCCATGTCGAGAATGCACTGGATCTCGGCGTCAAGCACATCGCGCGGCAGCCGGTATTTGGGAATCCCGAACCGCATCATGCCCCCCGCCAGCGGTCCCGCTTCCCAAATTGACACTTTGTGGCCCAGCCGCGCCAGGTGGTACGCGGCCGACAGACCGGACGGACCGGCGCCGACCACCAGTACATGCTTGCCGGTAGGTTTCGACGCAACTTTGAATTTCCAGCCATGCGTGCGCGCCTGATCGCCGAGAAAACGCTCGACGGCGTGGATATTGACTGCTTCGTCGAGGCTGCCGCGATTACAGACGTTCTCGCATGGGTGATAACAGACGCGGCCCATCAGCGCCGGCATTGGATTATTCTTCACCAGTTCCTGCCACGCACGCTGATAGTCGCCGCTCTCAGCGTGGTAAAGCCAGCCCTGGATATCTTCGCCGGCCGGGCACGCGTTGTTGCACGGCGGCAGGCGGTCGACATAAACCGGCCGCGTAGTACGCCACGTTCCGGTATGGTTGGCGAGGCTCGAGCCGGGATCGAGAGTGATTGCGAACGGCTTCTTCACGTGGCGTTCCTAATCGGCAAGCCCGAAGACGCTGACGTTGCGATCGGCGATCGCCTGGATCGCGGCGATGGTGCGCACGTCGGTCTCCTTGCCGAACAGGTGCGCGAAACGCCTTTGCAGCTTGAGGTAATCCTCCACCGGCACGCGCCGGCGCAACTTGTAGCGGCCGCTGATTTCCCCGTTTTCGGCCTCGATCAGCGGGAACAGGCCCGACTCGACCGCCAGACGCGCAACCTTGATGGTGTCGGCAGGCGCCGAGCCCCAGCCGAGCGGGCATGGCACATGGATGTGAATGTAGCGCGCGCCGCCGATGCCCATCGCGCGCATGACCTTGGTCTCGAGATCGCGCAGATTGGCGACCGACGCGGTCGCGACGTACGGGATGTGGTGCGCCATCGCGATCAGCGGCATGTTTTTGCCGGTGCCGAACACGTTGCCCGGCTGTTTGCCGACTGCCATCGTGGTCGCCGTGCGCGCCGCCGGCGGTGTCGCGCTCGAGCGCTGCACGCCGGTATTCATGTAGGCCTCGTTGTCATAGCAGATATACAGCACGTCGTCGTTGCGCTCGAACATGCCCGACAGGCAGCCGAAGCCGATATCGGTGGTGCCGCCGTCACCACCTTGCGCGATCACCTTGACGTCGTTGCGGCCCTTGACGCGCAATGCTGCGGCGACGCCGGCGGCCACCGCGGCGGCGTTGCCGAACAGTGAATGTATCCACGGGATCTGCCACGAAGTTTCGGGATACGGCGTCGAGAACACCTCGAGGCAACCGGTAGCGTTGGCCGCCACCACGCGGTTACCCGAGGCCTGCATGGCGGCATCGATCGCATAACGCGCGCCGAGCGCCTCGCCGCAGCCCTGGCACGCACGATGACCGGAGTTGAGCGAATTGGTGCGGCGCATGTTCGCCTGCACCGTGCGCGCGTGCCCTGCCAGCAGACGGTTGCCAACGGTGAAGGTGCCGGTCTGATAGAACTTGACGGGTTGTTGTATCGACATATCGTCCTCGTTAACCGATACGGGCGCCGACCGGCCCGAGATCGCGCAGAATATTCTCGGCGCTGGGCCCCGCGCGGCGCTGCTGTTTGCCCCGTGCGAGCTCGCGCTTGATGACGTCCCAGTTGAGGTCGAGGAAATTGAGCTGATCGAGCTCATCGCGCGCCGCGCGCTCGAACAGTCCGGTCAACGAGCGCTTGGTGATCGCGCGCCCGCCGAGTCCAGCGATCACCGTGTAACCTTTGAGCACGATCCCCGACAGCGCTTTGCGCACGCCGTCGGACACAATGCCGCCTATCCCCACCGCGAGGCACTTCTCGATCACCACCACGCGCTTGGCGCGCTCCAGCGCCGCACGCACTTCCGTGAGCGGGAATGGGCGAAACGAGCAGATCGAAACCGCGCCGATGCGCTGCCCACGCTCGCGCATTTCATCCACCGCGTCCTTGATCGTGCCAACGACCGAACCCAGCGCCACCACTATGGTTTCCGCATCGTCGCAGCGGTAGGTGCGGATGAGCCCACCCGAGTCGCGCCCGAACTGCGATTTGAATTCGGCGGCGAGTTGTGGAATCAACTCAAGCGCACGGCTTTGTTTATGATGCTGCAGGTAGCGCACTTCGAAAAACGCATCGGGGCCGACCATCGCACCGATGGACACCGGCTCGCTCACGTCGAGCACCTGCACCGGCTCGAACGGCGGCAGGTAACCGTCGACCTGTTGCTGGGTCGGTATATCGATGCGGTCGTAGGCATGCGTGAGGATAAAACCGTCGACGCACACCATCACCGGGCACGACAGCTCTTCGGCAAGCCGGAATGCCTGAATATGCAGGTCGGCCGCTTCCTGGTTCGTCTCGGCGTAAAGCTGGATCCAGCCGGCGTCGCGCATCGCCATGCTGTCGGAATGATCGTTCCAGATATTGATGGGCGCGCCAATCGCGCGGTTGCCGATCGTCATCACGATCGGCAGACCGAGGCCGGCGGCGTTATATACCGCTTCGGCCATGAACAAAATACCCTGGCTGGCGGTCGCCGTGTAGCTGCGTGCGCCGGCGGCGGATGCGCCGATCGCTACCGAGAGCGCGGCGAATTCGGATTCGACGTTGATGAATTCGCAATTCCCGAGCTCGCCGCTTTTCACCATTTCACCGAGGCCTTCGACGATGTGGGTCTGCGGCGTGATCGGATAAGCGCAGATGACTTCCGGCCGGCACAGCGCGACGGCTTCCGCGATCGCGTGCGAGCCTTCGGTCTGCTTAAGCATGAGCGGCCTCCCGTGTGAGCGCGGCGAGCGCGCTGTCGTGGGCCGCCTGCGCGGCGGCCACATTGGCGATGCCGACCTGGCCGGGAAATTTTTCGCGGATCGCCTTGGCCACCGATTCGAAACGCAGTTGCCCGCTGATCGCGGCAAAGCCGCCGAGCAGCGCGGCGTTGGGCAGCGGGCGCCCTACGTGCTTCAGCGCGAGTTCGGTCGCCGGCACAGTGCACAAATGAGCGCGCGGAAAATTACGCACGAATTCACCGATGCCCAGCTCCTCGAAGCTGCGCGTGGAGTTGATCAGAATGTAGCCGGCCGGCGACAGTCCGCTGAAAAGGTCGACCTGGTGGAGCAGCGTCGGGTCCTGGATGATCAGCGCATCCGGCTGCATTACCGGTTCGCGCAGCCGGATTTCCTTGTCATCGATGCGGCAAAACGCCGTCACCGGCGCGCCCATCCGCTCTGAGCCGAAGCTCGGAAACGCCTGCGCATAGCGGCCTTCGTCAAAAGCGGCGAGCGACAGCATTTCGGCCGCAGACACCACGCCCTGACCGCCCCTGCCGTGGATCCGCACCTGGAACATCGTTTATTTCCTCCGTCGCGAGTGTGCCGTTTTGTGCTGTTGTATTGCTACTGGCGCTATTGTCGTTCGCCCGGCGGCGCGCCTTCTTGACGCATGTCAAAATATATCAATTGGACACCGCCCGATGCCGTCCCCGCGGGCCGGGCTAGACGTAGCTCTGGTAGCGCGGGTCATACATCTGCGACTGCACGTCTGCGTGCACATCTTCGGGCCTGGGCTTGCCGGCAAGTCCGTTCTTATAAGCGGTGTCGGCGACGGCTGTCGCGATATGCGCGGAAACTTCGCGGATTCGCTGCAGCGCAGGGTAGAGACTGCCCTGCTCGAGGTCCGCTTCGGTCACCAGGTGCGCAAGCGTGTGGGCAGCCGCCATGAACATGGCGTCGGTTACGCGGCGCGTGCGGCTAACGATCGCCCCCAGCCCCACCCCCGGGAAAATGTAGGAATTGTTGCCCTGCCGCGGCACGAAGGTCTTGCCATTGAGCTGCACCGGGTCGAACGGGCTGCCACACGCAAACAGCGCGCGGCCGGCCGTCCACTCGTAAGCCTGCGTGGCCGTGCATTCCGCCTGCGAGGTCGGGTTGGACAGCGCAAACACGATCGGCCGCTGATTGATGCGCGCCATTTCTTCCAGCACATCTTTGGTGAACATACCCCCGACTGCGGCCACGCCGATGATGGCAGTGGGCTTGAGCGCCTTGATCGCAGACTGGAAGTCGCCGACGCGTGCGTGGTCTTGCGCATAGGGCAGCTTGTGCTCAACCAGATCGCTGCGGCTCTTCACCACCAACCCATGCGAGTCGACCAGGCAGCAGCGCGTGCGCGCAGCGGCTTCGGTCAGGCCCTGCGCAACCATCGCCGATACGACCAGGTCGGCGATGCCGGTGGCGGCCTCGCCGGCGCCGAGGAACAGGAGCTTCTGATCGGTGAGTTTTCCACCCGTGATGCGCAGCGCGGAAAAGATGCCGGCAAGCGCGACCGCCGCCGTGCCCTGGATGTCGTCGTTGAAAGTGCAGATGCTGTCACGATACTTCTTGATGAGCCGGAACGCATTGTGATTGGCAAAGTCCTCGAACTGGATCACCACGCCCGGAAACACCTCATGAGCGGCGTTGATGAACTCGTCGATCAACTCGTCGTATGCGGCGCCGGTGATGCGGTGCTGGCGCAGCCCGACGTAATAAGGGTCTTTCAGCAGCGTCTCGTTGTTGGTGCCGACGTCGAGCATGACCGGCAGGCACACCTTGGGATGAACACCCGCGCAGGCGGTGTAGAGCGACAGCTTGCCGACCGGAATGCCCATGCCGTTTGCGCCGAGATCGCCGAGCCCGAGAATGCGCTCACCGTCGGTGACGACAATGATGCCGGCCGGATACGGCCAGTTGCGCAGCACTTGAGCAACGCGCTTGCGGTCATTGGCGCCGATAAAAATGCCGCGCGGGCGCTGAAAAACATGCCCGAACCTCTGACATGCGAGACCCACCGTCGGCGTATAGACGAGTGGCTGCATTTCGTCGATGTTGTCGCACAGAACGCGGAAGAACAGCGATTCGTTGCGATCGTGCAGCGCGTTCAGAGCGACAAACTTGTCGAGCGGGTCGGTCAGTTTGCGCAGATTGGTCAGCACGCGGGTCACCTGTTCTTCCTGGCTCAGCACGTGCGGCGGCAGCAACCCGCGCACGCCGAGCGCATCGCGTTCCTTTTCGGTGAACGCCGTGCCCCTGTTGAGCATCGGGTCGTGCAGCAGCGCCAGTCCGGTCGGCAACCCCGGCGGCACGCCGCGATTGTTCTTGCCATGCATGATCTCTACCTCCTGTAGTGGCGCTTCGTCTGGCGGCTGGTGTCCGCGCGGAACTCGGATTTGTCCGCATCGCGGTGCGCCGTCTATTCCAAATCATGCTAAGCCGGATGCATTTAAGGGCGTTGATTTAAATCAAGGGTAGCGGAATCATCCGCCCGTAGCCGCGACGTAATCCGGCTTTGGCATCGCGGCCAAGTAGGGTATTATCGCGCGCAGTTGATACCCTCCTGATCCGGCGAACAGGCGCGGCAACATGCTGGAAGCGATCGATCTTGAATGCGTGCGCGGCGAGCGCAGGCTTTTCACCAATCTCAGTTTCAAGCTGACGCCGCACATGCTGCTCGAAGTGCGCGGCGCCAACGGCAGCGGCAAGACCAGCCTGCTGCGCATGCTGTGCGGGCTGCTTTTCGCGGCCGCCGGCAAGATCAGCTGGAACGGCACCGAAATCCGCGTACTCAACGAGGAATACCGCGCGCAGATCGCGTATCTCGGTCATCTGAGCGCGGTCAAGGACGAGCTTTCGGCGCTCGAGAATCTGCGGTTCGCCGCGCGCCTTGCCGCCACTCCCGGCGACGCCGCGACCGCGGCCGCAGCGCTGCGCTGGTTCGGGCTCGAGGATTTCCAGCACCAGCCGTGCAAGACGCTGTCGCAAGGCCAGCGCCGCCGGGTCGCGCTGGCGCGGCTGCGGCTCGCCGCCGGACGGCCTTTGTGGATACTCGATGAACCGTTCACCGCACTCGATACCTCGGCCGTGCAACTGGTGCAGTCGCTGCTCGAATCGCATCTGCATGCAGGCGGAATGGCCGTGCTGACCACGCACCAGGAAGTGCCGGTTGCCGCGCATTCGACTCAACGCATCGAGCTCAAATCGTGAACTCACCCAGTCTGCCCGACGCTTTGCGCTGCGTGTTGTGGCGCGACCTGCTGGTCGCGATGCGGCGGCGCGCCGACGTATTCACGACCTTGGTCTTCTTCGTAATAGTGGTCAGCCTGTTCCCGCTCGGGGTGGGCCCCGAGCTCAAGCTGCTGCGCACCATGGCGCCGGGCGTAGTGTGGGTGGCAGCGCTGCTCGCCTCGATGCTCGCTCTCAACCGTCTGTTCGCCGGCGATTACGCCGATGGCGCGCTCGAACAATTGGTGCTGACGCCACAGCCGCTGAGCCTGCTCGTGCTGGCGAAAATCGCCGCGCATTGGCTGACCACCGGTCTGCCGCTGGTGATCGTGGCGCCGTTGCTGGGATTGCAGTTCGATTTGCCGGCAGAAGCGCTGTGGATTCTGGTAGCATCGCTGCTGCTCGGAACGCCGGTATTGAGCCTGATCGGCGCGATCGGTGCCGCACTCACGCTCGGCTTGCGCGGCGGCGGCGCTCTGCTGTCACTGCTGGTGCTGCCGCTTTACGTGCCGGTACTGATATTCGGCGCCGGCGCGGTCGAAGCGAGTGCATCCGGGCTGGGCGCTGGCGCCCATCTGTCGCTGCTCGGCGCATTTCTGCTGGTCGCACTGGTGTTTTCACCCTGGGCTACCGCGGTAGCGCTGCGAATAGCAGTCGAATAACCAACGCCATGCTGAGTGCAAAACGATGACTGCAACGATCCGCTGGTTCAAATATTCCTCGCCGCCGGCTTTTTATCCGCTTGCGGGAGCGCTCGCGCCGTGGTTTTTCGCCGCCGCCGCGGTCTTCGGAGCGATGGGGCTATACGTCGGGTTCTTCGTCGCGCCGACCGACGCCCAGCAAGGCGAGGCTTATCGCATCATATTCATCCACGTGGCGTCGGCGTGGATGTCGATGTTCCTGTATGTCGTGATGGCGTTCTGGGCCGGTGTCGGCGTCGCGTTCAATACGCGCCTGTCGTCGATGATGGCTTCAGCGGTCGCACCGACCGGCGCGCTGATGACGTTCATCGCGTTGTGGACCGGCGCATTGTGGGGCAAGCCGATGTGGGGCGCGTGGTGGGTATGGGATGCGCGCCTCACCTCGGAGCTGATCCTGCTGTTTCTTTACATAGGCTTCATGTCGCTGCAGGCGGCGATCGATGATCCGCGCCGCGCCGACCGCGCCGGCGCCGTCATCGCATTGGTCGGCGTCGTCAACGTGCCGATAATTTATTTCTCGGTACAGTGGTGGAACACTCTGCACCAGGGCGCGTCGGTCAGCATAACCCGCAGCCCGAGCATGGCGGCCACCATGCTCACCGGAATGCTGCTGATGGCGCTCGCGTTCTGGATGTACGGCATCGCAGTCGTGCTGCTGCGCGTGCGCTGCATCATCCTCGAGCGCGAGCGCAATGCCGACTGGGTCAAACAACTTCCGGAGCCGCGACGATGAACTGGGGCAGCGTTGCGGCATTTCTGGCGATGGGTGGCTACGCGGGCTTCGTGTGGGGCTCTTACGGAGTTACCGGCTTATGCATCGCGCTCGAAATGACGCTGCTGGTAGCGCGCCACCGCAGGCTGCGCCGGAAAACGCGCTGACCGCCTCACGCCCGGGATCAAGGCACCGCCGAGTCGATCACGATGGCGACTTTTTTGGCGCCGACTTTCACCGTCTGGCTGGTGCCCTGCCAATCGCCGCTCTGCGGGGTGGCGCTGCCGCTCCTCGAAATCCGCGCGCCGACGACGATCTCGGAAAATCTAGAGAGCTTCGCCTCGGGCGACATTGCCTGACTGTCGTCGAGCGTAAACGCCGCCGGCAGATCCTTGACCTGGCGGCGGAGAATTGCCAGCGGCATACGGGGGCCCTGCGCGGCACGGGCGAAAATAAAGACAGTATCCGTCGGAGCGAATTTACCGGCCAGCTGCCCGCTCAGGCTGACCGTGCCATGCACGCTCGCCGCGGCAACCGGCACCGGTTTTTTCGCTTTCGTTTCCGCTTTAATCCTGCCGAGTTGCCGCGCTTCCTCGATATTCGACGCGACGCTACGCGCCAACTCGGAATCCGGCTCCGCGCGCTGCAGCAGCCTTTCCCAGTAACCGATCGCCTTCTTGTATTCCTTGCGGTCGAACGCCACCGTGCCCGCCATCGCCAGCGCCTTCCATTGCAGCGGATCGATCTCGAGCGCCAGTTCGACAAGCTGCAGCGCTTTGCCGTCTATTCTCCGACCCTGGCTCATCGCCAAGGCGTCGGCGTAATCGGCCAGCAAGTCCGCATCGTCCTTGATCAGCGCCGCGGCGCGCGCATAGGCAGAGGCGGAATCCTGATAACGCTGCATGACTCCATACGAACGCCCGAGCAGCGCCCAGCCGTTGGCATCATCGGGAGTTTTTTCGAGCCGTGCGGCCAGCCGCGCCACCATGGCCTCGACTTCCTGCGGCGTGACCTTGTGCTCGTCGCCGCCGGCGGCCCGCCACAACAAGGCATCGGGACTGCCGAGCTGCCAGTACAAGAGCGCAGCGCAAACCGGCAGTCCGATTGCCAGCGCGAGCGCGGTCCGGCGTGCAGCGGCGACCCGGGTGCTACCCGGCTGCGCCGCGTCACGCGCTTCTTCCAGCGCCCTGCGCTCGAGATCCTCCCGCGCCAGTTGATATTGCTGCGGCAACAGTACACCGCTCGCGAGGTCACGTTCCAGTTCGGCCAGCTGGTCCTTGAGTATCGCGAGATTGGATGCGGCCGGCACAACATTCTGGTCCGGCCCGCGCCGGCGCAGCAGCACCGGCATCAGCCACAGCAGAGCAACCACCACCAGCGCGGCTGCAATCAGCACGAACCACGTCATTTCCGCCCGCTTTCCGTGTCGCCGCTCAGCAGCACCCGCGCCTCGCGCCGCTCTTCCTCGGTCAGCGGCTCGCGCTCGATACGCTTGCGCCGCTCGCGCAGATAACGGAGCAGACCGCCGATGCCGATGAGCAACAACACGGGCGGACCGAACCAGAGCAGCCACGTGCTCGCTTTCACCGGCGGACGGTAGAGCACGAAGTCGCCATAGCGCTGGACCATGAAATCGACGATTTCAGCATCGCCCCTGCCCTGTGCGATTTGCTCCCGTATCTGGCGTCGCAGATCGACCGCAAGCTCCGCGTTCGATTCCGCTATCGACTGGTTCTGGCACACCAGGCAGCGCAGTTGCTCAGCCAACTGCACTGCGCGCTTGTTGGCGACCGGGTCTACCACCGTGGGCTGCGGGCCCTGGGCCGACGCGATAAGCGGCAGACAAAGCAACAATACTGCGATGAATCTCACGATTGCTGCAGCTGCCGCACGATCGGCAGGATCTTGTCTTTGAGCGCCTGCGGCGTGACCGGCCCGATCTGCTTGTACCGGATCACCCCGGCTTTGTCGATGACGAACGTTTCGGGCACGCCATATACACCATAGTCGATGCCGATGCGGCCGTCGCTATCGACGATACTCAACGCGTACGGGTCGCCGAACTGCTTGAGCCAGGCCAGCGCCTCGTCGCGCTTGTCCTTGTAATTGAGTCCGTAGATCGGCACCACGTTGCTTTTGGCGAATTCCATGAGCACCGGGTGCTCTTCGCGGCACGACACGCACCACGAAGCCCACACATTGAGCAACCATACCTTGCCCAGCATGTCTTGCTGAGCGAGCGACTGATCAGACTGTTGCAACTGGGCGAGCCTGAACGCAGGCGCCGGCTTATTGATCAGCGGCGATGGGACCTCGCGCGGATTGAGCCCAAGACCGATGCCGAGAAACGCCACCAGCACCAGGAATATCGCAAGCGGAATGAGGTAACGGTTCATGCTGCCTGAGATTCAGCCCGCGGTCGCCGGTTTGCCGCCGAGCGCCTGCGTCCGCATAGCGCGTTGCGCGACACGCCGGTAACGCCGGTCGCTGAGCGCCAGCAAGCCGCCTAGCGCCATGATGATGCAGCCGCCCCAGATCCAGATCACGAATGGCTTGTGATAAACGCGCACGCTCCATGCGCCGTCCGCGACCGGCTCGCCCAGCGATACGTACAGGTCGCCGAGAATGCCGGTCGAGATCGCAGCCTCGGTCATCGGCATTTGCTGCGCGTTATAGATGCGCTTTTCGGGATGCAGCACCAGCATTTGCCTGCCATCGCGGCTGACGGCGACGTTGCCGCGCGCGGCGCGGTAATTGGGCCCGAGCGTGCTTTCGACGCCGTCGAAGCGGAACGCGTAGCCGCCGACAACCACGCTGTCGCCGACCGCCATGCGCATGTCGCGCTCGGTTTCGTAGCCCTTGACGAGCGTGACGCCGACAATGAACACCGCGACGCCGCAGTGCGCGAGCAACATGCCGTAGTAACTGCGCGGCTGGCTGGCGAGTCGCACGCGCAGGCCGCCGGTCAGCGGCGCGAGACGATCTTTGAGATTGATCGCTGCCGTGGTCACGATCCAGAGCGCAAGCAGCAGCCCGAAACTTACCATGGGCGTCCACTTGCCGAGCGCGAACGGCAGCGCCAGTGCCGTCGCGAGGCTGACGCCGAACGCCCATTTAAGCCGCGTCACAAGATCGGGCATGCCCGCTTCCTTCCAGCGGGCGAGCGGGCCGATGCCCATCAGAAATACCGCTGGCGTCATCAACGGCACAAACACGCTGTCGAAATACGGCGGCCCGACCGAAATCTTGCCGAGATTGAGCGCATCGAGAAACAGCGGATAAAGCGTGCCGAGCAGCACCGACGCGGCCGCAACCACGAGCAGCACGTTGTTGGTAAGCAACATCGACTCCCGGGACACCACCCCGAAGCTGCCGCCAAGTCCGACCCGCGACGCGCGCCACGCGAACAACGCGAGCGAGCCGCCAATCACGATCGTAAGGAAAGCGAGTATGAAGACGCCGCGCTTGGGATCGGTGGCAAATGCATGCACCGAGGTCAACACACCAGAGCGCACCAGAAATGTGCCGAGCAGGCTCAGGCTGAACGCGCAGATAGCAAGCAGCACCGTCCAGCTTTTGAAGCCGCCCCGCTTTTCGGTCACCGCGAGCGAATGCATCAGCGCAGTGCCAACCAGCCACGGCATGAATGACGCGTTCTCGACCGGGTCCCAGAACCACCAGCCGCCCCAGCCGAGCTCGTAGTACGCCCACCAGCTGCCGAGCATGATGCCGATGGTGAGGAAGCACCACGCGAGCGTGGTCCACGGCCGCGACCAGCGCGCCCAGGTGGCGTCGCGCCGGCCGCCGAGCAATGCAGCGATCGCAAACGCGAACGCGACTGAAAACCCTACGTACCCCATATAGAGCATCGGCGGATGGATCACCATGCCCGGGTCCTGCAGCAGCGGGTTCAAGTCGCGCCCGTCGGCCGCCGCCGGCAACAGCCGCTCGAACGGATTAGAAGTCAGCAGCAGGAACAATATAAAACCGACGCTGACGAGCCCCATCACGCCGATCACGCGCGCGACCATCTGCTCAGGCAAGTGGCGGCTGAATACGGTTACAGCTACGGTCCATATATTCAGCATCAGCACCCACAGCAGCAGCGAACCCTCGTGCGAGCCCCAGGTGGCGGCAAAGCGGTAATGCAGCGGCAGTTGCGAATTGGAGTTCGTTGCAACATTGAGCACGGAAAAATCGTTGGTCACGAACGACCATGCGAGGCAACCAAACGCGATCGCAACAAACGTGAACTGCCCCTGCGCCGCAGGGCGCGCGAGCGCCATCCATGCCGGCGCTCCGCGCGCGGCGCCGACGATCGGCAGCACGCCCTGCGTCAGCGCAAGCAGCAGCGCGAGTATCAATGCGAAATGACCGATCTCAGGAACCATGCACGGCCTTATTTGGTGACGACACTCTTTTGCGCCTTTTGCGCCTGTTCGATCGCATGCGCGGCATCGGGCGGCATGTAATTTTCATCGTGCTTCGCCAGCACTTCAGTCGCCTCGAACATGCCATCCGGCCTGATGCGGCCCTGCGCGACGACGCCTTTGCCTTCCTTGAACAGGTCGGGAAGGATGCCGGTATAGGCCACCGTGATGGTTTGCGCCGTGTCGGTCACTCTGAAACTCACCGTCAAACCGTCGTTCTCGCGCTTGAGGCTGCCCGTCTCGACCAAGCCGCCGATGCGGAAAGGCTTGCCGCGTGGCGCTTCGTTCGCCATCACCTGGCTCGGGCTGAAGAAGAACACCAGGTTGCTCTGGAACGCGTTCAGCACCAGTGCGGCAGCAATGCCGAGCGCAGCAAGGCTGGCAGCGATGATCGCGATGCGTTTATGTCGTGGTTTCATCGGTAGGAATGAGATTGCGCCGCGCGCAGCAGCGGGGACTTTGAGATGACCCTGCCCAGCTGCCGGAGTTCCCGTCCGGAGTCATGAATCAGCGGCGTATTTTACCGGATTCGCGCCGGAGGGTCGGCAACAAAAAAGCTGGCCGCAGCCAGCTTTTTTGTCGCGCGCCAATCGGTTATTTTGCCGACCGTACCCACTCGACCAGCATTTTCAGTTCTGCGTCCGAAGCCGCGATCATCATATGCCCTTTGCCGTCCTTGAGCTTGGCAATCAGCATCGTTTCGGCATCCTTGTTGCCCTTGTACTTGGCGGCCACGTCCTTGAACGCCGGGCCGACCTTCTTCTTGTCCACCTCGTGGCATCCCAGGCAGCCTTTCGACTTCGCGAGGTCAGTACCCGACTGGGCATTCGCAGCGCCCGTCATCGCCAGAACGCCCACGGCGACCAGCACCAGCATCATCGCTTTCATACCGTCTCCTGTTTCGGGGGTTTCAGATTTTTTTGCCTGCAAATTATGCCACTTTTCGCGAACCCTATTGTCCGCCACGCGATTCGATGTTTGAGCGCGCCGTTGCATTTAAGCAACAATTTAACCCGGCAAGTGAGAGTCGCTGCTCCATTGAACAAGCCGTTTTGCCCAGTCCCAGTCCCAATATCACGCGGATGGAGGGAAAAACACTCCCTTTGCCGGCTTTAGTCGGGCTGCTCGTAAAGGTTAAACCGTAACAAGATACGACAGTTGATCTATGTCAAATGGTGCGCCGCGGGGTCTAGGCATCATGTTTGCCATTATTCAGGCATCAAGAGGCATTTTTTGAATTCTCTGATTCACCGACGCCACCCAACGGGGGAAGGGGATAAAAGATGAAGCGCTTGCAACGAATACTGGTGGGGTGTGCCTTCTTGCTGGGTTTCGGCATGGCCAATTCCATCTGGGCCGCCGACGCCCCAGCTGCCGAAAGCAAGCTGCGGGAACGAGACAAGATGTGCACTGTCTGCCATAACGAAAGCTGGCGCACGCCGGTGCTCTCGATCTATCAGACCAAAATGGGCGTGCAAGGCGATTCGCGAACGCCCAGTTGTCAGGACTGCCACGGCGTCAGTGAGGGGCATCTGAAACAGGGGCCCGGTACGAAGCCGGATGTCGTATTCAAGAAGGGCCCTTACCCGGTGAGCGACGACAGGGTCCGCGCCGGCCAGTGCCTGACCTGCCACAAGGGCACGGCACGCGCCCGGTGGGACGGCAGCCCGCACCAGAACAATCAGCTTGCGTGTAACGACTGCCATAAAGTGCATGCGCCTGCGGACCCGGTGTTGGCGAAGAAGACGCAGGTCCAGGTTTGCTTTGCTTGCCACAAGGATCAGCGCGCCGCCAGCCTCAAGATTTCGACCCACCCGATCCAGCAAGGCAAGGTCGTCTGCTCCGACTGCCACAATCCCCATGGCTCGTCCGGCCCGAGTCTGGTGAAGAAGAACACAATCACCGAGACCTGTTGGCAATGCCATGCAGAGAAGCGCGGCCCGTTCCTGTTCGAACACCAGCCGGTGGTGGAGAACTGCGCGTACTGCCACGCGCCGCACGGTTCCAACCTGTCACCGATGATGCTATCCCGCAGCCCGTTCCTGTGCCAATCGTGTCATGACGGCCCGCACGCGAGCGATAGCCCGGCTGGCCCTGCTGCGGGCAGCTTCCAAGGTGGGTTTAAGGGTGCTAACCCGAGCGCAAATACTACCGGCCGTGGTTGTCTCAACTGCCACAGCCAGATCCATGGATCAAACAGCCCCACCGGCGGTTACTTCCAGCGCTGATTCCTGAGAATTGGAGATTGCTATGAAAACTCGTAATGGGAAAATGAAAGTCCGGGCGCTGGCGCTTGCTGTCGAAGGGGTACTGGTCGCGATGTACGCGATGCCGGTCCATGCCGATGATGGACAGGCAGCGGCCCTGACTATTCCGGCCAGTTCCATGGAAGTTGGCGTGTTGTACACGCCGCAAAGCTCCGCCAAGTTTGGCGAATATACCGGCGTGAACAAGTCGGGCGGCTATTTGAACGGCAACTTCAGCCTCCGTGGCGGCGACGCGTACGGCGATAGCAACGGCACGAGGCGTTACGAGTTCACGGGCAGCGATCTCGGCCTGACTTCCCGCAGCGTTGGCGTAACGATGGGCAATCAGGGTCAGTGGAGCCTCGGTATCAACTACGACCAATTGACCCACTACACCTCGGATAACTTCCAGACGCCTTACGTAGGCAACATGGGCGGGGATATCTTTAGGTTGCCAGGCTTTGGTGCTGCCGCAAATACGCGCACGCTGTCCGCTGCGCAACTAGGGCTGTTTCATAATCTGGATGTCAACAACAACAGAGATAACATATCACTAACCAGCACGCGCATCCTGAACCGGCAATGGGACATCAAGCTTGATTTCAACCATCTGGATCAGTCTGGCGCGAAACTGCAGTCCTTCGGGTCATCGAACTTCGGTGGGGCGACCGGCGAGAAAATTTCGCTATTGCCGATGCCCACGAATTCCAGAACCGAGTCGGCCAATCTGGCGCTGAATTGGGTCGGCGACAAGGGGCATGCGACGTTAGCCTACTATGGCTCCTTCTACCGTGACAATTACAACGGCTTTAAATTCGATACCTTTTCGACTGCGATTCCTGTCCTCCAGACGTTTGGCACCCCGCCGAACAATAATTTTCAGCAAGTGAACCTGACCGGAGGCTTTGCTTTATCGAACAGGACGAAACTGGCCGGCGGCCTGTCCTACGCCTACAATACCCAGGATACCGCCTACGCTTACGACACGGGCGCGGTGACAGCGGGACTGCCCCCATCCCCGACGACTTCGCTCAATGGGTATGTTGCAACCATCCATGCCGACCTGAAGCTGACGGACCAGACCACCAAGAATCTGGCTCTCTCCGCCGGAATCAAGTACGACGATCGCAACAACCGCACGGCTTCGAATATTTACGACTCCAGGGCGATCAACCCTGCCGCTGGAAACATCTACCATTATCCGAATACGCCGCTCAGCATCAAGAGAACCGGGGTGGAACTGGCGGGCGATTATCGCGTGGACCCGAAGCAGAAAATCCGGCTGGCGATCAATTATGACCAAATCGATCGGCAGTGCAATCAATACGCGGTGGGAGGTGGTGGTGCTGGCCTTGTTCCGGCTGCACCACCTTATGCAGCCGGCACCAATTGCGTCACCGCGACCAGCACCAGGGACCCCAAATTCAGCGCCACCTACCGGCTCAAGGCCAGCGATGATGTCAACTTCAACATCGGCTATGGCTTCAGCGCCCGCAGGACGAGTTTCGATGAGAATGCGCGTGCCGCCTTCGTTGAACCCGGGGCCAGCCTCCCCGGCGCACCCATATCAGGCCTGAACGCCGGCGATTACCGGGGCTTTCATCCTTATTTCGAATCGTCCCGCAATCAGAACATGCTGAAGACGGGTGCCAACTGGCAGGCAACCGACAAGCTGACTTTCACTGCGGGCGCGCGGTACACGGATGACAATTACCTCTCCACTTTGGGTGTCCAGAAAGGCCACGCGTGGGGTCTGGATCTCGATACCACGTACAACTACCGGGAGCAAGGCGCGATCACCGTGTATTTGACCCAGCAGCAAAGAACGCGGGATGTGACGGACATGCAAAGGTCCCCATTCGTGGCTCCCTCCGCCACCGTACCCTCTGGCGCCACTTTCTCCAACAACCTGAGGGACACCGACTCGACCGTCGGCCTCAACCTCAAGCAGGGCGGGCTGATGGGCGGCAAGTTCGACCTCGCCGGTGATGTGACCTATTCGCTGGGCAAGAGCGAATACTACACGAAGCTTAACTATGCTCTGCTATCGGGGCCGCCTTGCACTGACCCCACCATCTTGTCGTGCGGCTCGCTGCCGGCTATCCATAATGCAATGATGCAGTTCAAGCTCAACGGCACCTATCAGCTCGAAAAAAACATGAAGCTTGCGTTGGGTTATCTCTACCGGAACCTTCGTTCTAACGACTTCTATTACAATGGCCTCCAGTATGGTTACACGCCGTCCAGTGTGCTGCCGACCAATCAAACGGCGCCCAGCTACCATGTCAATATGGTCTTTACGAGCTTTATTTACAGCTTCAAATAAAGGACTTTGAACGCGACTAGCCAGGCACCGCACTGGCGAGCGACCCGTTCATGCACCGCTTTTAGCCGCCGCTTACCGATTGCGCACAATACCAATAGCAACGGGGCCGGTAATCCGGCCCCGTTTGCACGTCTGCCTTGGCAAAACGTGCTAGCTAAAAGCAGATCCTGGCGACCAGGCGCCAGAAATTCGCAGCTCGTTACTTCCCCTGGCTCATCATGTATTCGACGGCGGCCTTGAGGTCGTCGTTCGAAGCCGACGCCTGACCACCCTTGGGCGGCATCGCGCCTTTGCCTTTGATTACCGAGGCGACCAATGCGTCGGCACCTTGCTTGATAAGAGGCGCCCATTTTGCCTTGTCGCCAAGCTTCGGAGCCATGGCGTTGTGGCAGGCCCCACATCCCTTGTCGTAAACCGCCTTGCCATCTGCGGCTGCAACCTGA
The DNA here is from genome assembly GCA_041483135.1 of Gammaproteobacteria bacterium. Lineage (GTDB taxonomy): Bacteria > Pseudomonadota > Gammaproteobacteria > Burkholderiales > SG8-41 > PALSA-1004. The sequence continues at coordinate 80,984 of JBGPFE010000001.1, read as the reverse complement.
CCGATGCTGAACAGGGTTGCCACCGTCGAAATGCCGATCATCGCGAGTCTCATGTTTTTCACCTTTCGTATTAAAGCAAGTTAGCGTTTCTGTCCCGACGATTATTCTAATCCATAAAGGCCATGATGAGGAGCGGCGTCAAACACTGCGCCCGCCCCATGCACCAATAACGATTCGGGCGCTTAAAAGTTGACTTGGTGTTTCGCCACGATGCAACGCGCGTTTCAGCAAGCCGGCCCAAGAACACCCGGCAAAAAAACGAAACACTTGACCCATATCAAAAGGAGAACCGTACAAGGGCGCATTATGCGCATAATAAATTACGGGTTAAGCGGCACTTTTTGGTTCACTAATCTTGGGGGGCGAGTGTGGAAATCCAGATTTCTGGAGGCTTAGGCTCGGACTTGTCCGTCGGTGTGATGGCGCCGACCGACCACTACCCGCCGGCTGAGCATTCCTTCCCGGCCGCGAATTGACGGCGGCTGCCATGCCCAAACATATCGTCCGGCTCATTGTACTGGTGGTCGCAGGCAGCGTGGTGGCGTTGTTCGCAAAATGGTACTTCACGCCCGAATCGTTTTACAGGTACGGCCACTACCGTGCCGATTCAGTTCCTGAAATTGCGGCCCAGGAACCAGTTTATCAAACACCGCGCTATTGCCAGACCTGCCATGGCGCGCGCCATGCGCAGTGGTCGGCCAACAGCCACAAGACGGTGATCTGCGAAGTGTGTCATGGCGCGGCTCAGGGCCATCCCCAAAACGGCAAACTGCCGATTCCGAAGGACACGGTAAAGCTGTGCACGCTGTGTCATGAAGCAATGTCGGGAAGGCCCCGTACGCAGCCCCAAGTCGTTTCGGCCCAACACTCGGGCGGACAGCAATGCATCGTTTGTCACAACCCGCACGCACCCAAGATCACGAGCGCTGCAGTAAAGGTGGCGGGCGATGCTGCGGCCGGGGAAAAACGCGCGGCCGCCTGCGCCGGCTGCCACGGTGCCAAAGGGATCAGCGCAAACGATACCTGGCCGAATCTGGCCGGGCAACATGCCGCATATCTCGCCAGGATACTTGGAGCGTACAAGTCCGGCGCTCAGAAAGATGTGGCGATGACGCCCATCGCGCAACCGCTCAGCGATGCCGATGTGCGGAATCTCGCGGCCTATTACGGCAGCTTGAGTTGTACTGCAGCGCCAAGCCAGACGCGTATCGGTGATGCTGCCGCCGGCAAAACCCTGGCGAAAAATTGCACGGCCTGCCATGGTGAAACGGGCGTCGCGAGCAACCCCGCCTGGCCGAAACTTGCCGGTCAGAAGGCCGGCTACCTGGTGAACGTGCTCAAGGCCTTCAGGGCCGGCCTGCGCAAAGACCCGATGATGGCGGGCGTCACAAGGAGCCTGAGCGACGCGGACATCACCAACCTCGCCGCCTATTACGCCGGGCAAAGCTGTCAGCCCGCGATGGAAGGAAGGAAGACGCCATGAAGGAATCCAAACCCTCGCTGACCGCACGGCGCGCATTTCTGCGCAAGATCGGTCGCGCCGCAACTTATACGGGCGCCGTCGTGGGCGCCGGGACCTTCGGCGTCATGCAGAAAGTCGCGGCAAAGAGCGAGTCCACCTCTGACCGCGGCTCGTTTCCCACTCCGGATTACGACTGGACCCAGCACCGCTGGGCGTTCGGCGTCGATGCCACGAAATGCATTGGCTGCCTGCGTTGCGTCGAAGCGTGCAAGCGGGAAAACCATGTGTCCGGAGACGCGCATCACTTCCGCACCTGGGTTGAACGCTACGTCTATCTGGAGGGTGAAGACAAGCCGCGCATCGACAGCCATCACGACCCGGTGAACATCGAGGCCTCCGGTTCGGAACGGGAATATCGATTCGCCAATCGCTACGAGGGTGCGAAGGTGGAGAAGGCCTTTTTCGTGCCCAAGCTGTGCAACCACTGCACGCATCCGGCGTGCGTGCAAGTATGTCCCACCGGCGCGACATACAGAACCGTGGATGGTGTAGTCCTCATCGACCACAAATACTGCATCGGCTGCCAATACTGCGTGCAGGCCTGCCCCTACGGCGCGCGCTTCTTCAATCATGAAAAACAGGTTTCGGATAAATGCACGTGGTGTTATCACCGCATCACCAAGGGATTGCAGCCCGCCTGCGTCGAGGTTTGCCCGGTCGGCGCGCGCATCTTCGGCGATCTCAAGGACAAACAAAGTCCGATCAGCCTGTTCATACGCAACAACCGCGTGCAGGTGCTCAGGCCTGAAACCGGTAATGCTCCGAACGTTTTTTACGTGGGCATCGACAAGGAGGTGAACTAGTGGAACCCCTCTTTCACGTCGCCCCGTTCACCGGCTACGTTTACCCCAACGAGACGATTATCCCGTGGACCGTGCTCATCGTGGTCTATCCCTATCTCACCGGCCTGGTGGCCGGCGCATTTACCGTTTCGAGCCTGTACCACGTATTCGGCATGGAGCGATTCAAGCCGGTGGCGCGCTTTGCGTTGCTTACCTCGCTGTGTTTCATGTTGTTCGTGCCCATGCCATTGCTGCTGCATCTCGGTCACCCGGAACGCGCCTTTAATTCCTCGATCACGCCGCATTTGACCTCTGCCATGGCCGTCTTCGGTTATGCGGCCGGTTTTTACATGTTTCTGTTGATTCTGGAGACCTGGTTCGCGTTCCGGCCCGACATCGTGGAGCAGGCGCAAAAAAGGCAGGGGCTGCCCGGCTGGTTTTATCGCGTGCTGACCCTCGGGTCTTACGATGTGTCCGAGAACGCGATGCGTCATGACCGCAAATGGATTTTCGCTTTGGCTGCCATCGGCATACCCGCCGCTCACGGCTTGCATGGCTATGTGGGGTTTATATTCGGTTCGTTGAAGTCCCGGGAATGGTGGTCTTCCGATCTCATGCCCGTCGTCTTTCTGTTTTCCGCCGTCATCTCCGGCGTGGCGTTGTTGATCGTGCTCTATGTATTGTCATGCAAGCTGCGCAAGATCCCGGTCGATTTGGCGTGCCTGAAGGGCATGGCTTACACGCTGTGGGGCTTCGCCATGCTTACCATAGTGCTGGAGGGGTTGGAGTTTGCCAATATTGTCTACAAGGGCCGGGAGGGAATCGACATGATCATGGAGTTCGTGACGGGCCCGCTCGTCATTCCTTTCTTTGTCGTGCAGTTTGCCATCGGAGCCGTGACGCCGATCCTGCTCCTTTCATACATGATCTGGCGCGGCACCACCGGCAAGGCGCTGGTCGTGGGGGTCACTGTGAGCGCCTTGCTGGTGCTGCTGTCGGTTTTCATGATGCGCTGGAACGTGGTCATCGGCGGACAGGAAATCGCGAAAACCGGCAAGGGCCTGTTGAGCTATCACACTCTCATTTTCCACCGGGAGGGCCTGTTGACCGCGATCTCGGTGGCCCTTGCGCCGCTGGTCATGTTATGGATAATGACCCGATTGTTTCCGCCTTGGGTGCAAAACGCGACACCGGCACCCTCGCCTCTCGCCAGTACGCGGTAACTTTTTGAATCGAGCCTGCCCCGCATTGCCGGTACCGAAGTAACTGCGGATAAGGAGGTATAGGCAAGATGCTAAAATGTCCGTAACCGTTCAATGGAATGTTGATGATGCGATGCGCGCAGATCTTTTTCCTTATGGTATTCATGCTCCTTGTGGGCATAACGATCCTGGGCTGCTCGCCGGGCGAGGCACCCGAATCCCCGAAGGTCAAACCCGGCGAAAGTGACGAGCTCCGGGCCACGCGGGCGACCGCTGTAGATGTTGCAGAAGGCAAGCGCGTCGCAGAAGGTTCGTGCATTCGCTGTCACGGTGCGAACGGTATCAGCACCACCAAGGGCGTGCCCCATCTCGCAGGCCAGCGCCCGGCGTATCTCCATCTCGAGTTGCGGGCCTACCAGTCAGGCGCCCGCGGCGACAAGGCCATGGATGGTGTCGTCAAGTTTCTGAGCGACGACGCGCTGTTCAAAGTGGCCGCCTACTATGCGAGCCTCGATCCCGCACAACCTGATGCAACAACCGCCGCCAAGGCCGCCCCCGCCAAGCCCGACCCGGTCAGTGCCGGCAAAGCAGCAGCGGCTGGTTGCGCGGGGTGCCATGGCGAGGCCGGCGTCAGCAAAACACCCGGCATGCCGAGCCTCATCGGGCTGGATCCGAAATACCTCATGGCGGCCATGAAGGCCCACAAGAGCGGGCAGCGCAAGAACGAAATGATGAAGACCATGCTCTCGGCAATCACCGAGGCAGATTTGAATAATATCGCGCTCTACTATGCGCTGCAGAAGCCCGACCGGGCGCAAAACCCGAACGCAGGTGACCAGGCAGCGGGCAAGGCTGCTGCTGCTGCCTGTGCCGGATGCCACGGCGACCAGGGCGTCAGCGGCAATCCCGCCACTCCAAGCCTCGCCGGTCAGGATGCACAGTACCTCGCTGCCGCGCTCCGGGCCTACAAGGATGCATCGCGCAGCGATGAAACGATGAAAGGCCTAGCGGCGGCGCTCGATGACAATGCCATGAAGAACCTGGCGGCTTTTTACGCGGCTCAGCAGCCGCGGCCACCGAACGTTCAAAAGCCCTTGACTACTGCAGAGTGGACGCAACGATGCGACCGCTGCCACGGCGTAAATGGCAACAGTATCGACCCGCTTTTACCGGCCCTGGCGGCACAGCGCGCGGACTATCTGGAAAAGGTATTGCACGCCTATCGCAGCGGCGAGCGCAGAAATACGACGATGGCCGCCATGGCCGCCGGACTGACCGAAGCGGAAGTCGATAACATCGCGGCCCATTACGCGCGCCAGAAGGCCCGCCCCGTAGTCTTCATGTCCCCGCCTTCCAAGTGAGTGTCTCGCGAAGGCTTGCTTCTAACCGTGCAGTCGTCACGCCGGGACAGGAAAGTTAAAATGGCTGGCCCGATTTTAAAGAAAAGAACTCGCGGCTTGCGAGTCGACCGCCGCCGCGCGTTCGGTGGACACATTATAGGGAACTTGTCATGAGCGATACTCCACTTCACCGGCTCTACCACCATTACTCCGAGCAACCCACCAGCTTGCGTATTCTGTATACGGCCGCGCTGTGCATTCTTGGCTCGGGCTACCTGTTTGCGCTCATTTACCTGTTTCACGTGAATTCAGGCCGCGACGGAAACCCGCTGAATTTGACGTATGAAGACATCGTCATCACGTACGCCGGCAGCGGCAAGGGTTCGAAGCTCGAATCCGCGCTGCGCGGACCGATGTCAACCATGCTTCCCGTGGATGAAGCCAGGGCCCTCGTCAGCTGGGTGCAGAATGGCGCCGACCGCGCGATGTACGACACCTACATCAGGGCAACGCTCGACAAACGCTGCATGTCATGCCACGACGGCAGCAACCCGCACCTGCCGAATTTCAGCGGCTACGACAACATCAAGAAAGTGACCGAACAGGACACCGGCACCGATATCTTCACGCTGGTGCGCGTGTCGCACATACATCTGTTCGGGATAACTTTCATTTTCTTCCTCGTGGGCCTCATTTTCAGTCACGCCTATGTGCGGCCGATATGGCTCAAGTGCGTGATCATGGGCATGCCTTTCGTGTGCTTGTTTATCGACGTGATCTCCTGGTACCTGGTCAAGATTTATCACCCGTTCGCGTGGATTACCATGGGTGCCGGCGGCCTGATGGGCATGTGCTTTGCCGTCATGTGGGTGATATCCATGTATCAGATATGGTTCCAGCGTACTCCTCCGGCAGTCACGCAGCGGCAGCTTGGAGATATGCGTGCAACCGTCGGCTGACGAGATCTCCTCCGCCGTGTAATGCGCGGCGCATAGGGTGCGCCAAGAGTCTGCATGCGTAATATGCTTCGCGGAATTCCGGGCATCACATGAACCGCAAATTTATTACCGTGTTCGCTCCCGCGAAACGGATCTGGAGATAATCCCGGACTCAGATAGCCCGTTTGCCGCGCGGACAGCGGATGGGATACATGCAACGAAATTACAGAGACCGTGGCACACCCACGGTCGCCGCAGAACGCTCGTCCGGGTAGCCGAGCTTACTTCGCCGGCTGACTCGCGTACCAGGATGCAAGGCTTTCAATGATGGCGTTACTGTATGTGAAGCTCATGTTGTGCATCATGGAACTTTCACGCTTGCCATCTCGATATGCCCTCAAGGCCATAATGAGATAGTCCTTGTCCTGCCCATTCATTTTTGGAGCCGCCATAGCGGGATTGTCATCAACGTCGTGGCAACGATTGCATTTTTCAGCCAGTTCCTTGGCGGAACTCGGCGCCTCACCCGCGGCTTTGGACTTCTGGACGGCGTAGAACGCGGCGATGTTATCGATATCCTTATCGCTCAAGCCGGCAACGTAACGTTGCATGCCCCAGTTCTGCCGCGTTTTTCGATATGACTTGATGGCATTCACCAGGTACTGGGGATCCTGCCCCGCCAGACTGGGCGTCGCACTGTCGGTGCTTACACCGCTAGACCCATGACACCCGCCACACATGGCGGTTGCCGGTTCGCCTGCCGCCGGATCACCAGCAGACGGCGCGGAACGTTGGGCGGGGGTCTGCGACGCGAAATACAGCGCCAGCTTCTCCAATTCCAGCGTGTTCGAACCACGCATCATCGATTTCATCGCGGATACTTTACGTTCTCCCTGATGATATTCCTGGATGGCGGCAACAAGATAGTGGAGCTGCTGGCCGGCCAGGCTGGGCGTGCCGGGAACCTTGCTGTTACCGTCTTCGCCATGACACTTTGTACACGCTGCCGCCAGTGCCTTGCCATCCTGATAGAGAGACGAGAGTTGAACGTCCTTTGCCGGGGCGTTCACGACTGGCGGCAGACTGGCGTAGTAAGCGACCGCGCTACGCATGTCTGTTTCACTCATGTTTCCCATCATGTCTCTGAGGGCGGCATGGGTACGCTTTCCTTCTTTGTACTCTTGTATCGACGCGAGCATATAACGCTCTCTTTGTGCCGCCAGGTGTGGAATAGCCGGGGCAATGCCCCTGCCATCCAGGCCATGACACCCCTTGCAGTCCCGCTCCGCGACGGCTTTACCGGCACTGATATCAGCTGCCGATCGTTTCTCGGGTGCGGTACTGGCAGTTGTATCCTTTTTATCCGTGCAGCCAATCATCGCCATCGACAACATAATGCCCAGAATCAGATTTTTCATTGGGAATCTCAAGAATTGGTGGGTCGCCTGCTTACATCCGGTCGAATATCTTTTACATGCAGACCGATAACATTCTATTCTGATGACAAACGAAAACACAGTTTAACTCTCATTTCACGATCACTCATCCGCAGTCACACACTGCCCATGAACCCGATCAGCACCAGGATCAGCAGCGTCAGGCCGAACGCGATCAGCGTGAGCCCCAGTATTCTCGAACCAAGAGTGAAGGGGCGCGACGGAGCATCGACCAGATACTTCTCGAGCTGCCCCGACTCCACCAGCCGCTTGTATTGCAGCGTGTGTTCGCGTCTGAATTCTTCGAGAGAAACAGCGCCGGTGAACATCACGATGTCGGGAGGAGGATGCTTGTCCGGCCGGAAATGGTTGTTGAAGAAGTGCACCGTGAACAGGAACACGGCGGCCAGAAACGCTTCTTCCCCGTGCACGATGGTGGCCACATTGAATGCCCAGCCCGGCAGGATCGAAGCGGTTACATTCGGAAATGCGAGCATCATGCCGCTACCGCCGATTATCGCCATGCCCCAGAACACGGCCCAGTAGTCGAATTTCTCCCAGTAGGTCCAGCGATCGAATACCGGTCGCGGCCCTTTGCCGAAAAACCAAGCGAACATCGCCATCGCGTCCTTTACGTCATTCCACCATGGCACCAGAGAATTGGGTCCGATCCAGTTGAACGTCGTCCATTTCGGGCCCAGATGAAACGCGAGATAAACCAGGTGCGCGAAAAATATTCCGAGCATGACGGCCGCGCTGATTCTGTGCACGATGCCCGCCGCGCGCGGGCTGCCGAACGCGCTCATGATGACTTTTGCCCACGACGTATCGGCGTAAAACACCGCCATGCCGGTCAACACCAGCATCATCACGCTGATCGCGAAGGCCAGGTGCGCAATCCGCCAGATCGCGCCAAAACGCCGGTAATGTTTGCCTTCCACTTGCGGCAAATCTTCCGTCAGCACGTGCGGCCTGCTCGCGCCCTCCTTGCGATCCTTGTATTCGCGGTAAAACCACAGCGCCGAATGCGACCAGAAAAAAAGAAACACGCCCGCGAGCAACGCGATCATGAACTTGGATGCGACCCACATGTACGGATAGCGATCGAAGTCGTGAGTATTGCCATGCGGACTGAATGTAACGAATCCTGCAGTCGCATCCTTGTGACACTTTTGGCAGGTCTGGAGCCGGTTGTCCGGGTGCACGGTTGACTTTGGATCATGTGTCCGCTGGATGCCGTGGTTGCCGTGGCAGTCGAAACATTTGGCCGTATATGCATAGCCCAAAGTGCTGACCTGGCCGTGATACGTCCCCAGATAGCTTCTGAGATTCTCCTGGTGACAGCTTCCGCAGTTCTTGGTAATGACGAGCCTCGTCGAAGCCATTTCCGGGTCGTCGATGTCATGAGTGGTGTGGCAATCCGAGCAGATGGCCGCCTTTGCATTGCGCTTCCATATTACTTCATCGCCATGCACCGACTTAACATACTCGTCTCGTTCCTTGGCATGACACTTGCCACAAACGTTGGGGATGTTCAGGCGCCACTCCGCGCGCTCGGCACTTCCTTTCGGATAAACATAGTGGGCGTCGTGACAGTTGTAGCAGGTGGCATTGGTGCGCGACTGGTCTTCCTTGCTCGGCCGCGCATGAATGGATTTCATATACTTGTCGATTTGCTGAACCACCACCCCCAACTTCTCGAATTCCCCGGTTTTGTTCTCTTTCTGGGCGGTCGCCCATAATGCCTCGTGGCACTGCACGCAGCTGACCTTGTGCTGCCCGATTCTCTGGTGAGGAATCTCGGTAATGTCCTTGTGACATTCAACGCAAAACCGCTTGCCATGCACGCTTTTTTCGAACTTGTCCTTCGTCACGTGCAACTGGCGCACTTGCCCGTCTGCACCCGGCATCGCAAATCCTTCGTTACCGTGACAGCCCAGGCACACTGCGTTGTCAATCTTTTCGACGGCTTGTTCAGCCCCCTTGCCGCTGGCGGCTTCGGCGGCTTCGGCCTGCGCGCCCCATATACCGGGCATTCCCGCAAGCAAAATAGCACCGGCCATCAGCCACGCTTGAAATTTCGAAGCACGCATGGGTATCGTCGTCTGCCCTTGATAAACCGAATGAAATGGACGCAGCACGGCAACCGTCAACTGGAAGCGCCGACCGTTAGCCACATTACTTGGTGGACTTTTCGGAAACGCGACCTTTGTTGAACATGTAGGTAATTGCGTCCCGCATCTCGGCATCACTCAGGTTGGCGAGACCGCCGCGCGCAGGCATGGCACCGTGCCCGTTGATCGCGGAGCGGACCACCGGGTCGAGGCCGTCCTTCAGCCGTGGTATCCAAGCGTCACGATCGCCTATTTTCGGTGCGCCATTCAGGCCTTTCAGGTGACATTTGGAACATTGTGCCTTCACGATCTGCTCGCCAGTTCTCGGCGCAGGCTGCTGCGTCTTGCTGATAGGCTCGACCCAATGACCGCCCGACTGGTCCACCATATAAACGATTGCACGCTTGATTTCGGTATCGGTAAGCGCCATGTTGGCGCCGTGCGGCGGCATATTCCGGATGCCCTTGAGCGCGCTTTGCGTAAGACTGGCAAAACCCTTGGCCGCGCGTTTGCTCCATGCCTGCTTGTCGCCGATTTTCGGCGCACCGTTCACACCTTCCGCGTGGCATGCGGCGCATGTCGCCGCCACGACTTCCTTGCCGCTGCGTTCTTTAGCCTGAGCCCTCGCCTCTCCCGTGGACACAGTCACCGCAAAAGCCACCATCGCGACCATGATCAATTTCCTCGGCGGGTTGATAACCATTGCATGGCCTCCATTGCGCAGTTCGTGACTCATAAACAATCCTCCTTGAAGTCGCTATTTTACTCCAGGCGTGGTGCTGAATTCGTGAATACACGGGTGCGCAGCTGGTCTATACATTCATCAACAGCAGAGGCTGCGTTACTCTCCTGCGGCAATCCTCCATCACACGATTTTCCATAACGAAATCGGGACGTCTGTGAGGCGCCCCGTTGTTACGTCCCTGAGCTTTCGCCATCCCCTGCAGATTAAGAGGGCACGTCACCCGGCTTGGGATCTGATGGCATAGTTGACGCCGATGTCAGCGGGCGCCTTCCGATGATCTCGTTCCTTCCTGAAAAGCGGTACAAAACCTTGCCGGCAGTGTGTGCGACGAGCGGGAAAACACCGCTTCACGCCCGGTTTATGAAGTATCTTAGGCGCGACTCAAAACGCATCCTTGCGTTAGATCAAGATTCGGTAAGTTTCAGAGCGCTGGCTGACAACCGGGCCAAATGGCAGCGGCACCATCTCAAATGAGGCGCGAGTGGGCGTCTGGGGTCTCTGGTGGCAGTTCGTAAGCTTCGCTGTCGATTGCAACCAAACGGGTGGAACCGTTAAGCACCGGCAGGCAATAAAAAAGCCCGGGGGAACCGGGCTTTTTCAGATTGCAGTTACGAGGGTTATTTCTTTTTGGCTGGCGCAGCGGATGGAGCGGCCGGCGCAGGCGCTGCCGCCATTATCGGCGTCGGCTTGACGGTGACGCCCTTCGCTTTCTGCTGCTGGATGTAGCGGCTCGCGACGCGGTCCTGCGCCTTGATGAGATCCGCGGTTTCCTTCTTGGCGGCATCGGCGGCCTTGGCCTTGGCATCGTCTGCTTTCGCTTTCTGCTCGTCGGTCATCGGTGGCACCGGCAGCTTCGCGTACACCGCCCCGGTACCCAACAGACACAGCGCCGCGATTACGATTGCTTTCCTGGATTTCATCGTCTCCCCCGCAATGTTGGATCAAGCCTTGATCGCCTGGGCGACCTGCGCTTTCACGTCGGCGGGCACATCGTCGACGAAATGCTGGTGCGCCTTGCCGGCTTTGACTTCCTCATACCATATGTCATGGTGTTCCTTGGCCCAGGCTTCGTCCACCACTCCATGGCGCATCGACTCATAAGCGCCTTCGGCGCCGATCGTGCCGATGTAAATGTGAGCAACTGCCAGCGCAATGAACAGCATCGCAGTGATCGCATGAACGACGTTCGCCTGCTGCATGACCGAACGCGCCTGCTCGAAGTTCGGGAAATCGAGCACCAGCCCCGAAGCGCCGATTATGAGTCCGAGCAAGGTCACGCCAAACCAGAACCATGCTTTTTCACCGCCATTGAAGCGTCCCGACGGCACGTGCTCTCCGCTAAGCAATCCGCCCGCTTTCGCGAACCAGGTGAAGTCGACCGCGCGCCACAGGTTGTCCTTCACGTAGGTAACAAACATCACCAGCGTGCAAAAAATGAATAGCGGTCCGACAAAATTGTGAAGATTCTTGCCGATAATCGCGAGCCACGAGAACAGGGTGTAGCCAAAGACCGGCAGGATCACGTACTTTCCAAACGTCATGACCAGGCCGCTGATCGCCAGGATGACGAAGCTGCTCGCCGTGGTCCAATGCACCAGCCGCTCCCAGTCGCTGAAACGCTCAATGAGCCTGCCCGTGGGCTTTTCACGCAGCCGCAGCGGACCCTTCCAGCGGTAATAGCCAAAAATCAGCAGCATTATTGCAATCAACAGTAATCCACCGTAGAGGGGCAGCGGACCATTATGAATCTGGCGCCATGTCTCGCCTGCCGGCTGGACCAGAATATTGGTCTCGACGCCGCGCACCTGCGTCGTCTGATAAGCATTCTCGCCCTTGCGCACGTCGCGCCAGACCGGGGCGTTGTTGAACGGTTGGTCCTGTTGGCGCTTTGCCTGCTCCTGCGCGCCGTCGGCGGCGAGCGCGCTCTGCGGCAGCAACACCGCACACACCAGCGCAAGCACTGCCAACGCGCGGTCGATCGCGAATACTCTGGTCATGTGAGATTCCTTATTTGGCGCTCGCTACCGCACGCGAATATTCGTCCTGCCCCTGGTTACGCGCCTTGATGGTTTTTTCCCATTCGACCTGATTGCCCTTGAACTGGTCGTTGTCCCACGGCTTGCTGTCGGGCTTGCCCTGGTACTGGCCCTGTTTATAGACCATCGGCTTGTCGCCGCATCCTGAGAACGTCAATGCCAGCAGGCTTGCGGCGAATGCAAGCATGAATTGGCGCGCATTCATGATTTGGCCCCGGGTGGTTGCGGCGCAGGCTTGCCTTCGGGCTTGCCGTAGGCGGTGCCCCACCCCCAGATCTCGGAACCTTTGCCGCGCTTCAGAACCCGGTTGCGGTAGATGTCGGAAATCACGTCGGCATCCCCACCCAGCAGCGCCTTGGTCGAGCACATTTCAGCGCAAGCCGGCAGTTTGCCTTCCGCCAGGCGGTTGCGCCCGTATTTCTTGAACTCGGACTCTGAATTGTCGGCCTCCGGACCGCCGGCGCAAAACGTGCACTTGTCCATTTTGCCGCGCAGGCCGAACGCGCCGTCTTGCGGGAACTGCGGCGCACCGAACGGGCACGCGTAGAAGCAATAGCCGCAACCGATGCACAGATCTTTGTCGTGCAGCACCACACCTTCCGAGGTTTTGTAGAAGCAATCAACCGGGCATACCGCCATGCACGGCGCATCCGAGCAATGCATGCAGGCGACCGAAATCGATTTCTCGCCCGGCACGCCGTCGTTCAGTGTCACCACGCGGCGGCGGTTTACGCCCCATGGGATCTCGTGCTCGTTCTTGCAGGCGGTCACGCAACCGTTGCATTCGATGCAGCGCTCGGCATCACATAGAAATTTCATTCTGGCCATGGTTAGACTCCTCAAGCTCTCGTTATCTTTATGCCGCCTTGCTGATCTGGCACAGCGTGGTTTTGGTTTCCTGCATCATGGTCACGATGTCGTAGCCATAGGTGGTCGCTGTATTGACTGCCTCGCCACGCACTATCGGCGCCGCACCCTCCGGGTATTTGTCGAGCAGGTCGCGGCCTTCGAACCATCCCGCGAAATGGAACGGCAAAAACACGGTTCCCGGGCCGACCCTTTCGGTGACCTGGGTCTTGACCTTCAGGCGCGCCTTGGTCGGCGTTTCGACCCACACGTATTCGTCGTTCTTGAGCCCACGGTCGTTGGCGTCCTTCGGGTTGATTTCGGCGAACATCTCCTGCTGCAGTTCCGCGAGCCACGGGTTGGAGCGCGTTTCGTCGCCACCGCCTTCGTATTCCACTAAGCGGCCGCTGGTCATGATCAGCGGGTATTGCTTGGAGATGTCCTTGTTCGCCTGCTGAACCGTCTTGAACAGCACCGGCATGCGCCAGCGGTTCTTCTGGTCGTCGTGGGTCGGATACTTGTCGATGAGATCCGGCCGCGGGCTGAACAACGGCTCACGGTGCAACGGCACTCCGTCCGGGAAGTTCCACACCAGCGCGCGCGCCTTGGCGTTACCGAACGGATGGCAGCCGTGGCTTTTCAACACGACGCGCTGGATGCCCCCTGAAAGATCGGTCTTCCAGTTCTTGCCTTCGGCCGCTTTTTTCTCGGCGTCGGTAAGCTCGTCCCACCAACCGAGTTTCTTCAGCAGCACGTGGTCGAATTCCGGATAGCCGGTGGTGAGATCGGCGCCCTCGGAATGCGAACCGTCTTCCGCCAGCAGGTTCACACCGTCGCGCTCGACGCCGAAATTAGCGCGGAAATTGCCGCCCCCATCCATCACATGCCTTGTGGTTTGATACAGATTGGGCGAACCGGGGTGCTTCAACTCGGGCGTGCCGTAGCATGGCCACGGCAGGCCATAGTAGTCGCCATCGAGCACATAGCCGGTTTTGGCATCCTTGCCGCCCTTGGCGCGCAGCGTCTTGACATCGAACACGTGCATGTTGCGCATATGCGCCTGCAGCCGCTCCGGCGACTGGCCGGTGTAGCCGATGGTCCAGCTTCCGCGGTTGATTTCGCGCAGCGCGTCTTCCATGTCCGGCTCGTCCATGCCGCCTTTGCCTTTGGCCAGCTTGACCTTGGCCACAAATTCCTTGCCGAAGCCGAGCTTCTGGGCGAGCTGATACATGATCATATGATCGGTGCGCGACTCGAACATCGGGTCGATCACCTTCTCGCGCCACTGGAGCGAGCGATTGGACGCGGTCACCGAGCCCGAACACTCGAGTTGAGTTGCCGCGGGCAGCAGGTAAGCGCCGTCTTTTCGCGCCAACGCCATCATCGCCGCGGTTGCCGACGGGTACGGATCGATCACGACCAGCAAATCGAGCTTCTTCATTGCCTCGAGCATTTCCTTGCCGCGGGTCTGGCTGTTCGGCGCGTGGCCCCAGTAGACCACCGCGCGCAGGTTCGAGTCCTGGTCGAGGTTCTCGTTCTTCTCGAGCACGGCATCGATCCAGCGCGACACCGTGATACCGGGTTTTTCCATCATTGCCTGGGAGGCAAACTGTTTTTTGACCCACTCGTAGTCGACGCCCCATACCGCGCACCAATGCTTCCATGAACCCGCCGCGATTCCGTAGTAACCGGGCAGCGAATCCGGATTGGGGCCGACGTCGGTCGCGCCCTGCACGTTGTCATGGCCGCGGTAGATGTTGGTGCCGCCGCCCGACACCCCGACGTTGCCGAGCGCAAGCTGGAGGATGCACGACGCGCGCACGATCGCATTGCCGTTCGTGTGCTGGGTCTGCCCCATCGCCCACACGATGGTGCTGGGCCGGTTCTTGGCCATCGATTCGGCGACGTCGCGCACTTCCGCTTCCTTCATGCCGGTGACTTCCTCGACCTTGTCCGGCGTCCACTTCGCCGCTTCTTCCCGCACCTTGTCCATGCCGTAGACGCGCGCCTTGATGTACTCCTTGTCCTCCCAGCCGTTCTTGAAGATGTGGTGCAGCATGCCCATCAGAAAGGCGACGTCGGTGCCGGAACGAATTCGATAGTACTTGTCCGCCTTGGCTGCGGTGCGCGTGAAACGCGGATCGACGCAGATCACCTTGGCGCCGTTCTCCTTGGCGTGCAGCGTGTGCAGCATCGACACCGGGTGCGCTTCGGCGGCGTTGCTGCCGAAGAACAGGATGCACTTCGAGTTCTGCTCGTCATTGTACGAGTTGGTCATCGCGCCATAGCCCCAGGTATTCGCGACTCCAGCCACTGTCGTCGAATGGCAGATGCGAGCCTGATGGTCCATGTTGTTGGTGCCGAAGAACGACACGAACTTGCGCAACAGGGCCGACTGCTCGTTGTTGTGCTTGGAAGAGCCGATCCAGAACGTCGCATCAGGGCCCGACTCCTTCTTGATCGCGAGCAGCTTGTCGCTGACTTCTTTCAGCGCGTCGTCCCAACTGATGCGCTTCCATTTGCCGTCAGCGAGCTTCATCGGATACTTGAGACGATGCTCGCCATGACCGTGCTCGCGGATCGATGCGCCTTTAGCACAATGCGCCCCAAGGTTAAGCGGGGAATCGAACACCGGCTCCTGGCGGATCCAGACGCCGTTCTTGACCACGGCGTCGATCGCACAACCGACCGAGCAGTGCGTGCAGACGGTACGCTTGACCTGGATCTGCCCGTCGCCTTTGGCGTCGGCGGCGCGCGCCTTGCCCATCATCGAGAACGGCAGCTGGCTCACTGCAGCGCCCGCCCCGACCGCGAGGCCGGAGCGCTTGAGGAACGTTCGGCGGTCTACCGTATTGCCGAGATAAGCGGAGACATTGCGGCTCAGACGGCCGCTGCTGGCGGTAGCGCTGCTGGCTTTTCTGGTCAGTAACATATCGGCGACTCCTGCGAATTAAACCTTGGCGGTACGGTAATAGTTGCGCACGTGCTCGGTGAGCTGATAGCCCTTGCCCTCGCGTGCGGGTGTCTGGTCGGAGGCTGCTGGCCCGGATTGCACGCCTTGTTGCGTCAACGCGACCGCAGCCGCGGCTGCTCCGCCGGCGCCGAGCGTGGCGAGAAATTTTCTGCGGCTGGAACTGGGTTTGGTGGTCATGGTCGAGCCCTCCTTGATCTAGGCAATACCGAAAGAATCGTTTTCGAGGTCGAAAAACTCGCGCGCGAATCGCGCGACATGCTTGTAAAAATGGGTGTCTTTGGCGTTGTCAACAGCATCGCAGAGCTGTGTATTCCAGCTTTTAATATGGCGTAGGAAGAAATCGCGCTGCGCCTCGAGCGCAGCGGGCGGCGTGTCCTGATCGCCCACGATCAGGAACCGCATCACGTCGCAAAGAGCAGAAATATGATCCTCCGTCTCGTGGCTGTTGCCGCTTCGCCCTAAACCCATCTGTGTGAGTTCGTCACGCAATTGCGCGAGCGGTTTTTCGTTCAGGAATCCGGCCAGGTAAAACGAGCCATACAGCATCACAGGCTGCCGGCCGGTGCCGATGAATGCGGTATCGAACTCCTCCTTGACCGTTTCTGCGTCGGCATTTGCGGCCGCTTGCTGCAGTGCGCACCACGCCTCGCAGAATCCTGAGATATGGTCATCATTGCATATCGCTTTACTGCATGCAATGGTACTCAGCAGCTCTTTTGATGGCGGCCAGTAAAACAGATTGCTGAGCAGCGCATAGACGTCGGCCCGCGCCTGCTCTTCGGGCAAAACCCTGTTATCTTCAGGGACGTCATTGTGCGGTGCGTTAACGGTAGATTTCATTGTGCAGCGCACCAAAAATTATTTTAGATCCAGAATCGAGCCGTGCTTGGCGTTTTGCAGCAAATCGATTACGCGGCAGTCGGCGCACATTTTCAGCCGCTCGATGGCGCCCGGCTCGGCGAACATCGAATGCGACGTCAGCCGTCCTACCATGTTGTCGATCATTTGCCTGGTTGCGAATCCCTTGCCGCATTTGATGCACGCGAATATCTCGGCTTCGTTCAGCACCACTTCGGCCTTGGCCTGCCTGGTCAGCAATAGCCGCGGCACCAGGCTGATCGCATTTTCGGGACAGGTTTTCTCGCACAGCCCGCATTGCACGCAATTGCGCTCGATGAACTTGAGCTGCGGGCGTTCCTTGGCGTCAAGCAGCGCATTTTCGGGACAAGCGCCGACGCATGCCATGCATAGCGTACATGTCTGCTTGTTGACTACGACCTGACCATAAGGCGCGCCCGCCGCCAACGCGATTTGCTCCTGCGGCTGCGGTGCATGGCTCAGCAGATGGTCGAAGGCAAAATCGAGCGTGGTGCGCTTGTCGTTCGACCAATTGAAAGTCGCTGCAACGGTCGTGCCGGGTGCCGGCGGCAAGTTCCATGCCGCGGTCTCGAGCGCTGCGCGGTCGCGCGCTTCGATCAACCGAAAATGGTGCTCGCCATAGCCCAGCGCCGACAGGATCTGTTGCGCGTAACCGATTTGGCGCGCAAGCGACACGAGATACTCGGGCGCCTCGCTGCCAGCGCTGACTACCACCACTTGAGTAGCGCCATACGCGATGGCGCCGAGCAGGGTATCGATGCCGAGCGAGGCCGTATGGAATGTCTCCAACGGAATCACCCGCGCCGGCAACCCCCGGCCCCGGCGGCCAAGTCCGTTTATCAGCGCGCGGCCGTCGGTCGCGTTGTGAAACAGCAGGCACGCCTGCTCGCCGCCGGCTTTGCGATAAGCCGCAAGCAGCGTTTTGATACGCAGTCCGAGGTCGGCCATGCGCGGATAGGCATATGTCATGGCGCCCGATGGACACACGCTCGCACATGCGCCGCACCCCATGCACAGATGCGGCTCGACTTTGACGTGGTCGCCGTCAGCGGCAATCGCGGCAGTCGAGCAGACATCGATGCACTGCGTGCAGCCGGTGATTTCGGAGCGGCTGTGGGCGCAGATTTTTTCCTTGTAGACGAAAAATTTCGGCTTTTCGAATTCACCGATCATCTGCGCGAGCTTGCGTGCCGCCTGCGCCTGCTCGAGCGGGTCACGGCCCGGGGCGAAATAACCCTGCGGTGGCTGGTGCATCCTGAGCAGCGGCGTTGCGCCGAGATCGAGCACCAGGTCGAAGCGCTCGCTGCGACGCACGTCGCGGCGCTCGAAATCGATCGCGCGCACCTCGCCGCACGCTTTGACGCACTCGCGGTGCGACTTGCATTTGTCGAGATCGATCTGATAGCTGTAGTCGATCGCGCTCTCGGGGCACGCTGTGATGCATGCGTTGCAGCGCGTACAGGTTTCGGGATCGATCGGATTGACAAGATCCCAGACCACCTCGAATGCGCCCAGATAGCCGCTGATGGCGTGCACCTTGCCGCTGAATACCGGGTAGCGGCGTTCAGCGGGCAGCTCGCAACCGGCGCTGTCGGTGATCAGCGCGTGAACGCCGAATTGCTCGGTCAGCTGATCGGCCCATGCCACGGCCACTGCGCCGGGGCCGATAACCAGCAGGTCCCCGTTCGACTGGTAGGCGACGACCGGTACCGGCTCGGGCTCCGGCAAGTCGGCCAACGCCAGCAGCGCGGCAATCTTGGGCGTCGCCCTGTCCGCTTCCGCCGACCAGCCGGCGGTCTCGCGAATATTGGCGAACTTGATGCCGCCGGCCGCCTTCAATTCATTGTGCAACTCGCCGAACAGCGGCGCTTCCTGGGTACACGCGACTAGCAGATCACCCCCGCCCCTGGCCGCTGCTTCGAATGCCTCGACGTGGCGGCGGCACAACTCGCTGTGGATATGCGCGGGCCCGTCGAGCCCAAGTGCACCGGACAACGCTTTGCCATCGAGCGGCATGGTCCTGTTGCAGTTGCACAGCAGCAGTTTGCGACGTTGCTGGGTCATTGATGGGGAGACTCGAGGTTAAGGCGGCAGGAGATCAGCCGCGATACTAATCAAAACGACCCGTCTGCGCTACGACTTCCGGTCTTCCGTCTTTGGCGGTTGCGAGGACGGATCCGCGTCCTGCGATTGATCGGCAACCGGCTCTCCCGCTGGCGCCGCCCCTTGTTCGGTCAGTGGCACGGGAACGATTTCGGAGGGCAACTCAGCGCGCCTTGCCGCGGCTTCTTCATTCGTTTCCTTGGCCCACTCGAGAATCTTCTGGGCCTGCCTGAGCCCGGCGAGCATCGTGGCCGGCAAAGGGTTCGGCTGGGAGTAGTCGTCGATATACACATCCAGGCCGTCCATGACGTTAAAATGCGGATCGCTGAACAGCTTCTTGAGCGCCGCGCGCCTCAGGTTTTCATCCACCTTGGGATGGAAAAAGCCGCGGAAGTCGGAATCGATGGTCAGCTTGTCGATCGGCGGCAATTCGGGAGGCAGCGCCCTGGGATCGACCGCCGGCGATGCGGCCTGCGGTTTGGCGGGAGGTTGTTCTCTTGCCCGCCGCTTTAACCGCGACCAGCGCGACAGGAATTCCTCCTTGTCGAATTTTTCTCCGTCCTCGCTCATTGCTCGAACCTGCCCATGCGGCCCTTGTCCTTGCTGCTCGCGTAACGCCTCGGCTTTTTCGGCTCGGGCCGGTAATGGCATTCGATGAATTCCCGCAGCCACGGCCGCAGTTCGTCCGGCAGTGGCGCACCGTCGACGTGTTCGTCGCTGTCCATCCAGCGCGCTCCCTCGTGATAGCTGACGGTGACGAACTCGGGACGGGCCTGTTCATCGTGTTGCCGCCACAGCACGAATACCTTGGGCGCTGGCGAAGTCAGATTCAGGTAGTACCCTTCCGCTTCATCGCGCATCAGTTTGAGTTCGAGGCCCGGATACAGAATCTGCAATGACTGTTCGTCCTGCACCATCACCCGCTCCCGCGTCGCCGCCGGGAAAATGTCGCGCACCACGCCCTTCGCCTCCCAGTGGTATGGTAACCACGGACTGGTGAGCTTGCTGCGTTCCATGATCACCGCGACCGGATAGGTAGCCGCGGTTATGCGCTTAGGCTCAGTCATCGTGCATTGATTCTGCGCCAGCAGGCCCGATTATTCAACTGACCATGCCGGCCAAATGGTTGATTTATCAGTGGTGTTTTCCTTGCCGTGGATCGAGTTCTTTTGTCATAATCGGCTTCCCCTTCGCCTGCGCAGGCGAAGCCCATACCTTACGCGGAGGAGCAGTTTGAACAACCCGGTATTTTCGTCGGCAGCCGACCATGCCAAGGTCACCGACCGGCTGGGCCGGCCGCTGCGCGACCTGCGCATTTCGGTCACCGACCGCTGCAATTTCCGCTGCGTCTATTGCATGCCTAAGCAGGTGTTCGGCAGGGATTACCAGTTTCTTGAGCACAAGGAATTGCTGACGTTCGAGGAAATCGCGCGGCTTGCGCGCGTTTTCACGCGCCACGGCATCGAGAAGATCCGGCTCACCGGAGGCGAGCCGCTGGTACGCCGCAACATCGAACGTCTGATCGAGATGCTCGCGGCGATCCCCGGCCTCGATTTGACGCTCACTACCAACGGTTCGCTGCTCAGGAAAAAAGCGCGCGCATTGAAGGCCGCTGGATTGCAGCGCATCACCGTGAGTCTCGATTCGCTTGATGACGCCGTGTTCATGCGAATGAACGACGTCGATTTTCCGGCCGCGAAAGTGCTGGACGGCATAGACGCAGCCGCCGCAGCCGGCCTCGACCCGATCAAGGTCAACATGGTGGTCAAGCGCGGCGTCAACGATGCGAGCATCCTGCCGATGGCGCGCCATTTCCGGGGCAGCGGTCATATCCTGCGTTTCATCGAATACATGGACGTCGGCCACACCAACGGCTGGCGCATGGACGATGTCGTAACGGCCGGGCAAATCATCGGCATGATCAACGCCGATGCGCCGCTCGAGCAGGCCGATCCGAACTACCGCGGCGAGGTCGCCGAGCGGTGGCGTTATCGCGACGGCAGCGGTGAAATCGGCGTGATCGCGTCGGTAACGCAGGCGTTCTGCCGTGATTGCACGCGCGCGCGACTCTCGACCGAAGGCAGGCTATATACCTGTTTGTTCGCAACCGCGGGCCACGAACTCAAGCCCCTGCTGCGTGGCGGCGCATCCGACGACGAGATATTCCATGCAATTGACGCGATCTGGCGCAAGCGCGGCGATCGTTACTCCGAAATCCGCACGGCAGAGACCGCGCAGCTGAGAAAAGTCGAGATGTCGTATATCGGAGGGTAACGGGCAATGGGTAATGGGTAATAGCAGCAAGACCTGCCTTTCTGACTCATCACCCATCACCCATTACTCATCACTCGTATGGACAAACCCTACCGCCCGCAGATCACTCGCGCCAGCCGGCCGCTGACTTTCACTGTCACCGCGCGCAATGAGCGCGGCGAGACGCTGCCGACGGACATCGCCGGCGAGCATCCGCTGACGCTCTACGTCGACAAGCGCGAGATCGTAACGCTGATGACGCTCGGCGCCGCGCCCGAAGCGCTTGCGATCGGCTATCTGCGCAACCAGCGCCTGGTCGGCAGCATCGAGGAAATTCTGGCCGTGCAGGTCGACTGGGAAGTCAATGCCGTCGTCGTCACCACGCGCGACGGACTCGCCGATCTCGATGGCCGCATGGAAAAGCGCACCGTCACCACCGGCTGCGGCCAGGGCACGGTGTTTGGCGAGCTGATGGACGAGATCGAGTCGGTGAAGCTGCCCGACGACGTGTTCATCACCGAAGCGACGTTTTACGGCCTGATCGACAGCGTGCGGCGCTACGAGACGATCTACAAGCAGGCCGGCGCAGTGCACGGCTGCGCGCTGGTGGCAAACACAACAGCGGGCGCGGAGATCTTGATGTTTGTCGAAGACGTCGGCCGCCACAACGCAGTCGACGCTATTGCCGGCCAGATGTGGCTCGACCGCATCGACGGCGCCGACAAGGTGTTCTACACGACCGGCCGGCTGACTTCAGAAATGGTGATCAAATGCGCGCAGATGGGCATCCCGATTCTGGTGTCGCGCTCGGGATTGACGCAGATGGGCTATGAAGTCGCGCAAAAAGTCGGTATCACCATGCTTGGCCGCGCCACCGGCAAGCATTATCTTCTTTTCACCGGTGGCCACCGGTTCAAGAAATAAGTTGCGGGTTTAGAGTTTCGAGTTGAGAGTTAAAAACCGTGAGGTGCGAATCCAAACCCGAAACTTCAAACTCGAAACCCGAAACTTCCAAAATCACGGGCGTGATTTTGGCCGGCGGTCAGGGCCGGCGCATGGGCGGCGTCGACAAGGGGTTGCGCGAGCTGCGCGGCAAACCGATGATCGCATGGGTACTCGAGCGCTTCGCGCCGCAAGTCGGCGAAGTGCTGATCAACGCCAACCAGAACCTCGATGTCTACGCGCGCTTCGGCTACCGCGTGATCGCCGACGAGTTAGGCGGGTTCGCCGGCCCGCTCGCCGGGTTGCAACGAGGCTTGAGCGAGGCGAGCCAGCCGCTGGTGGCGACGGTGCCGTGCGACTCACCATTTTTGCCTGCCGACCTCGTCGCGAGACTCGGCGCGGCGCTCCATGCGCAACAGGCGCAGCTTGCGGTGGCCAGAACGGGCGATCAGCCGCACCCGGTGTTCTGCCTGTGCCGGCGCGACGTGTTGCCGCACCTTACGCGATTTCTCGCCGGCGGCGGACGCAAGATCGACGCCTGGTACATGACGCTGTGCGTGGCCGAAGTCGCGTTCGATGACGAGCCGGACGCTTTCAGCAACATCAATACGCCGGAAGAACTGCGCGCGTTTGAAGGCGCGCGCTAAAGCGTCTTGCGGATCAACCGCAGCGCGCCCTTGAGGCCGACCTTCGGATCGGTCACGATGTGCACCGGGAAGCGCCGCAGAATATCGCTGAAGCGCCCCTTGTCGGTAAAAGCGCGCACGAAACCGCCGTCGCCGAGTTTTCCCGCTATCTGGCGAGCGATGCCGCCGGCGATGTAAATGCCGCCGCGTGCCAGCGTCGTGAGCGCCATGTTGCCCGCAAACGCGCCGTAGATTTCCACGAACAAATCGAGCGCCCGCACGGCCAGCGGATCGAGCTTGTTGATCGCGAATTCCGAAATCGCCGCCGCCGCGTCCTGGCGCTGCATCGCCTCCAGCAATTGCTTCGACGGCAACCCCGCGCCGCTGTCCTGCAGGAAACTGAAAATGCGCAGCAGCCCGGGTCCCGACACAACACGCTCGTACGACACGCGTCCGAACGCCGTGCGCAGACTCGCAAGCAGTGCATCCTGGGCGTCGTTGAGCGGCGCAAAGTCGGTGTGCCCGCCTTCCGACGGATGCACGGCATAATCGCCATCCTGCCAGGTCAGCAGACAGACCCCGAGCCCGGTGCCCGCGCCGACCACCAGGCGCGTGCCATGCGGCTGCGCCACCGCGCGCTGCAGCGTGATCACGTCATGTCCGCCGAGCTCACCGATGCCGTGGCCGACTGCAGCGAAATCGTTGATGAGCACGACTTCGGGCACGTCGTAGCGCGAGCCGAGTTCGATGGCGTCGATACGCCAGTCGAGATTGGTCAGCGCCGTCGCCCGCCCCTCGACCGGTCCGGCCACCGAAAAGCACGCGGCCTCGATGCCTCCAGCCGCCATCGCGCCCGGCTCCTGCGTCAAAAATTCGTCGAGCAGCGCCTCCAGACTCGGAAAAGCCTCGCTGCGGTAAGTCTGCTCGTGCACCGCGCGCAAACCAGCGTCGCGGATCTCAAACAACTCGAGCAGCGAGCGCGTGCCGCCGATATCGCCGACCAGCAGGTAAGGCCGTTGCAAACAGGCCCCTATGCCGACTCGAGCACGGCGGGCGCCGTGTCCACCGTTTTCACCAGCGCTTCCGGCTTGGCGATGAAATAGCCCTGTGCGTAATCGACGCCGATTGCGCGCAGCCGCTCGAGTATCGTCGCGTCCTCGACGAACTCGGCGACCGTCTTGAGGCCGAGAATGTGCGCGATGCGGTTGATCGCCTCGACGATCGCGTGATCCATCTGGTCGGTCGCCATGTCGCGGATGAACACGCCGTCGATCTTGATGTAATCGACCGGCAGGTACTTGAGATAGGCGAACGAGGACATGCCGATGCCGAAATCGTCGAGCGCGAACCGGCAGCCCATCTTCTTCAGCTCGTGCATGAGTTGCGCCGCCTTGGTGAGGTTCGAAATCGCCGTGGTCTCGGTGACTTCGAAACACAGCAGTCCGCGCGGCAGGTCGAAGCGCGTCAGCAACTGGCGCAGGAAATCGATAAAGCTGCTGTCGTTGATGCTGACGCCCGACAGGTTGACCGCATAGAAAGCGTTGGTGAAAGCCTTTTTCTCGTGCGGTATTGCACCGCTCTCGTATTGGCGATGCAGAAATTCGACCAGCGAGCTGATCACCCAGCGCTCGATCGACGACAGCAGATTGAAGCGTTCAGCAGCCGGCATGAAGCCGCTCGGCGGAATCAGATTGCCGGTGCTGTCGATCATGCGCACCAGGATCTCGTAATGCGGCTCATCTCGGCCTTCGGCGCCGAGCGCGATGATCTTCTGGCGATAGAGCTGAAAATTGCCGAGCTCGAACGCGTGGTTGATCTGCGACACCATCTGCAATCCGGCGTTCTGCACGCCGGGTTTGTCCACCTTGGGACGGTATACCTGGACACGGTCGCGCCCCTTGCTTTTCGCCTCGTAGCAGGTGGCATCAGCGGCGGCCAGCACACGGCTGACGATGCCGCTGTCGCTGTCGATCGCGACCAGGCCGATGCTGACGCCGATACCGAACGTCTTGTCCTGCCAGACGAAGCGGAAATCGCGTATCGCCTCGCGCATGCCGTTCGCGATCCGCACCGCCTGATCGAGCGGACACGACTCGAGCAGCGCACCAAACTCGTCGCCGCCAACGCGCGCCAGCGTGTCGCTGCCGCGCATTCTGGACTGCATCACGGTGGTCAGCTGGCGCAGCAGTTCGTCGCCGGCGGCATGTCCGCAGGTGTCGTTGACGGTCTTGAAATTATCGAGGTCCATGTACGCGAGCGCATGCTGCTTGTTTTCGGTGCGCGCCGATTCGAGCAAATCGGCCAGCCGGCGCTCGAACTCACGCCGGTTGACCAGCCCGGTCAGCGGATCGTGACTCGCCTGCCATGTCAGCTGCTGCGCCATTTCCTGGATCTGGCTCACGTCGTGGAACACCACCACCCAGCCGACCAGATTGCCGTCGCTGTTGTGGATAGGCGCGGACGAGTCGCGGATAGCGCACGCGTTGCCGCTGCGCCCGAGCAGTCTCACCGTCACGCCATGCATGCCGCGCGCCCCGGCCTCGTTACCGCCAGGATGCGGAATCGGTTTGCCGGTCAGTTCGTCAACCACGCGGTACACTGCATCCAGCGGCTGGCCTTTGGCCTCGGCGCTGTGCCAGCCGGTATACTGCTCCGCCACCGGGTTCATGTAGTCAATGCCGCCTTCGGCGTCCAAGGTAAGTACGCCGTCGCCGATCGAATGCAGCGTCACTTCGGCCATTTCTTTTTCGCGGTGCAGCGCATCCTCGCTGCGCACGATCTGGCGTATCACCAGCGACGCCACCCAGGCCCCGACGATCAGCACCAGCACACCCACTATTGCAACCAACAGCCAGGCTTCGCGCATCGCCTGGCTCGCCCCCGAGACCGCCTTAAGCGCCGCCGCACGCTTCGACTCGATCAGGCTGTTGAGCGACGCCTGAAACCGGTCCTGCGCCGGCAGTCCCTGCTGCAGCAGCAAAGCGGTCGCGCCGGCAGTATCGTTTTGCATGATCAGCGCAACGACGCGGTCGCGCACTTCCTGCGAGCGCGTCGTTGCATTGAGCGCTGCATTGAGGGCCGCATGCTCGGACTCCGTCATTTCCATCTCTTCGAGGCGGTCGAGCGTTGCGAAAAGTTGCCCGGCCTGCCCTCGATAGTCGCGATAGGCAACCTCGCGCTCGGCCACATCGTGCGCGCCAAACAGCCGGTACATCGCCTGCTGCCGTTGCTGACTCACGGTCAGCAGCGTGGACAGCAGCTCGGATTTGAAGTTCTGCTGGTAGACCAGCGCTTCGATGCGCTGATTGATGGTGTAAATGCGCGAGATGCCGAGCAGCGTAACGACGATGATCAAGACCAGCAGCGCGCCGAAACCGACGGTCACCGCATGCTTGGACCTGGTAAAAGCGAACTGTTTCAGCACGGCCGAACCGGAAAATGCATCACCCTGTAAGCTTAACCGATTGCGTGCTGAAATCACACGCCCACGCGGACCGCCGGGTCCTGGCGGTAAAACAGCCTGAGCTGGTCGTAAACCTGCGGATAGAGCCCGCTCACGGCGTGCGGAATTTCGAAAAACGCCTCGCTCATCACGGCGAAAAACTCGCCCGGACTTTCGGCCGCGTAGGGATCGATCGCAACCTCCTCATCCACATCGACGCGGCGGCGGAAGTCGGCATAGGCAGCAGTGAAAGCCCGCGACCATGCCTCACGGCTCATGCCGTGATGCAGCGGTGGAAATCCATTGGCGTCGCCATTGAGCATATCCAGCTTGTGCGCGAACTCGTGGATCACGACGTTGACGCCATCAGCGGACGGCGCCACGTCGGCCCATGACAGGATCACCGGTCCTTGCAGCCATGCCTCGCCCGCGCGTGGCTCGTGCTCTTTATGCACCACGCCGTCCTCGTCGGTGTATTCGATGGTCGGCACGAACTCGTCGGGATAGACGATGACTTCGATCCAGCCGCGGTAGTAATCGATGTCGAGATTGAGGATCAGGATGCAGGCCTGCACGGCAATCTGCAATTGCATCCCGGCATCGAGCTTGAGCCCGCCCGCGCCATGGATGGATTTCCGGTGCAGGAACAAAATCACCGCCTCGCGCAGACGCTCGCGCTCAGCGTCCGACAATCCGCGCAGAAACGGCAGGCGGCCGAGCGTTTGCCGCCACAGCGCCGGGTCCAGCGACGCACGCGCAATGATCCGGTTACGCCGCCAGCGCCTGAAAGCGTCGAACATGGGTTAAGCGGAGCGTCGGTGCGGCCGCGTCACTTCTCTTTGCCAAGCTCCACTGCGCGCAATTGCGGTTGCTGCTCGGTAGCTTCAAGCTCGACGCGCTCGATCTTCGCGAAGCGCTCGCTGATTTTGCGGCTGCTGACATGCACCTCGTCAACATCATTTTTGGCCTGCTCGATGTGGCGCGCAAGATTGTCCATCCGTGACTGAAAGCGGGCGAAGTCGGCACCCAGCTTGCCCAGCTCGTCCTGGATAATGTGGATCTGCCTGCGGGTTTCGACGCTCCTGATAACGGACTGAGCAGTGGTCAGGATGGCCATAAGCGTGGTCGGCGATGTCATCCAAACGCGTTTCCCTTGCGCATACTCGACAAGATCGCGATGGCGGGCGTGTATTTCTGAGAATACCGCTTCTGCCGGCAAAAACATCACCGCGCCATCACTGGTCTCGCCGGGAATGATGTACTTCGTTGCAATATCGTCGATGTGCTTGCGAATGCTGAGCTTGAATGCGGCAGCAGAAGTGCGGTCGGCGCCTTCGAGGAACATGCTTTCGTAATTCTCGAGCGGAAACTTCGAATCGATGGCCACCAGTCCCGTCGGTTCAGGCAGCTTGAGGACGCAATCGACACGCGCGCCGCGCGAGAACGTGTACTGAAATTCAAACGCCGATTCGGGCAGGGCATTGCGCACGATCGCTTCCATCTGCACTTCGCCGAACGCACCGCGCGAACGCTTGTCGCCGAGCAGCTCCTGCAGGCTCACCACGCTGCCGGTCAGCGTCTCTATCTTCTTCTGCGCCTCGTCGATGGTCGCCAGGCGAGTCATCACGTTGGTGAAGGTTTCGTTGGTCTTCTTGAAGCCTTCATCGAGACGCTCGTTGACCTTGCCGCTGATCTGCTCGAGGCGCTCGTCGATCTTCCTGGTCAGCGCCTGCGTGATTTCGGCGAGCTTCTCCAGCATCGCTTCACGGCTCTGTCCCAGGTTCCCGGACAGTGTGAGCTGCAACGCGGTGAGCGCAGCGGCAAGGCGGTCGCCCTGCTTGGTAAGGCCGTCGTGCAAATCGACCAGCATCTGGCGGTGACGCTGTTCGGGCGCTGCTGATTGGTGCACCGACAACCTTGCAACCAGCACAATAAGGACGATCAGCGCACCCAGCACCAGCAGTGCGAGAACGATGTAAACCACTTCCGGCATGGCATCGAGTATAGCGCAGCTAATCAGCGTTTCGCAGCGACTGCAGCGGCGGCACGGCAAGCACGCGCCGCGTGCCTAGCATGCCAGCGAGCGCGATTCCGGCGGCGCCACTAGCTACGCCGATCGGCCAGATCCACGAATTGCCGAGGTACGGCACGTTCAATACGTTGAGTGCCAACGCATAGCCGAGCGCGCTTGCGCCGGCCGCCGCGAGAAGCCCCGCCAACCCTCCCATCAGCGCGAACTCGGCAAACTGTGTCGCCGCGATCTGCCGGCGGCTCGCGCCGAGCGTGCGCATCACCGCGGCCTCGTATTCGCGCTCGTCGCGCGTGCTTGCGATCGCCGCATAGAGCACCACCAGGCCGGCCGCAAGCGTGAACAGGAACACGAACTGCACCGCATTCGAGACCTGGTCCATCATTTTCTGCACCTGCGCCATGATCTGCGCGACGTCGATCATCACCAGATTCGGAAAGTCGCGCACCAGCGCGTTGAGCGTCGTCACCTGACCCGGCGGCACGTAAAAGCTCGTGATGTACGACGCCGGATAGCGCTGCAACAACGCGGGTGGCGTGATCACGAAAAAATTGACTTTGAAAGAATCCCAGTCGACTTTGCGTAGGTTGGTCACGGTCGCCGCGAACTTGCTGCCCGCGACATCGTAGGTAAGCCGGTCGCCGGGCTTGATGCCAAGCGTCATGGCTATGCCGTCCTCGACCGACAATTGTTCCGCGTGCGCATCGTTCACGCCCCACCAACGGCCGGTGACGATCCGGTTATCCGGCGGCGGCAGCGCGGCCCATGACAGATTGAACTCGCGATCGATCAGGCGCCTGGCGCGATCCTCGGCATAATCGGCCGACGACACCGCGCGGCCGTTGATTTCGACCAGGCGTCCACGCACCATCGGAAACAGCTCGGGTTGCGCAATGCCACGCGCGGCGAAGAACGCTTTCAGCGGGCGGACCTGGTCGGGCTGAATATTGATCACGAAACGATTAGGCGTATCGGGACGCAGCGTTGCCTGCCAGCTATGCAGCAGATCGCCGCGAATCAGCGTCAGCGTCAGCAGCGCCATGATGCCGAGGCCGAGCGCGACCACCTGTATCGTGTTGCCGAGCGCGTGCCGCCGCAGGTTGGCGACGCCGTAGCGCCAGCTGACGCTGTTTTCGCTGCGCATTCGCGACAGCAGCCGCAACACCGCCAGCACCAGCACTACCGACAGCGCGGCCGCGGCCAGAAAACCGCCCAGCACGTACAGCCCCAGCCGCAAATCGTGCGCTTTCCATAACACCAGCGCGCAGATTACCACCAGTCCCAGCGCGTAGCCGATGGCGCCCAGCCCCTGCGGCACGCCGAGATCGCGCCGCAGCACGCGCAGCGTCGAGACCTGCCCCAGACTGATCAGCGGCGGCAGCGCGAATCCAAGCAGCAACAGCACGCCCGCCGCCAGTCCGTGCCATGCCGGAACCAGGCTCGGCCACGGCAGCGGGAACGCGAGCAGGCTATCGAGCCACGCCGCAAGCACTGTTTGCGCCGCATAGCCGATGCCACAACCGAGCACGCTGGCGATCGCACCCAGCAGCACAAAGTGCAGCAGGTACAAACGCACGATGATGGTCTGACGCGCGCCGAGGCAGCGCATCACCGCGCAGCCGTCGAGATGGCGGAGCAGAAAGCGCCGCGCTGCCAGCGCAATAGCGACCGCCGACAGCACCACGCTCACGAGGGCCGCAAGACCGAGAAATCTTTCGGCACGCTCGAGCGCGGAGCGTATCTCAGGCCGCGCGTCGCGGATGCCCTCGATGCCCTGCCCTGCACCAATGTGCCGCTCCGCCCAACCGCGATACGAGTCGACCGCCGCATTGTCGCCGGCTACGTACAGGCGATAGCGCACGCGGCTGCCGGTCTGGATCAGCCCGCTTGCCGCGATGTCGGCTTCATTCATCAGCAGCCGCGGCAGGCTGTTGATGAAGCCGATCGCGCTGTCCGGCTCCTGCGTCACCACTGCGGCGACGCGCAGCCGCAACTGGCCGACGCCCAGCGTGTCGCCGGGCTTGAGACTGAGCCGCGTCAGCGTGCGATCGTCGATCCATGCCGTGCCCGACGCCGGCACATCGCGAGCAATGCGCTCGGTGCCGAACAGTTGATCGGCGATGCGCATCTCGCCGCGCAGCGGATATCCGGTCGTCACCACTTTGACGTCGGCGAGCAGGCTGTCTTCGCCATGCGCCACCATGCTCGGAAAGCGCAGCGAGCGCGTCACGGCAAGGCCGCGGCTGTGCGCTTCGCTTTCGAATTCGCCGCCGAACGGGTGATCGGATACGATGGTAAGGTCGGCGCCGAGGAGTTGATTGGATTGCTGCATCAACGCGAGCTGCACGCGGTCGGTGAAGAACCCGACCGTGGTCAGGCTGCCGACCGCGATCACGATTGCCGCTATCAGCAGCGTCAACTCCCCGGCGTGTCCATCGCGCCGCAGCAAGCGCAGTGCGAGCAGCATCTCCTGCCAGAACGTCATCATCGTGAGGTCATTTCACAAACAAGGGTGAATAGCATTAGCCACAGAGATCACAGAGTAAGAGAAAAAGAAACAAATGTTGCCGGTTAGTTTTTTCATTTTGGCTGTCGCCTTATTCTCTGTGAACTCTGTGTCCTCTGTGGCCTGTGTTCTGTTTCGTCACTGCGACTCCTGCAGTCTGCCGGCGGCGAGCCGCAGCAATCGTCCGCAGCGCCGCGAGATCGCTTCGTCGTGGGTGACGAGCACCAACGTCGTCTGGCGCTCGCGATTCAGTTCGAACATGAGATCGACGATCTGCGCGCCGGTCGCGGCATCGAGATTGCCGGTCGGCTCGTCCGCGAACAGCAGCTTCGGCTCGCGCACAAAGGCGCGCGCAATCGCTACGCGCTGCTGCTCGCCGCCCGATAATTGCCTGGGATAATGGTTTATACGCTCGGCCAAGCCGACGCGCACGAGCATCGCGCGCGCCTTGCCGCGCGCATCGGCGATGCCCGCGAGTTCAAGCGGCAGCATCACGTTTTCGAGCGCGGTAAACGCCGGCAGCAGTTGAAACGATTGGAACACAAACCCGACCAACCGCGCACGCAACGCTGCCCGCCCGTCTTCGTCCAGCCCGAACAGATCAGCGCCGTCTATGCTGACGCTGCCGGCGCTCGGCGTGTCGAGCCCGGCGAGCAGTCCCAGCAGCGTCGATTTGCCGGAACCCGAGACGCCGAGAATCGCCACGGCCTCGCCGCGCGTCACGTTGAAGCTGACGTCGCTCAGGATGACGAGGCGCGTGCCGCCGGTGTCGACTTGCTTGGTCAGACCGATTGCCCGCACAATGGGCGCGCTCGAATTTTCAGACATGCTGCGAATCGTCCTTTTTGTTCTATTGTGGAGCGCCGCCGTTGCAGTGCATGCCGCGGCAACGATACTCGTGTTCGGCGACAGCCTGTCCTCGGGTTACGGATTGCCGCAGGGCGCGGGCTGGGTCGATCTGCTGCAGCAGCGCCTGCAACGCGAAAATTACGATTATAAAGTGATCAACGCCAGTCTTACCGGCGAAACCACGGCCGGCGGCAAAAATCGCCTAAGCCGCGCCCTGGCACAGTATCAACCCGAAATCGTCATCCTTGAGCTTGGCGGCAACGACGGCTTGCGCGGCACCAAAATCGAAACCATCCGCGCTAATCTGTCGACGATGATTGCAGCGTGCCGCAAGCGCGGAGCCAGAGTGCTGCTGGCCGGCATGCAACTGCCGCCCAACTACGGCAGTGAGTACGTGGGAAAGTTCCGGCAGATGTACGGCGCTGTAGCCAAGTCTCAGCGCGTGCCGCTGGTGCCGTTTCTGCTCGAAGGATTCGCCGGTGACCCCGGCGCGTTCCAGGCCGATGGCTATCATCCGAACGTTACCGTCCAGCCGCGCATGGTCGACACCGTCTGGAAACAGTTGCGGCCGCTGCTCGGCAGCAGTCGCAACGCCTAACGCGGCAAGTACGCAGCTTCAGTTGACACTGATGCCGGCGGGTCCCGCCGCCAGCGAGCCGATTTCACGCGCATACTTGAAGCCCTGCTGCTTGAATATCTCCAGCACGCGCGGCGCGATGGCGGGCTCGCACGCAACGAGCAACCCGCCGCTCGTTTGCGGATCGCACAGGAGATTCTTCTGCCATTCCGGCATCCCCGGCGGCAGCGAGATGTGTTTCTTCACGCTGTCCCAGTTGCGGTCGGACGCGCCGGTCACGTAGCCGTCCCTGGCAAGATGCAGCGCCGCCGACAACACCGGTACTGCGTCGAAATGAACGGTCGCGCTCAATTTCGAGCCGCGGCAGATTTCGAACAGGTGCCCGAGCAGGCCGAAACCGGTAACGTCGGTCAGCGCGTGCACGCCGGGTATTTCGGCAAGCGCGATGCCCGGAGTGTTAAGCTGCGTCGTCGTCTCGAGCATCTGCTGATAGGCCTTGTCGCGCAGCTCGCCCTTCTTCAGAGCTGCGCTCATGACGCCGACGCCAAGCGCCTTGCCGAGTATCAGCGCGTCGCCGGCGCGCGCCCGGTCGTTGCGCTTCACGCGATCCGGATGCACCATGCCGAGCGCGACCAGTCCGTAGATCGGTTCCGGGTTATCCATAGAATGGCCGCCGGCGATCGGTATGCCGATCGCATCGCACACCGACTGACCGCCGGCGAGGATACGCTGCATCGCTTCTACCGGCAGCTTGCCGATCGGCATGCCGACCAGCGCCAGCGCGAGGAACGGCTTCGCGCCCATCGCATACACGTCGGAAATCGCATTGGTCGCGGCGATGCGGCCGAAATCGTACGGATCGTCGACGATCGGCAGGAAGAAGTCCGTGGTCGCAACGATCGCCTGCTCATCGTTGATGCGATAGACCGCGGCATCATCGCCCGACTCGGTGCCGACCAGCAGGTTCGGATACGCCTTCGCAAGCGGCGACTGCGCAAGCAATTCCTCCAGCAACGCTGGCGGTAGTTTGCAGCCTCATCCGCCGCCGTGTGAGAATGCGGTGAGCCTGATTTTTTGCGTGTCAACCGGTTTGTTCATCGGGATTCGCAGTTGCGTACAAATGACCTGGTTACCGTAGCACAACTCGCCGAATTTGACGAGATAATCGACGTGCGCTCCGAATCGGAGTTCGCCGAGGATCACATCCCCGGGGCGATCAACTACCCGGTGCTCAACGACGGGGAGCGCGCGCGCGTCGGCACCATCTACAAGCAGGTGTCGGCGTTCGACGCCAAGAAAATAGGCGCTGCGCTGGTCGGCCGCAACATCGCGCATCACATCGACACCGCGTTCATGCAGCGCCCGCGCGACTGGCACCCGCTCGTCTATTGCTGGCGCGGCGGCAATCGCAGTGGCGCGCTGGCCGAAGTGCTCGCCCAGATCGGCTGGCGCGTCGGGCGACTCGACGGCGGTTACAAGGCTTACCGCCGCGCGGTGATCGCCGATCTTGACGAGCTGCCGCAGCGATTCAACTGGCGCGTCGTATGCGGGCTCACGGGCTCCGGCAAAAGCCGTTTGCTGCGCGCGCTTCTGCGGCGCGGTGCGCAAGTGCTTGACCTCGAAGCGCTCGCTTCCCATCGCGGCTCGGTGCTCGGCAATCTGCCGGGCGCGCCGCAGCCTTCACAGAAAATGTTCGAAAGTCTGGTCCGGGCCGAACTGCTCAAGTTTGACCGCGCGCAGCCGGTATTCGCCGAATCAGAAAGCAAAAAAATCGGCAACGTACGCGTCCCGGAAGCCTTGATTGCGGCGATGTGGAACGGCGAATGCGTACGCCTTGAGGCAACGATGGAGCTGCGCGTCGAGTTGCTGAAACAGGAGTACCAGCATTTCGTTGCCGATCCCGCGTTGCTGGCGGCACAACTCGACTGCCTCGTTGCGCTTTATGGGCAGAAGCAGATCGGCGCATGGAAAGCGCTTGCAGCCGCCCGTGACGGCGATACGTTCGTGCGCGAGCTGCTCGAAATCCACTACGATCCCGCGTATACCCGCTCGACGCTCAAGCACTACCCGCGCCTCGCACACGCGCTCGAGTTGCGCGCCGAAGCTGCCACTGATGCCTGCTATGCAGATCTCGCTGCACGCTGTCTCATGCGCTCTTAGTCTTCGCTCTTCGCCCCTCTCACTCGTCTCTTCCCGCCTCATACCTCGCTCCCCACGCCTCCCGGATGTTATAATTCCATCCCATTTGAGCAGTTCCCCCGCCCCGACAATGCCGACTGCAGCCGTTTCTGCGCCACGCGGATTGTGGCTGATGCTGCTGGTCGCGATCATCCTCTGGTGCGGCAATCTCGAATACCGCAAGCTCGCCTTGAGCGATGAAGGACGCTACTCAGAAATACCGCGATATATGGCGCAAAGCGGCGACTGGCTCACGCCGCGCCTGAACGGCATCAAGTATTTCGAGAAGCCGCCGTTGCAATACTGGGCGACCGCCGCCGCGTATGAGGCGTTCGGCGAACATCACTGGACTGCCCGCCTGTGGCCGGCATTGACCGGCTTCCTCGGCGTGCTGCTGATGTTTTATGCCGGAGCGCGGCTCTACGGCGCAGACACCGGCCTCTACGCCGCACTCGTGCTCGGCAGCAGCTTTCTCTATACCGCCATCGCCCATATCAACACGCTCGACATGGGGCTTACGTTCTTTCTCGGGCTCGCGCTCGCCGGAATCCTGCTTGCGCTCGATCCGTGCGCCGACGCGAAAACCAGCCGGCTATGGATGCACATCGCCGCAGCAGGCTGCGCGCTTGCCGTGCTGAGCAAGGGCCTGATCGGCATCGTATTGCCGGGCGCCGTGGTCGTAATCTATATGCTGGCCAGGCGCGATTTCATACTGTGGCGCAAACTGCATTTGGCGAGCGGCGGGCTGCTGTTTCTCGCGATCTGCGCGCCCTGGTTTATCGCGGTGTCGATCGCCAATCCCGAATTCCCGTGGTTCTTCTTCGTCCACGAGCACTTGCAGCGTTATACGACGACGACCCATCAGCGCTACCAGGCATGGTATTACTTCATTCCGATACTGATGGTCGGGATTCTGCCGTGGCTCGTGACTTTGTTTGATGCCATGATGAACGCGCTAAAGCGCAACGGTACACAGGGATTCGATCCCACACTGTTCCTGCTGCTGTGGACGGGATTCATTTTCGTGTTTTTTTCGCTGTCCGACTCCAAGCTGCCTTCCTACATACTGCCGATA
Source organism: Gammaproteobacteria bacterium (assembly GCA_041483135.1). Lineage (GTDB taxonomy): Bacteria > Pseudomonadota > Gammaproteobacteria > Burkholderiales > SG8-41 > PALSA-1004. The sequence goes on along the minus strand of JBGPFE010000001.1, from coordinate 45,590 downwards.
TTTCCCGCGCTCGCTCTCCTGATAGCGACGCGTCTGAAGACAATCAGCGGACGCGCGTTCATGTGGCACCTGGCGCCTGTCGCCGCTCTTGCGTTAACGGGCCTGATAGCAGTGCCATACACGGTGAAGCTCGCTTCCCCCGCATTACCGGCCGAGCTGTACCAGAATCAAGTGCCATGGCTCTATGCAACGGCAGGCACATTGCTCGCCGGCAGCGTTGCGGCCATGTTTTGCGGCTGGCGCGGACAGGTCAGACGCGCCGTCGTGGTTTGTGCGTTTACCGGGCTTGCTGCGGCCCAACTCCTGGTGACCAGCGAAGACAGCCTGTCGCCGGCGCATTCGACCTATCATCTGGTGCAGAAGCTCAAGCCTTACCTTAAGCCCGATGTGCCGTTTTACAGCGTCGGCAGCTACGAGCAAACGCTGCCGTTTTACATCAAGCGCACCGTGACTCTCGTCGATTATCAGGACGAAATGGCGTTCGGCCTCAAGCAGGAGCCACAGCTGTGGGTGCCTGATCTTGCCGGTTTCGAGCGCCGGTGGCGCAGCCACGATTACGCGCTGGCCGTGATGGGCCCGGAGATGTTCGAGCAATTGCGCGAGGCGCAACTGCCAATGCAGGAAATCGCGCGCGATACCGAGCGTGTATTCGTGCGCACCCCGCCGCGGCCAAACCAGGGAGGTTGAAAGCCATGAACGCCATCAGCTTTTCGTTGCTCATGACCGGTGTGTTGTTGAACGCCGGCGCCCAATTGCTGCTCAAGGCCGGCACCAACTCGGTCGGCCTGTTCGAATTCAGCCGCGACAACATCGTCCCGGTCGGCTTAAAGCTCGCCACCGAGCCGCACATCGCCGGCGGTCTCGGCTGCTATGTGATCAGCGTGGTGGTATGGATCATGGCGTTGTCGCGGGTCGAAGTCAGCATCGCCTATCCGATGCTGTCGATCGGCTACGTGGTCAATGCGCTCGCCGCGTGGTACCTGTTCGGCGAAGCGGTGACGGTGACGCGCCTCACCGGCATCGGCGTCATCATTATCGGCGTCTACATGGTGGCGCGCTCTTGAGCACGGCCGCCTATTTACCGTTCGCCCGCCCCACGCTCGACGAAGCCACCATCCAGGGCGTGGCCGAAGTGCTGCGCTCGGGATGGATCGCCAGCGGCCCGCAAGTGGCCGCCTTCGAGCGCGCATTGTCCGAGTATTTCGGCGGCCGTCCGGTGCGCACTCTGACCTCCGCTACCGCGGCGATCGAGGTCGCGCTGCAAATCTGCGGCGTCGGTCCCGGCGCCGAAGTGATCACCTCGGCGCAAAGCTTTTTCACCGCGCCCAACATGATCATCAAGGTCGGCGCGAAGCCGGTGTTCGTCGATTGCGATCTGCACACGCGCAACATCGATCTCGCCCAGGCCGCCGCCGCGATCACGCCGGCTACCCGCGCAATCCTGCCGACCCATTTCGCCGGATTGCCGGTTGACATGGACGGACTCTACGCGTTGGCGCAAAAACACCATTTGCGCGTGATTGAGGATGCCGCGCTCGCGATCGGCTCGAGCTGGCGCGGCCGCAAGATCGGCGCTTTCGGCGATCTCATCGCTTTCAGCTTTCATCCCAACAAGAACATGACCGCGATCGAAGGCGGCGCGCTCGCGCTCAACAACGAATCCGAAGCGAAGCTCGCTGAAAAGCTGCGGTTTCACGGCATCTCGCGTCTTCCAGACGGCACGCGCGATGTCGACGTCGCGGCTGGCAAGTTCAACCTGCCCGACGTGAACGCCCGCGTCGGCCTCGGGCAGCTCGCGCACCTTGGCGAGTTCATCGCCGCGCGCCGCGCGCTGGCCGATCACTATTTCAGGCATTTCAAAACCGAGCCTGAATGCGTGCTGCCTGCACGCGGCCATCCGGGCGACGAAGCGGGTCACAGCTGGAACATGTTCGCGGTGCTGCTGCCGCTTGCGCGCATGGCTATCACGCGCAGGCAATTCATCGACGCCATGCAGGCGCGCGGCATCGGCATCGGCATTTCCTACGAAGCGCTGCACCTGTCGACGCTCGCCCGCCGCTTCGGTTACCATGAGGGGGATTTTCCGAATGCCGAGCGCATCGCGCGCGAAACCATAACCTTGCCTCTGTTCCCGACCATGACCATCTCCGATGTCGAACGCGTTTGCGCGGCAGCCGCAGAAATCATTTTGCAGGGTGCAAAATGAGCGCCTCGCAGCTATCCGTCATCATCCCTGTCTACAACGAAGAGGCGGCGTTGCCGCTGTTGTTCGCCCGCCTGTATCCCGCGCTGGACAAGCTGGGCATCAACTACGAAGTGCTGTTCGTCAACGATGGCAGCACCGACCGTTCGGCGGCGCTGTTGCGCGAGCAGTTCGAGCGCCGGCCCGAGGTCACGCGCGTGATCCTGTTCAGCGGCAATTTCGGCCAGCACATGGCGATCATGGCCGGGTTCGAGCACTGCCGCGGCAGCCGCGTCGTGACGCTCGATGCCGACCTGCAGAATCCACCCGAGGAAATCGGCAGCCTGCTCGCGGCAATGGACCGCGGCCACGATTACGTCGGCTCGGTGCGCCGGGAACGTCAGGACACGGCGTTCCGCCGGCTCGCATCGCGCGCCATGAACTGGATGCGCGAGCGCATCACCAAAATCCGCATGACCGACCAGGGCTGCATGCTGCGCGCCTACGACAGGCGCATCGTCGATGCGATCACGAGCAGCCGCGAGATCAATACCTTCATTCCGGCGCTCGCCTACACTTATGCGGCCAATCCGACCGAAATTGAGGTCGCCCACGAGGAACGCGCCGCGGGTGTATCGAAATATTCGCTCTACAGCCTGCTGCGGCTGAATTTCGACCTCGTGACCGGGTTCTCGATCGTGCCGCTGCAGGTGTTCTCCCTGCTCGGCATGTTTGTCGCCGTGGTGTCCGTGCTGGTTTACATCGGGGTCATCATCCAGCGCTGGATAGCCGCGGGGAGCCTCGCGGACGGGCTGCTCGCGCTCTGGGACCGCGACATCCTGCAGTTTTTCCTGATCGGCACAGTCCTGTTCGGGCTGGGTTTGCTCGGCGAGTACGTCGGACGCATCTACCAGCAGGTGCGCAGCCGGCCGCGCTACCTGATTCAAGCGCTGCTCGAGAAGGACGCGAGAAAACAATGATGAATAATAAACCGGTCCAAACCGGCCGAACCCATTCGGCGCCCCGAAGAATTCGCATTACGCTTTTCGCTCATCGCACATCGCTTATCGCTCATCACCGTTTTTCATGACCCGTGCGGTCGTTTTTGCTTATCACAACGTCGGTGTCCGTGGCCTCTCGGTATTGCTGGCCCATCGCGTGGATGTATCCCTCGTCGTCACGCATAACGACGACCCGGCCGAGAAAATCTGGTTCGACAGCGTCGCCAAGCTTGCCGCCGGGCAGCGCCTGCCAACCATCACGCCTGACGACCCCAATACCCCCGACATCGTCGACCGTATCCGCGCATTGCAGCCCGATTTTCTGTTTTCGTTTTATTACCGGCACATGCTGAAGCCGCCGCTGCTCGCGATTGCCGGACACGGTGCGCTCAACATGCACGGCTCCCTGCTGCCACAATACCGCGGGCGCGTGCCGGTGAACTGGGCGGTGATCAACGGCGCAACCGAAACCGGCGCCACCCTGCATTACATGACCGCCAAGCCCGATACAGGCGATATCGTCGATCAGCAGGCAGTGCCGATATTGCCCGACGATACCGCGCTCGATGTGTTTCATAAGGTCACCGCCGCCGCCGAAACAGTGTTGAATCGCAGCCTGCCGGCACTGCTTGCCGGCAACGCGCCGCGCCGGCCGCAGGACCTGTCCCAAGGCAGTTACTTTGGAGGGCGTAAGCCCGAGGATGGGCGCATCGACTGGCGCCTTCCCGCGGTGCAAATCCACAACCTCGTGCGCGGCGTCGCGCCGCCTTATCCCGGAGCTTTCACCGTGCTGGGCGGCAAGACGCTCAAGATACTGCGCACCAAGGTCGAGCCGCAACGGACGGCGCGGAGCGATCCACCAGGCATCTACGTCGACCAAGGCGCCTGTTTCGTGGACTGCGCCGATAGCGGCGTGTTGCGCCTGCTGGAGATGGAATACGAGAGCAAGGCTTTCACTGCGCAAGACTTTCTGGCACGCTTCGGCACTGATCCTATTGGGTTGACAACGCAATGAAAAAAATCCTGATCCTCGGCGTCAACGGCTTTATCGGCCATCACCTGTCGCAGCGCATCATCAAGACGACCGACTGGGAGGTCTATGGCATGGACATGCAGACCGAACGCGTGTCCGATCTGCTCAAGCATCCGCGCTTTCATTTCTTCGAGGGCGACATCACGATCAACAAGGAATGGATCGAATACCACATCCGCAAATGCGACACGGTGCTGCCGCTGGTTGCGATCGCCACGCCCGCCACTTACGTCAAAGAGCCGCTGCGCGTGTTCGAGCTCGACTTCGAGGCCAACCTGCCGATCGTGCGCTCGTGCGTCAAGTACGGCAAGCGCATCCTGTTCCCCTCGACCTCCGAAGTCTACGGCATGTGCCGCGACGGCGAATTCGATCCCGACACTTCCGAATTGATCCTCGGCCCGATCGCGAAGCAGCGCTGGATCTATGCGTGCTGCAAGCAGCTGATGGACCGTATCATCTGGGCCTACGGATCCGGGGGCAAGCTCGATTTCACGCTGTTTCGGCCGTTCAACTGGATCGGTGCGGGGCTGGACAACATCCACACCGCGAAGGAAGGCAGCTCGCGCGTGATCACCCAGTTTTTCGGGCACATCGTGCGCGGCGAAAACATCAAGCTCGTCGATGGCGGCACCCAGAAGCGCGCCTTCACCTATGTCAGCGACGGCATCGATGCGCTGATGAAGATCATCGACAACCCCGCCGGGATCGCCAGCGGCAAGATCTACAACATCGGCAACCCCAGGAACAACTATTCGGTGAAGGACCTCGCGCAGATGATGCTCGAGCTCGCGTTGAGCTATCCCGAATACCGGAAGAGCGCGAAGAAAGTACGCCTGGTCAAGACTACCTCGGCGGCCTATTACGGCAAGGGCTATCAGGATGTGCAGAACCGCGTGCCCAAGATAGCCAACACCTGCAAGGACCTTAAATGGCAGCCGCGCGTCAACATGCAGGCCGCGCTCAAGCACATCTTCGACGCCTACCGCACGCATGTCGCCGACGCGCAGCGTCTGGTCGAGTGATTGAGTAATGGAGTGATTCAGCGATTAAGCTCGCACGCTGCTCGACTCAATCACATAACTACCGAATCACTTAATCACTGCCCCCAGTGAAACTGGCGCTGAAAATCGACGTCGACACCTACCGCGGCACGCGCGAAGGCGTGCCCCGCCTGGTTGAATCGCTCAAACGCCACCAGGCCGGCGCGACGTTTCTGTTCAGCCTCGGCCCCGACCACACCGGGCGCGCAATCAAGCGTGCGTTCCGCCCCGGCTTCATGCGGAAGGTTGCACGCACTTCGGTAGTCGGTCATTACGGTATTGCGACGCTGCTTTACGGTACCGTGCTGCCCGGCCCCGATATCGGGCGGCGCTGCGCCGATATCATGCGCGGCGTGCGCGATGCCGGATTCGAGATCGGCATCCATGCGTGGGACCACGTCAAGTGGCAGGACCACGTCGCGACGGCGGATGCGCGCTGGACCGAGCATGAAATGCGGCTCGCGTGCGAGCGCTTCGAGGAGATCTTCGGCGAACGCGCGCGCGTGCACGGCGCCGCCGGCTGGCAGATGAATCTGCATGCCTACCGCCTGACGCAACGTCTCGGCTTCGACTACTGCTCCGACACACGCGGAAGCTGCCCGTTCATCCCGATTTACAACGCCGAGATCGTCGCCTGCCCGCAGGTGCCGACGACGCTGCCGACACTCGACGAACTGATCGGCGTCGACGGCCTGACTGCCGACAACGTCGCCGATCATGTGCTGCAACTGAGCTCCAACGCGCCGTCAACCGGCCACGTTTACACATTGCATGCCGAACTCGAAGGCATGAAGCTCGCGCCGGTGTTCGAGCGCCTGCTCGCCGGCTGGCGCGCCGCCGGCTATGAACTGGTGTCGCTGCGCGATTATTTTGCCTCGCTCGCGCCCAAGGCCCTGCCTCGTCACGTCGTTACCGCGGCCGAAATTTCCGGCCGCTCCGGCGCGCTCGCGCTGCAAGACAAGGAATTTCTGGCGGCCCCCGCAGAGCGCTTGCTAGCGTAAGTCATTTGCCCGACAATCATATTTGAACCTTTAACCCAAAGCGTCCATGCCCAAGCAGCCGTTTCCCGACTTCGCACTCCCAGCCACCAGCGGCACCACCTTCAGGTTTTCGGAACAACATGGCCATCCGGTCGTCATCTACTTCTATCCCAAGGACAACACCCCGGGCTGCACCACGGAAGGCCAGCATTTCCGCGATCTGTATCCGCAGTTCCAGAAGCACCGATGCGCGATCTTCGGCGTGTCGCGCGACAGCCTCAAATCGCATGAGAGCTTCAAGGCCAAGATGAGTTTCCCGTTCGAGTTGCTGTCCGACGCCGACGAGGAGGCGTGCAAGCTGTTCGACGTCATCAAAATGAAAAACATGTACGGCCGCAAGGTGCGCGGCATCGAGCGCAGTACCTTCGTGTTCGATGGCAACGGCGGGCTCGGGCGCGAATGGCGCGGCGTCAAGGTGCCGGGCCACGTCCAGGAAGTGCTCGATTTCGTCAAGACGCTCAAATAGCTTGCTTGTTCCCCCTCGACCAGGAGTGACATGTCCCAGCGTAAACCCGCTTCCGTAGTCACGCGCTTACCGTCCGGCGTCAAGTTGTTCGTGCTTGATACCAACGTACTGATGCACGACCCCACCAGCCTGTTTCGCTTCGAGGAGCACGATATCTACGTCCCGATGGCAACGCTCGAGGAGCTCGACGGCAACAAAAAAGGCATGTCCGAGGTCTCGCGCAATGCCCGCCAGGCGAGCCGCTTCCTCGACGAGATCGTAAGCGCGACCGAGCACGACATCGAGCACGGCATCGAACTCAAGGCGCATAACGGCGGTGACGCATCCGGACGGCTGTTCCTGCAAACCCAGGCAATCAGCGGCGAGCTGCCGGCACGGCTGGCGAGCGGCAAGGCCGACAACCAGATCATCGGCGTCGTCAAGCATCTGCAGGAAACCCATCCCCAACGCCAGGTGATACTGGTCAGCAAGGACATCAACATGCGCATCAAGGCGCGTGCGCTGGGGCTCGCCGCCGAGGACTATTTCAACGACAAGGTGCTCGAAGACACCGACCTGCTATACAGCGGCATGCACGAACTGCCGGCGGACTTCTGGGACAAGCACGGCAAGGGCATGGAATCGTGGCAGCAATCGGGGCACACCTACTACCGCGTACACGGCCCGCTATGCACGAGCCTGCTCGTCAATGAGTTCGTCCATCAGGAAGCCGACCGCCCACTGTACGCGCAAGTCAAGGAGGTCGCGGGCAAGACCGCGACCCTGCAGACGATCAAGGACTTTGCGCAACAGCGCCATAACGTGTGGGGCATCGTCGCGCGCAACCGCGAACAGAACTTCGCGCTGAACGCGTTGATGAATCCCGACATCGATTTCGTCACGCTGCTCGGCCAGGCCGGCACCGGCAAGACGCTGCTCACGCTCGCGGCCGGCCTTATGCAGACACTCGAGCACAAATCCTATTCCGAGATCATCATGACGCGCGTCACGGTCCCGGTCGGCGAGGACATCGGTTTTCTGCCGGGCACCGAGGAAGAGAAAATGAACCCGTGGATGGGCGCGCTCGAGGACAATCTCGACGTGCTCAACAAGAACGACGACGAGGCAGGCGAATGGGGACGCGCGGCCACGCGCGACCTGATCCGCTCGCGGATCAAGGTCAAATCGCTCAACTTCATGCGCGGCCGCACATTCATCAACAAATACCTGATCATTGACGAGGCGCAAAACCTGACGCCGAAGCAGATGAAAACGCTGATCACGCGCGCCGGCCCCGGCACCAAGGTCGTATGCTGCGGCAATATCGCCCAGATCGACACGCCGTATCTGACGGAAGGCAGCTCGGGATTGACCTACGTCGTCGACCGCTTCAAGGGCTGGTCGCACAGCGGGCATGTGACGCTGCAACGCGGCGAGCGCTCGCGGCTCGCGGACTACGCGGCGGACGTGTTGTAGAAAATCAAGCTGTCAGCGATCAGCTTTCAGCTTGAAGCGGGCTTGGTAAGCACTGACAGCTGACCGCTAGAATCTCCCCGGCGCGGCGAAGTTCTCGAACCGGGTGTACTGCCCGAGGAAAGTCAGCTTGACGGTGCCGATCGGCCCGTTGCGCTGCTTGCCGATGATGATTTCCGCACTCCCCTTCTCGGCCGATTCCGGGTTGTAAACTTCGTCGCGATATATGAACAGGATCAGATCGGCGTCCTGCTCGATCGCGCCCGATTCGCGCAGGTCTGACATTACCGGACGTTTGTTCGGGCGCTGCTCGAGCCCGCGGTTGAGCTGCGACAACGCCATCACCGGCACGTTGAGTTCCTTGGCCACCGCCTTGAGCGAGCGCGAAATCTCCGCGATTTCAGTCGCCCTGTTCTCGGTGCTGTTGCCCGTTTCCATCAACTGCAGGTAATCGACAACGATCAGGCCGAGGCCGGGGCCGCCCTGCTGGCGATGCAGCCGGCGCGCCCTGCCCCGCAATTCGGTCGGATTGAGCATGCCGCTTTCGTCGATGAATACAGGCGCTTCGTTGAGCCTGCCGACTGCCGCAGTCAGTTTTTGCCAGTCGTCATCGTTGAGTGTTCCGGTGCGCATTTTGTGCTGGTCCAGCCTTCCCAGGGACCCCAGCATGCGCATCACCAGCTGTGTGCCGGCCATTTCCATGCTGAATACCGCTACCGGCATTTTTTCGCTCAGCGCGACATGCTCGGCAATATTGAGCGCCAGCGCGGTTTTACCCATGCTCGGGCGCCCGGCAACCACCACGAGATCTCCCGGCTGCAGCCCGGAAGTCATGCGGTCAAGGTCAGTAAAGCCCGTCGGTATGCCGGTGACATCACTGGGATTGTCGCGCTTGTAGAGCGTATCGATGCGCTCGACCACCTGCGTCAGCAGCGGCTGAATCTCGTGAAAACCCTGCCTGCCGCGCGCGCCGGCTTCGGCGATCGCAAATACCTGCTTCTCGGCGTTGTCGAGCAAGTCCTTGGCCGAGCGCCCGAGCGGGCTGAAAACGGACTCGGTGATGTCGGTGCCGACCTCGGCGAGCCTGCGCATGATCGCGCGCTCGCGCACGATCTCGGCGTAGCGCCGGATGTTGGCTGCGCTCGGCGTGTTGACTGCGAGCGAGCCGATATAGGCCTGGCCGCCGACTTCCTCGAGCTTGCCGCTGCGCTCGAGGCTCTCGGCAACCGTCAGAGCATCGGCCGGCTTGTTGTCTTCGACCAGCAGCGATATGTGACGGTAAATCTGGCGATGATCGGCGCGGTAAAAGTCGGCGTCAGTCAGCAGATCGGCGATTTTTTCCCAGGCTGCGTTGTCAAGTAATAGCCCGCCCAGCACCGACTGCTCGGCCTCGAGCGAATACGGCGGCAGCTTGAGCGCTTCGACCTGCGGATCGCGGACGATCGGGGTTACGGCCTGAGCCATGGCGGTGTTATGCGGTATCTTTTAAGTCTTGGTTGAAAGGTTTTTCTGGCCCGGCAGACAGTGGAGAGAGCCAGACTGCACAATCCAATTTACCGAAAAAAAAGGGCTGTTGCCAGCCCTTTTTCACCGCAAAAAAATGCTGTTGTAAATGAGCAGTTAAGCCGGCTCGCCTAGTACGGAAACGGTGATGGTGACGACCACGTCGGCGTGCAGCGCGATCTTGAGCGGCTGATCGCCGACCTGCTTGATCGGCCCCTGCGGCATGCGGATCGCCGCTTTCGGCACCTCGAATCCCTGCGCCTTGAGCGCTTCGGAGATATCGACGTTCGTGACCGAGCCGAAAAGCTTGCCGTCAACGCCGGCTTTCTGCGTGATCTGCACCATCAGCCCGTCAAGCTTGGCGGCTCGCTCCTGGGCCTGGGCCAGCGCGTCGGCCTGGGCTTTTTCGAGCTCGCCACGGCGTTTCTCGAATTCCGCGATGTTGGCTTGCGTTGCGCGCTTCGCCTTGCCGTGCGGAATCAGGTAATTGCGCGCGAAGCCCTCTTTGACTTTGACGACCTCGCCCAGTTGGCCGAGATTAACCACTTTTTCGAGCAGTATGATTTGCATATTCAGAACCTCGTTTAAAATTTCAAGTTTCAGGTTTCAAATCCCGTGTTAAAGCGCTCCCGACAGGGCGAACCTTCAACCTGAAACCGATGCTCAATGCAGATCGGTGAACGGCAGCAGCGCCAGGTACCGCGCGCGCTTGATCGCGTCGCTCAACTGGCGCTGATAATGCGCCTTGGTGCCGGTAATGCGCGCCGGAATGATTTTGCCGTTTTCGTTGATGAAATCCTTCAGCAATTCGACATCCTTGTAGTCGATCTGCTTGATTTTTTCCACGGTGAAGCGGCAGAACTTCTTGCGGCGAAACAAATTTTTCGATCCGCGTTTCTTGTCCTTGTCGTTCTTGGCGTTCTTGCCGTGCCTGCCTTTGCCGGTTTTGCCTCTTCCCATTGCCATGGTGATCTCCTTGATTCCTGGTTCTATTCCTGGTCGCCGCCGTTGAGCGGTTTCGCACTCACTATATGCAACACCAGCCTGCGATCGCTGACGCTGCGCCGCGCGAGGAACCCGCCGACCTGCAGCGGCCGATTGAGTTTCAGCGTGCTGAGCTTGACTGCCGTATCTCCGAGCGCCACCGCTTCAATTTCGCATCGCACTGCGCGCTGCCGGCCCGCTTCGTTCTGCATCGAGCTGTGCCCGATCACCGCATCGACAGCGGGGGTTCCCGTGGGGGTGTAACGCAACGCGCCGCGCTTGAGCAACCGGCCGTCGATCACGGCCTCATTGCGCTTCACTTAGACGGCGGCTACTTCAGTCGCCGGTACCGCGGCTTTCGGAGCCTCGTCCTGGACTTGGGTCAGCGAGCGCGACTTCTCCTCTTTCATCATCGGCGATGGCGCTGTCGCCGCTTCCGTCATTTTGACGGTCAGATGGCGCAGCACCGCGTCGTTGAATTTAAAAGCATGCTCAAGCTCGTCGAGTGTTTCATTGTTGCACTCGATGTTCATCAGCACGTAGTGCGCCTTGTGCATTTTCTGGATCGGATAGGTCATCTGGCGCCGGCCCCAGTCTTCGAGCCGGTGGACTTTACCGCCTTTGGACAGCACCATCGAGCGGTAACGCTCGACCATCCCCGCCACCTGCTCGCTCTGGTCGGGGTGTACGATAAAGACGATTTCGTAGTGTCGCATCAAGTATCTCCTTATGGGCATAAGTTGCGTACTGGGCCTCCCGTTATGCGTGGACGGTGAGGCAAGGATAAAGGTCAAAAACCCCGCGGGGCTTTGACCGAAGGCGCGGATTCTACAGGGGTTTCAGGAAGATATCAATGCCGCTTGGGAGCGGCGGCCCAGCCATCAGAATGGCACGGCAATGCTGCCCTGCAGGGCGCGCTGGCGGATGGTTTCGCTCAGGCAGACCCCGCTCGCGACCGATATGTTAAGGCTTTCCACCGTGCCCGCCATCGGGATGCGCACCAGCTCATCGCAATGCTCGCGCGTGAGCCGCCGCATGCCCTCGCCCTCCGCACCGAACACCCAGGCCAGCGCGCCGCTCAACTTGGCGTCATAAAGCCGGGTGCTTGCACCCTCGTCGGCACCGACGATCCAGATACCGGCTTCCTTGAGCTCACGCAAAGTCCGGGCCAGATTGGTTACCGAGATGTAGGGCACCGTTTCAGCGGCGCCGCTCGCGACTTTCGACACTGCCGGCGTAATCCCGACCGCCCGGTCCTTGGGCGCAATCACTGCGTGCACGCCAAATGCATCGGCGACACGCAAACACGCACCAAGATTATGCGGGTCCTGCACGCCATCGAGAACCAGCAGCAGTGCCGGGCCGCTGATATCTTCGAGCACCGCGTGCAGATCGTGCTTTGAAGGAGCAACAAGCACGCGCGCCGCGACACCCTGATGGCGTGCGTGACCGGTCAGGCCGTCGAGACGTTGCGCATCGACTGTAATGACGCGCACGGCATGACTGCCTGCCAGTTTTACCAGATCCTGCGCGCGCGCATCGTTGCGCGCGCCCTCGAGATAGATCTCCTGGACACCCGCCGCATGCTGGCGCAGCCGGCTTATCACCGCGTGAAAGCCGTATATGATGCGCGAATCAGCCATAATGAGCGATCAGCAGTCAGCTTTCAGTTATCAGTTTGAGTTTACTTGGGTTAGCTTCGAGCTGAATGCTGCTGGCTGAATGCTGAATGCTGCCTCACGCCAGCACGAAGTCGATTTTGCTCGATTCGATGTCGACACGCACCACCTGCACCTTGACGCGGTCGCCGAGGCGGTAGCGTTTTGCGGTGCGCTCGCCCACCAGTTGGTGTTTCGCCGCGTCGAAATGGAAGTAATCGCTGCCGAGATCGGATACGTGCACCAGGCCTTCGACATAGACACCGTCGAGCGCAACGAAAATTCCGAACGCTACTACCCCACCGATTGTGCCATTGAAAGTGTCGCCTACCCGGTCTCGCATGTAATAGCACTTCAGCCATGATTCGACATCGCGCGTCGCCTCGTCGGCGCGGCGCTCGGTCTGCGAGCAATGCATGCCGATCTCGTGCCAGTTGCCGGGTTCGTAGCGCTTGCTGTGAAGCACCGACTTGATCGCGCGATGTATCAGCAGGTCCGGGTAGCGCCGGATCGGCGAGGTGAAGTGAGTATAGGATTCGTAAGCGAGCCCGAAATGCCCGACGTTGTCGGGGCTGTAAACCGCCTGCCGCAGCGAGCGCAGCATCACGGTCTGCAATAGCTGCATATCCGGCCGGCCCTTGCAGCGCTCGAGCACTTTCGCGTAATCGCTCGCATGCGGCGCAGCGCCACCACCCAACTGCAGACCGAACCCTTTGAGAAACTCGCGCAACCCGAGCAACTTCTCGGGCGTCGGCCCTTCGTGCACCCGGTACAGGGCCGGATGATCCCGGCCGCGCAGAATGTCGGATGCGCACACGTTGGCAGCCAGCATGCATTCCTCGATCACGCGGTGTGCGTCGTTGCGCTGCACCGGCACGATGCGCTCGATCTTGCCCTGCGTATCGAAAATCATCTGGGTTTCGATCGTCTCGAAATCGATAGCTCCGCGTTTCGCGCGCGCTTTTGCCAGCACCTGGTACAGCCGGTAAAGATGGACCAGGTGCGGCACCAGCGCATGATGGTGCTTCGCCGCGGCGCCTTGCTGATTGGCGAGTACCTCGGCCACCGCGGTGTAGGTGAGCCGCGCATGCGACCACATCACCCCTGGATAGAAGCGGTAATCTTCAACATCGCCGTGGGCGTCTATCGTCATGTCGCACGCCATGCACAAGCGGCCGACTTCGGGATTGAGCGAGCACAATCCGTTCGACAGTATCTCCGGCAGCATCGGAATCACGCGCCGCGGGAAATATACAGAATTGCCGCGGGTGCGCGCCTCGGCATCGAGCGCATCGCCGTGCTTGACGTAATAGCTGACGTCGGCAATCGCCACCACCAGCCGGAAGCCTTTGCCGCACGGCTCGCAGTAGACCGCATCGTCGAAATCCCTGGCGGTTTCTCCATCGATGGTCACCAGCGGCAGCTTGCGCAGGTCTTCGCGGCCGGCGGTATCCTGCGGCGTGACCTTACCGGTAAATTCGCCGCACGCCTTTTCCACCGCGCGCGGAAACACGTGCGGCAAGTCATGCTTGCGCAGCGCGATTTCGATTTCCATCCCGGGATCGGCATAGTTGCCGAGCACTTCCACCACGCGCACGATCGGTTGTGCTTGCTTGGCCGGCTGCTCGATAATTTCCGCGACCACTACCTGGCCTGGCTTGGCGCTCAATGCATCGCCCGGCGGCACCAGCAGCTCCTGACTGATGCGCTTGTTCTCGGCCACCACGAACAGCACGCCACGCTCGCTGTGCAACCGTCCAACCACGCGATGGTTGGCTCGCACCAGCACTTCGACGATTTTCGCCTCCGGTCGTCCGCGGCGGTCGGCTCCTATCTCCCGTACCGCAACGCGGTCGCCATGCAATACCTTGTGCATCTCGTGCGGCCCGAGAAACATGTCGGGGCCGCCGTCGTCCCTGGTCAGGAAGCCGAAGCCGTCGGGATGCCCCTCGACGGTGCCCGTGATCAGATCGAGCTTGGTGACCACGCATATCGCATCGCGCCGGTTGCGGATGATCTGGCCGTCGCGTTGCATCGCCGCGATCCTGCGTTCGAAGCCTTCGCGCTCGCTGTCCGTGATGCCGAGCAATTTCTCGAGCTGCGCATTGCTGACCGGCACGCCTTGCGCGTTGAGTGTTTGCAGGATCATCTCGCGGCTGGGCACCGGCTCGTCGTAATTGCCGCGTTCTCGCGCGAGAAAAGGATCGCTCCCGCGCAACACCGGGCGCTCAGGCTTGAGCTGTGCTGCGCTGTGCGGCTTGCGCGATCTGTCAGCGCCGCTCTGCGGTCGCGTATCGGCGCGCTTTTGCGACTCGACTTTGCGCTTTTTCATTTGACAAACCAGCCTTTTGTGATTAAATTTGCCCGCCTTGCATGCCGAGGTGGCGGAATTGGTAGACGCACCAGGTTCAGGTCCTGGCGGTGGCAACACTGTGGGGGTTCGAGTCCCTTCCTCGGCACCAGATTTTCAGTTGCGGGTTGCGAGTTTCAGGTTTCTAGTTGAAATTTGCGATTTTATCTCTTCAACTCGAAACCCGGAACCTCAAACTTTAAACCTTGAACTAGCTTTCAAACGGATGCCGGCGGACGATGGTTTGTGCGCGGTCGGCGCCGGTCGAAATCATGTCCACCGGCACTTCGCAGATCTGCTCGATGCGCTGCAAATAGCGCTGCGCTGCCGTGGGCAGCTGCTCATAGTGCGTGAGCCCCACCGTGCTCCCCGTCCAGCCCGGAATTTCCTCGTAGACCGGCTCGCACTCGGCGAGCATTTCGGCGCCGAACGGCAGAATGTCGCGCTGCTCGCCGTTGAGGCGGTAGCCGACGCCAAGCTGCAATGTCTCAACACCGTCGAGCACGTCGAGCTTGGTCACGCACAGGCCGGAAATCCCGTTGATCTGGATCGCGCGCTTGAGCGCCGCCGCGTCGAACCAGCCGCAGCGCCGCGGCCGCCCGGTCACCGAGCCGAACTCATTGCCGCGCTCGGCCAGATGTTTGCCGATATCGTCTTCGAGCTCGGTCGGGAACGGCCCGGAACCGACCCGCGTCGTGTAGGCCTTGGTGATGCCGAGCACGTAGTGCAGCTGATGCGGGCCGATGCCGGCACCGGCGCACGCCGCACCGGCCACGCAGTTGCTCGAGGTCACGAAAGGATAAGTGCCGTGATCGACGTCGAGCAGCGTGCCCTGCGCGCCTTCGAACAACAGGTTCTTGCCGGCTTTCTGCGCCTCATGGAGCATGCGCGGAACATCGGCCACCATCGGCTTGATGCGTGCGGCAAGCGCAAGCGTCGCTTCGAGCGTCTTTTGAAAATCGACGATCGGCGCATGGAAATAATTCTTGAGCACGAAATTGTGATAATCGAGCACTTCGCCGAGCTTGGCGGCAAAGCGCTCGCGGTGCAGCAGATCCTGCAGGCGGATCGCGCGCCGTGCCACCTTGTCTTCGTACGTCGGTCCGATGCCGCGCCCTGTGGTGCCGATCTTGCCCGTGCCTTTGGCCGCTTCGCGCGCCTGGTCGATCGCCACGTGATACGGCAGGATCAGCGGGCATGCTTCGCTGATGAACAATCTGCCCTTGACGTCGACACCGGCGCCTTCGAGCTCATCGATTTCGGATAGGAGCGCTGGCGGCGACAGCACCACGCCATTGCCGATATAGCAGGCAACGCTGTCGCGCAGGATGCCGGACGGAATCAGGCGCAATATCGTCTTCTTGCCGCCGATCACGAGCGTGTGCCCGGCGTTGTGCCCGCCCTGGAAACGCACCACGCCGTGCGCATGATCGGTCAGCCAGTCGACGACCTTGCCTTTGCCTTCGTCGCCCCATTGGCTGCCGATGACTACTACGTTTTTGCTCATCGCTCGCAATGCATATGATTAAGTGATTGGATGATTAGGTGATCAGTGAACTCGCTCTTCACCATTCACTATTTACGATTCACTGCTTTTCGACGACCCATTTTCCGTTGCGCAGTATCAACTTGCGATTGCAGCCGAGTTCGGCGCGCGACTTTTCGTGCCCCGGCAGGTCGACGATCACGACATCGCCCGCTTTGCGCAGCGTCGTGATGCGCCGCTGCAGCGCGGCGTCCTGCGGCAGACAGGGCGCGAGCACAGCGGCGCGGGTTTCCGCAACCGGTGCCGCCGCCACGATTTCGCGCAGATCCATGCTGAAGCCGGTCGCCGGCCGCGCGCGGCCGAATGCCGCGCCGACTTCGTCATAGCGGCCGCCGAGCGCGAGCGCGTTCGACCAGCCGCCGGCATAAGCGGCGAACACTATGCCGCTGTGATAATGATAGCCGCGCAGCTCGCCGAGATCGAAGCAGATCTGCGTGCCGGCATCTTGCAGTGCTGCGGCAACCGCGCGCAGCTGGGCAAGCGCCTGCCTGATCTCCGCGTAATCCGGCAGCAGCCGCTTGGCCTGAGTCAGCACTTCCATGCCGCCGGCCAGCTCGGGCAATGCTTGCAGCGCAGCGCGCAAATCGCGGTCGAACTTGCGCACGAGTCCGGCAAGCGCCGGCACGTCCTTCGCCTGCACCGCGCGAAACAGCTCGGCTTCCGTTTCCACCTCGACTCCGGTCTTGCGCACCAGCGTGCGGAACACCGCGACGTGGCCGATATCGAGCTGCAATTGCGTGATGCCGGCGAGCCGCAGAGCATCGAGCATCAGGCGCTGCACCTCGAGATCGCTTTCGATGCCGGCGTGGCCGTAAATTTCGGCGCCGATCTGCAACGGCTCGCGCGTGCGGTTCAGGCCGGCGGGCAGCGTGTGCAGCACGCTGCCCGCATAGCACAACCGGTTGACGCCTGCGCGGTTCATCAGATGCGCGTCGATGCGCGCCACCTGCGGCGTGATGTCGGCGCGCACGCCGAGCATGCGCCCCGACAGCTGGTCGACCAGCTTGAACGTCCGCAAATCGAGGTCGTGTCCGGTGCCGGTCAGCAGCGACTCGACGTACTCGAGCAGCGGCGGCAGCACCAGTTGATAGCCATGCACCTCGAAGAGATCGAGCATCGCCCGCCGCAGCGCCTCGATGCGGCGCGCCGCGGCCGGCAGGATGTCCTCGATATGCTCGGGCAGCAGCCATTTACGCATGGGTCGTCAGAAAATCAGCAAAAAACAACTGTCGAAGCATACACGCGAATGACGCGTAGTCCTAGAGCAGCTGATCTGGTTTCTCCGTTGTCAGAGCTTCAACTGATTTGGGGAATTTACAAGGGGGCGTCGCTCCCTTGTTCGACATTCTCCGGCAGCGTGCGGCTAGTGCCGTTCCAGCTTGACTGGCCTAAAGGCCACGAGGATCCTTCTGCTGAATATCGTGCCTCGCTTGCTCATCACGGTTAGCTCGGAATAGTTGGAACGGTACTAGCGCAACACGAATAGCAGCAGCAACCCGGCGAGCATCGAGGTGAGGCCGATAAAGCGCACCTGGCCATCGGACATTTCGGTGAGGCGGTGGAAAGTTTCGCGCCAGAACCCGGGGGCGAGGAACGGTAGCAGGCCTTCGATGATCAGCATCAGCGCCAGAGCGATCAGCAGCGTATTACCACTCACAGCGCACCTCCAGCTACCTGGACGGCTTGCTGCTCTTGAGGTATTTGAAGAACTCCGAATTAGGCTCGATCACCAGCACGTCGCTCTTGCTCCTGAAGCTCTGCCGGTAGGCCTCGAGGCTGCGGTAAAACGCATAGAATTCGGCGTTCGTCTCGTACGCGCGCGCGTAAATCGCGGTAGCCTTGGCATCGCCCTCACCCTTTATGCGCTGCGCTTCGCGGTAAGCCTGCGCGATTATCACTTCGCGTTGCTTGTCGGCGTCGGCGCGGATCTTTTCCGATTCGGCGGCGCCGGTCGAGCGCAATTCGTTGGCGACACGCTTGCGCTCCGCATCCATGCGGCTGTACACGGACTGGCTTACTTCCTGCGGCAAATCGACGCGCTTCACGCGAACATCGAGCACCTCGACGCCAATTTTCCGCGCGTCCTCATTTGCCTTATCCCGCATCAGTTCCATGATCTTGTCGCGCTCGCCCGACACCACGTCGTGCACCGTGCGGTTGCCAAACTCGGCACGCAGACCGTCATTGATCGTCTGCAGCAATCGCGTCTGTGCGCGCGATTCCTCGCCGTTGACGCTGATGTAATATTTCTCGACCTCTGATATCCGCCATTTGACGAACAAGTCGACGAGCACGTTTTTCTTCTCGGAGGTGAGAAAACGCTCGGGGTCGGCGCTTTCGATTGTAAGCACGCGCGCGTCAAAGACACGCTTGTTGTCAATCAAGGGCAGCTTGAAATACAAACCCGGCGCCTTCTTCACGCTGACGATCTCGCCGAAGCGGAACACGATCGCGTTCTCACGCTGATCGACCACGAACAACGACAGCGATAAAACGATCAGCACGACGACCGTCGAGACCAGCACGATGCCGATATTCTGTTTCATCAGCGCGGCTCCCGGTCGCGGCTGCGCAACGCATCGCGCGAACGCGACGCCGACGGCAACGGTTCGGGGACGGCGGCGGACTCGGCCGGTTTGACCCCGCTGTCAGGCGGCACAACGCTCGGCGCGGTCATCTGCATGATCTTGTCGAGCGGCAGATAGAGCAGATTGCTGCCGCTCTTCTGATCGACCAGCACCTTGCTGGTGTTGCTCATGATTTCCTGCATCGCATCGATGTATAAACGGTCGCGCGTGACGCCGGGCGCCTTGTTGTATTCGGCGACGATCTGGCGGAAGCGGCTGGCGTCGCCTTCGGCGCGCTCGATCACGCGCTGCTTGTAGCCCTCGGCTTCCTGGTTCAGCCGCGCCGCCGCGCCGCGCGCCCGCGGGATCACGTCGTTGGCGTAAGCCTGGCCTTCGTTTTTCTGGCGCTCGCGATCCTGCCCAGATTTCACCGCGTCATCAAACGCCGCCTGTACCTGCTCCGGCGGCTGCGCATTCTGCATCGTGACCTTGCTGATATTGATGCCGGTCTTGTAGCGGTCGAGGATTTCCTGCATCAGTTTCTGCGCACGGTCGGTGACGTGCGCGCGGCCTTCGTACAGCACGAAATCCATGGTGTTCTTGCCGACGATTTCGCGGATCGCGGTTTCGGCCGCCTGCAGCACGCTTTCGTCGGGGTAGCGGTTGTTGAACAGATAATCCTTGGGGTCCTTCAGCACATACTGCACCGCGAACTGGATATCGATGATGTTTTCGTCGTCGGTCAGCATCAGCGATTCTTTCGGCACCTTGCTTTTGACCGTGTTGCGGTAACCGATTTCCACCGTGCGCACCTGCGACACGCTGACGACTTCGGCGGTCTCGATCGGATACGGCAGGTGCCAGCGCGGACCCGGCTGGGTTTCCTCGATGTATTTGCCGAAGCGCAGCACGATGCCGCGCTGGCTCGCGTCGACGATGTAGAAACCGCTTGCCAGCCACACCAGTACGATCAGCCCGATCAGGATGCCGGCACCGCCGCCGAACTGCGCCAGCTTCGGCCCGCCGGGCTCGCCGCCGTTGCCGCCGCCTTTGCGCCCGAACAGCGAGCCGAGCTTCTGGCTGAAATTGCGCATGAGCTCGTCAAGATCGGGCGGCCCCTGATTGCCGCCGCCGCGGCGGCCCCACTGCGGATCGTTGAGCGACATCAGCGCGCCCGCGAACCGGGAAAAGAGTCCCCGCTTGCGGGATGCGACTGGCCGCGAGTCTGGCTCGGCGTCGTCAAGCGCAGGCGTTGCATCCGTCTCCGGGGTCACATCCCCTGAAGAGGCGCGTCGGAGGGCGGAAGGGGGTTCCCCTTGGGGATCAGACCCCGTAGACGCGCACAGGTCCGGCGTTGTCGCGCCCACAGCCCGCTCCACGGTCGCATCCCCGCAAGCGGGGCCCGTGCTCAAAATTGAGCCGATTCCACCCCGCGTTACGCCGGCCCCTGTTTCGCCCTTCGACGGCGCGCCAAGCGCGCGGTGCATGCGCTCGACAACAAAACTGCGGAATGAACGCCAATAGGTAACCATGATTGAACCGAGTCCGTGTCAAGCTGCGGCGGAACGCACTGCCGGATAATGGTTTGCGGCGGCGGCGTATTCTTCCAGCGCCGATCTCGTCAAATCGAGCCCCGCACCGGTGTGGGCACTGATCCAGATACCGTTGATTTTACCATACTCGTCGCGCTCGATCCTTGGCGCGGCTCCGTTCAAGTCGATCTTGTTGTAGATCTGTATCTGCGGTATGCGATCGGCGCCGATTTCAACCAATACCGAATTGACCGCCGCGATCTGGGCGTCGCGCGTCGTGCTGCCGGCATCGACCACATGCAACAACAAATCCGCCTGCACCGCCTCTTCGAGCGTGGCGCGAAACGCCGCCACCAGGGTGTGCGGCAACTGGCGGATAAAGCCGACGGTATCGGATAACACCAGCGGCGCGCCATTCGGCAGATACACGCGGCGCGTCGTGGTATCGAGCGTCGCGAACAATTGGTCGGCGGCGTAGGCATGGGCACGCGTCAATGCATTGAACAGCGTGCTCTTGCCAGCGTTGGTATAGCCGACCAGCGATACCGACAGCATGTTCGCGCGGCGCCGCGCGCGGCGCTGCACTTCACGCTGGCTGGCCAGCCGGGCGAGTTTGTCCTTGAGCAGCTTGACGCGTTTGGCCAGCAGCCGGCGGTCGGTTTCAAGCTGTGTTTCACCGGGTCCGCGCAGGCCGATACCGCCTTTCTGCCGCTCCAGGTGGGTCCAGCCGCGCACCAGGCGTGTCGCCAGGTGTTCGAGTTGCGCGAGCTCGACCTGCAGCTTGCCTTCGTGGCTGCGCGCGCGCTGGGCGAAGATGTCCAGGATGAGGCTCACGCGATCGATCACGCGGCAATTCAGGCGTTTCTCGAGATTGCGCTCCTGTGCCGGCGACAGCTCGTGATTGAAGATCACCAGCTTGGCGCCGGTGCGCGCCAGCAATGCCGCGAGCTCCTCGACCTTGCCGGTGCCGGCGAAATACGCGGAATCCGGACGCGCGCGGCGGCCTTGCAGCACGTCGGCGATGCCGATGCGCGCGCTCGTGGCAAGCTGCGCCAGCTCTTGCGTCGATTCGGCGAAATCTTCGTCGCCGAAATCGAGGCTGACCAGCACCGCCTGGGAGCTGCTCCCCGGACGTTCAAACATTAATTGTGATCAGCTCTCGGCAGTGGGTTCTATCGCGAGAGTGACCGGGCGCGCGGGAACGACGGTTGAAATCGCGTGTTTATAGACCATCTGCGTGACCGTGTTTTTGAGCAACACCACGTACTGATCGAACGATTCGATCTGGCCCTGCAACTTGATGCCGTTGACCAGGTAAATGGACACCGGCACATGCTCTTTGCGCAGCGTATTCAGAAACGGGTCTTGTAGCAGCTGCCCTTTAGTGCTCATGTTTGCCCTATCGTTTTTTGGTATTAGCTTCAACACTCTACTGTATTTCCCAGCCTAACGCCATAGCGACCCTCACCCCTTGGCGCGGCGCTTGGCGTAGGGGTTGGCGCCCTGCCGAAACTCGATTTTGAGCGGGGTGCCTTGTAGTTTGAACGTCTCGCGGAAAAAACGTTCCAGATAGCGCCGGTAACTGTCGGAAATGCGGCTGAGACTGGTGCCATGGATCACGATGCGCGGCGGGTTGCTGCCGCCCTGGTGCGCATAGCGCAATTTGGGACGAAACATCCCGGCGCGCGGCGGCGACTGACGAGCGACGGCAGCTATCAGCGCCCGGGTCAGTTTCGGGGTCGGCAACTGAACCATCGCCGCCGCATAGGCGCGCTCAATCGAGGCGAACAGCGGCTTGAGGCCGGTCCCCGCCAGCGCAGAGATATAGTGCGCTGGCGCGAATTCGATGAAATTCAGCGTGCGCGCAAGGCTGCGCCTGGTCCAATCGCGCTCTTCGGCGCTCAAGCCGTCCCATTTGTTGACCGCCACCACCAGCGCGCGCCCTGCTTCCAGGATGTAGCCGGCGATATGCGCGTCCTGGTCGAAGACCTGCTCGCGCGCATCGAGCACGAGGACCACGACATTGGCATCCTCGACCGCCTGCAGCGTTTTGACTATCGAGAATTTCTCGACTGCATTGGTGACCCGTCCGCGGCGCCGCATGCCGGCGGTGTCGATCAGGGTATATTGGCGGCCGCTGCGCTCGAAATCGACGTAAATGCTGTCGCGCGTCGTGCCCGGCTCGTCGTATACCAGAACCCGTTCTTCGCCGAGCATTCGATTCACCAGCGTCGACTTGCCGACGTTGGGCCGCCCGACCACTGCAATGCGCGGTCGTTGTTCGCGCTGCTCTCCGTCGTCGATCTCCTCTGCAACCGGATATTCAGCGAGGATCAGGTCAGCAAGATCGCTCACGCCTTCACCGTGCGCGGCTGAAATTGCGAGCGGCGGCCCAAGCGCGAGTTCATGAAATTCGGCATTGACCGTGGCTGGTTGCATTCCTTCCGCCTTGTTGACAACCAGCCAGATCCGGCGCCCGGTCCGGCGCAATTGCTCGGCGATGTCACGATCCTGTGGCGTCAGCCCCTGCCGTCCATCCACCATGAAGAGGATCGCGTCAGCCTCGTCGATCGCCAGCAGCGTCTGCTGCGCCATCGCATGCAGGATACCGTCGTGCGCGACCGGCTCTAGACCGCCGGTGTCCACGACGATGTACGACTTGCCGCCGACGCGGCCGCGTCCGTAGTGCCGGTCCCGCGTCAGACCGGGCATGGCGGCGACGAGCGCATCGCGGCTGCGGGTGAGCCGGTTGAACAGCGTCGACTTGCCGACATTCGGCCGCCCGACGATGACGATAGTTGGTATCACGTTAAAACCCTGCCGCCAAGGATGCTAAGTATTTTTCTCTAGGCCAGTACACTGGAATTTGCTGCACGGCAGACCGGAATTATGCAAGACGAACATCTTGCATGCTTTCCTTGGCGTCCTTTGCGTTCTTGGCGGCTCAGCTGCGGAATTTACTGGATGCCAATCACGAAAATCCCGCCTTTGACGGTCTGCACCAGGATGCCGTTATCGAGCGCAATCGGCTGGGCGATGATCGGGCTGCCGTCGGTCGCGAGGCGCGCGGCAAACGAGCCGTCTTCGCGCGACAGGAAATGCACGTAGCCCTGAAAGTCCCCGACCGCAACGTACTTGCCGGTAACCACCGGCCCGCTCGCGTAGCGGCCGTACAGCTTGTCCTGTTTCCACTGGCTGGCGCCACTCGTTTTCTCGAACGCAACGAGCGCGCTCTTGTCGTCGGCAACGTAGACGTTGCGGTCGTCGACCGCCATGCCGGAGACGCTCGAGATGTCGCGCGCCCAGTTGGGCGCGCCTTTAATCAGGTCAAAGCACGCGACGCGCCCCTGGTAGGCGACGGCGCAGATCTGCGTGCCATCGATCACCGGCAAACTCGAGATATCCGCCACGCGCTCGAGCTCGGTGGCGCCTTTCGGCAATGCCACCGTCGCTTCCCAGCCGACGTTGCCGGTGTTGAGCGAAAGCGCCACCAGCCTGCCGCCTGGAAAGCCGGCGAATACGCCGCCGCGATGCAGCACTACGCTGACATAAGTGCGCACCGTCAACGCCGGCAGCGTGCGCTGATAAACCCACTTGCGGCTGCCGGTCGCGGCGTCGAGCCCGAAAACGCGGCCATCGCCGCTGCGCACGACCACCATGCCCAGCTCGGTCTGCGGCGCACTTAACACCTCGCTCGTGAGCTGAACTTTCCATACCGGCTTGCCGGTCGGCTCGAACGCCAGCACCTCGCCCTTGGCGGTGCCGACCAGAATCAGGTGGCCATTGCTGCCAACGCCGCCGGAGAGATGATTTTTGCTGTCGATACGCGCCAGCAGCTTGCCGCTGCCAGCATCAAGGCGCGCGATCTGGCCCGCTGCGCCTGCGGCGTAGACCGAACCCTCATTGACCGCCGGCGTGAACACAAATTGTTCGGCGGTGCCGATGCTGCTCTGCCACAGGATTTTGGCGGTGGCAGTCGGCTTGAATGCGACCAGCTCGGCGGGCTTCATCGCGGGACCGCTGCCGAACCACTTGTCAAAGTAGTCGCCGGGCGCGCAACCGCCCACTACGAGCGGCAGCAGCGCTCCAAGCGAGAGTCGCCGCAGGGCTGAAACCGTCATTTCGCCGCACCCAGCGCGTCGAGCTTGATCTGGATCAGCGCCCGGTAGCTGCTCTTGGCATCGCTCTTGTCGAGCGCGAGCTGATACGCGCCGCGCGCCTCCTGGGTTTTGCCTTGTGCCACCAGCACGTCGCCTTTAAGGTCGGCGTAAAGCGCGCTTAAGGTGTCGACGTGCTGCGTTTCCAGCAGCTTCAGCGCCTCGTCGTGTTTTTTTTCGTCGAGCAGCACTGCGGCGAGCCGCAGCCGTGCGATGTCGCGCGTTTCATCTGCCCGGCCGTTGTCGATGACCCACTGCAGGTGCGTCCTGGCTGCCGCCGCATCGCCGCTGTCGAATGCGGCCTTGGCGCCGGCCAGCGCTGCGAATGCCGCGTAACCGGTGCGCGGGTACTTTTCGGCCAGCACTACGGCGATGTCCTGCACTTTTTTCTGATTGCCGCCGCTGACCGCGCCCTGCAATTGGGTGTAGAGCTCGCCTGCCTCCAGCCCCTGTTTGTTCTGGTAATAACGCCAGCCCTGAATGCCCCCGGCGGTAACTGCCGCCACGACAATCACCAGGAGGACGAGTTTGCGGTTTTGCTGCCACCACGCCTTCATCTCGTCCAGCTGTTCCTGTTCCTCTAGATCATAAACTGCCATCATCAGCCTCGTTGGTTTTTAATCATGTCTGCCGCGCGCTCGATCTTGCAGCGTGTCTGTTCGCCGGTCTCGCGCAGCGGTTTGACGCTCACCTCGCGCGCCTCGACCTCGTCATCGCCGATGATGACCGCATAGCGCGCGCCGCTCGCATCGGCTTTCTTCATCTGCGACTTGAAGCTGCCGCCGCCGCTGACATCGAGCGTCACCGTCACGCCGTGGTCACGCAGTCGCTCGGCCGCCGTGAACGCAAAGCGTTGCGCGTGCTCGCCCTGGTGCACCAAGTAAACATCGACAGCAGGCGCCGCCGCGTGCTGCGTGGATTGCATCAGCTCAAGCAGCCGCTCAACGCCCATCGCGAAACCGCACGCGGGCGCCGGCTTGCCGCCGATCTGCTCGATCAGACCGTCATAGCGCCCGCCCGCGCACACCGCTCCCTGCGCGCCGAGACTGCCGGACGTCCATTCGAACACGGTGAAGTTGTAGTAATCGAGGCCGCGCACCAGCCGCGGGTTGAGCTTGAACGCAACCCCCGCCTCGCGCAGCAACGACAGCACGCCTTCGAAATGCTTGAGCGATGCAGCGTCCATGTCATCCATCATGCGCGGGGCGTTATCGATCAGTTCCTTGAGCGCCGGATTCTTGCTGTCGAGCACGCGCAATGGATTCGTATGCATGCGGCGCCGCGCATCGTCGTCGAGCTCGCCCCGGCATTTCTCGAGATACTTGACCAGCCGCGCACGGTAGCGGCTGCGCGATTCGTTGCTGCCGAGGGTATTGAGCTCGAGCGCGACATCGCCGACGCCCAGCGCGCGCCACAGCCGCGCGCACATCACGATGTGCTCGGCATCGATGTCGGGTCCGGCGTAGCCCAGTGCCTCGACGCCGACCTGGTGAAACTGGCGATAACGCCCTTTCTGCGGCCGCTCGTGGCGGAACATCGGGCCGGCATAATACAGGCGCTGCGGCCCCGGATAAAGCAGATTGTGCTCGATCACGGCGCGCACGCACGAAGCGGTGGCCTCCGGGCGCAACGTCAGGCTCTCGCCGTTCAACTGGTCGACGAAGGTGTACATCTCCTTCTCGACGATGTCGGTCACTTCACCGATCGCGCGCGCGAACAGCTCGGTGCGCTCGAGTATCGGCGTGCGGATGTTGCGGTACCCGTAGGCGCGCAGCCAGTCGCGCACGGTATCCTCGAACTGTTCCCACAGTTGCGCCTGGTCCGGCAGGATGTCGTTCATCCCGCGGACGGCTTGAATTTTGTTAGGCATGGATGCGTTGGACGCGCAGCGCTCAGCTTGCCGACGTCACGGTACGCGCGGGCGCCGGGTTTTTCCCGGCGTAGTTTTTCCGCACGTACTGCTCGACCAGCGCCTGGAATTCAGTTGCAATGTTATCGCCTTTCAGCGTCACAGCCCTGACGCCATCGATGTAAACCGGCGCGACCGGGTTTTCGCCCGAGCCCGGCAGGCTGATGCCGATGTTCGCATGCTTGCTTTCGCCCGGGCCGTTGACCACACACCCCATCACCGCGACATGCATGTTCTCGACGCCCGGATAACGGCCGCGCCAGTGCGGCATCTGCGCGCGCAGATACGACTGAATCTGGTCGGCGAGCACCTGAAAGAACGTGCTGGTGGTGCGGCCGCAGCCCGGGCACGCGATCACCAGCGGCGTAAACGAGCGCAGCCCCATGGTCTGCAGGATCTCCTGCGCGACCACCACTTCGCGCGTACGGTCACCGCCGGGCTCGGGCGTGAGCGAAATGCGGATCGTGTCGCCGATGCCTTCCTGCAGCAGAACCGCCATCGCCGCGGTCGATGCGACTATGCCTTTCGATCCCATCCCGGCTTCGGTAAGGCCGAGGTGCAACGGATAATCGCAGCGCGCGGCGAGATCGCGATAAACCGCGATCAGGTCCTGCACGCCGCTCACCTTGCACGACAGCACGATCTTGCCGGAGGCCAAACCCAGTTCTTCCGCTTGCTGCGCGCTCTCCAGCGCCGACACCACCAATGCCTTGCGAGTTACCACCGCCGCTTCTTCCGGCTGCGCGGTGCGCGCATTGTCGTCCATCATCCGCGCCAGCAGCTCAGGATCCAGGCTGCCCCAGTTGACGCCGATGCGCACCGGCTTGTCATACTTGCACGCAAATTCGATCATGGTCGCGAACTGCTCGTCGCGCTTCGAGCCGTGCCCGACGTTGCCCGGATTGATGCGCAGCTTGGCGAGCGCCTCCGCGCACGCCGGATGCCGCGTCAGCAGGCGGTGGCCGTTGAAATGGAAATCCCCGATCAACGGCACAGCGATGCCCTTGGCCGCCAGCCGTTCGCGAATGTGCGGCACCGCAGCCGCCGCTTCGGCGGTATTGACGGTGACGCGTACCAGTTCCGAGCCGGCGCGCGCGAGCTCCGCCACCTGCGCGACGGTCGCGGCGACGTCAGCGGTATCGGTGTTGGTCATCGACTGCACGACGATCGGCGCGGCGCCGCCGATTGCGACGTCACCGACCAACACTGGTCGCGCCGAACGGCGCGGTTGGATTCCGTACATGGGCTGTTACTCGAGGGTCAGCCGCGCAACGTCAACCTTGATGTGGGGCGCAAGATCGACCGGCCGATTGTTGAGCAGCAGACGCACGCCGGCGGCGTTGCCCACTACCAATGACAACGGCGGCAGCCCGCTCACCGATTGCACGGTACCGGCGGGATTGAGCTGCGAAAAGATCTTGCGCCCGTTTCTGTCCCGAATCTCGACCCACGATTCCTGC
This sequence comes from Gammaproteobacteria bacterium, assembly GCA_041483135.1. GTDB lineage: Bacteria > Pseudomonadota > Gammaproteobacteria > Burkholderiales > SG8-41 > PALSA-1004. The sequence goes on along the minus strand of JBGPFE010000001.1, from coordinate 17,710 downwards.
TCGAATCTGAGTCTCACCAGGTGCTCGCCCGGTTTGCGCTCGACGCTCGCCGTCTGTTCCGCAACCGGCAGCTTGTCGGATTGGGCTTGCTCCGGCCTGACGCGAGGCGGCTCCGCCCGCAGCGGCTTCGCGGGCGCATCCGACACCGCGGCAACCGGCGGTACGCTTGGCGCAGCCTCAACCGGTTTCGCTTCCATGACGACCCGCGGCGTCGGCAACGCGACCTGGCGCGACTTCACCGTGACCTCGTGTGTGTCGTCACGATAAAACTCGAAAAGCACGATCGGGATAACCAGTACGATTGCCGCGATTGCGTACTTGTGCCATCTCAGTTCGTGCCCGGTCGGGAACGTGGCGACGGACCGCGGCATCTCCGGGACCGCGTGCGTCGTCTGCGGCAACCGCGGCTCCGCGCTCGCCAGCAGCGGTGCTGAATCAAGCTTTACCAGACGTGCGTAATTGCGAATGAAGCCGCGCACGAACACGGCGCCGGGCAGACGCCGGTAATCTCCGGCCTCCAGCGCTTCCACCTGCCACGGCGAGAGCTTCAACTGGCGCGCAATGTCGGCAACACTGAGCCCGCAGCCTTCGCGCGCAGTCGTCAACTCCCGTCCGGGCTGGACCGCCGGGGCCACTTCGCCATCCAGGGTGGAAACCGCTTCACTCATTCGTACTGACCCGCCATCAGGGCGCGCGCCTCGCGTGATTCGGGAAAATTCTTGCGCAACTGGAAACCAAGACTCGCCTCGGCATTGCGGTCGCCCAACTGTCGCTCAACGCGCAATGCCAGCCACAAGATTGCCGCGTTCGGCGTGGCGTCCCGCTGCAATCGCGTCAGGTATACCTTCGCTTCGGGATAGTTATTTCGCTTGTACGCCATGTCCGCCATCTGGAACAGCGCCTGCGGCTGCGTCGGGCGTACCTTGAGCGCCTTCTGGAAATAGTCCTCGGCAGCGACGAGATCCCCGGTCTGGCGCGCACAAACTCCGGCATTGACCCACGACTTGTCGGGCGTCGTATACAACGGGTTGCGCAATGCGACGAGGAAATATTTGATCGACTCCTGCTCGCGCTTGCGCTGGCACAGGAACCAGCCATAATTGTTGTTGGTGTCGGAATCCTGCGGGCTCACGCGCAATGCACGCTCGAAACTGGATTCGGCCGCCTTGTCGTCGTGCAACTCCATGTATACCAAACCCAGCACGTTTAACGCAGGCGCATAATTGGGCTCGGCTTTCAGCGCCTCGCCGGCTTCCTGCAGGGCCACGCCATAGTTGCCAAGCCCGTAATAGCCCGCAGCCAGCTCGGTATGGATGCGCGCGCGCGTCTGCACATTGGTGTCGACACCGCCCTGCGGCGCGTAGCTTGCCGGTTCCGGGGCGGTGCCCGCGCAACCGGCAACGATCAGCATTACGCCCGCAGCAATCAGCTGTTTCATCACGCGCCTCACAAGGTTGCCGCCGCCAGGCGCCGCTGCCGGCGCCGCGTTTTATCCTGCACCTGGCCCGCGAGCTGCCCGCACGCAGCATCGATATCATCGCCGCGCGTCCTGCGCACGGTGGCAGTAATGTCCGCCTGCATCACGATATCCCGGAAACGTCCGACCGTTGCAGCATCCGAGCGCTGATACCCGGACTGCGGGAACGGATTGAACGGGATCAGGTTGATTTTGCACGGCACGGATCGCACCAGTTTTACGAGCTGCCGCGCGTGCGCGACCCCATCGTTGACGCCGGCGAGCATCACGTACTCGAAAGTCACGAAATCGCGCGGCGCCTTTTCGATGTAACGCACGCACGCGGCAAGCAATTCCTTGAGCGGGTATTTCCGGTTGATCGGCACCAGCTCGTCGCGCAGTGCGTCGTTCGGCGCGTGCAGTGAAACGGCCAGTGCGACCGGGCAGGTATCGCGCAGCCGGTCGATTGCCGGCACCAGCCCCGCGGTGCTGAGCGTGACGCGGCGGCGTGACAGGCCGTAGGCGTCGTCGTCTAGCATCAATTGCATGGCCGCCACTACGTTGTCGAAATTGGCGAGCGGCTCGCCCATGCCCATCATCACCACATTGCTGATCGGCCGCTCGACGGCTGCGCCGCGACCGAGATCGCGGTTAGCCAGCCACAGCTGGCCGATGATCTCGGCCACGGTCAGATTGCGGTTGAAGCCTTGCCGTCCGGTCGAGCAGAACGAACATTCGAGCGCACAGCCGGCCTGGGACGAAATGCACAGTGTGCCCCTATAGCGCCTCGGAGCGCGGGATGGGGGGCTCCCGGAAGAGGATCGGCCAGCAAAAGGGATGCTGGCATCCCCTGCCGAGGCGCTTGCATCCCGCTTCGGGGTCGCATCCCCGCAAGCGGGGCCCCTGCTCAACCCTACGCGGTCGCCGTCCGGGATGAACACGGTTTCGATCGCGTTGCCGGTGCCGACGTCGAGCAACCACTTGCGCGTGCCGTCGGCAGCAGCAGTATCGCGTACCACGCGCGGCGCGCGAATCTCGGCCGCAGACCTGAGCTGCTCGCGCAATGACTTGGAAATATCCGTCATGGCGTCGAAATCGTCGACGCCGGACTGATGGATCCAGCGCATCAGTTGCCGCGCGCGGAACGGCTTTTCGCCGATTCCCGCGCAAAACTGCGCGAACCCGTTTCTTTCAAATTCGAGCAGATTGACGGTCATGGCAGCCGGGCTAACGCGAGTAGATATTGAGCGTCGGAAAAAAGTAGGCGATTTCGACCGTGGCGGTGTCAGGCCCGTCGGAACCATGCACGGCGTTGGCGTCTATGCTTTGAGCAAAGTCGGCGCGTATCGTTCCTTTGGCGGCCTTTTTGGGATCGGTGGCGCCCATCAGGTCGCGATTCTTCTGGATCGCGTCGTCGCCTTCCAGCACCTGCACCATCACCGGCCCGGAAGTCATGAAATCGACCAGATCCTTGAAAAACGGCCGCTCGCGATGCACGGCATAAAATCCCTGCGCATCCTTATGCGACAGGCGCAGCATGCGCGCGGCGATGATTTTCAGGCCGGCTTTCTCGAAGCGGGCCAGAATCTGGCCTATAACGTTGCTCGCCACCGCATCCGGTTTAATGATGGAAAGTGTACGTTCTACCGCCATGCAACTTCCTTTGTATCTGAATTTTAAGGTTAATTTACAAGAATACCACGATAAGGCTTTGAAATAAAGCCGTTTCGGGCAACTTCACCCCCTCTCACAGCGGTGCTCAGTCGGCTTCCCAGCATGGCTCGATACCGGCCTCGCCGGCGGCGGCGCGAAAGGCGGCATCGATGCCGATGCCGGGTACATAAACCAGCGTTTTGCCGCCAAACAGCAGCGGCAGGCGATTACGCTGCCACGGCGGCACGCGTGCTTCCTGCAGCAGGTTCTTGAGACTGCGGCGTGGTCGCTGCGGGTGCGGCCGGAAGCGCTCTCCGCCCTGCCGCACGCGCACTGCAAGCGGCACTCCGGCGAGTCGTGTCAGGCTGATGCCCGCGCCGCGACACTTTTTAAACATCAGCGTGCCGCCGAGTTCGGGCAGATGCAGCTTGCTTTCGCCACGCCAGGCGCGCGTGAAGTTGCGTTCCAGCGTGCGGCTTTTTGGAACCACCCGCAATTCATCGGCGAAGCGGCGCAATTCATGACTGCCAAGGTCGAACACGGCACGCACCGCGCGCTGCGTTCGCAACTGGCGCACGCACTCATCGAGCCGCGCCGCATTGGGCATGATCACGCCGTGCACCGCCAGAAAATGTCTGAGCACGTTCTTCGCGCGCGGCGCCGACAGCCGGCGCAAACCGGCGATCTTGAGTCCGCTGGCGGTGAGTTTTGCATCGGCCGCCGCCTGCTCGTCGAGCAGCTGCGCGGCTTCGGCGAAATTGCGGCTCGCACGCAACAGGGTTTTGCGGTACGCCGGGTAGCGCTGCGCGATGATCGGCAGCACCCGGTGCCGCAGGAAATTGCGGTCGAACCCCACATCGGCGTTGCTGTCGTCTTCGATCCACTCGAGCTTGCGGCGGCGTGCGTAGGCCTCGATTTCACTGCGCGGAATATCGAGCAGCGGGCGCAAAATCGAAGGATGATTTACGTGACGTTGCGCCTTTTTTTCATCCCTCCGCCTTCCGCCTTCCGCCTTCCTCAACACCGGCATCGCGCTCAAGCCTTTAACGCCGGCGCCGCGCAACAACTGCAATAAAACCGTTTCCGCCTGATCGTCGAGGTTGTGGGCGAGCGCGATGAAGTCGGCAGGCAGCGCTGCAAACGCCCGGTAACGGGCGGCGCGCGCCGCCGCTTCGAGGCTCGCAGTGCGCGCTACCGTCACTCGCACGACCGTGAGTGGAACGCCATGCTGCTTGCAAAATGCGCGGCAAAACGCAGCCCAGCGGCCGGCGGCAGGATTGATTTGATGATTGACGTGCAGCGCGGCAAGCTCAAAGCGGAGTTTTTTGGACAGGCGCCGCAGCAGGTCGAGCAAAACCACCGAATCGACGCCGCCGCTCAGACCCGCGACCAGCCGGTCGCCGCGCCGCACGTGTTGCTCGAGAACCGCGGAAACCGGCGCCGGCAGCGCGCTACTTGGCGGCGACTTCCTTGAACCTGCCATAGCCCATCAGCCGCTCGAAGCGCGCTTCGAGCAATTCGTCAGTCGACTTGGCCTGCAGCGGGCGCCAGGTATCCTGCAATGCTTTCTTCAGGTTCTGCATCATCGCATCGTGATCGCGATGGGCGCCGCCCAGCGGCTCGGCTACGATCTTGTCGATCAGGCCGAGGGTCTTGAGACGGGTGGCGGTGATGCCGAGCGTTTCCGCGGCTTCGGCGGCATGCTCGGCGCTCTTCCATAAAATCGAGGCGCAACCTTCGGGCGAGATCACCGAGTAGGTCGCATATTGCAGCATCAGCAGCGCATCGCCGACCGCGATCGCCAGCGCGCCGCCCGAGCCGCCTTCGCCGATCACGGTGCAGATGACCGGCACGCGCAACTCGGCCATCACGTACAGATTGCGGCCGATCGCCTCCGACTGCCCGCGCTCTTCGGCGCCCACGCCGGGATAGGCGCCCGGCGTGTCGATGAACGTGAATACCGGCACGCCGAATTTTTCGGCGAGCCTCATCAGCCGCAGCGCCTTGCGGTAGCCCTCGGGTTTGGGCATGCCGAAATTGCGGTAAATCTTGTCCTTGGTATCGCGCCCCTTCTGGTGCCCGATCACCATCACCGACTGGTCGTTGAAGCGCGCGAGCCCCCCGACGATCGCCGGATCGTCGGCAAATGCGCGGTCGCCATGCAACTCCTCGAAGCCGGTGAAAAGGCTCTGGACGTAGTCGAGCGTGTACGGCCGCTGCGGATGACGCGCGACCTGCGCGATCTGCCACGCCGAGAGCTTGCCGTAGATTTCCCTGGTCAGCGCCTGGCTTTTTTTCTGCAGCCGCGCGATTTCTTCCGAAATGTCGAGCGCCGAATCGTCCTGCACATAGCGCAGCTCGTCGATTTTCGCCTCAAGCTCGGCGATCGGCTGCTCGAATTCGAGAAAAGTGGTTTTCATCCGGCAAATGAAAGAGTTCGTGCGGCTAATGATACCGCAGTTTGTGCCGATGCCGCCCGCTAGTGCCGATGCGCACTGCGCCCGGCACGCTCAAAACAGATGCACCGACAGCGGCGCGAAAAACCCGATCCCACAAAAAAAGATGCCGACGATTCCAAGCCCCGCAGCGGCCCAGATCAGCGCGCCGATGCCGGTGATGATCGCCGCCGAAGCCAGCACGATCGCGATCTGCACGGCTGCGGATGCGACTTCATAATGGCGATAAGCCGCCAGCGCGTAATCTCGCTGCTTCTCGGCCCGGTTGGCGCGCGCGGAGAGTTCCTTGCGGCCCTCGCCGGTTGCCGGCTCGGTATCATAGCGCTCGGCGGTCGTGCGCCAGGCAGCGATGCGCTGCTCGACAGCCGCCTTCGTCCTGGGCAGATTGATTTGCTGCAGTTCGAGCTCCGCCCCTTCGGCGGCCGTGCGCAGCACTGTCATGCGCATGGTCTTGGCCTGGAAAAACGACCACAGGTTGGCCGCCTCGATGTTCCGATCGATGGCCGTCGTCTGCGCGCTCTTGCCGAGCGTCTCCGAGAAAGACAGCACCAGCGCGAGTACCGCGATCAACAGCGCGACTTTTTTGTTCTCGCCGTGCCCGTGTTCAGGACCGTGACCGGTATCCGACATGATGCCTCCGTACGATTAGCGTGCGGCGCGAATTATCCTACGGTTTCCGGAATAATTAAAAATGCCGGCGCGGCAGCGCGCACGAGCATGTCTTTGTCAACTAATAACCGGCGAAATCCGTGAAGCCTCGCGGGTCGCTCGCGGCTTGCGCCGAGCCGTCGGCATTCGACTTGAAAACCACCTGCATGTTGCCCCACTTGCGGGGGCCGGCTTGCAGCGTATGCTTTTTGGCTTCCAGTGCGGCAATCCACTCGGCCGGAAAGCTTTCCGGCTCGATTTCGACGCGATCGGGCCAGCACTGATGATGATAACGCGGGGCCGCAACCATGCGCTGCAAATTGACTTCGCTGTGGTTAACGTAATCGAGTATGCCGAGCAGCACCATGCTGAGAATGCGCGGCCCGCCCGGCGCGCCGAGCACCAGCACGCCTTTGCTGTCCTCGACGAAGGTCGGCGACATGCTGGACAACGGACGCTTGTGCGGCGCGATCCGGTTGGCCGCACCGCTGTTCAGACGATACGAATTCGCGGTCTCGGGTTGCAATGAGAAATCATCCAGCTCGTTGTTGAGCAGCACCCCGGAATTCTCGCCGACAATGCCGGCGCCAAACCAGTAGTTAATGGTTATGGTTGCGCCAACACGGTTGCCCTCGGCGTCGATTATCGAGTAGTGAGTGGTGTTTCCGCTCTCACTCGTCATGATTGCGTCAGTGGCAAGCCAGTCACTCGGCGTTGCCTCTGCGGGGTTGATGGTTGCGGCGAGGCTGCGCGCATAGGCTTTGTCCATCAACTTTTCGGTCGGCACTTTGACGAAATCGCTATCGCCCAGATAGAACATGCGATCATGGAACCCGCGCCGCAACGCTTCGATCACGAGGTGCGCCGTCGCCGGTTCCCGCGCGTCTCCCAGCTGGAATTGTTCGAGAATATTCAGCGCCTGTGTGAGTACTACGCCGCCCGACGACGGCAGCGAGGCCGTGACTATGGTCGCCCCGCGGTAACTGATCCTGGCCGGCGCGCGCTCGACGGCTGCGTAATCTTGCAGATCGGACAGCTGCCAGGCGCCCCCGGCGGCGTTTACCGTATTAACCAGATCCTGCGCAACGCGCCCGCGGTAAAACCCGTCACGCCCCTGTTGTGCGATCAGCTCGAATGTTGCGGCGAGTTGCGGCTGACGCAGCAGATACCCCGGCTGCGGCGCCTGATTGGCATCCAGATAGGTGCGCGCCGTGTTGACGCCGTTGACGAGAAAACGCTCGCGTAACTTCGCGAAGCGCGCATAACGCGGACCAATCTTGAACCCGTCGCGCGCGAGAGCGATCGCCGGCGCCAGCGACTGCGCAAGCGGCAGCTTGCCGTAGCGTTGCGCCAGATGCACCATCCCGGCCGGCACGCCGGGAATCCCGATCGCCTTGCCGCTTTGCATTACGCCCGCAATCGGCTTGCCGCTGCTGTCCAGATACGACGCAAGCGTCGCTGCCGCCGGCGCGGTTTCGCGCGCATCGATCATTACCTGATGGCCGTCAGCGGCGCGGTGCAGCAGCCAGAAACCCCCGCCGCCCAGCCCGGACGAGTACGGCTCGACCACCGCCAGCGCGGCGGCGACCGCGACCGCGGCGTCGAATGCATTGCCGCCCTCGCGCAGCATCTGATAACCGGCCGCGGTGGCGAGCGGATGGGCCGAGGCAACCGCCGCCTGCGGTGGTCTATCCGCCGCCGTCGCAACATGACCCGAGCCTGCGATGGCAAGGACGGCAAACGCGAGCCGCCACCCCGCCGTGGCGCGCGCGCACCAAACCGCTACGCGGGACTGAAGAGGATTCAATGACACGCTGAAATTCTGGCGGACATCGGCCGCGTTTCAACTCGTTTAAGGGAAATAATCACCGGCGCGGTATGATAACATCAGAGCAAGCGGGCTGATGGTGCCCGCTTTCAATCCAGCGTCTCGCGATAGCGATTGAGCGCGATTGCGCCCGCGATCAGCAGAAACAACGCTATCGGCCAGACGTTGGGAAAGATTTCAATCGCGCCGTTGGCCTTGAGCAGAATACCGCGCACGATGCGCAGGAAATGCGTGAGCGGCAGCACCTCGCCCAGCCATTGCGCCCATTCCGGCATCCCGCGAAACGGGAACATGAATCCCGACAGCAGCATCGACGGCAGAAAGAAAAAAAACGTCATCTGCATCGCCTGCATCTGGCTTTTGGCAAGCGTGGAAAAGGTGTAGCCGATCGCGAGATTGGCGGCAATAAACAGGATCAGCACCAGCGACAGCAGCGCGAGATTGCCGAGCATCGGCACCGCAAACAGCAGCTTTGCGGCCAGCAGGATGACGATCACCTGCACGTAGCCGACGATGATGTAGGGAACGATCTTGCCGACCATCACTTCGATCGGCCGCACCGGCGTCGCCAGCAGGTTTTCAATCGTGCCCCGCTCGTATTCGCGTGTTACGGCAAGCGACGTCATCATCACCATCGTCATCGTCAGCACGACGCCGATCAGCCCGGGCACGATGTTGTATTGCGTGATACCTTCCGGGTTGTAGCGCCGTTGCACGCGCAACTCGAACGGCGGCGCCTGATACTGCAGGTTCTGCAGCACGCCCTGCAGGTCGCGCGTCAATGCGGTCTGATTCAGCGTCAGCAGCGCCGCCAGCGCGTTGCTGGTCGCGGCCGGGTCGGTCGCGTCGGCCTCGATGAGCAGCACCGGGCGCTCGCCGCGCTCGAGCTTGCGCGCGAAATTCTCCGGTATCGTCACCACGAACTGCACCGCACCGAGCGCGAGCGCCCGCTCGGCTTCGGCTTCGGTCGCGATCTGGCTCATGACGCGGAAATAACCGCTGTTTTCAATCGCGCGCACCAGCGTGCGCGCATAGATGCTGTTGTCGGCGGCGAGCACCGCGGTCGGCAGCGCCTTGGGATCGGAGTTGATCGCGAAGCCGAACAGGATCAGCTGCATGATCGGCACGCCGATCATCATCGCGAACGTGAGCCGGTCGCGCCGCATCTGGACGAATTCCTTGGTAAGCACCGCCCAGAACCGCGCTAACGAGAACCGGTTCATCATTGGTTGAAGTTGTCCTGCACGCTGTCCATCATGCGGATGAACACGTCTTCGAGCCCGGGTTGCGCGCGCTGCCAGTCAAGGCCGGGCTGCGTCTGGAAAGGCGCCAGCGCCGCATCGAGTCCGGCCGCGTCGATGCCGCTCACGTGCAGCGTGCTGCCGAACGGCACCACCATCGCGATCGCCGGCAGGCGCCGCAGCTTCGATGCGAGGCTGAACAAATCGGGCCCGCTCACCGACCAGGTCGCAAGCCGCGAACGCGCGACGACCTCGGCCGCGGTGCCGGCGACCAGCAGCTTGCCGTAGGCGATATAGGCAAGCCGGTGGCAACGTTCGGCTTCGTCCATGTAGTGCGTGCTGACCAGCACCGTGATGCCCTCGGCCGCGAGCTCGTGAATCTGGTCCCAGAATTCGCGCCGCGCCTTGGGATCGACGCCGGCGGTCGGCTCGTCGAGGAGCAGCAATCGGGGCGAGTGCAACAGGCACGCGGCGAGCGCGAGCCGCTGTTTCCAGCCGCCCGACAGCTGGCCGGCGAGCTGATGGCTGCGGTTGGCGAGCCCGAGGCGCTCGAGCGCCGCCTCGACCGCCTGCTTGCGGTCGGGCACTGCATAGACGCGCGCGATGAAATCGAGGTTCTCGCGGATGCTCAAATCCTCGTACAGGCTGAAGCGCTGCGTCATGTAGCCGACTTCGCGCTTGATCTGCACCGATTCGCGGATGATGTCGTGACCGAGGCAGGTGCCGCGCCCGGCATCCGGCGTCAGCAGCCCGCACAGCATGCGTATCGTGGTGGTCTTGCCGCTGCCGTTGGGGCCGAGAAAACCGAAAATCTGGCCGCGCTCGACGCGGAGCGCAAAATCATCGACGACGCGCTTGCCGTCAAAGCTCTTGGTCAGCCCCTCGACGTCGATCACTGCAGCGGTCACGGCGCGGGTCTCACTTCGACCGGCTGGCCGGGCCGCAGCTTGACTGCGTCCTCGGGCGTCGAACGCGCCTCGATCAGATAGACGAGTTTGGCGCGCGTCTCCCGGCTGTAAATCACCGGCGGCGTAAATTCCGCCTGCGGTGAAATGAAACTGATCTGCGCCGTGATCGGCGCGCTGCAGCCGTCGCAGCGCACGCTGACCTGCTGACCGACCTTGATCGCGCCCAGCGCGGTTTCCGGCACGAAAAAACGCACCTTGATGTTTTGCGGCGGCAGCATTGAAACGACCGGCGAGCCCGCCGGCACCCATTCGCCGAGCACGTAATTGGTGTCGTTGACGAGTCCCGCCACCGGCGCCTGCACGGTTTTCTGCGCGAGCTTCCAGTCGGCCTGTGCCAGCGCGGCGCGCGCCGCCGCCGCATTGTATTCAGCGGCACGGATCTCATCCTGGCGGGCAGCCAGGCCCGCGGTCGCGAGCAGCGCTTCGAGTTCGGCCACATGCGCTTTATCGCGTTCGAAGCCCGCGCGCGCCTCGTCGACTCTCTCCTTCGATACGAAATTGGCCGCGACCAGCTGTTCCTGGCGCCTGAGATTGACCTCCGACAGCTTGAGGCTCGCGCGCGCCTGCTCGAGCTGCGCCCTGACCGCATCGATTTCCGTCGGACGCTTGCTTTTCCTGAGATCGGCGAGCTGCGCCTCGTTGTTGCGCAGCCGCTCCTCCGCCTCTCGCCGCGCCGCTGCCTCGTTCTCCTGCTCCAGCGTAAACAACGGGTCGCCGGCGCTGACCTGGCTGCCGCGCTTGACCTGCAGCTTCAGCAGATTGCCGGCAAACGGCGCGGCAACGCGCACGTACTCGCCTTCGGCGTAACCCTGAAACGTCCCATCGGCACGGTCACCACAAGCGCCGAGCGCGGCAACGATGGCAAGCGCGGCAAGGGTTGGGAGAATTTTCATTTTTCGGGCCAAGGGTTCAAGCAGTCGAAGCTGTATACGGCACCGCTCCCGGCAGCTGTTGCAGATTGTACTTGAGACCACAAATAACGACCGTAACATCATGGCCTTCCATCAATTACCGATATCAGTCAATCGGGAAAAACATGCATCGGCAATCCACTTGCGCCGGCCTGCGCAGACCCGCTACAGGGCCCTTGCACGCTCGATAGCGATGCTATCATCCCCGCATGAAAACCGCCGCGACCAGCCGCCGAGCGATCCCCGCCCTCGCCTGGTGGCAATGGGCGTGGCTGGCGCTCGCGATCGCGTCGCTTCTGCCCACTGCCTATTACGCGTACCAGGACTCGCAGCAGGTGGGACGCGCGCTGCGCGTGCAGCTGATCGTGAGCTACAGCCTGTGGGAAACGGATCCCGCTTACCGCGGCACGCCGCAGGCATGGACCCGCTTCGCATCGTTCCTGCTCGACACCGATCAACTGTTCGACCGCGTGCGCATGAAGCATGGCGCGCTCGCCGAGCAGATCGAGCTCGATTTCAGGCGCGATGCCGCACTCGCACACGGCAAGGTCATACTTTCGTATTTGCTCGCCTGGGGCTTGCCACTCGCCCTGCTGTATGCGGCAGGCTGGCTCTACCGGCACCGGCGTTCACGATCCTGAGGGCATCTACTGCGCGCGCACGCGCAACCGCGCATCGGTCTTCATGATGAACGCGCCGCCTGCGAGCAGGATGGCGTCCATCCAGAATGCCGGACCGAGGCCGAACGCGCTACCGAGCGAACCGAATACCAGCGGCACCATCGCTTCGGTAAATTTGTTGACGCCCTGGCGCAATCCCATTGCCTCGCCGGTGCGTCCGTCGGGCGCCCGGTTATAAGTGATGATCAGCGACACCGGAGCGCAGCAGCCCAACCCCAGCCCGAGCGTGAATGAGATGGCGGCCAGCATGTAAACGCTGGCGACAAACGGAAACAGCACGCAGGCCGCCGCCGCGAGGCTGAGCGAGCCGAACAACACCATTTCTTCGCTGCTTTTCCTGACCAATGCCGGCATCACGATGCGCGCCAGCAGCATCGCGACCGCATAGGTGCCTATGATGATGCCGATCAGCGATGCCGGCAGCCCGACCGAGTGACCGTAGATCGGCATGTAAAAATTATACAGCTCGCCCCCGGTTTCGATGATGCCGGCGGCGATGAGCGCGCGGCGCAACGGCACGTTCCTGACCAGGTCCATCGTGCGATGTTCTCCCCGCTCGACCTCTGCGGCTGCACGCGGCAGACTGCGCGAGCAAAACAGCAAAAACACCACGGGCCCCACCGTGAAAAGCGCCAGCATCAGATAAGTCGACTGATGCCCGGCGAAATCGATCAAAAATCCCGTCACGGTCGGCCCCAGCAGCGACGTCAACGCGACGCCGAGGCTGTAGATTCCGAAATTGCGCGTGCGCTCATGGCCCGCGCCGAAAGTCCCGATCACGTGCTGCGCCGATACCGTGTAAAAAATATATAACGTGCCGATCAGCGTTGCCGACACGAAGAGCGCCGCCAGCCGCGGCAACAGGTACGGCAGCAGCAATCCGCATCCGAGACCCAGCGAGCCCAGCAGCATCGGCATGCGCGGGCCGAGCCGGTCGGACAGCCGGCCCGCGTAGAGCGCGAGAAACAGCGAGAAAAACGAATACAGCGAGTACAGAATGCCGATGCTGAAAGGATTGGCGCCGAGTTCTATCGCGTACAGGGAAATCAGCATCTTGCTGCCCTTGTAGGCAATATGATTGAGCACCGTCAGGGCGACGATGACGTAGAAACCCATGGAATCCCTGTGGCGGCCGTCTGCCGCGCCGATGAACGTCAACCGCGATTGTAAACCATGCCGATCGTGCGGCCGGAGTCACATGCCGCCTGACGTAAGGTAGAATCTTTGATCGGGCGCGCATTCGCGCCGCTCGCCGCAATCGGGAGATCAGTGCATGAAAATCGAAAACATCGGCGTCATGAGTCCCGGCGACATGGGACAGGCCGTCGCGCAGCAACTCAAGAACAAGGGATTCAACGTCCGCACTGCGCTCGACAAGCGCAGCGCGCGGAGCCGGGAACTCGCCAGGCAGGCCGGACTGACCGACGTCGGCTCGATCGCCCAGCTGACCGAAACCTGCGAGGTCATCCTGTCGGTCATGAACCCCGGCGCCGCGCTGGACTTCGCCACCGAGGTCGCGCAGGCACTCGCCGCCAACCAGCGCAAGCCGCTGTTCGTCGACTGCAACGCGATCTCGCCCGTGACCATGCAGACGATCGACGCCAGAATCACTGCCGCCGGCGGGCGCTGCGCCGATGGCGGCATCATTGGGCCGCCGCCGCGCGGCACCGCTAAAATGTGGCTCTATGTCTCGGGCCCCGAAGCGAAGGCGCTCGAGCAGCTCGCTACGCCGCAAATCAACGTGACGGTGATGAGCGGGCGCATCGGCGACGCCAGCGCGATCAAGATGTGCTACGGCGCGTTCAACAAGGGGCTGCAGGCGATGGCGCTCGAGGTGCTGGTCGCCGCGCGCCGGCTCGGCGTCGACGCCCTGCTGGAGACGCAACTCAAGGCAAGCCGCCGCGAGGTCTACGACTGGATCATCGGCGCGCTGCCGGTGATGCCGCCCAAGGCCTACCGCTGGGTGCCGGAAATGCTCGAGATCGCCAAGACTTTCGAATCAGTCGGCCTGACGCCGCGCATGTTCCAGGGAACTGCCGACATGTACGGATTCGTTGCCGGCACCGCACTCGGCAAGGAAACGCCGGAAAACCGCGACAAGTCGCGCGGCGGCAAGGACGTCGTGAGGCTGCTCGCGGATACGCCGGCGGGTAAGCGGTAAGCGGTAAGCGGTAAGCGGTAAGCGGTAAGCGAGGAGCATACGCGTGAAGCGTAAATCGTGAACGGTAAATGGTGACCGGTCCGGTCTCGTCTATTCTCTATTGCCTATTCGCCATTCACCGCCGCTAGACCCGAAACAACGAGCGCCGGTCGCGGGTGAAGGTGATGACTTCGGTCGCGCCCTCGCGGGCGCTGCGCCCGAGCGTCAATTTACCCGAGCTGTCGAGCAACAACTCCCCGCGCAGCACGTGCACTTCTTCCCCGCTCTCGAGCGTGACGAACGTGCCGTTGAGACTGCTGTCGACCAGATAAAAGTGCGTGCGCAGCAGGCGGATGCTGACGTGCTTGCGTGAAGCGAGTTTCTCCGGCACCACCAGATCGCAGTCTTCGCCGCGGCCGATCGTGATATTGGGCCGGCTCTGATCGAGGCGCAGCGTCAGGTTGCGGTGCGCGACCAGCAGGCTGCCTTCGTCGCCCGGAATCATCTTGTGCGAGCGCAGGTTGACGTCGGTGAGCTCCGCGGTGTTCTGGTGCCAGACCACCTGATAGACGGTGGATTCGTCGGTACTGCCTTTCAGCACCGCCTTGAACACCGGCCGCACATTGGCCTTCAGCTCCGGCGTCAAATTGCGCTCGGTGGCCTCGGTTGTCAGGATCTGCTCGGCCGCGGCGACCGCGGTCAGGTAGGCAGCGGCGTTGACCGTATCGCCGAAGACGTCGTTGTCTTCGACCAGCACCGCCCCGTAATGCAGGCCGATGTGGATCTGGACGTGGTACTTGCCGGGGCGCTTGGCGTCGACCTGCGACTGCATCTCGCTCGCGGCAAGCACCGCGTCATCGGCGCGCCGGAACACGCACATGACCTCGTCGCCGATGGTCTTGACGATGCGCCCCTTGTTACGCTCGACCACGTTGCCGATCAACGACAGACAGGCGTTGACGACGACGCGCGCAGCGTTATCCCCGAGCGTGCTGTAAAGCTTGGTGCTGTTGCAGATATCGGCGAACAGCACCGCCATATTTTGAGTTTGACGCGTCATGCGTTTTCTTTTCCGGGCGCTATTATCGCATACGCCTAAGGAGATCAACCCGGGACGAGACCGCGGGACGCGGCGCCGAAACTCCGCTGCAGTGTGCTTTATTTCACGGTCTGGTGCAGCCAATGCGCGACGGCAAGCGTCTGCGCGTCGCTGCCGAATGCGCCGATCACCTGCAACCCGACCGGCAACCCGTTCACGGCGGATGCAACCGGAATGTTCACGCACGGCGTGCGCAACAGCGTCCATATGCGGTCGAATACCGGATCGCCGGTCATGTCGAGTCCCGCGGGCGCGGCACCGGGTGCGCTCGGCGCAAGCAGCACGTCGCAATCGGTGAACACGTCGGCCAACGTACGGCGGCAGTTGCGCGCCAGCGTTTGCGCCGCGTCGTAGCGCTCGGGCGTGACCTTCAGCCCGGCTTCGAGTATGCCCTGCAGCCGCGCGCTGATCTGCGACCAGTGCGTGAGCCGCTCATAGGCGAGCGATTGCGCCTGCTCGACGTACATGATGTCGGTCTGCGCCTGCACCAGGCTCGCGTAAGTCGGCGGCAGCTTGACTTCCCGCACCGGCGCGCCGGCCGCGGCAAGCCGCTGCGCCGCGGACTCGAGCGCGGCAACCGTTTCCGGCTGCGCCTGCTTCCATTCGTAAGTACGGCAAATGCCGATGCGCGGCTTGGCGGTCAGCGGTTTCTCCACCAGCAAATCATGCCGTCCGGTGAGCGCGGCAGCAAACAGCGCGGCATCGGGCACGGTGCGCGCAAGGGTGCCGACGGTATCGAGCGTATCGGACAATGCCTTGACGCCGACGCGGCTGATCAAACCGAAACTCGGCTTGTAGCCGACGACGCCGCAGAACGCCGCCGGCCGGATGATCGAGCCCGCGGTCTGGGTGCCGAATGCGAGCGGCACCATGTAGTCGGCGACCGCCGCCGCCGAGCCGGAGGACGACCCGCCCGGCGTGTGCTCCGGATTATGCGGATTGCGCGTCTTGCCCGGGTGCATCACCGCGAATTCGGTAGACACGGTCTTGCCGATTACTATGCCGCCGGCGGCGCGCGTCAGCGCGACGCACGGCGCGTCCCATGCCGGACGATGGCCCGCGTAGATAGGCGAGCCGTACGTGGTCGGCATATCGACCGTGTCGATCAAATCCTTGACGCCGATTGGCAGCCCGTGCAGCAGGCCGCGGCCCGGTCCGGCATCGGCGGCACGCGCCTGCTTGAGCGCCGCCTCGCGGTCGAGATGCTCCCATGCCCGCACCTCGCCCTCGCGCGCCGCAATGCGTTCAAGGCAATCGCGCACCAGTGCTTCCGAGGTGATCTTCTTCGCGGCGAGCTGGCGCGCCGCCTCGACTGCCGATAACGTGTTTAATGCACCCATTAAGAGTTCCTGACGTGATGAAATGCGCAATGCGCTCTTGATTTTGAATTTATCTCTGTGACCTCTGTATCCCCGGTGACCATGGATTTCAGATTTCGGTATCGATCGATGTCAGATTTTACGCGTTACCGGCGTCGCGCAAATGACACGCGGCGAAATGGCCGGGGCGCACTTCTTTCATCGCTGGCTCTTCGATCCGGCAGCGTTCCTCGGCGTACGGGCAGCGCGTGTGAAAACGGCAGCCCGGCGGCGGCTTGATCGGGCTCGGCACGTCGCCCAGCAAAATGACCTGCTTGCGCTCAATTGTCGGATCCGGCACCGGCACCGCCGACAACAGCGCCTCGGTATAAGGATGCTGGGGGTTGGTGAAGAGCGAGCGCTTGTCGGTCAACTCGACGATCTTGCCGAGATACATGACCGCCACGCGGTGGCTGATGTGCTCGACCACCGCGAGGTCGTGCGCGACGAACAGGTACGACAGCCCGAGCTCGTCCTGCAGGTCCATCAGCAGATTGATCACCTGCGCCTGCACCGACACGTCGAGCGCCGACACCGGCTCGTCGCACACGATCAGTTTCGGCCTGGGCGCCAAGGCCCGCGCGATGCCGAGGCGCTGGCGCTGTCCGCCCGAGAACTCGTACGGGTACTTGACCATCTGATCGGGACGCAAGCCGACCTTCTCGAACAGCGACGCCACGCGCTCGTCGATTTCGCCCTTCGCGGCCGACTCGAAATTGCGGATCGGCTCGGCGACGATGTCCGCGGCGCGCATGCGCGGATTGAGCGACGAATACGGGTCCTGGAACACCGCCTGCAGCTCGCGGCGATACGGGCGCATCTCGCCGCCGCTTAACTGGTCGATGCGGCGGCCGCGCCAATCGATGGTGCCGGCGGTCGGATCGATCAGCTTCAGGATGGTCTTGCCGGTGGTCGATTTGCCGCAGCCGCTTTCACCGACGAGTCCCAGCGTTTCGCTCTCGGCGATCCAGAAGCTCACGTCGTCGACCGCGTGCACCTGGCCGCTCACCTGCGAGAACACGCCCTTGCGCACCGGGTAGTGCTTGGTCAGATGCGATACCTCGAGCAAAACGTTCGCGGGCGGCGTGCCGGTGCTGGTCGCGCGCGTATTCATTTGGCCGCTCCGACTATTGTACAGGTCAAGGACATTGGTAACACTCGAGTTCAAGGACATGGGTTACAACTTGAGGGTCAAATAGTCTTCTCCAGACTTCAGGTCTCGTTCGTCGAATCCACCGAGGCGCACGGGGCCGAAGTGGATGTTCCATAACC